>JBEKMO010000005.1:0-96422 GCA_050008465.1 Bryobacteraceae bacterium
CGCTATTTTGGGAAGCTGGAAGAAGTCACCGCAGCCGTCGAATCGGAGTTCGCAACCTGGGACAGGCGGAACGACACCCTCCGTCGTCTATGCGCAATTACTTAAGCCGTTGTGTTTAGTACGATCGCGGCCAGGACTGCTACCTGCGGGATATCGACGCCGACCCCGTCCTCGAGCGGGTAGACCTCCAGATCGCGGGCGGGCTTGCCGGGAGAGTACAACCGGGCGCGCGTGAACTTGCCGAGCACGTGCGCGGTGACGGATTCCACCGGGTAGTTGGTGTAGTTCACCAACTGAAGCACGACGCGCTTGCCATCCGGCGCGCCGAGCAGCGAGGAGAGCGTTCCCGCGACGTTGAACAGGCGGACGCCGAGGTTGGTGCGGCCGATCATCGAGTTCATGCCTTTCCAGATGTCGTCGATCTGGGCGAGCTCTTTTTCGCCCAGGGTGATCTGGTTGTCGCGCGGTGCGGGGAATTTCCAGCCGGGCGGGCCGTTGAGCAGGGTGCCGCCGGCGCGGGTGAAGGCCCGCAGAACGTCTTTCTGGGCGGGCGCGAGCGCGGCGGGATCGACGTTGACCGCCCATTTTGCGCCTTCCAGCGCCTCCGTGGTGAGTTTCGGGACGGGCACGGGGCGCACCGGCATGTGGCGCGTGACGATCATGTCCAGGATTCCGCCCGAAAGCATCGCGCCGCTGTCGGCATCCTGAACGACAGCCAGCCGACTGTAAGGTTGCCAGCTCCGCCACTCCTTGTACTCCTCGAAGAACTGCAACAGGGCGCCGATGCGGCGCCAGTCGTTGAGCGCGCCCGGCTCGCGGGCCAGCAGGCGGGCGCTGAAGCCATCATCGAGGGCCACAATCCAGCGGGCGCCGGCCACCGCGGCATCGCAAATGGCCTGAAGGTAAGCCTCGGCGGGGATGATCGTCTTGGGCGGCGGCAGGTTGCCGATCCAAACCGGCGCCGTGGTGGCAGCGCGCAGGAAGCGGAGGAAACCGGTATTCGTCTCGATCCAGGGGCCTCCGGTCGCGGCAGCCTTGGTCTGGGGCCGGATGCCCGGCCAAACGCCCTGATACGAGCCAATCACCGGCGCGGCGGGGTCGAAGCGGATGGCGCTGCGGGGCGGAAGCTCGATCACTACCAGGCCCACGTCGCGCACAGCCTGCGCCGCAGTGGGTGGAAACTCGCCTTCGAGAACAATCCCGGCCAGCTTGGAGGCTACCGCGCGGCGCGCGGAAGCGGCGACGTCTACGCCGGACCGGACGGCCACCAGCACCGTAACCCCGCGCGCCGCCGCCTGCTCCGCAAACGCGGCCGAGGCGGGCGCCCGATCGACGAGCAACATGTTGACCGGCGTATTCGCGAGTAACTCGAGAGTTTTAGGATCGACGGAAGGCCAGCGCGCCGGCACCGCGTCCGCCAGGTTCAGCGCGAGGAGGAGGGCCGTGAGAATCAACGTGTGACCGCGTACTCCACGGACAACGGGTTGCCCATGCGCTTGGAGGCATCCAGAATCTCGAGGGCGACCACGTTGCCGCTCCTGTCGTAATCGAGGATCACACCGGGCTTGTCCTCGTCGCTTTCCTCAACGGGGGCGTCGCTCAACAGGATGCTGAGGACGTCCACCTCCGGATCGTATGTGACCTTCATATCGCACGCAACAGACATATTCTCCCATCCCCGGACTCGAAATGCGACTCGCAAACCCCCGTGCCGCCCGGTTGCGGCAGCCATCTCACGAGAGTACACTGTCCTCCATGAGGGCGGGACAACTCGCCGGGGTGATGCGACGGTGGGCTGCGCTAGCGCCCGCCGCCCAGTCCGCGACCTGGGGCTCCGCCCGCCGCATGATCGACGCCGCCACGCAACTGGGCGAGGCCACCAAGGGGCGCGTGCACGATCTCATTCGGCAATACCAGGGGCGGCTCGGCGGACTCGGCGATCCGCTCTCGGTCGAAATGGGCTGGCTGGAGCGCAGCTACGAGCCGGCGTACTCACGGTGGCTGGCCTGGGTGCTCCGGCAGCTTGGAAGCGCCGAAGCTGTTTGGCGCGTGTTGGGGCTGGAGGACGCACCGGGTGAAGCCGATGAACTCCGGACCGAAGCAGAATTCCCGCTCAAGTCCGGGGACCGCCTGGACATTGTCGTCAAGCTTGGCGCCAAGGAGCGCGTGATCGTGGAAACCAAGCTCGGTTGCGCCCAGGAAGACGACCTCAAGTATCAGCTCGGCCGCTACCGGAATCACATTGATCGCTGGCACGCCAAGGGCGTGCTGATCGTGCTGGATGCGGAAAGAGAGAGCTACGAAGGCTTCGCGGTGCGGCAGTGGGCGGACATCTGCATCCGACTTAGGCGCGAGCTGCCGGATTTTGCCCGCCGGAAACCCCTCGTCGCAGCCATGGCGCTGGCGTTTGTGGGGGCGGTGGAACAGAACCTGTTAGGGTTCCCGAGCTTTGAGGCGGCGGAGTCGCCGCTGCTGTATTCGCGTGTCGCGAGGCACCTCGAAATGTGCCTCAAAGGAGGTTCGTGATGCCAGTGCAACCCAAGTCCAACCCTCTGCTTGAAGAGGGCGCCAAGTCCTATCCTCAAGCTCTACTCGCCCTGAGCGACTTTGGCCAGCAGGTGCAGGACATGTGCTGCGCTGCCATGAAGCGGCACCTGACCGAACTCGGTGATGCTCTCGGGTTGCCGCTACAGGCAAAGCAAGTCAAGCCGTTCGCAGGTCCGTCTTCCCTCAGTTCTGGCAACATTGATGGGACATGGGCGTCCCTGGGCGCGAAGATCGGGCGCCCGAGCGGTGCCAAGTGCGACCTCTGGAATTACATCTGGTGGGGGGATGACACCCCACCGCTCAACGCGGTTGTCTCGCTCAGTTTCGCCGACCCAGAGGTCGCCGAACGCGCCTGGGCCTCGATGCGGCACCCTGGCAGTTGCGACTTTGACGAGGACGAAAGAGAGATTCACCATTCGCGCCCCCTCGAGCCAGCCGACCTCACCCAACTGGAGGCCATCCTCGACGAGATGAACCGAGAGTGGATCGCCTTGTGGCAAAAGGTTGGTGGCGTGAAGCAATTCCTTGGCAAGCGCTGAGGTCCACCATCCCCTCACCGCGAGGCCGCGGCTTTGGCCAGCGCCGCGTCACGGGTCGCACGCAGGGTGTTGGCCAGGGATTCCCGCGGAAGCTGGCGGATGATCGGCTCGATGAGCCAACCCAAGCCGAGCGGCACGTTGCGCGTCAGAGAGAGGGCCTGGCACTCGACGTAGACTCCGCCGTCGCGCTCCTGGAATCTCCAGTAGCTGTACAGGCGCCACAGGAAGCCGTGGCCGGCGCCGACCGGCAGTTGGCGCTCATCCGGCTGGTTCGGGTTTTCGACCTCGGCGATCTTGGTGCTGTAGGACCGGCTGTACCAGCGCGTGGAATCCAGTTGGAAGTAGTGGACCTCGTGCTCGGTGTCCAGGACCACGGTGATGACCTTCTTCTTGCGCAGCCGCATGTAGACGTTGAATTCGTTGCCATTGCGGCTGAGGAGGCGGGACTCGATGACCTCTGGTTTGTAGGCATCTTTGTGATGGTCGTAGTCCTGAACCGAGGCCAGCGTCCGCGCCAGCGTCACACCGGGGAGGAAGACGGCGCCAATCCAGTCGTGGATAAGGCCGCTGGACACTTCCAGATCGCCCTTGCCGCTCCAGGGCTCAATGGCGATCTGACCTTCGCGCACCTGTCGGAGCCGCTCGGGCGATTCATCCGTCCACAGGAAGGGACCGCTGGCGCGCTTCTCCTCCAGTCGGGTTTCGGTGGCGCGAGTGTAGCGCTCGAACGCCTGGACGGTCTGTTTATTCAGCTCGGCCGCTGCGGAGAGCGCGGCGAGCAGGGCGCAGCACATCGCCCCGGCAAACAATCTCATTCCTCCATCTTCCCGCGGAGGCCCGCGGAAAGACAACGGTCAAAGGCCGACAACGGCGGCGAGCCTGGGCGCAGCGTTTCTGCGCACCCGGTCGCGGTTGTCCTTCCAGTTCAACCAGGCCAGGCTGACCACACGGACCACCTCAGTCTGGTCGAATGGCTTCATCAGCACATCGTAACCACCCAGGTTGAGCACTTCCGCCCAGAGGTAATCATCGGCCCATCGCGAGGTCACAATCAGCAGTGGGGGATCCGGCATCGAACCCAACTCGGCCAGCACCCGCTTCCAGTCGGTGTCGGGCAGGTCCCGCTCGCAAACCACGACTGCAGTCCGGTGCTCGGAAAGGTGGTCGAGCGCATCGCGCCAGCACCTCACCCCGCGAATATGCCAGTTCGAGTGGCTGAAGATATTTCCCAGAAAAATGTGATCGTCCTCGAAAGGACTGACCGCCAACACCGATACGATCCTCTCCGGTTGCGGATAAACTTCGGGCTCTGAAGGGGGGTGGGGGCGAGTGACTGGTTCGAAGGGGCGGCATTCCCGTGTAGCAGCCGCGTCCTTTCTTTGCAGCACCGGCATTGACTCCGACCTCCTCTGATGAGGTGAACCTTCGGCTCCCAACTCAGCTCACGAGGGATGCGTCTTATCCGCCGCCTGAACCCCGAAGGAGCGATCTTGAGAGCGGCGCGCGGATCTCTTTTTATTAGAGCACGCTCCACAAGAAAACACAACCCTTTCAAACACTAAGCCCATCATAAGAGCGATAAACCGGCCGGAAATACGTGCGATCTTTGTCCCGGCCTCAGGCGCCTCCCTTCCTTCACTACTAAGTGCGAAACCCGAACCACAAATCGCCAGAATTTTCCTCGCGGCCCCGGGCAGGGTTCCGGCCGAGGGAACCGGGCGCGCCCCGTGCGCTACAGTATTCATGGATCCACGCGGTCTTCGGACTTCGCCATGTCTGTGCACAAGGTTGTCATCTTTCAACAGGTTCCGCTGTTCGCCGGGCTAGCGCCTTGGGAGATCGAGTCCCTGGCCGCGCGCGCGATGGAAAAGCGCTATCCCGCCGGGCAGGTACTATTCCGTGAGGGGGAGCCGTGCAGCGGGCTGTTCCTGATCGCGCAAGGAAGCGTCAAAATCTACAAGACCCCGGGCACGGGGCGGGAGATCATGCTGGCGATCGAGGCCGCTCCGTCCAGCGTCGCCGAAGTTCCTCCATTCGACGGGGAACCCTATCCCGCAACCGTCAACGCGGTCGATGCGGGTGCACAAACGCGAGATCCAGCTCCTGGATCTCGCGGGTCTTCAGCGCGAGGTGGACACCGAGCTGTAACCGGCCGGCGGGATCTACCGTTGCCCGCCCCTACACCGGCTCGGGATGCACGGTGACATCGGCCTGCGGAACCAGTTTCTGGATCGTGCGCTCGATTTCCTCGGTCAGCGCGTGCGCCGCGCGGAGGCTCTGGTTGCCGTCCACCAGGATGTGGATGTCGACGAACAACTGCGGCCCGGAATAGCGCAGGCGGACATTGTGGCAGTCGTTGACGCCGGGCAGCGCCGAGACCGCCGAGCTGATCGTCTCCTCGAGTCCGGCCGGCGCGGTGTCCAGCAGCGCGGCGACGGTGCGATGTCCCAGCTTGATGCTGACCTGGACCACAATCACCGCCACGATAATGGCCGCCACGGCGTCGGCATAGCGCAGACCGCCCCAACCCGGCACCCATTCGCTCAACTTCACCGAGATCAAGCCCAGGATGACCACCGTCGAGCTCCAGACATCCGTGCTGAAGTGCAGCGCGTCGGCCTCCAGCGCCTGGCTGTTGAACTTCTTGGCCACGCGGTACAGCATGCGGGAGCGGGAGACGTCCACCACCACCGACGTGATCATCACCGCGAACGACCAGAGGTTCACCTCGATCTCGATCTTGTGCTCGATCAGCCGATTCACGGCGCCGAAGATGATCCACGCGCAGGTGATCAGCAACAGCACGGTCTCCGCCAGAGCGGACAGATTCTCTACTTTGCCGTGCCCGTAGCGGTGGTCGCGGTCGGCGGGTTTGCCGGAGATCCGCACCGCCATCCAGGTCATCAGCGCGGCCACCAGGTCCAGGCCGGAATGGGCCGCCTCGGCCAGGATGCCCAGACTTCCGGTCGTCAGTCCCACGACGATCTTGAATCCGGTCAGTCCAACCGCCGCAAAGACCGAACTGCCTGCGGCTCGTCTCTTTTCACGATCGGCGTCGGTAGCGGACACGGGGCTCCACTTTCGACCCTAGCACGGTTCTACTGTCCCAGGCCGACGCGGCAGAGATGCTGTTCCAGCACCAGCTTCTCCTGCGCAAGGTAGGCGCGATTGCGGCGCGTGAGCTCGTCGAAATCGACCTGGTGGGCGTCGAATTCGGGCCCATCCACGCAGGCGAAGCGGACCTTGCCGCCCACCGTCACGCGGCAGCCGCCGCACATGCCGGTGCCATCCACCATGATGGGGTTGAGGCTGGCGAAGGTGGGCACGCCCCACTCGCGCGTGAGCGCGGCGGCGGCGCGCATCATCGGGATCGGGCCGATCACGTGGGCGGCGCCGGGGGTGAGGCCATGCTCCTGCTTCCAGGCGCGCATCAGGTCCACCACGTTGCCGTGGAAAGCCCCCGAGCCGTCGTCGGTGGCCCAGTAAACCTCATCCGCGGCGGCGCGCAGTTCCTGATCCAGGATGATGTGGGCGGTGGAGCGGGCTCCGCACAGCGCGATGACCCGATTGCCGGCCTGGCGGAACGCGCGGGCTACGGGTAGCAGTTCGGCGGTGCCAACACCTCCCGCCACACACAACACCAGGCCAACCTTCTCGATGGTAGCGGGCATGCCCAGGGGTCCCAGCAGGTCCGAGACGAGTTCGCCCGCTTCCAGCGCGATCGTTTGGCGCGAGGTCTTCCCCAGGGCCTGGACGACGAGCTGGATGCTGCCCCGGTCCGGGTCGCCATCCACCAGCGTCAGCGGGATGCGTTCGCTGGAGGGCGTGGGCCGCAGGATGATGAATTGCCCCGGCTTCCAGTGGCGTGCGATCTCGGGCGCGCGGATCTCCAAGCGCGCGACCTCCAGCGTGAGCAGGCTCTTGCTCATGACGCGGTAGCCCGCGGCGCCATGCTCGGACGCCTCCGGGACACCCGTGGCCGGGGCCTTGCCGCTGAGTGCGCGATCGATGGCTTCGGCCGCCACGCGTCCGTCGCGCATGGCCAGGATCACGGTGGCGCCGCCGCGCACCACGTCCCCGCCCGCGAAGATGTTGGGCAGACTGGTCTGGCCCGCTTCGTCGATCACGATCCTGCCGCGCTTGGTGAGCAACTGCGGGGTGGCGCGTTGCACCGTCGGGTTGGGGCTCTGGCCAATGGCCATCACCACCGTGTCCACCGGGACCCGGTACTCCGAGCCGGGAATTGGCACTGGCGACGGCCGCCCCGATTCGTCGGGCTCGCCCAACTGCATGCGGATGCACTCCATTTCGCGCAGCATGCCGTTCTCGTCGCCGAACAGCCGCACCGGCGCGGCCAGGAACTCGAAGTGTACGCCCTCCTCCTCGGCGTGCTCGATCTCTTCCAGGCGCGCGCGCAGCTCCGCCCGCCCGCGCCGGAACAAGATGACGCTCTGGCTGCCCAGCCGCTTGGCCCAGCGCGCCGCGTCCATGGCCGAATTGCCGCCGCCCACCACTACGGTGCGCGAGCCCACGCGCACCGGAGTGTCGTTCAAGGGGAACTGGTATGCCTCCATGAGGTTGATGCGCGTCAGGAATTCGTTGGCCGTGTACACCCCGACCAGGTTCTCTCCCGGAATCCCCATCAGGTGCGGCAGGCCCGCGCCGGTACCCACAAACACGCCTGCGTAACCCTGCGCGAACAGTTCGTCGATGGTAGAGGTCTTGCCGACACTGAAATTCCTGCGAAACTCGACGCCCAGCGCGCGCAGGAGCTCGATCTCCTCGTTGAGGATCTCCCGGGGTAGCCGGAACGGCGGGATGCCATAGGCCAGGACGCCGCCGAGCTTGTGCAGCGCTTCGAAAATCGTGACGCGATAGCCCTTGCGGACCAGGTCGAATGCCGCGATCAGCGAGGCCGGGCCGCTGCCCACCAGCGCGACTCGCAGCCCGTTCGGCGGGGCCACCGCGGGCAGCCGCCGCTCGCTCGACATGCGCTGGGAATCCGCCAGGAAGCGCTCCAGCGACCCGATGGCCACCGGCTCGAGCTTGGTCTTCGGGCCGCCGAGCAGGCAAGCTTTCTCGCAGTACAGCTCGTGCTGGCAAACGCGCCCGCAGATGCCCGGGAAGGGTGTGTCTTGGCTAATTCTTTCGAAGGCGGCGCCCAGATCGCCGTCCACCATCCGGGCGATGAAACTCTTGATGTCGATGTGCAGCGGGCAGGCCTCGATGCACTTCGGATCCTTGCAGTTCAAACAGCGCAACGCTTCGATCGACGCCTGCTCCCGGTTGAAGCCCAGGGCGACTTCCGCGCAGGTGGTCGCCCGGCTCCCAGGGGCGAGTAGCGGAAGCTGCTGCCGGGGGGCTTTCGGGTTGCGTTTCGGCTTGGGGACTAGAACAGGCATGGCTTCAGCTTGCTGGTGCACTCTGAGGACCAGGGATCAATCCAATTGTACTAGGTCCTGAGACCTCGCCGCCGCTCCAATTCTGACAACGTACCGCTCCCTGACGGTCGCGGCTCGGCTATGATGTCCCGTACTTACGGACGCTTACCGAGCCGCGCGCGTCAGCATGCGGTCAGCGGTTACACGGCACAGGACGCTCCATCTCCTCCTTCCGGAGGTGGCCGGAGATCTCCTCCCGGCGGCTGGCGTCCGTGCCGCAATCTCGCCGACAGTCAATGCGCTCATGCTCTAAGACTCCAATGCCGATGGTAAAGGAGGCGCCAGCCCGCCGCAGTGACGCCAGTCACGCGAGCCGGGTTCCACGTGTCTGCTGCAATATACAACATATGATGTATTGGACTATTGCGAAATTTCACCCACCAAGAGTCGCCATTTGACGCAGTGGGTTCACCCAATTTCAGATACTCTGATCGCCTTAGCTCAATTGATCTCCGTAAGTAACAGACTCGACGGCCTGTTACTCTTCTATTAGATCTGGGGCCTGTTGGCCATAGTCCTGCTTCAAAATGCAGCGTATCAGTGCGAGTAGTCTGTCCGGAGGAAGGTGATCTATGCCCGTTCCGTTCTCGTTCCGAGCCGCGATCCGGCTCGGTCTGGCCTTGGCCCTGGTGGTAGGGTCCGCCATCTTGCTGAGCAGCTCCGACAAGCAGGCCTTCACGGCCATGGATAGGGCTTTCTACGCCGATGCCAACGCCATCAACTTCGTGCGCCCCGGCCTGGTGGTGAAGATCAAGTCGGCGAGTGTCGCCGACGACGGCACGATCAGCGCCCGCTTCACTCTGGCCGACCCCCAGGGTCTGCCGCTGGACCGGGACGGGATCACGACCCCCGGCCCCATCTCGACCCACTTCGTGGCGAGTTGGATCCCCAACAATCAGAGGCAGTACATCTCCTACATCACCCGGTCGGTCACCAGCCCGACCACCAACCACACGGCCACCCAGGCCACCTCGGATTCGGGTGGGACCTTCACCAAGAACACCGACGGCGACTACACCTACACCTTTAAGAGCAAGGCGCCCGCGAGCTTCGACAAGACCGCCACCCATAGCATCGGCATGTGGGCGGCGCGGGATCTGAGCGAGTTCGATATGACCGCGATCGCCAACTACGACTCGGACGTGTTCAACTTCGTGCCCAACGGAGCGGCGGTGACCAAGACCCGCGACGTGATCCGCACGCAAACCTGCAACAAGTGCCACGACCCGCTCTCGGCCCACGACAATCGCCAAGGCCTGGAGCTCTGCATCCTCTGCCACAACCCCCAGAGCGGTGACCCGTACACCGACAACAGCATCGACATGGCGGTCATGGTGCACAAAATCCACGCGGGGTCCAGCCTGCCCAGCGTCAAGGCCGGCGGCAAGTACCAGATCATCGGCCATAACAACGCGGTCGCCGACTTCTCGACCGTGGTGTTCCCGGCCGATATCCGCCGGTGCTCGTTCTGTCACGAATCCACGACCGGGGCGGCCCAGGCCAACGCCTGGCTCACCAATCCCAACCGGGCGGCTTGCGGTTCCTGCCACGACGACGTGAGCTTCGCCACGGGCCAGAACCACGTCAGCCTGCCGGAAATCAGCGACAACGAGTGCTCGCAGTGCCATACTCCGCAGGGGGAACTGGAATTCGACGCCTCCATCATGGGCGCCCACACGATCCCCGAGTTCTCGACCCAACTGCCTGGCACGGTGTTCGCCATCACGGACGTCCGCGACGGCGTGGCCGGCAGGAAGCCCACCGTCACCTTCACCGTGAAGGACAAGTCGGGCAACCCGATCACCAATATCACCAATATGCGGCTGTCCCTGGTGCTGGCTGGACCAACCACCGACTACTCGACCAACCCGTCCGAAAGCGCGACCAAGGCCACGGGCAGCGGCGGGACGTACACCTACACCTTCACCAACTCCATTCCGGCAACCGCCAAGGGCACTTACGCGGTGGGCATTGAGGGCTACCAGACCGTAACCATCAATGCCGGCACGGTGAACGCCACCTCGGTTCGCGATGCCGGGATCAACAAGGTCTTTTACTTCTCGGTGGACGGCTCGAAGCTGGCCCCCCGGCGCCAGGTGGTGAGCCTGGACAAGTGCGACTCCTGCCACGCCTTCCTGAGCCTGCACGGCGGCAATCGCAACCAGATCGAGCAGTGTGTGCTCTGCCATAACCCCAATGCGACCGACGTGGGCAACCGGCCCGCCAGCCAAGCGCCGTCGCAGACCATCCAGCTCGCTTACATGGTGCACCGGATCCACACCGGCGAGAACAGCCCTCGCGAGTACACCATTTACGGCTTCGGAGGGTCGGCCAACGACTTCACCGACGTGCGATATCCGGGCGACCGGCGCAACTGCAACGCCTGCCACGTGAACGGCTCCGAGCAGGTGCCGCTGCCCGACGGCCTGCTGGATGTCACCAGCCCGCGCGGCCTGCTGAACCCGGTCAAGCCGACCACCAACGCCTGCACGGGATGCCATACCGACATCCCGACGGCGTCCCACGCGCTCTCCAATACCACCACCCAACTGGGCGAGGCCTGCGCGGTGTGCCATTCCGCCTCCAGTGACTTCGGGGTCTCCAGGGTGCACGCACGTTAACGTAAGTTAAGATAGAAACGTGCGCGATCATCCGATGAACTCCCCGGTTTGGCCGCCATGGTTGCCGAGGGCAGCCGTGGCGGCCATCTTCTTGTTTGCCGCCTCGCTTTGCTCCGCGCAGAGTCCGAACCGTCCCGCCGGGTACGCCGGCTCCGATGCCTGCCAGGTCTGCCATGAAGACGTCTCCAAGGCGTTTCAGAAGAATCCGCATCACGCGGTCGAGACCGGCGCCAAGCCCGCCTGGAAGGGACTAGCCTGCGAATCGTGCCACGGGCCGGGCGCCAAGCACGCTGAATCCGCGGCCGCCACCGACATCATCAATCCCTCCAAGCAGCCGGCGGCCAAGACCGATCAACTCTGCCTGAAGTGCCACTTGAATCAGCCCACGCACGCCGGGCGGATTCGCAGCGGCCACGTCAAGGGGCAGGTCGCTTGCACGAGTTGCCACGCCATTCACCAGGGTCAGGACAAGTTGCGGCCGACCAAGGCCGCCGACATCAACCAGAAATGCGCCTCCTGCCACAACGCGGTGTGGGCCCAGTTCCAGCGGCCCTACAAGCACCGGCTGCCCGAGGGGGCCATGTCCTGCACCGACTGCCACAACCCGCACGGCAGCTTCCTGCCGCGCTCGATCCGGACCGTGGCCGCCAACGAGCCGTCCTGCTTCCGCTGCCATAGCGACCTGCGCGGCCCGTTCGCCTTCGAGCACGCTCCGGTCCGGCTCGAAGGGTGCACGACGTGCCACGAGCCGCATGGCTCGGCGAATCCCCGGATGCTGACCCGGCACGAGGTGCGCTTCGTGTGCCTGGAGTGCCACTCCAACATCGCCGCGGGGACCGCGCTGGGCGGGACTCCGCCGGCCTTTCATGATCTGCGAAGCTCGCGCTACCGGAACTGCACCATCTGCCACACCAAGATCCACGGCTCGAACGTGGACGCCCACCTGGAGCGATAGCGATGAAGACGGCACTGCTGGTTCTGTTCGCCCTACCGCTCGCGGCCCAAGCCCCCGCGCCGCAGACCGCTCCGGCACAGGCCCCGGCCGAACCGGCCAAAGCGGAATCCCCTGCCCCGGCTGCCGAGAACTGGCTCTCGGGCAGCGTCGACTTCGGCTACCGTTGGGTCAGCGGCGTGGGTGGCGATTTCAACACTTACCGCAGCGTGGTCAACCTGGGAGAAGGCCCCAAGCTGTTTGGGCTGGATCTGACGATCCGGCCGCCTTCCACTCGCTTGGTGGATCGCATCGATATCCGCGCCAGCTCCTGGGGCGGAGACCCGTATAATACCGCCCGGATCGATGCGCGAAAGGACGGTCTCTACCGGCTCACCTGGGACTACAGGAACATCGCTTACTTCAACTTCCTGCCGTCATTCGCGGACCCCGGCAAAGACCAGGGGCTGTTCCTCAACCAGCGCGCCTACGACACCTTCCGCCGCACCAGCGACCTCGAACTCACGCTGTTCCCCGGCCACCGGATCATTCCCTATTTCGCCTACAACCGCAGCGGGGGACGCGGCCAGGGCACGACCAACATCACGTTGCAGAGCAACGAATACACGGTCCCGGACCGGATCGACGACCACAGCGACGTGTTCCGCGGCGGAGTGCGCTTCGAGATGAACCGCTACCACCTCACGCTCGAGCAGGGCGGCATGAGCTTCGCCGACAACCAGCAGGTCGCGAGCGGAGTCTCGCCGAACTTCGGCAACCTGACCACTCCGTTCTTCGGCCAGCGGTTGTCGCTCGCGAGCGGGCAGCAGGCTTACGACGTGAGCGGCGGCGCGGTGTTCACCAAGGCATTGTTCAGCGCCAATCCGGTCTCCTGGGCCGACCTTTACGGGCAGTTCCTGTACAGCCAGCCGCATACCAACACCCACTTCACCGAGACCGACACCGGCAACTTCATCAGCTTCGCGACGCTGGCGTTCTACAACGGCCTCACCAACATCCTGGATTCCCGAGCGCGGCAGCCGCACACTTCGGGCAGTTTCGCCGCCGAGCTGCGTCCCTGGCGGCGCCTGCGGATCATGGAGTCCTGGATGACCGACCGGTTGCACGACGCCGGCTCGGCCCTGCTGCTGGAGCAGTTGCTGGTTTCCGGCAAGGCGCTGAGCGCCGACAGTATCGCCTCGGCCGATCGCCTGGTGATGAACTACAGCCAGCAGGAAGTGAACGTGCTGTTCGACATCACTTCCAAGATCACCCTGCGCGGCGGCCACCGGTATGTGTGGGGCGACGCCTCCGTCCCGGCGGCGCTGGTCCTGGGTGGCCAGGGGGACGAATCCGGAGTGTTGCGGCGGAACGTCGGGCTGGCCGGGTTCACCTTCCGCACCGCACAGAAGATCCGGGTCAGCGTGGACTACGAGGGCTCCCCCGGCGACCGCTCCTATTTCCGCACCAGCTTGAACCAATACCAACGGGCGCGGATTCAGGCCCGCTACCAGGTTCTGCCGTCTCTTTTGTTCACCGCTCATTTCGGCGTCCTGAGCAATCAGAACCCGGCGCCCGCCGTCAACTTCGATTTCCTGAGCCGTGACAACACGCTCTCGGCCTACTGGACCCCGGCGGGGGGAAAACGGCTGAGCGTCCTGGCGGAGTACTCGCGGGCGACATTGCGCTCCGACATCACTTACCGGGATCCGGGTACGGGAGCATCGGGCCTGTCCCCGTATCGCGAGCGGGCGCACACCGGCACGCTGCTGGCGGACATCCCTCTGCCGGCCAGGGGCGGCGTGCAGCCGAAATTGAGCCTGGGCGGCTCGTTCTTCGATTCCGGGGGCACCAGCCCGGCGCGCTACTACCAGCCCTTCGGCAAGTTCCTCATCCCCGTCGGCAAGCACGTGCAGTGGAACGCGGAATGGCGCTGGTACGGCCTGACCCAGCCCACTTACCTCTACGAGGGCTTCCGCACCCATCAGTTCACTACCGGACTCCGGTTGAGCATGTAGGGGCGGCCTATAATAGTCTCCATGCGGGGATTCTGGATTGTGTTCGTATTCTCTCTGAGCGCCTCGGCCGCCGTGACGCTTCCCGGCGATTCCGGTCGCGGCAAGCAAGTGTTTCGTTCCCAAAATTGCATCGCCTGCCACAGCGTGAACGGCGAGGGGAGCAGGTCGGCTCCGGATCTGGGCAAGAGCACGGGGCGGGGCCTTACGCCCTCCTCGATGGCGGGGCTGATGTGGAACCACGCTCCCGCGATGTGGAGCGCGATCGAGAAACGGGGCATCGCCAAGCCCCAGCTCACCGAGCAGGACGCCGCGGACCTGTTTGCGTTCTTTTACGCCGCGCGGTATTTCGACCGCGCGGGCGATGCGGCGCGCGGCAAGCAGGTGTTCGCTTCCAAGCGCTGCGCGGACTGCCACGGTCTGTCCGCCCCGGCCTCCGGGAGCGCCGCTACCCCGGTCTCGGCGTGGAAAGCTGTGGGCGACCCGATCGCGCTGGCTGCCGAGATGTGGAACCATGCTCCGCAAATGCTGCCCGAGTTCGCCCGCAAGGGCATTCCCCATCCGCAGATCACCGCGCAGGATCTGACGGATCTCCGCGTCTACCTCCAGAGCCTGCCGCAGCAGCGCGGGCGCGAGCCGCAGTTCTCCCCCGCTTCCGAGGCGACTGGCCGGGACCTCTACCAGGCGAAGGGCTGCGCAGCGTGCCACCAAGGCAACCTTGCGCCCGAGAACCGCCCCGCGCGCGGCATCCCGGGCGACCTGGCAGCCGCGATGTGGAACCACGCCGGCCAGATGGGCAAGAACCCCGTCACGCTGGACTACCAGGAGATGCGCCGCCTGGTCGGATACCTCTGGTCGGTTCAATACTTCGAGGAGCGCGGCAGCCCGGCGCGCGGCAATCAGGTCTTCATAAAGAAGAACTGCGCTGTGTGCCACAACGACCCCTCCAGCGGCGCCCCCAACCTGGCGGGACGGAGCACGCCCCTGTACGCCTTCGGCATGGTGGATGCGCTGTGGAAGCACGGCCCCGCCATGCGCAACCAGATGCAAGGGAAGATGCTGCCCTGGCCGCGCTTCTCCGGAACGGAGATGGCCGACCTGACGGCCTACTTCAGCACCGGGGCTCGATAGCGCGCTACTTCACCAACCTCTGAAGCGTGAGGAAGGTGACCCGCTGCTGCGACTCGGGGGCCGTTGGCGAGTAGTAATGCCAGAAGGTCGCCTTGACTTGCGCCTGGACTCCCGCGGGCACCGGGAAGGTGAACACCTCGGTGCGCTTCTCATCCGCGGCCAGCCGGGTATCTGAAAGCACCTTTGCGGGCTTCACCATGGCCAGGTGCTCGCTCTTCAACTCCGTGCCTTGCTGGTCCGCCACCACGCGCCGGTACACGCGCTCGCCGCGGAAGTGCTGGCCATCGTAGGCGTCCGCCGCGACATCCAGAATCAGTTGCCGCAGCGCCGATCCGGTCGGCACCGAGTGACCGGCGGCGCGGTTGGCCACCTCGACCGTCACGCGCAACTGTCCACCCTCGTGCACCGTCGAGAGGGTCGCTCCGATGGTCTTGTTCAGTTGTTCGAGCGAATGGCCGCCGGGCATCTGGTGCAGGTTCACCTGAGCGTCCCGGCTGCGCTGGATGCGCGGATCCACCACGTTGCCCGCCACCTGGTACATGTGGCACGACTGGCACTGCTTGCCCTCGCTGGCCGCGCGGCTTTTCTTCCACTCCGTGTAAGTGCTGAGCACGGGGAAGCCGAGCGCGTTCTTGTACTCGTGGCAGCTCGCGCAGATCAGCGAGGAAGTGAATACCTCGGAGAAGGCCGTGGCGTGCCCGGTCGAGACCGAATCCTTGAGCGGCCCGCTCTTCACCAGGCTGAACTGCACCTTGGCTACCGGGTTCGCCGCGTTCAGCGATACGTCCTGGATGGAGTGGCAATAGTCGCAGGTGACGCCCTCCCAGCTCACCTTGCGGCGTAGGCTGAGATCTCCGATGCGCACCGCCACGGGCGCGTGGCAGGCCAGGCAGGTGCGGCGCGCACCGGGGCCCAAGTCGGTCTCCGCCATTTCGAGCGCATCCTGGAACAGCCGGCTCTCCATGGCCCGCGCGTGCGCGGAGGTTCGCCAGGCTTCGTGAATGGCGCGGTGGCATCGGCCGCAAACCTCGGCGGTCTCGGGCGGTTCCATCCCCCCGACCAGTCCCAGACCCAGGATCAAGCACAGCAACATCGCTCACCTCCTGCCGGCTTCGACCGGAGCTTCCGGGGGCCGCTCGATAGTTCTCAGCGCCAGCCAAAGTCCCACCATCGTGGCCAGGATCGCCAGCAACGCGACGGCCAGCCCCATGCGACGGTAGTCCCGCTCCTTCAGGGCTTCCTCCCCTGCCCGGCGCGTCTCGGCGGCGGCGGCCAGACCGGCCTGGACAGGCTGGCTGACAGCGGCCACCCGGAAAGCGTGCACCGCCACCCGCGCTTTCACCAGTGCCGCCTGGGCTTCTTGCTGCCGCAGCATTGCTTCGGAGACCTCCATCCCGGAGCTGGCCGCCCGCCGCAGAACCTGGTCAGAGTTCTTCAGCGCGGCGCCCAGACCGTTGATCAACCCAGCCATCTCCACGGCCGCTTTCCCGCCCGCGGAGCCGGTGTCGTGGCATTGCACGCAGACTGCCTTATCTCCCGCCAGCATCGCGACTGAAGGCATCAGGACGCCGTGGTTCCCATGACAGGTGACGCAGCCGGCCTTGCCCAGGGCGGCGAACGCAGGCTGATGCGGACTCTTGCCGTACAGGTCTTCGACCAACGCGTGACAGTTCCCGCAGACCGCCGTCACCGAGCTCACCTGGGGCGGCGTGGCGCCGTGGTTGCCGTGGCAGGAGGCGCAACTCGGCGCCGACAGGTCACCGCGCTGCGCCAGCGCCGCCCAGTGTACGCTCTTGCGGTACTCCTCGAACTGGTTTGTGGGGATCTTGTACTTGGCCATGTGCGCCGCATCCGCATGGCAGCGGGCGCAGGTCTCCGGCAGCCGCAGCGGGTGGACCGGCGACTGCGGGTCCTTGACTTCCCGAATGTCGTGCACGCTGTGGCAATCCACGCAGTTGGCCGCGGCCCCATCGCCGGCTGCCAGGCGCTTGCCGTGCACGCTGGTTTGGAACAGCTCATGCTGGTCGACCCGCTGCTGCGGCATGTACTTGTGCATCAGGTTCGCGTCGCTGTGGCAGTGCGCGCAAAGCTGCGGAACCGCCGTGCGGGCAATCTTCCCGCGAAAACCCTTGGCCTTGCTCATGGCGGCGTCCTGGTCGTCGGCGTTGCGGTCGCCGCCGTGGCAGTCCGCGCAACTAAAGCCGCGGCGCTGGTGGACGTCCTTGGGGAACTTGAGCGCCGGGGCGCTCTCCAGGGCCGTGTGGCACTCGAGACAGGAATCCTTGGCCAAGGCCGCCACCGGCACGAGAGACAAGAAGAGAAGAGCGGGCCGGAGGATCATTTGAAGTACCCCAACAAAGAGAAAGTAGCCAGATAGGCCAGCAGTGCCACTCCGGCGCCGGTCACCAGGCGGGTGCGTTCCATTCCCTGGCGATTGGTGGCCCAGAACGGCAGCAGAATCCAGAAGGCCGCGAGCAGCCCGAACCCCAGCAGCCCCAGCAGCTCTCCCTCCAGGAACAGCACGTGGCTGGGGATCAGCTTGAGCGTGTAAAATGGCGCCAGGAAGTACCATTCCGGGCGTATGCCGGCGGGCGCGGAAGCGAACGGGTCCGCTTTCTCGCCCAGTTCCCACGGGAAGATGGCCGCCAGCGACCCCAGCACGCCCAGCGCCGCATACCAGGCCATCATCTCGCGCAGGAAGAAGTTCGGAAAGAACGGCATCTGGGGCACCTTGCCGCCCTGGCCCTGGAACTTGCGCTCGACCCAGGGTGGCGAGCTGATGCCCTGCTTCTGCACCAGCACCAGGTGAACCAACAGCAGCAGGGTGGTCAGACCGGGCAACACCGCGACGTGGAAACCGAAGAAACGCGTCAGGGTGGCGCCCCCCACATCCTCGCCTCCCCGCAGGAAGCGCGCCAGCGCCGGGCCGATCCCGGGGAGGCTGGCAGCCATGTCCGTGCCGACCTTGGTGGCGAAGTAGGAAATGGTGTTCCAGGGCAGCAGGTACCCGCTGAAACCGAAGCCCAGTGCCAGGCACAGCAGAGCAATGCCGCTCAACCAAGTCACCTCCCGCGGTTTCCGATAGCTCCGCAGGAACACCACGCTGAACATATGCACGAAGGCCGTGAAGATCATCAGGTTGGCCGACCAACTGTGGATCGAGCGCACCAGCCAGCCGAACTGCACCCGGGTCATGATGAACTGCACGCTCTCGTAGGCCTCGGTGGCGGTGGGGCGGTAGTAGAGCAGCAGCAGAATCCCGGTCAGCACCTGGATCACGAACAGAAACAACGTGATCCCGCCGAAGTAGTACCACGCCGTGCCGGAGTGGACCGGAACGGTCTTGTGCGCCAGGAACTCGCTGATCGCGCTCAGGCCGAGACGTTCCTCCAGCCACCCGCGTAGGCCGCCTGTCTTGGCTTCGATTCCCTTCAAGGCCCCCTTCCTTTCCCCGCCCCGGCTCAGGCTCGGCGCGAAATGACCACTTCGTCGCCCCGCACGCGGGCGACGTATTCTTCCAGCGCCTTGGGCGGCGGCCCGGAAACCACGTTGCCGTTCAAGTCGTAGAATCCGTTATGGCAGGCGCACCAGATCTGCCGCCTCTGCTCCTGGTACTGAACCGTGCAGTTCAGGTGCGTGCAGACCGCCGAGAAGGCTCGCCACTCGGTCTCGTTCAGCCGCACCAGCAACGCCGGACGGCTGCCGAACTTCACGATCTTGCCGGAGTTGGGTTTCAGGTCCTGAATCTTGCCGCCGGGGACTTCGTTCACAGAGGCCTCGGAAACCGAGGGAGGATTCATGAAACGGATCACCGGATAGAGGAAGGCCGCCAGCGAGGCTGCAAAGCCCCCGCCTAACAGAGATCGGATGAGATTGCGACGTGCTGTGATCATCAGGCTGCGCTTTCAGAAATCCTAATGCTGCGGATTTTCACTGTCAAGCGAAAAAGGCTCACAACCGGTCCGAATATGTGAAATGCCGCTGGCGGCCGGTGATCCGGGGCGGAGGGACGCGCCAGAACCGGTGGCCAGGGGTTGCGAGCTGCAATGCCGCATTGCGTTCTACCATCCCAGAGTAACACTCTGAGAACGCAGAGAAAGCAGGAACATCCGTTGGGTTGGTGTGGTATTATTCAGCATAACGAGCGATGGAACGAATCGGTCACGTATACAGATGCAACAGCGTAATCATTTGATTCGCAAGTGCTTAAGTGAATCGGCAACAGTCCATCCGAAAAGGGCCCTCGGGGTGCACCAGAGAGACACTGGAAGGATGGAGGTTGTAGAATGGTACCTTTGCTGGTTTTGGGAACTTTTGTTCTGTTCATCACCGTGGATGTCCTGCTGCACCGTGAGAAGTACCGGTTCCGGGTGGCGGAGGCGGAAACCTCCGAGCTCCCTCAGGGGGCTGTCCCGGTGGTAGCTGGCGTGGCGCTCCCGGAGGCTCTGGCGTACCATCCTGGGCATTCCTGGGCTTTGGACGCTGGCAACGGCCGGGTCAGAATAGGCTTGGACGAACTGGCTGCCGGCCTGCTGGGGCCCATACAGCGTCTGGACGTTCCGCAACGCGGCCGCTGGTTCCGCCAGGGCGAGAAGGGCTGGACCGTCGTGACTTCGCGGGGCGAGGCCGCGATGCTGGCCCCGGCGGAAGGTGAAATCGTGGCCGTGAACCAGAAGGCGGTCTCGAACCCCGAATTGATCTCTCAGGACCCTTACGGAGCGGGCTGGATTCTGGAGATCTTCTCCCCGGATACCCAGGTGAGTTTCCGGAACCTGCTTTCCGGCGCCCTGGCGCGGCGTTGGATGGAGCAGTGCATCACGGAGCTGCGGCAAGCGCTTTCGCCTATGGCGGCAGCCACTGCCCTGGACGGGGGACGGATCGCGCCCCAGTTGGGCACTGAATTGCCCCAGGAAAAGTGGCTTGAAGTGACCCGCCACGTTTTCCGCTGCTAGAGGAGGAAATCCCCGGATGCGCGCGTTGCTGTTCGACGACACCAAGTGCATTGGCTGCGGCGCCTGTATGCAGGCCTGCCGCGAGCAGAACGGCTTGCCGGAAACCAATGCGACGGAGCTTACCGACAAGCAGTTCACGGTGCTCAAGAAAACCACCGGCAAGCAGGGCGAGGTGAACTATCGCCGCCTGTGCATGCACTGCCAGGAGCCCACCTGCGCGTCGGTGTGCCCGGTAGGTGCGCTGCACAAGACGCCGATCGGTCCGGTGGTTTACAACGCCAGCATCTGCCTGGGCTGCCGCTACTGCATCCAGGCCTGCCCGTTCAGCGTGCCGCGCTACGAATGGTCGTCGCTCGCTCCGCGGGTGCGCAAGTGCACCTTCTGCGCCGACCGGCTGGCGGCGGGCAAGATCAACGCCTGCGCCGAGGCCTGCCCCACCGGCGCAACCCTGGCCGGCGAGCGCGACGCGCTGCTCAAAGAGGCGCGCTCGCGCCTGGCCGCCGAGCCGGACAAGTATGTCCAGAAGATCTATGGGGAGCACGACGCAGGCGGCACCTCCGTTCTGATGCTCTCCTCGGTTCCCTTCTCGCAGCTTGGGCTGCCGGACAACCTGCCGGCCGAGCCGTTGCCGGCGCTGACCTTCCGCGCCCTGTCCAAGATCCCGACCTTGGTCTGCGCGGGCAGCTTCACACTCGCCGGACTGTGGTGGCTCACCAACCGCAAAGCCGAGGTGGCCCGGGCCGAGGGCGGCGGCGCTCCGCGCAAGGGGAGAGGGCGGTGAGGCGGGTTCGCTCGGTTTTCTGGCGCGTGGTGGCGCTGGCGATTCTGGCGGCCGGAGCCTATTCCACCTGGGTGCGGTTCACCCAGGGCCTCGGCGGCGCCACCAACCTCAGCGACCGCTATCCCTGGGGCCTGTGGATCGGCTTCGACATCCTGTGCGGAGTGGGACTGGCCGCGGGCGGCTTCGCCATCACCACCGCGGTCTACATCCTGCACCTGGAGCGGCTGCGGCCCATCGTTCGGCCCACCGTTCTGACCGCTTTCCTGGGCTACGTGCTGGTGATCTTCGCACTGATGTTCGACCTCGGCAAGCCCTGGAACATCTGGCGGGCGATCGTCTGGTGGAACCCGCACTCGGTGATGTTCGAGGTGGCCTGGTGCGTGATGCTGTACACTACGGTCCTGGCTCTGGAATTCTCCCCCATACTGTTCGAGCGGCTGAAGTGGACGCGCGCCGTCAAGGTGGTGAGGACGGTGGTGGTTCCGCTGGTGGGCCTCGGCTTCATCTTGTCCACGCTGCATCAATCCTCGCTGGGAAGCCTGTACCTGATATTGCCCACCAAGCTGCACCCGCTCTGGTACTCGCCGCTGCTGCCCATTCTGTTCTGGCTCTCGGCGGTGGCGGCAGGACTGGCCATGGTGATTTTCGAGAGCGGCATGAGCGCGCGTGCGTTCGGCCGCGCCCTGGAGTTCGACCTGCTCCAGGGCGTCTCGAAGGTGATGGTGCTGTTCCTGGGCATTTTCCTGATGACGCGCTTGCTGGACCTGGGCGCGCGCGGCTCCCTCGCTGCGGCGTTCCGGTTCTCAGGCCCCGGCAGTTACGAAGCCGGCATGTTCTGGCTGGAGATCGCGCTGCTGGCGGTGCCTATGGCGCTGGTGGCGATCCCGCGGGTGCGCGGGAACCCGCAGGCGCTGTTCGCGTGCTCCGCCGTGGTGGTGGGAGGTTTCCTGGTCAACCGCCTGAACGTCTCCACCACCGGTCTCGATGCTTCTTCGGGGTATCGGTACTTCCCCTCGTGGATGGAGGTCGCGGTGACCTTGTCGGTGGTCGTGGTCGGGCTGGCCATATTCCGGTTTGCGATGCGATTCCTGCCGGTGTACCCCTCTGCCAGGCAGGAGGTCGCCAAGGAGGAAACGCGCGGCGCAATCTATGCGCAGCCTTAGCGCGAAGCTGATCGCTGGGTTGGTGGCGGCCTTGGCCGGGGTGCTCTTCTGGCTGGGCTCGGCCAATCTTCGTGTGCTTCGCGAGAACCTCGAGACCACCGCCGTCATGGCCGAGCAGCGCATGGCCGGGGTGATCTTTCATTCCACCCGCAACAGCATGCTGCGGGGAGACCGCGAGCAGGTCGTCGAGATCGTCCGATCCATCGGCGCGCAGCCGGGCGTGCGGCGGGTTCGGATCATGGCCAAGAACGGCGCGATCCAGGTCTCGACGCTCCCCGCCGAAGTCGGCCAGATGCTCGACAAGCGCGCCGAGGCCTGCACCCTGTGCCACTCCAGCTCTCAGCCCCTGGAGAAGCCCGACGCCAAGCAGACCTACCGCTTCTACCGCATCGGCTCGGAGCGCGTCATCGGGCTGATCCGCCCCATCGACAACGAGCCGGCCTGCTCGAACGCGGCCTGCCACGCGCACCCGCCTTCGCAGCGGATTCTCGGCGTGCTCGACGTGGTGCTGTCGCTGGGATCGGTGGACCAGGCCTTGGCGGCGCACGAGAAGCGCATGAGCGCGCAGGTGGCGCTCTCCTTTGCGCTGATGATCGCCATCGCCGCCCTGCTGGTGTGGTTGCTGGTGAGCCGGCCCGTCCGCCGCCTGATCGCCGGGGTGAAGATTCTCGGCTCGCACCAGTTGAGCTTCCGCTTCGGCTTCAAGCGCCGCGACGAAATCGGGGAGCTCGCCGGGGCCTTCGATAACATGGCGGCCGAGCTCGAGAACGCCAACCTGACGCTGGAGGAGCGCATCCGCCGCAAAACCCAAGAGCTCGAGTCGGCGCAGGAGAGCCTCATCCATTCCGAGAAGCTGGCCTCCCTGGGCGAGATGGCGGCCGCGGTGGCGCACGAGATCAACAACCCGCTCGCCGGGATCTTCACCTACGCCCGGCTATTGGAGAAGAAGCTTGCTCCGGCGAAGCCCGCGGTGGAGTGGATCCAGACCATCCAGCGCGAGAGCAAGCGCTGCGGCGAGATCGTCAACAACTTGCTGGTGTTCGCCCGCAGGCAGCACACCGAGATGGCCCCCGCGGACGTCAAGACCATCATCGAGCGGACCCTCGCCGTGGTGCGGCACAAGTTGCAGATGCACTCCATCTCGGTCTCGACCGAGGTGGCGGACCTGCCTTCCATCTACTGCGACGCCTCGCAAATCCAGCAGGTGCTCACCGCCATCATCATGAACGCGGTGGACGCGATGGCGAGCCAGGGACCGCGCGGCGGCAACCTGCGCATCCGGGCCGCGATGGTGGACGCCGCTTGGGTGGACATCGCGGTCGCCAACGACGGCCCGCCCATCCCCAAGGACGTGCTGCCGCACATCTTCGAGCCGTTCTTCAGCACCAAGCAGGCCACCTCGGGCGTGGGGCTGGGCCTGGCGGTCACCTACGGCATTGTCAAGCGGCATGGCGGAGACATTCAGGTCTCGACCGGCGAGGAAACCACGTTCCACGTGATCCTGCCGGTGGGCGAGGCCCCGGCCGAAAGCAAGAACACGGAGGAAGCTGATGTCCGAAGAGACGCTGTCCATACTGATCGTTGACGACGAGCAGGTCGTCCGCGACTCGCTGGTGCACTGGTTCACCGAGGAGGGTTACGAGGTGGACTCGTCGGTGAGCGCCCCGGATGCGCTCGCCAAGCTGGCCGGGCGCGAGTTCGACCTGGTGATCGCCGACATCCGCATGCCGGGCATGGACGGCATCGAGCTGCTGGAGAAGATCCGGGCCGAGCAGCTCGACACCGGCGTGATCGTGATGACCGGATACGCCTCGGTGGAAACGGCGGTGCGGGCGCTCAAGCACGGCGCTTTCGACTACATCACCAAGCCTTTCGATCCGGACGACCTTTCAGTGGTGGTGCGCAATGCCCTCGAACAGCACCGGCTGAAGCGCGAGAACCGGCTGCTCCGGCAGCAGATCTCGGAGGATCACGCCTCGCTCACCGAGCTGATCGGGCAGAGCGAGGCCATGCGCCACGTCCGTGAACAGATCGAAACCGTGGCCGGGGTGGATTCCACCGTCCTCATCGAGGGCGAGAGCGGGACCGGCAAGGAGCTGGTGGCGCGCGCGGTTCACCGCCTCAGCCCGCGGCGCTACAACCCCATGGTGGTGGTGCATTGCGGCGCGCTCACCGAAACCCTGATCGAGAGCGAGCTGTTCGGGCACGAGAAGGGCGCCTTCACCGGGGCGCAGTACCGCAAAAAAGGCAAGTTCGAGGCGGCCATGGGCGGCACGGTGTTCCTGGACGAGATCGCCGACATCAGCCTCAAGACCCAGACCGACCTGCTCCGCGTCTTGCAGGAGCGCGAGATCGTGCGGGTCGGAGGCACCCAATCCATCCACGTGGATTTCCGCGTCATCGCCGCTACCAACCGCAATCTGACCGAGATCGTCAAAGAGGGCCGTTTCCGTTCCGACCTCTACTACCGGCTGAACGTGTTCACCATTCACCTCCCTGCCCTGCGCGACCGCTACGGCGATGTGCCGCTGCTGGCAACGCATTTCCTCGACAAGTACAGCAAGCAGATGAACCGCAAGTTCACCGGCTTCGACCGCTCGGCGCTGGACCTGCTCATCGCGCACCACTGGCCCGGCAACGTGCGTGAGCTCGAGAACATCGTCGAGCGCGCGGTGGTGGTGGGCCACGAGCCCCTGGTCCGCCCGGCCGACCTGGCGCTGACCCGCTCTCCGGAGGGCGCCGACGACTTGAGCATTGAGGCCGTCGAGCGCCGGCATATCATCCGCGTGCTCGAGGACTTCGCCTGGAACCAGACCCAGGCCTCCAAGGCGTTGGGAATCGATCGTGTGACCCTGTACCACAAGATCCGCCGCTACGGGCTCAAGCCGCCCGCCAAAGCGGTGCGCGCGTAACACGGCGGGCTTGTGATTCTAGCCCCCATCGGAGACTTCCCGGAGGAACTCCTCGACCGCCTTTCACGGCGGACCAGCATTCCCATCGGGCCTTCCCGGGTGGATCCGGCGATCGCCTGGAATTCGCTTCGCTGCCAGTACGATTCCACCAGGCTGCTGGCGGAGCTCAAGGCGCTTTACGACGGGGAGGTGATCGGGGCGACCGTCTGCGACCTGTTCATCCCAGTGCTGACCTTCGTCTTCGGCGAAGCGGAGATGCCCGGACGCGCCGCCTTGTTTTCCATTCACCGCCTCCGGCAGGAATTCTACGGGCTGCCCGGCGACGCCGAACTGCTCGAGAACCGCGCCCTGCGTGAACTGCGCCACGAAATGGGCCATCTGCACGGGCTGCCGCATTGCCCCGACTGGTCCTGCGTGATGAGTTCCTCCCACTCCGTCGAGCGGGTTGATAATAAGGAGGAGGGGTACTGCGTGAGCTGCTCAGAGAGGCTGGGAAGGAGAATGACCTTTGCGTAACTTCGATGAGGCGCCGTTTCTGGTGATCTGGGAGGTCACCCGGGCCTGCGATCTGGCCTGCGTGCATTGCCGCGCCTCCGCCGACCCCGCCCCCCATCCGCTCGAGCTCACCACCGAAGAAGGCTTCCGGCTGCTGGAAACCATCAAGTCGTTTGGCGACCCCATCATGATCTTCACCGGAGGCGACCCGCTCAAGCGCCCCGACCTGTTCCAGTTGCTCGAGAAGAGCGTGGCGCTCGGGCTGCGCACCACCGTTTCGCCCAGCCCCACGCCGCTGCTCACGCCCGAGGCGATCGCCGGATTCAAGCGCGTCGGCGTGGCCCGCATCTCGGTGAGCGTGGACGGCTGGGACAGCGCCTCGCACGACGATTTCCGGCAGGTGCCCGGATCGTTCGCCCGCGCCATCCTGGCCCTCGAAGAGGCCCAGCGCGTCGGCCTCTCCACCCAGATCAACACCACCGTGAGCCGGCACAATTACCGGCATCTGGAGGAGATCGCCGATATCGTGGACCGCGTCGGCGCGGACATGTGGGACGTGTTCTTCCTGGTGCCGACCGGGCGTGGCGCCTCCCAGGTCGAGCTGAACGCGGCCGAGTTCGAGGAAGTGTTCGGGTTCATGTACGAGCGCTCCAAGCGCACCCGCGCGGTGATCAAGACCACCGAGGCGATGCATTACCGCCGCTACCTGGCCCAGCGCAGGAAAGCCGACGGCGAGGCCAACGGCAAGCAACATCCCGGCGAGAACCCGCTCAACCGCATGGCCGGAATCAACAGCGGACGCGGATTCGTCTTCGTCTCGCGCACCGGCGAGATTTACCCCAGCGGGTTTCTGCCCATCTCCTCGGGCAACGTGCGCCGCCGCTCGCTGGTGGATGTCTACCGCAACGCCGCGCTGTTCCGTGTGCTCCGCGACAGTACCTGCCTGAAAGGCAAGTGCGGCCTGTGCCACTACCGCAACCTCTGCGGCGGCTCCCGCTCCCGAGCCTACGCCCTCACCGGCGACTACCTCGCCGAAGAGCCCCGCTGCATCCACCAGCCCGATTGACGATTGCCGGGCCCCCGGCCGCTGCTTCAGGACTTGGATCGCTTGGCGTTGATCTCGATCGTCTGGTCTCCAAACTCGACGGTCAGCTTCATCTCGTCCCCAGACACCTTCCCCTTATGGAGGATCTTCATCTCGTTGCCGCCAAAATCGCGGACGACTACGAACGAGATCGCATCCCCATCCACTTTGCCGTCGGAAATGGCGCCTTCGCCCATGGGGTCCGTCACCGTGCCGGTCAGCTTGGCGCCGTCGACCTTGAAATTGTAAGCGATGTCCATCTTGTCGCCGTTCGGACCCTCGACCGAGGCAGTCCATTTTCCGCCGACATTCTCCGCCAACAGGGGAACTGCCAATAGCAAGGTCAAGAGCAGTGTCGTAAGTTTCATTAGAATCCTTTCTCTTAGTCCAAAAACGTCCGGCTCCGCTTTACGCGCGCCAACTTAGATACTCCGAAAGTCATCGGGGTGGACATCCATGCCGGCCGGGATGGCGTTACGGAACCCCGACAAGCCCGCCGTTGCGGTCGCAGGTACCGACGGCGCCCCTTGGGGCCGATCGATAACCTGTCCGTCAAAGTGCGAGTTTACCACGGTAGGTCATCTCCTTGAGCGGGAACTTGGCCTTCACTACAAGAGGCCCCACTGTGGTCAGGAAAACGACCTCCTTTTCCTCGATGGATATGGGACCTGCGTCGCGAGGAAAATAGAAGAGCAGGCCGCCAGCGGCCTCCGAAATGCGGACACGGACGGGAGCGATAGGGTCCTTTCCTTTGCGCCGCAGGGAGGTGGATTCCTTGAGGCGGGCCTGCATCTTCTCCGGGTCGCCGCCGGCGGGGGCGCCAGGGCGCCCGGCATCCATCATGGGGAGTCCGGAAACGCCGATGACATAGTATTCGGCTGCGTCCTCCGGGAGTTGGCGCTTGTCCGCGTCGCGGATCGGCGCAGCGCTCTCCCAGCGCACCAGCGCCCGGCTCTGCGGCGGCCCACCGCCGGGACCACCCGGTCCCCCCATGCCGCCGGGGCCGCCCCCGCCGGGGCCTCCCATGCCCGGGCCGCCCATTCCGCCACCGCCGGGCATGCCGCCTCCCATGGGGCCTGGGCCTCCATCCGGTCCTCCCATGGCGGAGAAGTCGAACTCCACACTGGCCTCCTTCGCCCAGGGCGATTTCGTGAGCAGGCGTTGCACGTCTTTGTCGGACCAGTCCGAAGGCTGCTTGTCGTTCCAGAATTCGCCTGGAGCAAATGCCCAGGCAGCCAAAACCAGCCCCGCGCCCAGGGCGGCCAGAACTACGATGCGTCGCGTGATCATCGGTGTGCCTCCTTCAGAACATGAATCGCAATTGAATGTCGATTTTCCGGTTGTAGGTGCTGTTGCCGCCGAACGGGCCGAAGCCTGCAAGACTGCGGTACTGCCCGAAGTACGGCGACGACAGGTCGCCGCTGGGCGCGGCGTAACTTGGATGATTCAGAATATTCCGGGCGGAAGCGCTGAGCGTCAGGTTGTATTTCTTTCCGCTGGCGGCTCCGAACAGCCCCGCGGGCGGACCACCCGGGCCGCCGGGAGGGGGCGCTCCGGCCGGAGGGCCGCCCATTCCGCGGGCGCCTCCCATCCCCTGCGGCATGTCGCCGCTGGCGGGACCCGATTCACGACGGCTGCCGAAGGACCAGGTGCGCGCCAGGCGCAGGTTCAGGCTGACATTAGCGGGACCGCGCGCGTAGTTCCGCTCGATGACCGGGGCGCCCGGCGCCGGATTCAAGTTGAAGCAGCCGAAACCGCTCCTGTAAACCAAGTCGCCGCCGCTGCACTGGGCTGCGTCGAGGCTCGTGACGAGGGCGGGGCGCTCGTTTGTGAATCCGCTCCCGAGCGTGTCGCGGCCCGTGGTGATGTTGTATGGCGTACCAGAGCTGATCATCGTGAACGGGCTCAGACTGACGTTCCACGGCATCGGGATGTTCGTGCCCATCAGAAACCGGTGCCGCACATCGCCGAACGAGGAAGGCCCCCACTCCGCTCGCAGGTTGTACGGATTCGCGGGTTGCCCCTCGGAGTCGGTCTTACCGTAGGACAAGCCGTAGAAACCGAACAGAAAGATCTTCTTGTAATTGAAGCTCGGGCTCAAGATGAGCATGTTGGTGCGACTGAAACCGGTCGATTCCGTTAGGATGCGAAGCTGGCGATCGCCGAACGGGTAAGCGCCATCGACTGGAGTGTTGATGTTGCGCGATCCCTGCATGTGCACGCCGCGGCTTCCGATGTAATTCGCGCTGAAGCGGACGTACTTATTCACCTGCCGGTCGGCGCCCACACTCCATTGATAAGTGCGCGGAGCGCGAATCGCGGCGTCTGTCAACTGCAACTGCTGGGGTTGCTTGTTGTCCGCCAGCGATGCCGGAGTGGGAATCGCGGGGTAGAAGTCCGGATTCAAGATCAAGTACGACTGCTGCGTTGTCCCGTTGTAGCGCTCGGATTGCAGCAGCGTGGTTTCGCGGATCCGGTCGTAGAACGTTCCAAAACCCAGCCGCACGACCGTTTTGGCCGTCTTTCCGCGACGCCCATCGACGCCCCAGGCCAGGCCAATGCGCGGCGACCAGTCGCCGGCGTCCCCGATGTTAGTTTGGATCTCATAGCGCAGCCCATAGATCAGCGTCAGGTTCGGACGCACCCGCCAGTCGTCGTTGACGAAAAGCCCTGCATCGAACTGTCCCACGGAGGTTGTTGGAGTTCCGCCGCTCAAGCTGAACTGCGACGCGCCACCCCCAAAGGCGCGGATCTGTGCGGCGGTGTACCCGGCTCGCTGGAACAGCAAGGTGCGGCGGTACCGCTCCAGTGCGGACAACTGAATCGATGTGCCCGCAATCGGCTGATCGTTGGCGTCGAGTTCCGGCCCCGTTCCTCCGAAGAAAGAGTATGTCCCGCCGAAATTGTTCAACGAGGTGTCTTCCAGACGCACTTGCCTGAGTCTCGCGCCCAACCTGACTATATGCGCACCGCGGCTTAGTGTCGAGATGTTGGTAAGCTCCCCATGCTGGGAGGTGTTTCCCGAAGCGCCGGTCTGAGCGCCCCCGCCTTCGAAGGCTCCCAGGACGCTGATGGCAGGCGTGCTGTTGTCGCCGGTGTTCCATGAGGAGGCGCGCATGTATTGGAATCGCGTCTCGTTGACCGCCTTCGGGCCCGGCGCCGCGGTTAGCGTTGCCTGCACCGAGTCCTCGGAGTTCTTTTGGTCGTAGGCCTTCGACGCGAGACTGTAGTTGCCCACGCCTTCCTTTTCGAAGTTGCTGCGCGTGTGCTGGTAGCGAACCGTCAGCGTAGTCTTCTCGCTGATCGCATAGTCGAGGCGGGGCGCGATGTTGGTTCTGACCTGCGGCGTAAGGATTGCCTGGTTGACGAGTTTCGGGTTCAGGCCGTCGTCGAGCGTCGTGGCCAGGATGAACGCGTTCTCGTCGATGTTGCGCCTCTCGAAATCGACCCCGAACGAGGCCTTCTGCTTCTTGACCGGGCCGCTCAGACTCAGTCCGTAGAACTTCTGCCGGTAGGGCGGCCGGTCCGATTGCGCCAGCAGCGGGCTGCGCGAGTTCAGCTTCTCGTTGTTGAACTGAAAGAACGCCTGCCCGCGAATAGCGTCCGTTCCGGGCTTCGTGAAGATCTCGATTCGGCCGAAGCCGGGCCGGTCGTACTCCGGTGAGAACGGGTTGGAGTTGATGCGGACCTCCCGAATGGAGGATTTGGGCGGCAGGTTGCCGCCGGTGAAGCCGTCGATGTAGATCTGGCCGCCCGACGGCCCGGCCGAGGGTCCGGCCATGGCCTGCAATTGCTGCTGAAGCTCGTCGGGATCGTCGGAGAGCGCCGCAAGCTCCTTTTGTCCGAGCACGAGCGCGCCGCCATTCTGGTCCGCTTCGACGCCAACGCGGTTGGCCTCCGCTTCCACGTTGAGCACCTGCGTTTCGGCTTCGATGGTCAACTGCACGTCGAACGTGGTTGCGCCACTGATCTCGAAGTCCTTTCTCTGGCTCACGGTGAATCCCCTGGCGATCACTCGCAGCAGGTACTTGCCAGAGGGCAGGGAACGGAACGAATACCGGCCGTAGCCGTCCGTCCTGACCCGCCGCTCGCCGCCAGTTCCGCGCAATTGTACCAGCGCATCCGGCACGACGGCTCCGGACGGATCTGCGACCACGCCGCTGAGACTCGACGCGGGCTGTGGCTGAGCGCAGGCCGGTACAATCGGGGAGAATGCACAGGCGCAAAGAAACAAAATACTCGTTGCAAGTGTTCGCATAGGGGTGTCTTTCGTGGTTCGTTGCCGCCAGGCGGTCACGGAATCATGCCCGGAAGGTTCAGGCCACCGCCCATTCCGCCAGTCAGGTCGCCCATCCCCATCCCCAGCATGCCCTGGCTGCTTGTCCCGTCTGGCCGGGCTGGTCCGCTGGACGTCATGCCCGCCATCTGGATGAGCATGCCGGCGTTCGCCAGCAGCGTGATTGCCGTAATCTCGCCGGGCGCGGCTCCTTTGGTGCTCGAGACCGCCACGATCATGCCGGTCTTGAGGTCTTCGAGTCTCGCGGCGGGCATGCGCTCGAGCATCTGTGAAAGGTCCGGAGGACCTCCGGATGGCCGAGGAAGCGGGCCCCCGGCCATCATCCCTTGACCGGGCATCATCTTCAACTGCGAATCGGCAGTTACCTTGACGACCAGTGGCTTCTTGGTTGCCAGGTCGTTGAGCGTGATTTCCTTGGTTTCGAGATTGACGGAGGTGACCGAACCAGCCTTGGTAACGAAGGTACCGAAGACGATCTCGTCGGCCGCTACGCTCTGGCCGTCTGCGCTCTTCTGCCCGCGAGCGCGAAGCTGATCGCCCACGCCGACCTCCGCCACGCCGCTGGGTTTCGCATCGGCGAAGCGCACGGAATCCGGCGCATACCGCCTGATGACAGTCTTCGGATCGACCGTTACGGTTGCCGTGAGCGGGGCCGGGAAGGACGGTATGCGCAGCGTAATCGCATTTGCCGTTTTTGCGGAGACGATACCGGAGACGCCGCGCTTGCTCCAGTCCGCCCGGTCGGCCGCATTCCGCTTCGCGATCTCGGCGACCGGCATCACGACGATGCGGCGAGCTTCCAGCGTGCCTGGCGCCAACGTCACGAACACTCGATCGCCCACCGACACAGCATCGATCGCGATCGCCTCGGCCCTCTTTAGATCCTTTTCACCCGGAGCGACCCGCTGGAGCAGCGTATCGGGGCCGACTTTCACGATAAGTGCTTCGCCGGCGTCGGGTTTTATATGGATCTCGCCGCCGGCAGCTCTAAGTTCGCCGACTGTACCTACAAATCGCGCGGAAACCGGGACCTGCGCCGGCGCCGCATTCAGCATGAACGCCACAGCGAAAGCGCTCGCATAACTTCCGATTCTTGCCATCCTGCCTAATTAAACCACGCAACCGGTAGCGCGAGTCTTAAGTTTTGCTAAAACTCCGGTCTGGTTACTCGACTCGCGTCAGTTGAGATCCACCTTGACTACGTTGCTTTGCACGCCGTCGACGCGGATGGACACTGTTTGAACGCCGGCAAGGCCGGTAGGAATTTGGGCGTTGACTTGGTGGAGTCCGGGATATCCGGGCGTCTGGCCGCTGAACAGAACGTCCACGGAGTTGCCGCCCAGGTATACCTCAACCGTTTTTGCCGTCCACAGCAGTCCCGAGGCTGCAGTATGAAGGGGGCCGAGCCCCGTACCGTAGATCGCCATCGCATCGTGCGCGGGCATGATCTGGATCGCGCCATATCCGGTTGCGGTGTCGTAGAAGATGCCGGGCAAAACCGTCCGCATGGCGGTCGGCGTCGGGGCGGAGACGCCCTGAACCGTCGAGACGCGCAGGTCCACCGTGTCTGCGGTCACGTCTTGCGGCACCAGGATGTTGATCTGGCGCTCCGACGCGTAATACGGCATGAGCTGCCGGCCGTTCAGAAACACCCGGACGCTGGCCGGGGCTCCTCCAGCGAGGTGGGCGCCGAAGATGGCCGAGAAACTGCCCGGTGAAATGCCTGGGGCATAGGAGGCGGCGCTCACAACGCCGCCATCGTCCACCCTCGGCCTTTCCGCCCCCGCGATCACGGGCGACGCGACGAGAACCCTGCCGTCGTGCCGGACCGAGATGTACACCCGGTCTGCCTGGTCCACCGCGAGTCCGTCGGCGCCACTCAGGGGCCCGTCCAAGTAGGACCGCTTTCCATTGTCGTCCTCGGCAAGCAGGCCGGTGAGGATTTGCACCCGGCCTGCGGGCGAGACCACGCTGACGCGTTGATACTCGGCCACGTAAACATTGCCTTTGCTGTCGACCGCCAAGCCGTCGATGGAATCGAACCCTGTCTGGAGGGCCAGTTGTCCGGAAATGTCGTTGTAGCTGAAAGGCATGCCCGACCCGATGACCGTCCGGATCTTTCCATCCGCGGAGATGCTCCGGACCACGTGGTTGCCCCGGTCGGAAACCAGTAGATTTCCCTGGGGATCGAAGGCCAGATCGCCGGGCGAGTTCAGTTCGGCGTCGGTGGCCGAATCGCCGTCGCCGGTCCATCCGGCGGTTCCGGTTCCGGCAATTACCGTGGACGAATTGGCGGCCAGATCCAGGCGGACGATTCGATGCTGGCCGGCCTCCGAGAAGATCAGCCGGTCAGCCGAGTCGAACACCATACCAGTCGGATTGTCCAGAGTGGCGCGAATCGTTCGGATTGCTCCTCGTTCGTCGATCGCGCGAATGCGGGTGCTCTCGCTAACGAAGATTTCGCCGTTCGTTCGCCGCACAATGCGGTTGGGCTGGTCCAACGCAACCTGCAGCGCCGGTCCGGTCTCGCCTTTCGCCAAGCCCGCCGGATACGCGGCTCCGGCGACCGCGCTGAGCTGGTCGGGCGCATCCCAGCGCAACAGGCGGTCCGCACTCGCATCACTGGTGAGCAGCGAGCCTTCCGGCGTGAGGCAGACGCCTCTCGGCTGAAGAAGTTGTGCCATCGGCGCCGCGGGGTAGGCGCTCACTTGCGGCCAATGCCCCGCGAAGGCCCGCACCACCCCATTTTGCACCGAATAGACGCGGTAAGAAGAACCGGCCGCCACGAGTATGCCGGACTTGGAGGATGCCAGGATCGCGGTCGGTACGTTTAGCGTCAGGCTTAGTGGCTGCGTGGTCTCGACCGCGCCCAGGAGGCCGTTTCCGAGGAACGGCGCGAGGCGCCAGGAATTCATGTCGAAGCTGAGCACCCGGTATGCCTGGGGAAGTCCAACAAACACAGTGTTCGTGGCGGCGTCATATGCGAGAGCGCCAACCCGGTCCAATCTGGTTTGGGCGCCGCCCGTGAATGTCGAACTCGAAGTGGCGCAGGAGGTCGCGCCGAGGAGCGTGTAGATATTGCCGTCACTGTAAATCTGCCGGACGCGGCAGTTAAAGCTGTCCGCGACGAGCAGGTTCCCGTCGCCATCGAAGACAAGTCCCCTGGGATAGTACAGCGTGGCGGAAGTGGGCGCACCGTTATCGCCGGAGAATCCGGAGTAGCCGGCAGTCCCCGCGATCGTCCGGATGTACCCATCTTCGTCCAATCGTCTGATGATGTGCTTGTCGGGCTCTGTGAACAGCAGGCGGCCCTGTCTATCCAAGACCATTCCGCCGATTCCGGTGATGTCCGTTTCCAACGCGAGGCGGTCCCTGCTGCTTCCGCCGCCTGAGGGACCCATGCCGCCGCCCGAAGTACAGGCTCCGGTACCAGCGATGTCCTGCAGAATGCCGTCCTTCCTTACTTTCCGGATCCGGCACGACTGTGCGTCCGCAAACAGCAGGCCGCCATCCCTGTCTATCAGCAGAACTGTGGGCGACAACAGGTCCGTTTGGCGGGCGGGACCGCCGGCCACACCGTCTGCGAGAGTGCCCGTACCGGCAAAGCGCTCGATCACGCCATCGGGGCGGACTCTGCGAATCACGCCGGCGTTCGACTCCGAGATGTAGATGTTCCCGTCCGGATCCTCGGCCAGCCCGGAGGGACCGTCGAGCACGGCGTCCACCGCGGGCCCGGCATCTCCTCGCGAACCAGTTCCAATGAGGGTACGCAGGTCGAAAGCCGGGTTCTGGAGAGACTGCGCGGCGGCAGCCGCCGCAACCAGCAGAAATGAGTTGAGATAGCGTTTCATTGACCTCCATTCCTCCACGGCGCTCGACGGCGCCGTTGCCGGGTCAAAACGTAATGCCGATCAGCGCCTCCAGTTGTCCCTGTTGGGACAGGGTCGAGGCGGAATTGTACGTGCTCCCGAACCAACGCGTGTACCTCACCTCGGGCATCACCTTGATGTTAAAATCGTCGACAAAGCGGAATCCGGCGCCTACCACCACGCCCCAAATCGGGTTCTTGGCCGGCTTCGTGGGCCACTCATTGTAGTCGGTACTGCCATCGTGATAAGTGAATTCATTGCCCGTTCGAATGTGACCTGCATGTCGAAGCACGCCTCCGCCGGAGACAAACATGCGCCGCGGCAGGCGAGGCAGGCTCAGCACTTGAAGGCGGACGGGGATGTCCCAATAGGTGGCACGCGTAGCCTCACTGATGGTGGTCTTCTTCGAGTTGCTGTCGGTGATCTCGGTGGTTTGCGTGTAGGAGGCACTGTGATGCAGGAAATCGACCGCCACCAACAGGTTCCGCCGGATCGAGAAGTCCAGTGCGGGGCCGAAGCCGACATAGGGAGATGAGGAAGTCGTCTTGTAGTTGTAAGTCAGAGCGGGGTTGGTGGTCGAGGTCGCGATCGTCCTCTTGACGAAGAGCCTGCTGGGAATCGCGCGCACGCGAAAACCAAAGGAAAAACGCTTCATGAATGAGGGCGTCCGCTCCGCACCGGAGTCGCTGGGAGGCGGCGTCTGGGCGGCGAGCGCCCCTACGCAGGCAAGCACTGTAATGGTGAGTCGTCTGGACATAGTTGGCCTGTTCAGAATTGGAGCCGGAGCGCCAGTTCGAGCGAGCGGGAGCCTCCTGAGCTGTAGATAGCGCCGCCACCGCCCATGGACTGATTCACCATCCTGGTGACCGCGCCGAAATTGGGACTCGAGAGGTTGGCACCCTCCTGCGGCGACGGATTGGCGAAGTTGGGATGGTTTAAGATGTTGTACGCCTGCGCGGAGAGGTTCAGGCGCAGCCTTTCCCCCCATGCCAGTTGGCGTCGCAACGCTAGATCCACCTGTTGGGCCGGGAAGCCGCGAATTGCGTTGCGGCCGAGGTTCCCTTGGCCGTATCCGCTCGGCGCGGAAAACGCATCGGCGTTGAGCCGTTGCCCGCCGGGGACGTGTGAATCCCGGATCCAGAGCGGTTTGCCGTTATAGTCCGGCCGGACTTGCGCGAACAGCCCTCCCCTGGCGCTGCTGTCGGAAGAGTTGCTTGCCTCCGAGCTGATGCCCTGGACATCGAAAGGCAGTCCGGTCCGCGCCGTAATCACCCAGTCGGCGTACCATCCGTGCAATAGCGGCGCGAAGAGGCCCCGTTTGGGCGCGGGAAGAATCCACGATCCGGAGAGGTTGAGATTGTGGCGGATGTCGAAATCCGAAGATCCCCGCTCCCCGCCACCGAACAGCGTCGCGAAACCGCCGCCAAATCCCATGTCGTTGGAGGCGCTGTCGATCGAGTGGGAGTAGGTGTAACTGAGCTGGGTCTGGAGGGTGGCGCTCAACCTGCGCCGGAACTGGACTTGGAGGCCGTTGTAGCTGGACGTCGCACCATTGGTGGAAACGTTCAGCAGGTCGTAGGCGTTCGAGAACGACGGCTGCATCTCGATGCGGAGGAGGCGGTCGCCTCGCGTGCCCGAGTACCCGATGGTGAGCGACTGCCCTGCTCCGAACATACGTTCGACGGCCGCGCTGAACTGTATCACGCGCGGCGATCGGAGCGAACGCTCGGCGGCGATGATCTGGCCGTAAGGACGCACCGGCGGCAGAGTGGGCGGGGAGAGATTGGAGGCGGAGAGCGGGAAGGTGGCCGTGGTGAGGGTCCGGACGCTCGAATACGGCGCGCCGTTGAACGCGCCCGCGCTCATGCCGTAGCCCATGTCGTAAAACAGGCCTGCGCCGGAGCGGAAGATCATCTCCCGTCCCGGCGTGGTGTCCATCTGGTATGCCAGGCCGAAGCGAGGCGCGACGTCGAACCAGCGCGTCTGGTACAGCGGATCGTTTTGCGTGACCCCGGCAATCTGGTCGGAGGCGACCGCCAAGGGGCGCGGGCCGTGCCGGACTCCGGGCGCCGGATTCACGTCCCACCGCAACCCGTAGGTGAGCGTGGTGCGTTCGGTCGCGCGATACGCGTCCTGGCCATACAAGGAGAAGTTCACGTAGACCGGATAGACTTCCGTCAAGTTCGCGGTGATCGTGACATTGGTCGCCACCCCCGACAGAAGCGAATCGCTGGCGCCCCCCAAGCTCCGAAAAGTGATGTTTTCGCCGTATGGCTTTCGATGGTAGGTCGGCGTGATGTAACGCAAGTCGAGGCCCGTCTTGAAGTGGTGGCGGCCGAAGGTCTTTGTCAGGTTGTCCGTCAGGTTGATCTGCTGTTGTTCGTTGCGCAATTGGGAAGCGCAGGAATAGCCCGCGAGGCCGCTGACATTGAGGCTGAACTGACCCTGCGCCGCTGTGACGCTTTTCGGGAACATGCGATCCTCGGTCAAGGGGACCGCGCCGCCAAAGTCGTCCATCGTGGAAGACGAGTTCCCGCCAGAACGCGAGAAGTTCACTCGAAGGTCGTTGATCGCGCCGCCGCCCAACAGCCGGGTGACGCCCGTGGTGATCGTGTGGGAAACCGAGTCGCGCGTGCTCAGCACATTCGGCGTAATGATCTCCGAGCCCCGGCTCCGCCCCGAGGAAGTCGAATAGCCGTAGCGCACGAACAGCGTCCACCTGGCGGTTAGCAGGTGATCGAGGCGGAAGCTGCCGCTGTCCGTAGTCGAGGGATTCGAGATGACGGAGCGGAACTGGGCGGCGCCGTCCGTGAGCTCCGGACCGTTCGGCAAGGGGAATGCGTTCAAGTACGGCCGCAGGTTTGAGCGTGCGCTCCGGCGGCTGGCGAGATCGGGAACGTCGGCGATCACCGTGACCGGCGTGCGCAACCGAAGCCCCTCGTAGGACACAAAGAAGAAGGTGCGGTCCTTTTTGAGAGGGCCCCCCAGAACGCCGCCCATCCGGTTCTGCCGGAGTTCGCCGCGCGGCAATCCGGAGTTGTTGGCAAACCAGTCGTTGGCATTCAACTGGTCGTTCCGGAAGTAGTAATACAGCGATCCGTGCACCGCGTTTCCGCCTCCGCGGCTCACCATGGAGATCTGCGCTCCGGGCGATCTGCCGAACTCCGGGGCGAACGTCGAGGTCTGAACGCGCATCTCCTGCATGGCGTCGATCGAAATCATTTCAGGGCCCGAGCCCATGGGCGCCCCGCCACCCATCGGTGGTCCCCCGCCCATGGGCCCGCCCATTGGCCCTCCGCCACCGACCGAAGCGTTCAAACTGACGCCGTCGAGCGTGTAGTAATTCGTGTTTTCCCGCAGGCCGTTGGCGTTGAAGCCAAACCCTCCTCGCCCGCCGGCAGCGCTCGTTATGCCGGGCGTCATCAGGATCAGAGAGTTGGCGTTCCGCCCATTAACCGGCAGGTTCTCCATGTACTTGCTGTCGACCGATATGCCCGCCGCCGGGTCGGACGAGATTCCTTCGGCTTCGCCCGTCACGGTGACCGTGGTTTGGGCGGCGGCAGAGACCCTGAACTCGAGATGAAGACTTTGACGGTCGCGCACGGCCACGAGTACCTTGTCGAGTCGAATCTTGTCGAAACCCGCTTTCTCGGCCTCGAGCGTGTAAACACCCGGATCGAGATGATCGAACACTGCATCGCCGGTTTCGCGGGTTTGCGCCTGTCTGACGCTGCCGCGGCGCTGATCGATCAGCGTCAATTGCGCACCCGGGACCACGGCATTGCTGGGATCGACGACGGTCACCGACAAGGTGGCCGGGTCTTGAGCGTGGATCGCGAAGCTTGCGAAAAGAAAGAACCAGGTTCTAATAAGCCGAGTCAATCGTTTCCTCCGGAATCGGCGCTCTGATTCACCGGACAGCATGGCCACACCAATCCTCCTCGATGAGGTGTACCGGGCTTCGTCCCTAAGATCCCTTGATGCCAGTTCGGGGACCTGTCGTTTCAGAAGAAGTGTGAAGTTTTGTGAAGCGCCGATTCAGGCTGACGAGGTCCTCAGCCGGGGCCTGGAGGTTCCCCCGGGCGCCAGAGGCAGGCGAATCGTTATTCGCAGGCCGGGGTCGGCATTCTCCGCGGCGATCTCTCCGTGATGGAAGTGAATGGCGCGCCGCGCGATCGCCAGCCCGAGGCCCACGCCGCCGGTGCTTCGGGACCGGTCGTCGTCGGTGCGGAAAAACGGCCGGAAGATATCTTCCAGCATGTCCGGTGGCACACCCGTACCGTGGTCGCGGATGGTCAGCACCGCCGCGGCGTTCTCGCGGCGCAACGAGACCTCGACCGCGGTGTGTTCCGGCGTGTGCCGCAGAGCGTTCCGCAGCACGTTTTCCATGGCGCGGCGCAGCAGTTCCGCGTCGCCGGAAATCTCGAGCGTTCTCTCGATTTGGGGGACGATTTTGCAGTTCCTTGCGTCGGCCTCGATGAAGGCGTCGTCCACCGCGGAGTCCACCAGCTCCGTCAGGTCTACCTGCGCGGCCGTGCGAACGCCCGGATCCCCTTCCACTCGCGACATGTCGAGGAGTTCGCCGACCAGGTTCGAGATTCGAACCGCCTCCTTCTTGACGCGGTCCAGGGCCGCCTGGCGGTCTTCGGCGTTTCGTGCTAGTTCCACCGCGAAACCCAGCCGGGCCAGCGGCGAGCGCAACTCGTGAGAAATGTCTTGAAGCAGTCGCCGTTCCGCCGTCAGCAGGGCCTGAATCCGGTCCGCCATTTTGTCGAAAACCCGGGAGACGTCGCCAAACTCGTCCCGGCGGGTCGATCCGGTTCTCACTGCCAGGTCGCCGCCGCCGAACTTGGACAACGTATCCCGAAGCTGGCGCAACGGCTTGACCAGGGTGAACGCCATGGCGTAGCAGAGCGACACCAGGACCAGCACGATCCAGGCGTAGTACGGCAGGTAGTTGTAGGGCGCGGAAGGAAGGCCTTTGGCCCGGATGACGAGATGATACCGCCCGTCGGCGGTGGCCTGTCTGATAACTGGCTGCTTCGGCGGCGGCCAAGGGAACCGGAAGGCGGGCGGAGCGGCCGCCAGGAGCGCGGCACGATCCGCGTTTGTCGCCAGATCCCGGCCGGACGCGTCGAGAAGATAGCGCTCTCCGGGAAGATAGCGGTTGAACCTTTCCAGGCACGAAGCGAGGGCCTTGACTCCCCCCGCCTGGTACGCTGCCACCGCGTCATCGAGTTGCATCTTGACGACCAGATTGGTGAAGCGATCCACCGGATTGTCCTGGCGGATCAGCAGCGCCGTGGTGATGACGAACGCGACGAAAGAAAAGAGCAGGAGAATTCCGAACCACGCAAGTATCCTGAGGAAGATCGACCTCAACGGTTCACCTGCGCTCCGCCTTCCGCGCAGAGCTGGTAACCGACGCCCCGCACCGTTTTGATGCAGACGCCGCCATTCTCCAGTTTCTTGCGTAAGTGGCTGATGTGGACGTCGATCGCCCGGTCGAACGGCGTGGCCTCGCGCTGGTACAGGCGCTGCGCGAGTTCGTCGCGGCTCACCACCCGCCCTGCGGAGCTTGCCAGCAACTCCAGAATGTCGTATTCGACGGACGTGATTTCGACGGCTACTCCGTGCTTGGCAAGGCTCCTGGCGCCGGGGTCGATACGAATGCCGCCGGCCTGGATTGGCGAGGACACCGCGTTGGGCCTGGCTTTCGACCGGCGCAGGATTGCCCGCACGCGCGCCAGCAGTTCCAAGGGATCGAAAGGCTTGGGGAGGTAGTCGTCCGCGCCGCTCTCCAGTCCTTGGATTCGGTCCTGCTGCTCCATGCGGGCTGTGAGCATGAGCACGGGGACATTGCTCTTGGCACGGAGCCGCTGGAGAAGGGTGAAGCCGTCCAGCTTCGGCATCATCACGTCGAGCAGAATCAGATCGAAGCGCCCGGCGACGGCGACGCCCAGGCCGGCGCCGCCGTCGTGGCAGACCTCGATCGCGAAATCGTGCGCGGCGAAGAACTCTCGCATCAGGGTGCAGAGTTCGACATCGTCGTCAACCAACAGAAGCGTGCCGGTCATCCACTTCCAATCTCACTGCCGTGCTCGTCTCTCCCTCGCCATTTCATCACAGTTCACGCCGCCGGGCACAGCCTGAAGGGGAGGCCGCGCCGGCGCGAGCGCCCCGGCTTCGACTATGGAACGAATCCTCATTACTAGATTAGAATCTCGCCTGGCAGCAGCCAGGATGAGTTTTGCAAAGATTTATGAAGCGGCTCCGCGTGACGCCAGGCGCATCGGCGACCTCGGTTGCTCGGCGCTCAGAACGAGATGTTGACAATCTCGTCCCCGCGCGCCGCGGCGCGGACCATCACGTGCAGGCTTTCCCCCGCCGAATCGTAATACCACGTTCCCGGCGCTAGCCGCGCCCGGGCATCGACCCGGCCAAGTTCGGCTTCGCCCAGCATCACTTTGCGGCACGCCGGGGTGTGGTGCACAATCCACTCGTACGTGCGCTCGTGGAGCGATTCGGTCTCCAGCCGCAGAAACTCGTCAGCCGGGGCGGCGTGTACCTGCGAGATTTCCCCGAGGTCCTCCTCATAGAGGAAAAACTCGGCGCCCAGTTTGGGGAAGTAGTGCAACTCCAGCGGCCCGCCGGGGATCTCCGCGGCCAGCGGCAGGATGGTGCCGTTCCGGGTGAAGATCGGCATCTCGTCGGGAGCCGCTCGCACCGTGATTTCCTGGCGGCCCTTGTACACCTCGTTGGTCCGCAGCTCCGTCCAGATCCCCTGCGGCAGGTAGACGCGAACGTTCTCCAACGGGCCTAGCACGGGCGCTACCAGCAATTCGTCTCCCACCATGAACTCGTCGCTGTGCCGCGCGGCGATGGCGTCTTTCGGAAACTGCATCGCCAGCGGATGGATCAGCGGAGTCCCACGAACCCACGTCTCGTACCCATATGCCACCAGGTACGGGATCAACCTCTCGCGCCGCCGCAGCGACACCCCCGGAGCAGCGTACAGCTTCGGGATGAATGCCGCCAGTTGCACCGCGCGGGCCAGCAGCGCGCCGCCGGCGGCCTGGTAACGGGAGAGGTCAAAGGAAGGCACCAGCATGGCCGACAGGCTCTCGTGCTGGAGCGCATAGACCGTTCCGCGCAGTTCCTCCCACGAAACCGGGCCAGCGGCCTTCCCTCTCGGCTTCCGAATCTCCAGGTCCGCGGAGCCGAAATCCTCAACCTCCCCCGCAGCCCCCAGGTGTTCTTCCAGGATCTCCTTCGGCGTCGGCCCGTAGTAGAAGAAGAACTCGACGCGGTCTCCTGGAACGATTGTCCGCCGCCGGTCCGGCCGGGATGAGGCGAGATCGAACGAGCACCTGCCGGGAGCACGGAAGTACTCGCCGTAGCCTCCGCTCGAGATGAGGAACGGCTTGGTCGCCTCGATGAGGGAGCCGCGCAGGTCGAGACTGGGCGTGCGCCGTGAACCCAGGCCGTAGAACCGCTCGGCCGCCGCTACCGTGCTCTCCAGAACGACCGAGGCTGCCTCGTCGCGAACGGTGGTCGTCGTGAGCGGCCCGTCATTGCTTTGGATCTCCAGGCGCCCGGCGTCCTTGCTCACCGCCACCGTGAGATACCGCGTGCGGAAGCGCACCCGGGCGCCCAGGTCCTCAACCGTGACCGCGACCGTGCTGTTCTTGATCGGCCCCGCCGCGGGCCCAGGCGCGCCCCAGCTCCTCGCAAAACGGAATGTGGACGCGCTGACCCACTCCACCTCCGCGCTACCCTTCGGCAGCCTCAACTCGAACGTGTTGGCCAGTCTGGTTGGTGCGCCCTGCGCCCAGACCTGCCCGCAGACCAGGCCGATTCCGAGAACCAGTCTCCGCATCTATAGAATCACCAGCCGCTCTTGGATTTCGCCGGTGACCCGCGCCGCGTCCTCCCCCACGAACACGTTGACCTCCGAGCGGATGCCGAACTCCGGCAGGTAGATGCCCGGCTCGATCGAGAAACATGTCCAGGGGATGATGCGGCGCTCGTCGTGCGTTTCCAGGTTGTCCATGTTGGCGCCCGCCCCATGGACCTCGGCGCCGATCGAATGTCCGGTGCGGTGGGTGAAATACTCTCCGTAGCCGCGCTCGCGGATGACGCCACGCGCCGCGTCGTCCACCTCGAAACCGCGCAGAGGGCGTCCGGCTGCGATGGCGTCCTGGACGAGTTTCACCGCGCGGTCGCGCGCCTCCCGCACGATCTCGAAGACGCTCTGGATCGCCGCCGGCGGCTCGGGACCGCAATATCCGGTCCACGTGATGTCGTAGTAAACGCTCTCCGGCACGTCCACCTTCGCCCAGATATCCGTGAGCAACAGGTCCCTGGGGCGGATTTCGCGGCAAGCTTCCGCCCGCGGCTCGTAGTGCGGATTCGAGGAGTTCTCGTTAACCGCGATCGTAGGGCCGTGATCGGTCACGAGGCCGGCCTCTGCAAAGCCCTTCCGAAAGAACTGCTGCACCTCGAACTCGGTTACTCTCCGGCCGGCTCGGAGGCAGTCGCTTACCAATTGGTAAGCGTTTCGGCGGATCTCATCCACCTTGCGCCCCGCCTCCAGGTGCAGATCCAGGTTCGCCTGGGTCCAGCGCGCCTCGAAGTACTGGATTAGGTTGGCGGAGCTCGCCACTTCGACCCCCGTCGCGCGCACCAATTCGATGGTGCCCCCATCGACAATCGACACCAGCGGAACCGCGCACTCCGGCGAGTACTGCATGGCCACGCGCCGGCATCCCGCCAGCATCCCGCTCAGCCCTTCCACCTGTTCGCTCCAGCTCGAGTATTGCTGTTTTGCCCCGGGCACCCCATCCAACAGGAACGGCTCGATGCGGTGCACCAATCCCTTCGGCTTGCCGTGCGCCGGAATCAGGTAATACCACCGCCGCGACACCAGTGCCGGTGGTGAGAGCCCCAGCACCCGGTACGCCAGCGGGTCGCGCTGGTGGTGGTCGAAGAACAGCCAGCCATCCAAGCCCTCATCGATCAGGGCCTGCTGAATCGCCGCAAGGTCCATGTTCAGTTCACTCCCCCCATCAGACGCTTCATTGGCTTGACCAGCAGCACCAGGACGATCCCCAGCCCAATGGTGAATCCAGCCACCGTAGCGAACAGCGATGGCGTCGAGAAGCTCTCATACACGGCTGCCACGCGCCCGCCGATGTAGTTGCCCACAGCGTCGGACAGGAACCACACGCCCATCATCAGGCTCGCCACTTTCGCCGGCGCCAGCTTGGTCATCGCGCTCAACCCCACCGGGCTGAGGCTGAGCTCACCGCAGGTATGCAGAAAGTACGTCGCCGTGAGCCATACCGGGCTGACCCGCGCGCCCGAGGCTGTGCGCAGCGCTGCGATTCCCACCACCACAAAACCGAGCCCGACCAGCACCAGTCCCAGGGCAAACTTCGCCGGGCTCGATGGCTCGCGCCTTCCCAGGCGAATCCACAGCCAGGCGAATCCCGGGGCCAGCAGGATCACAAAGAGCGAATTCAGGGATTGGAACCAACTCGACGGAAACGGGTGACCCAGGACCCGATTGTCCGTGCTGCGGTCCGCGAACAGAGTGAGTGTCGAACCGGCCTGCTCGTAGGCCGACCAGAATAGCGCAGCCGCCAGGAAGAGCACCGCGGTCGCCACGAAACGCTTCCGCTCCAGCGGGGTCCATTCCCCGCTGGACAGCAGCCACCAGAACACTCCCACCGTCAGCGCGATCAGCAGCACCCCAACCGCATTGCCGACCAATTTGGCCGTGATCTGGACGACTCCGGTCAGCGAGAGCAGCAGCGGCACCGCGACCAGGATCACCAACACCACTGCGGCGATCTCGAGGCTGCGCTTCTGCTTCCTCGCCGCTTCCGCACCCTCCGGCCGCACCGGATGAAGCCCCGCCTCGCCCAGGTGTTTGCCGCCGATCGTGTACTGAAGCAGGCCCAGCGTCATGCCCACGCCCGCCAGCACGAATCCCAGGTTCCAGTTCACTCGCTGGCCCACGTACCCGCACGCCAGCGGCGCCAGGAACGCCCCCAGGTTGATTCCCATGTAGAAAATCGAGAAGCCGGAATCCCGCCGCTTGTCTTCGGCCGAGTAAAGTTGCCCGACCATCGTGCTGACGTTCGGCTTCAAGAGCCCCGTGCCCACCACCAGCAGAGCCAGCCCCAGATAGAAGAACGGCACCGCATGGATACCCAGGCTGAACTGGCCGAGCGCGATCAAACACCCGCCGTAGAGCACGGCCCGGCGCTGCCCGAAGATGCGGTCCGCCACCCATCCGCCCGGCAGGCTCATCAGGTACACACCCGCCGTGTAGAGCCCGTAAATCACACCCGCCTTGCCTACCTCGAACCCCAGGCCGCCATGGTCCACGGAAGCCGTCATGAACAGGATCAGGAGCGCGCGCATCCCGTAGTAGCTGAAGCGCTCCCACATCTCGGTGAAGAACAGGGTAGCCAGGCCGCGCGGATGCCCAAAGAAGGACGCGTTGGTATCGGTCACGATGCGGTCACTTTTCGGCACAGGATGTCGGTCCGGAAGCTCGCCACTCCGGCGGCGCCCCTCGGGTCCACTACTCGGAAGCTTAGCACGTCGTCCAGCCAGTCCTGGCTCGATCCGTCGAAGTACTGCGTGGCCGCCGTTAGCGTGTATTCCTGCTGCGCCAGCAGGCAGTCGAACCCGAAGTCCACTTCGAGCTGTTCGCCCGCGTGGAACTCGCCCAACTCGCGCTGTTCCAGCCGCGTGTTTGTCCCGAACACGTCGATCCCGAGCCGGTTGCGGATCAGGATTCCTACGATCGGGTCGGAGACCTGCCGCCGGAATCGCGCCGTTACCCTCACCGTAACCCGCTCGCCGCTCATCAGCGTCGTCGAAGGCGCCCCTTCCGCGTTGAGAAGCTCAACGCGCGCGATCTCGCTCGCGCCGTCGCCGTGCCGGAAGCTGCTGGCCAGGCCGCTGCGCCCCTCCTCTTCCGGGCCGCGCTTCTGCCGCTCCACCACCAGCCCCACGTAGCGGTTCACCACGTCCCGCGGGCTGCCTTCGGCCTCGATGCGCCCCCCCAGCATCAGGATCGCCCGGTGCGCCAGCCGCTTCACCAGCCCCAGGTCATGCGAGACAAACAGCACGGTCACCTTGCGGTCTTTCAGCTCCTCGAACTTCTGGATGCAGCGATTGGCGAAGATCGCGTCCCCGACCGCCAGCGCCTCGTCCACAATCAGGATCTCCGGCTCCACATGGATGGCCGTGGCGAACGCCAGCCGCACGTACATTCCGCTCGAGTACTCCTTCACCGGCCGGTCGATGAACTCGCCAATCTCCGCGAACGCGGCAATGCGCGGGAACGCGCTCTCGCACTGGGCCGGCGTCAGTCCCATGATCTCCCCGTTCATGAAAACGTTCTCGCGGCCCGTGAACTCCGGGTTGAAGCCCGCCCCCAGCTCCAGTAGCGCCGCCACCCGCCCCTGCGTCACCACCCGCCCTCGCGTCGGCCGCAGGATGCCGCAGACCAGTTGCAGCAGCGTGCTCTTGCCCGAACCATTGGGCCCCACGATCCCCAGGATTTCCCCGCGCTCCACCGCCACACTGACGTCGCGCAGCGCCCAGAAGTCCGAATGCGCGCGGCGCGAGCCGAACGGCAGCAGCTCGAAGATCCGGTCCGACGGCCGCCGGTAGAGGTGGAAGACTTTCGAGACGTTCTGAATCAAGACCGCAGCCAACAGACCCTCCTCATTGAGGGTACAAGCTGGACCCTGTACTCGACAACCGGGGATGGGGCAATCAACCCTGAAACGTGCTCCGCCGGCTGCTCTCGGGCAGCGGCGCGGGGTATCCGATGAGGCAAAACTGGTCCAGCGCGAACAGCACCACCGACTCGACGCCCTCCGCTCTGGCCATTCTCACTTCTTTCAGCCAGGGCGAGGTGGGATCGCTGATGCCGACCAAGTGTGCGCTTTGATGAGGCGGGAAATTGCGGCTTCGCGGCAGCTCGATGGACTCCAGGCACTTGTCCAGGTTCCGGCCGTAAGTGTACCCGAAGCTCTCCGTCTTGAGACAGTCCAGCGCCTGCGGTGTCCAGTCCGCCGCCGGGTAATTGACGGCACGGTTGAGATCCGTCTCGTTGACGTCGAGCGGATAGAGAACTTCGAACCGGCAGTTTGAATACGACTGCCGCACGTAGCCGATCACCTGGTTCGTGAAGTTGCCGATCAGCGTGGGCAGAAACGCCACCTCGTCCGAGTACTCCGAGGGCGGCACGGTGTTGTCGGTGATGATGCCCATCTCGCGCCCGTGCTGCGACTGGAACGCCACCCGCGTGTAGTCGTCGTAGAATGGCATCCCCGAGCGCGCGTCCCGGAAGTACCACCACTGCACTTCGCCGAATTGCAGGTAGGGCTGCATTCCCGCTTCCTGCATGGTCTGCGCGAGGTCCCGGTAGGCCTCTTTCCAGAACGCGATGCTGGCCGGCGAGAAATTCGTTTGCAGGGCCGGAGTGTTGAGCAGCACCGGATCCCCGGCTGGGCACCTCTGCGCGATGCCCGCGCCCGCCGAGGGGTCTCCGTGCTGCAACTCCATGCTGAGCGCGGCCGTCGCATCGATGCCGTATGCTTCGAGCGCCGCGAAGAAGCTCCGGCTCCAGTCGCGCGCCGCCCGGTTCAGGCGCGGCGTCGCCGCCAGGTCCGTGCGCCAGTCGCCGTCCGCTCCGCCCTCGAGCGTTGGCCCGCTCGCCTGCGCGTGAAAATCCGTGCACGTAGTGCTCGCCGCCAGGCTGATCAGGTTCCCTTCGGCGCCCATGGCGCGCGCGTAGATGGTGAGTAGCGTCCCTTCCGCGGAAGCCCGATACGCCATGTACCCGCGGTTGATCTCCAGCTCGAAGGCTTTCGCCACCGTCTCCGCCGTGTCCCCCACGTAGTGAACGTGCGTGAGTTCCAGCGTGCCCAGCGTGACGGTCGTGTTGTACCCGTAGCCGAATGTCGGAGTGCCGCTGAACTCGACCGTCCCCGACGCGTACTGGTGTCCCACCCGAACCAGCTCGTAAAACCACAGCGCGCCCGCATAGTGGTTCTGCCGCCCGTGAAACCCCAGCGCCCAGATCATCCACGCCGTTCTCTCCGGCGCCAGGCAGATCGAATGGTCCGTATCCCAGTCCGTCGCCAGAGTCAGCTTCTGGTCCCCGCCGATCTCCGGCAACTCCGCCGCCGGCGCCGCGACCTCCAGGAAGTCGAAGTAGAAGGTGCTTCCTTCCGGCCCCGTGAACGAGATCGCGACCGTGTGATTGCCTTCTGCGAAATCACCCAGGGGGATTCGCACCAGGACGTCTTCGCCGGGAATCAGCAGGTCCTTGGTCGTCGCAGTTCCGCCATCCACCGAAACCGACACCTGCCCGCCGTCGAAGGTCTTTCTGGTTCCCAGGTATAGCGAGTGCGCCGCCGAAGCGTGGTAGGTGCAGCTCAAACCAGAGCCGGCCACCGCCGTCGAGTGAATCGTCCCTTCCGAGAAGTTCCCCGTGCCCTTGATCCACGTACCCGTATAACTCACGTCCGTATCTTGGATCCGGCGGCTCCTGGGCCCGGCTACCGTGTAAGTGCGGCTCGTTCCCGCCGCCGTCCAGTTACTGACCTGGACCTGGAACTCGGTCCGCTGATACGCGCCCGCCTGTAAGTCCGCCGCGTATGTCCATCGCATTTTCCGCACGGCAGTGGTCGGAACGTGATTGGTGGCGGTATCCGTCAAGTTGTCGAAGTCTAGATGAACCCGCCACTTCGACGGCGAGACGCCTCCACCGAACTGCGTGTGCCACGGCTGCCAGTGCTCCGTCCGCGCCCCGGAAACGAAACCGTAGGCTCCGATCCGGTTCCAGTTCGCCCCCGCGTTCACGCACGTGAGCGTGATTTGTGCGCCCGCAACGGACGCCTGCACCGCGGTCGAAAGCGCGTTGATGATGCCCACCAGCGCCGCGACCGCCGTCTGGATCGTATCGGCGCCGGTCAGCAAGTAGTTGTACTGCTCGGAGAGCCACGCGATTCCGATATAGTCCCCGGCGGTCGGCGTCCCCTGGAGTTCCAGCGTCGCCGCTGCCGCCACATACGAGCCTTCGACCGCCGTCGCGTAGTCCCGCAGCCGCACCAGCCGCGAATCGGTCTCGCCCTCCAGCCAGATCCGCAGGAACGGCCACTCCACCGTCCAATACAGGTCCGAGTCCATCGGAACGCAGTTGGTTCGGGTTTCGTCGTAGGTGAGTTCGAGACCGCTCAGGTCACCGTCGGGAAGGTTGCGGAAGGCGGGATGTTCAAAAAAGTTGTCGCGGTTCCACTCCACCACCGCCCAGTCGAACTGCTGCCGCCACGAGCCGGAAACCGTGAATCCGGTCGCGCTCGTCGCGCTCAGCGCGGCGATGGCCGATGGGCGCTGGAAGTAACAAAGCAAGTCGCGATCGGGCCGTAATTTCTCCAGGCTCTGCACCATTCTCCCCTCACGCAACCGAGGGACTGCCTAGGCCGTCCGCTGTGGGGACGGCTCAGGCTGTCCCGGGTTGCCTCCCTTCAGCCTGCCGACATTCTCCGCTGCCCGCGCGGTTAGCGCTTATAGGCGGATCGTCACCGTCAAGTCCCGGCCCGGGCTCGCGTCCGCGCTCTGGGGGACCGATGTGATGTTCAGGCTGAGCTGGGCGCCCGCCGCCAGCGGCGGCCGGCCAAACCCACTCACAACGTTTGAGTACCTCCAACCCGGCGGATTCCCAGGGGCCGGAATCGTCAGGCTACAGTACAAAGCGTCGTCACGCCGGATTTCCAGTTGCACCGGATCGACCGTCGGCGCTTCGTTCACCACCGCGAAGATCTGCCCCACCGAATGCGTCTCCTGCACGATCAACGGCGGCGCCGCATTCGTCTGGATTGCCAGGTAGCCCTCCACCTGGATCGTGAACTGCCCTCCCGAGAGCGTGCGCAACCCTCCATCCACCGTCCCGGTGTAGCAGGCCGACCCTGGCTCGCTGTTGCCGATCGCGTTGGTCACGCAAAGCTGTGCGCACGCGATCCGCGCGTCGGCAAGCAGAATCGGGTAGCTGAAGTTCCCGCTCGCCGGGCTCCCGAAGAAGTCCCGTGGAAACGCCACCACGAAAACCTTGCTGTCCAGGTGATAAACCGGGGAGGGGGGCTGCACAGCATGCGCCGCGGCCGTGCTTCCCTCGACGCCACGCGTCACCCTGTAGCTCAGGCCGCCGTTGAGCACCTCTTCGACCCGCAGGATCTCAAACTCGATCTGCACCAGGCCGCCCACCGCCGCGCTCCCCGCTTGCGTCAACCCGATCGACGTGTCGGTCTCCCCGATTGCGCCGCTCAGCAGCACTTGCGACGGGCTGCCCAACTCGCTCCAGTAGTTCAGCGTCAGCGTCGCCGACGAGATAGTGCGCGTATTCGTCAGTTCGGCGAACGCGATCGTCATCAGCTCCACCGACCCCCGTCCCCGCGGCGCCAGTCCGAATACTGGTTGTCCGGGCGCCTCGGCGTCCAGCGCTGCGCCCGCTCCGCTGATCCGCCACCGCGTCAGCGGTGAAAGCTCCCAGGCGCACTCCGTGTCCTGCGCGTTCGCCGCCCTTCCGGACACGTGCAGGGTGGCCCCCACTCGCGTCGGGATCTCGAACTCTACTGGGCTGCTGGCGCCCCTCGCCCCGAAGTGCCATCCCGATTCGGCGATCGCGAAACAGCTCGTCGTGTCCGGAACGACGTCCCACTTCCGTCCCACCGTCAGTGTGGTGGCGTCGTTGGACGCGATCGCGCGCTCCTGCCCCGCGCCCGTCCCCTTGGTGATCCGCACCATCATGCCCTGGTTGCCGTTTACGCCCATCCCCAGAGTCGAGTTCCCGATGGTGTCGCTCGAGTACGTGGTCGCCACGCACTCCGGCTGCAATTCCAGCCGCCAGTAAAAGTTTGCGTGATCATAGTTGGCGTCCGGCGGAGGTTGCAGCCCGATGGCCGCGCCCGCATCGGTGAAAGTCGCCGCGATCGTTTGGTTCGACGCGATCCGGAACAACTGTTCCGGCGTCGGACCCCGATACACGTTGAACCCGGTCGAATTTGAGCTGAAACTCAGCCCGCCGAGCGTAACTCGATTGTTGTTCGTTCCCGATGGAATCGTGGCCCGCACGACAAAGGAAAGCCCGCTCTCCGCTCCGCTGGCGTCGGTTGCCGTCACCGCGTAGTACAGGGTCTGGTCGCCACCCAGACTTCCGCCCGCCGAGTCCGACTGCGCCGCCAGGCTGATGATCGGTATTCCCAGCCCCGACATCGCCGGTTGCGCCGGCACGACGAACCCCGCTTCCAGCGTCAGGCTTGTGCCTCCGTCCGCGCCTTCTCTGCTCTTCTCGACGATTTCGAACTGTGGCGTCCCCTCGGCGTCCAGCACCTTCCCAACCAGCGGCCGCGGCGTTCCCGCTCCCGCGCCTGGCTGCCGCCGCACCGACGAGTTTTCGAACGTGTTGTCATCCGTGTACCACTCGTCTTGGTGGATCTGCGCGGTAATGAGCGCTGTCCCGTAGTTCGCGCCTGGGGCTATCTTGGTGATGCGGAACGGCTGCCGGTCGAATCCCTCCTTCAGGTAAGTCACCGTGACCAGGTCCCCGGGCCGCAGTGCCACCCCGCGCACACTGGTTTCGAACTCGACGTACGTATTTCCCGCAATCGCCTTGTCCAGGTAGAACTTCGCCACCCTGGCCGCCTGATCGAAGTTCGGAATCCCCAGCACCGGCAGCGTCAGACTGATCTCCTGTCCGGCTGCCGACACATCGTCCGCGTCCGTCAGCGACAGGCTGTCCTGCTGGTATTCGTTGAACGCGTCCTGAAACTCCATGGTCACCCGGTTCGCTGTTTCGGCCGTGCTTTTTGACCACATGCGAATTGCGGGCTCGCCATTGGGTTTCCTCAGAATTCCCGAGAACCCGTTCGAGCCGTCTCCGAACTCGTAACTCGGCCATCCACCGTTCAGTGCCGCCTCGCTGTTGCTCCCTCCCGGCTTGGTCGGCTGTTCGAGCGCCAGCGTGTTCTCCACCCCCATCTCGAGCTGGCCCCCCGCGGCGTACCTCAGGAACAGCCGCGCGTTATTCCGAATCCCGCGCGCCACGTCCCCCGCGCTGCGCCGGTTCTGGAGCACCAGGTTGCACTGGAACCGCGGAATCTGGATCGCGTTCCCGAACAGATCCAGCGCCGGAATCAGCTCCGCACAGCACACTGCCGCCCGCCCGAAGCTCCCCAGGTCGATATCGTCCAGACTCCACCCGCACCGCTGCAAGACATCCAGCAGCACCCACGCCGGGTTGTTCGTGAAGCTCTCGCCCACGTAGCTCCCATCCGGCGCGAACTGCTCCAGCTTCATTCCCTGGATCAGCACCTGGATTTGCGGCAGCGACGTTCCGCTGTTGATCCGGTTTGGGACCACCACCGAGAGCAACGCCATGCTGCCGTAGGGGTCCCCCAGCGGGTTGCCGGCCCCGTCTGTGAAGTTCAGATCGAAACCGCCGGTCCGGCCCCCTGTCGTGACCACGCTGAACCACCCGGTGGCCGTCATGTTCGCTCCCGCGCGCCCCTCCGGGATCACGATGTTGTTCACAAGCACCTGCAACACCGACGTGATCTCGCCCATGCCCAGCAGCACTTCCATCCGGGTCAGGTTCCCGTCGTTCTTCGAGAAAACGATCAGCGGCGAATACCATGCCGTCCCGTAGATCAGCGGCACGAAATCGTTGTACCGAGCCTCGTTGTCGAAAGGGTCGGAAACGTGGTACAACTTGTCCCCGTAGGTGCGCACCAGCGTGCTCGCGGGCACGTACTCGATTCCGCCGAACCGCCTCGTTGGCCGCGCGCTGCTGTCCTGGGAGAATATTCCCCGCGCTTCGCAGTCCGGTCTGGTCCGGTTGCAGATCGTGTATGGCGCCCCCGTGTTCAGGTTCCCCGCCCCGCCGTCCTGGTCCGCCGAATACCCGCAGCGGTAGAACGGCGAGTATCTGTACCTCGCGGCCCCTCCGGTCACCGCCTCCAGCCGTTGCGCCGCGGTCGCCGGGAACCGCCACGGGCAGCGCTTCTGCACCCGCACATCGGGAAGCGAAACGCGTTGCAGGTTCAGGCTGTTGCTCGCGCTCAGCCGCAAGGCCGTTTCCGTGATTTCCTGCGGCGCATCCGCAATCCCGCGAAACAGTACTTCCGCCTCCGACGCCGCCGTCCCCTGCCGCAGGTCGAAGAACACGAACCGCACCGTGACCTTGCTGCCCTTCCAGCCCGTGTTCCGCTCGATTTGGGAAAAATGCGAATCCGCGTTCGCCAGGCTGATGGAAATTCGCGCTAGCGCGTCGATGCCTTCATCCGCTCCCGCCTGGATATCGAACAGGTTGTGCCGCAGCACCCGCGCTTCGTAGCGCTGGCCTTCGAAGTCCACCCGGTGCGTGCTCCACCGCTCTATCGCGCCCGATGCTAGTTCGCAGTCGAACAGCAGCAGCGGCGTCTCGGTGACGCTCTGTTCCTTGAGCTCGTTGATTGTCGCCATCACCCACTCGCCCGGATCCGCAACTGGCAGGAGTTGTCTTCCACCCCATCCCCGGTCCGCGTCAGCGTATCGTCCAGAAACGACGCGTTCGCGTGCACCCCGCTCCGCCCGGTTGTCTTCCTGTATTTCGATGCGCCCGTCTGCGCCTCCACCTGGAACCCGAACAGTTCCACGGCGCCTCCGGCCTCTATGGTCGCGCCGAAGTTCAGCGCCTCCTCGGTGGCGGCCAGACTCGCGCCGTATTCCAGCCGCTTCCAGACCGGCCCGATCGCAAACTCTTGGCTCGCGGACTTCGTTTGGGTGCTATGGAACAAAGTGATGCTGGCGGGCGCCGCGCTGCGCGCCCAGACGCTGAGGCAGTACTGATACCATCCCGGCCCGCTCACCGCCTGCTGGATGCTCGCGGCCGATGCGCCCTGGTTCGTGACCGACGCCGCTCCCGTCCCCCCCAGCGGGTCCGCCATGCCCACGGTCACCGCGAGTCCGGCTCCTTTGATCCAGACCACCGCGGTCGGGTCCTCGCTCCAGCTCAATAGATTGTCGAACGGATCCAGGAACGTGAACCAGCCCAGCCGCCCTTCCACGGCCTCGAACAGAGTCTCGATCGCGTTCCACTCGGCGTCGGTCAGACCGGTCAGTGCCAGGCGCCACTCCTGCGCGCTTGCCGTCGGGTCCGCCAGCTTCACCGTGCTGCCGTCGGCGGCCTCGTTGACTACCGTCCTCCGCAGTACTCGCCCGGTCCCCGGAAACTGCCCTGTCGCGCCGCTCACGAGCTGTGGAAAGTAGAGCATCTCAGTTGTTGTTTTCCAGCACCACCAGCGCCAGCCTGCCCCGCGCCTCTCCCAGCAGCTCGAATTCGAATTCGTCCTGCTCCAGGCTGCAGTTGGCGTGCACGCTCCCGTCCCACGGGTCCTCGAACGAGAAGCTCCCGAACCTGCCCTGCTCCGCGATGAAGAACTCCTGGAGCCGCGCGATTTCCGTCTCGTCGAGCAGATCCAGGCGGATCTCCCACCGCCGCGCGGCCGCCCCGCGCGCCCGGTACCGCTGTTCCGTCCCATCCAGAAACCGCACGACTTCCGTCGCATGCGCCAGCGCCCGGGTCGCCGGATACTGTGCCACCGCCCCGGTCTTCAGTTTCGGAAACGCGCTCATAGGTCGTTCACCACGTCGTTCAGCGAGTGCGAGTTCAGCATGGCCTGGCGCACCGCCTGCGCGATCTGGTCGCTGTGGTCCAGAAACGACCGGCTGTCCATCGCCTGCACTTGAATCGTGATTTGCGGCGCGATCGCCCGCGTGCCCGCTCCGCTCCCGGGCTCCTGCGCCGCTGCCGCTTCGCTGCGTGCGCTGCTGCCTTCGTAGTCGGCCGACGCCAGGGGGGTATATCTCAACAGAGGCGCCGCTGCCGCTTCGCTGCGTGCGATGCTGCCTTCGTAGTCGGCCGACGCCAGGGGGGTATATCTCAACAGAGGCGCCGCCGCCGCTTCGCTGCGTGCGCTGCTGCCTTCGTAGTCGGCCGGCGCCAGCGGGCTAGATCTGAGCAGAGGCGCCTCCGCCTCGCTGCCTGTGATGCTGCCTGCGAAGTTAATCGATGGCGGCGGTGTGTACTTCACCAAAGCTGGCGGCGTCGATGTGCTTCCTCCGCCTGTGAAAAGACTCACCAGCCCGGTCAGCAACGGCGACAGCCCCAGACCGCTCCCCAGGATCTTTCCAAGTGTGCTGCCGGCGCTCTTCACCGCCGATCCGCTCCCCGAGCTGGCCTGCGCGGCCGTGTTCCCCAGCACGGCCTGCGTGTTCTGTATGACGGCGTCCGTCTGCGTCTGGTTCACCGTGGCCAGTTGCGCGAACTGCGCCGCCAGTTGCGTGTTCCCCTGCAAACCGGCCGTCAAGTCGCTTACCAGTCCGGCCAGCACCTCGCTTACGCTGCTGCCCGTGCCCGTGACGTTCAACACGCCGGTCGATTGTTTGTTAGTCGTGGCCACGCCTCACCTCTTGCGACAGCTCATCCTCCAACAGCAGCATCGCCTCCGCCTGCCGCGCCGTCAGGCTCCGCGCATCCGGGTAGCCAAGCCGCCTCCAGGCGTGGAACTCCTCCAGCCATCCCACGCTTTCCCCGGTAATGAACGACCTCGGGCATTCTCTGGTCGATACCCTCCGGCGCGCCCAGACCACCCTCGCCGCGCTCTCCTGCCCCCCCGGCTGCCACCCGCATCTCCGCGTCCGCCCCAGCCCATTCCGCCGGCATTCGTCGCACCTCCACGCGGCTGGATTCGAATACCCAAAAAAGTGGAAGGCGACGATCAGTTTTTTCTTTCTTCTTCCGTGAGTCCGCACTCGGCTTTGACGGCCGCCAGGATCTCCCGGCACAACTCCTCGGGGCCGGCCGCAATCAGCGTTTCCGGCGTCGCCGGCTGCCCGTCCAGCGTCAGCCCCTCCACCCGCATCAGTCCCCAGCTCAGGTACAGCCGGTCGATCTCTCCCGCCAGCAGCGCCCCCTCCAGCTTTTCTCGCGGATCGTCTCCCGCTTCCAGACATTCCACCTTGCGCGCCAGTTCCCACATCCGCCGCGTCAGCTCGATCCGCCGCCCCAGCGAGATCCGCGCGATCGTGTACTTGACCCCCGGGGCCGTCCCGGACTCGATGGTCTTCTCGCTCTCGTACTGCATCGCCCTGCCCCCGTGCCGCAGGCGGTTTCGCCTGCGTCCTATCCGAATGCCACGTAGATCTCGTCGTTGCCGATGCCCTGCGCCCGGCTCCCCGAGAACTTCCACTGCAATCGGTTCTCGCTGTCGTCGAATTCCGGCACCTCCGGCACTGCGCTTTTCAGATACGCGCCGAACAGTTGTCCCGCCTGTTGCCCCAGTTGGAGCATGACTCCGATCGGCGAAAACTGCCGTGCCGCCTGATACAGCGCTTTGGTCGCCGCATCGTCCCGCTCGAACAGGTCGAAGTCCACCGTCACGGTTCGCATCCCCGCCGAAATGCACAGTGGCGCGTCGCTGCCGAACTCCAGGTTCCGTGTCTCGATATCGTTCTCCAGAAGCACTTCGGCCGCCGTGATCGTATAGAACCGGTCCGGCGTGTTGCCCAGCCAGGCCTGTCCAAGGTGCCCCGGGATGATCGAATAGTCGAACTGTTCCAGCGCCGGCTCCTCCGGGAAGCTCGTCAGTTCGCCTTGGTTCGCCTGGAAGCTCGTGCTGTCGATCAGGTCGCACGCCGCCCCGCTGAACAGGAATTCGTGATAATCCCCGTTCACCCGGATCCGCATCTTGTCCACCGCCGCGCCGCTCAGGATTCGCTGCACCGCTCCCACCGGGCTCCAGTAGTCGAAAATGCTGACCGTGTCCAGCCCTGTTGCCGGCATGTAGGTCACCGTCGCCCCGACCGGCGACCCGGAACTCGGCACAACCGTGAGTGGCGCGTTCAGCTCCACTGTCAACTGGTCCACGATCGAGTTTACGAACCGCAGCTCGCCTCCCGATGTCACTGCCTGGCCCGGCACCAGCCCGTGCGCGCTCGCGAACGTCAGGAGTTTTGCGTTCTGGTTGGCTCCCGCAGTGCTTCCGTTGAAGAACACCGGCGCGCTCCCGATGCTCGCTTGGAACAGCGGCCCGTAGCCTGGCTCGATGTCCTGCCGCGTCCAGCCCGTCATGTAGGTGGTTACGTCGAACGTGGTCTTCTTCCTAAGCCCCGCCGGGGAACCGGGAAACGTCCGCGTTCCCGTCTTGTCCTTCCGTTTCGGCCGCTCCAGCCGCTGGCTCGTCGCCAGCTTCACCGCCGGAAACCGGTTCCGGCTCTCCACCGCCGGCACCTGCGCATAACTCAACTCCAGCGCCACATACAGCCTGTTGTCGTTTGAAGATATGTACCCACACGCCATATAAGTTACTCAGCCCCCTTCCGCCGCTTTCTGGCGCCCTGCCTTCGACATCCGGCGCACGCGTCCTCCTGCACCACCCGCTCCCCCCACTCTCCCGCGCCGCTCCTCCACCCCCGCTTCCGAGCCGCGACCGTCAGGGAGCGGTCTTTGCTGTTACCTCTCACCTTCCTCAGTAACTCACGTCCACCTCGAACTGGACCTTCGCCACCTGAAGGAAGTTCCTGCCCCCGTGCTTGATCGGCCCGAACTCCACCTTGTACCCGCCGGTATAGAACATCCCGGATCCCCAGTCCCCGCGCTGCCCGTCGAGCACCTCCGTCGCTGCGCCCGCGTAGTACTGCAAGTTCTTCGACACCTGCTCCAGCCGGTCGTGTGTGGTCCTCACTTCCACCACCATGTAGGCTTTCCCGGAAAAAGTCCGGAACTTCTCTTTCTGGAGGTTGGCCAGGCCCTCGCAGTATACGTACACCGCCGGATACACTACCCCCGCCGTTCGTTCCGCGGTTTCGTACGCGATCTGCTGCCCGATCACCTGGCTCGGCTCGATCGCCGCCAGTTCCACGCTCTCCTGCTCCGCCAGCGCCGCCACCCTGTACGGCAGCCCGGTCGCCGCCGTCATTATGCTCAGCACTTTGTCTGCCGCAATGCTTCCCAGTGCCGCCATGCTCTTATCCCCACAACACCTTGGGGCCCGGACGCAGGAAATAGTCCGGCTCCTGCCCCGTTCCCAGCGGCGCGCCTTGCCGTATCCCTGAAACCGGCGCCCTCCAGTCCTCGTTGACTGCCAACGGAGCGTCGTTCTGCAGCGTTTGCTCCGTTGCCGACAGCCCAACGTATACGTTCCACGACCGCGCCTGCGCCGGCGGGCTCACTGGCGTCACCACCAGCAGGTTCCCTTCCGGCACGCTCAGGATCGCGATGTCGCTCGGGCTGCCCTCCTCGGCGTCGCTGTTCCGCCACGCCACGCGCACGAAGTACGTCGCTGCCGCCACCGCGGCCATCGCGTAGCTCAGTACCGGTTTCGCGGCCCTTGGGATCGGATCGCCGGCAACCCCCACCCCGATCTCGATCAGCGCGTCCCACGCCCACTGCCCCAGTTTCTGGTATTCCGTCCACTTGGCTTGATAGCGGTCGTTCAATTGCCTGTAGTATGCGTCCCGGAAGACCAGGGCCAGCGCGCGGAACGTATGCCACTTGTGCAGCGCCTCCGTCACCACAATGTTTCCCAGTCCCAGCGTGCTGTCGCGCCCGGAAAGGTACGCTTCCAGATCGATCGCCAGCTCCTCTTGCGCCAGGCCCAGCTTGATCGTCAGATCGATCTGTTCCGTCGTGGCCGTCTCCAGGATCGCCGACTCGTACCCGATCAGGTCCTCGATGATCGAAATCGTCCCATCGGTGATTAGCGCCATAGAACCATCGCCTCGCCCCGGGCTGCCGGACCGCCGGCATTACGCCTTGGAGCGCGTTGCCCCTTTCAACGCCCGCAGGTCCGCTTCCGAGATCACCGTGATCTGCATCCGGCCCGCCGTCGCCGCCTGCTCGGCCGCCCGCTTGGCCTCGGCCGTCTGCTCGCGGTACTCGCTGGCCTCCTCTGCCGTGGCCAGCCGCGCCCGCCCCTCGACGATCAGCTTCGCTGCCACGAGGCGCGGCACTTCCGTCCGCACTCCCGCGCGCCCTCCATCCGGAGTCTCCTGGCTCACCACCACCACGTGCGCTTCGCCAAGAGCCGCCTCGATCTGCCGCATCTTCTGGTAGTAGACTTTTAGGTCCATATTCCCTCTCACCCCTCTTGGGTGGGGCGGACTTCAGTCCGCGCGGGACTTCAGTCCCGCCAGTTCGAAAGGTCCGAGAGCCCCAGCTCCCCACCGAGGCTCCCAACCGTTCTCCCACTGCGGGCTAGCTGTTCACCTGCACCGCGAACCCGTTCCGCAGCACGCCCACGCCGTACAGCACGTCCACCGTGAACTGCTGTGCCAGCGTGTTCGGCTGATAGCTCAGGATCACGCGCATCCCGAAGTTGCCCAACTCGGCGTACTCCGCGATGGCGCCCGTCCCCGGCAGCGGCTGCGGCAGCCGCCGCACCACCAGTCCCAGCGCGCTCCGCGCGAACGCCAGGTTGTGCGTCGTTACCGGCGAGCTCCCCGTCTTGGCCACGAACTGCGACCGCAGCACGAAGAAGTCCTTGATCTTCCCCACGGTCCCGTCCACCAGCGCCCGCATCCCTGCGTCGCCGGCTTTGTCGTATTCGCTGAATCGCGGGATCTGCCGCAGCGCCGAGTAGCTGGCTGCGTCCACCACCAGGTATTTCGGCTCGCTGGCCGGCACCTTGGTCTGGAACAGCGCCGTCTCGGCCGCGTCGACCACCGCTTCGGTCAGCGCCGTGCCCGCCGTCCCCACCGGCGTGTTCGCCGTGAAGCTCGCGTAGAGGCTCAGCAAGTCCGTCTCGATCCTCTCCGCGAGCGCCACCATCGCTGGTTGCATGTACAGCTTCAACAGGTCCGGCACCGCCACTACTTTCGTGACGTCCGGCACCTGGAAGGTTGCTTCCGCGTGCGTGTTCAGCACGATTTGCGCGTTCCCCAGGTTCGCGCTCTGCGTCTGCACCGTGCTGCCTTCCGCAATGTTGTTGGCCACCAGGGTCGGCGGGATCGGCACGTTCACCGTATCCCCAGCCTGGGCCAGAGTTGGCTCGAAATCGCGATTGACCAGGTTCCCCATCACCAGGTTCCCCATCAGAGCCGGCAGCGCATCCACCGCTACGAGTTTGACAATCGCGTTAGCCACATTAGTTGAAGTTATCGCTGGCATTCATCTCTCCTCTCACTCTGATCTCTCACTTCTTACTTCGTACGTCGTACTTCCTACTTCGTACTTCCTACTTCGTACTTTCTTCAAGCTCCCCGCAGCGTCTGCGACGCAATTCTCAGGATCTCCTGTCGGATCCGCTCGGCTTCCTCCGCGCTCATCCCCGGCCGGATCTTGTCTAGGTCGGCTGCCCCGCTGCTCGCCGTCGGCGGCTTGTGTGTTGAAACCGCCCCCGAGCCCCCCGCGATGCGCGCCGGCAGGAATTCCGGGTTTTCGTTCAGAAAGTGCGAAACGTACTCTTTCACGCTTACGTCGCCTTCCTCTCCCTTCGCCAGCAGCCGGCCGTCCTCTGTCCGGTAGATGTCGTCCTTGATCGCCTTGAACGCCACGTCCACCTTGGCCACTCCCATGCGCTGCAACTCCGCGCGGATCGTCGCCGCCCGATCGGATTCCTCGGCCTGTTGACGGCTCCGCTTGTTCTCCTCGACCAGTTCGTTGAGCCTCCGCTCCAGTTGCTCTCTTCGCTTCCGCTCTTCGACCAGTTCGACTTTGTATGCCGGCTCCGTCTTCGATTGCTCCTTCTTCACGAACTCCTCGATCGTCTCCCGCACGATCGCCCGGACGTTGTCGCCCTTCGCTTCCACCGTCTCTTTTTCTTCGTCCATATCCCGTCCTCCACCCTCTTACTGCCCGTCCTCGATCTCTTTGGCAATCTGATCCTTGAGTTCCTGCCGCGCGTCGCACAGGTACTTGGAGGCCAGTTTCTTGAACACTTCCTTTCGCAGCGTGGCCGAATTGATCCCCAGCGCCAGCAGCTTGCCCGCATCCGCGAGCTCGCTCGCGAAGTCCCCCACGTCGAACTCGTCCAGCCCCGAAACGTCGATGATCAGCCCGTCCTGCCGCGCCGCCTCGATCGCCCGCAACACCCGTTTGATGCTGTCCTTCACCGCGTCGCCGTACCCGCGCAGCACCTCATTGGTGATCGAGAAATCCCACTGCTTGCTCAGCCCCGAAAGTGGCGCCGTGGAGTCGATCGCCTGCGGCATCAGGTAGCAGACCCGGTAGACCTCGTCCTTCAGCCGGGTTAGGTTCTCCAGCGCCACCTGATATACGTTCCCTTGCGGCTCCGTCCACCCGAACTTGTCGTTCGGGCCGAGCTGGATGTAGTACGAATCCCCGATGATCTGCTTCCACTCGCGGTCCGAGTACACCACCGGCATCGCGAACAGCCCCATCGTCAGCGACCAAGCCAGCGCGTTCGACTTGTTGAAATGCTCCAGTTGCAGCAGCGCCGCCTTGTTCATCAGCCACAGACCGTCGCTCACCTTGAACTGGAACAGCGGCACCCTCCGCTGGCCCGCCAGGCCGTGCCTACCCTCGTCCACCTGCTGGATCTGCGCTTTCTTCCCTTGCTCCTCGGTCGCCCGATAGATCTGGAACCGCTCCTTGTCGTAGTACAGCCACCGCGTCTCGCTGGTTTCCAGAGCCTCGCTCAGCGTCCCCTGCACCGGCCGCGACGTCCTCAGCACCACCCAGTCGTAGTTCCCCTCTTCGTCGTAGTTCCAGTTGATGAGGTCCTCCGCCCGGTAGTCCACCAGATACGCCCGCGACGCCCCCATCGCTTCCTCTTCCGCGCGGTTTGCCGGCGGCCTTCCCACGCGTGGGAAATCCACCAGCACGTAGCTCGCCCCGCCCACCAGCGCTTCCGTCAATTGCCGCCGGAAGAAGTCGCTCAGCGCCGTCTGCTTGCGGTCGCAGTCTTCCGTGAACTCGCAGAAGAACGCCTTGCCCGCGTCGTTCTCTCCTGTGAAGCCCAGGATCGGCTCCCGCCGGAACAGTGTCGCCGCGTACCAGTCGATGATCGAGCCGATGTAGTTCTCGTAGAACACCCGGTTCAGCCGCTCGCCGTACACGTCCGCGGGCTCTTTCTGCCGGCGCAGCAGGTACTCGTCCGCGTTCGCTTTCAACTGCTCGCCGCCCGCGTACAGGTCCCGGTACATCCGCCACATCCCTTGCCGCAGCTTGTATTCCGGATGCTCTCGGTCGATGTTCACCATACGTCCCTCTCCAGTAACTTCCCCGCAACCGAGGGACTGCCTCGGCCGTCCGCTGTGGGGACGGCCCAGGCTGTCCCCGGTTGCCCCAGGGGACACTTCTACAGCAGCCGCCGGCCCTGCTCCCCCACCGGCGCCTGCGGCCGGCACTCCTGCCAGATCAAGTACCCCAACGCGTCCGACAGGTGCGTCCGCCGCGGGTCCTTGTCCTTGTCGATCGCGCAGCTATCGGGTTTGTAAGTCACCTCTTCCAGGTCCTTGATCAGTTCTTTGCACTTCCGGCCAATCCGCAAATGGATTTCCCCGGATGCTGACTTCAACTTGGCATTCACCAGCGCCGTGCGCTCCCGCACCGGCGGGTTCGCGCGCGGTACCTTGTAACTCACGCTCTGGTACCCCTCGCGATGGAAGAACCCGCGGATCACCTGGTAGTCCGTGGTCCCCGCGGTCTGCATCCGGCTCCCCGACGCGTCCCCGTAGATACCCAGCCCCGCATCGTGCCGCGGGAACCGGGCATGGAATTCCTCGCATGCCTGCTCCGTGCTCGCCCGGCTGATCACGATCTCGTCCAAAACCGTCACCGCCCCGTTCGCGATCTGCGCCACCACCGAGCTCATCGGGTCCACGTTGAAGTCCAGTGCCCAAAGCAGCGGCAGCTTCGGATCGGCTCCTGTGTCCCCCACATGCTCGGAGCGCTGGAATGCGTGATACACTAGGCCACCGTGAATGCTGAGGTATTTCCCCAGGACTTCCTGCTGATAGAACTTCTCGTCATAGCTGCGCCGCAGCCGCTCATAGAAATCCGGAACCCGCTCCAGCAGATACCGGTTCTCGAAGGCCGCGGCCACGATTGCCTCGTAGCCCTCGACCGGGTCCGTCAGAAACCGGCGGTACACCCAGTCGTACCCCTTCGGCGTCCACACTCCGAACCCGCACAGCCGCTTCGCCCTCGGGTCTCTTAGTCGCCCTTCCAGCACCACCCAGGCCTGTTCCTGGCAGTAAGTCAGTTCGTCCACCCCGAACCACGCCAGGTTCGTCCCCCTCAGCCTCTCGAACTCATCCACGGGCCGGAACAGGATCTTCGACCGAGTGTCTCGCATGACTAGCGTGTTCTCGGCTTTGTTGTGGTCGTAAGGAATCCCGTTCTTTTCGAGAATCTCAAACAAGGTGCTTTGTGTAGCGTCCCGTAACATCGGGTAAGTCGGCGCCCCCAGCAATCCCACTCTCCCCACGTTCTGGTAGCTCAGCTTCACGGCCTCCTGGCACAGCGCCTGGCTCTTTCCCGTCCCGATCGGCCCGGAGAATCCCTTGAACCTCGCCACAGAGCAGTGGAATCGCGCCTGAGAAGGCAGTGGGTTGTACTCTATTCCTCGGGTGCATGTTCCTTCTCGTCTGGTTCTACCCATAAAACCTTGATCTCCTTCGGCTGCTCGGCCTCCAACTCCTTCTCCAGTTGCAGCAGCCGAAACAGGTCCCCCACCGTCGGCTTCAGTTCATCCGCATTCAGCTTCGCTTCGATCTTCTTGATCACATTGCTGACCAGTTTCGCTTTCGTGCTCCTCCGCTTCTTGACTGTCTTCTCCGCCCCCGCCGCCTCCGGTTTTTGGCCCTTTCGGGAGACACCCATGCGCTCGTTTCCTCAACCCAAACTACCTCTGCCTTTGCCCGCTCTCCCTGCGCGCCACCCCGCATCGCGCTGAAAACACGCCTATTAAAACACCCCCTCCCGCCGTGACCACCCATCCCTTTTGCCTCCATTTCCGCAACCGAGGACTCCGCAACCGAGAGACTGCCTCGGCCGTCCGCTGTGGGGACGGCCCAGGCTGTTTGAATGTATAGGTGAGGCGAAGCGGAAGAAGTTCCTCCCGCTGGCTAGAATGCCAAGACCAGCTGAATTTGGCAGCTGGCTCAGAAACCAGATCGGGAGGAACTATGAACAACATCGACTATATAGGATTTGACGTCCACAAGAAAAGCATCAGCTACTGCGCCAAGACGGCCGACGGCGAGATTCGGGACCAGGGCAAGGTGGCGGCGACGCAGCAGGCGCTCTCCCAATGGGTGGCCAGGCGGCCCCGGCCGTGGCAGGGAGCCATGGAGGCTACGCTGTTCACGGGCTGGATTTATGACTTCTTGAAGCCGCAGGCGGTGGAACTGGAGGTGGGCCATCCGGCGATGCTGCGGGCCATCGCCGCAGCCAAGCACAGCAACGACAGCCTGGACGCCAAGAGGATCGCCGATCTGCTGCGCGCCCATCGGTTGCCGGGCTGCTACATGGCGCCGGCCGGGTATCGGGAGTTGCGGCGGGTGCTGCGGTTTCGCAACCTGTTGGTGCGGCAGTCGGTGAAGCTGAAGAACCGCATGGCGGGGATGCTAATGGAGACCGGGGTGGAGTACAACAAGGAGCGGCTGCATCACAAGAAGTATTTCAGGGAGCTGCTGGGAACGCTCTCGGAAACGCCGCCGAGCGTGGTCGGGTTGCTGAAGTGGAGCCGGAAGGCGGTGGAGATGTTCGAGAGTTCGCAGCGGCAGTTGCTGGCCGGGCTGCGGCGGCACGGCGCCCTGAAGGAGCGCGTGGCACGGCTGACGACGATACCGGGGGTGGGCGAAGTGACGGCGCTGACCTGGGCGCTGGAGGTGGTCGAGCCGGAGCGGTTCGCATCCATCCGCCGGGCGGTGAGCTATTGCGGGCTGTGCAGCGGACAGCAGAGTTCGGCGGGGGTGGACTACCGGGGACCGCTTTCCAAACAGAGGAACAAACATTTACAGTCGGTACGGATTGAAGCGGCCAAGCTGGCGCCGCGCTGGAACGCGGAGTTGAAGAGGGTGCATGAGCGGGAGCTCACCCGCGGCAACCGCAACCGGGCGACGCTGGCGGTGGCGCGCAAACTGGTGGCCTATCTGCTGGCGGTGGATCGCCGCGGCAGGCCGTTTGCCGAGGGGGCCTCCCCTTCGTCTTCCGAATCGTCGCTACCGCAGCCGCCGGACGCGGTCAAGGCTCTGCGATGAACTCCGCTGCGCTGCGGCCTTGACCGCGGCCGGTGCCTGCGGAAAGAAACTAAGACGAAGACGAAGGGGAGGCGCGAAGGAGGTTTTCGACAAACACGACGCGTCGAGCTGGCGAGCTTCCAGCCGGGCCTCGCTGAACCGGGGCTGTGCAGAGGGGCGCCCAGGCGCTCCCGAGGCACCTGCATGACTGTTTCGAGGCCGGCTGGTCTTACCCAAACTCAAACTTCCGCCCGCTTCCCACTAGGCAAGCGGAAGGCGGCAAATGGATGTCTGGTCACGCCTCGCGTTGGCACAATGGCAAGTTTCAAAAAAGCCTGTGGCCGACCGTCGTCACGTTTCCGAAGCACCTGCTGAACGGGCGGGAAGGGAAATCTCCGTTTTCCCTTGACTTCTACCTATCATGGATGTCCCCGGTTTCTAGACGGCTTCGGCGGGGTTGTCAATAGGTCGTTGGGCGCCCCTTCGTCGCAAAGGAACCACAATGAATCCGGCGGCGACCAGCCAGGCGAGGGCGCTGAGGGCCGCGGCGCGTTTGAACAGAGGTGGCGCGAAGCGCATGAGGATGAGGTGGCGGCCGGCGGGGACCGAGAGGCCACGGAAGGCGACGTTGGTGTAGTGGAATGCCAGTTCCCGGCCTTCCATAAAGGCCCGCCAGCCGGGATAGTGCGCTTCGGATGTCACCAGGAAGGCCGGCGCGGGCGTGTCCACTTCGATTAGCACCGTGCGGGGTTCGTAACGGAGCACTTTGACCTGGCCGGGCGGGGCAGAATCGGGAAACATGGTGGCTGTCCCCAGGTTTACGATGGCTTCGCGGCGGGGGTCGAAATCGGGGGAGGTGAGGAGGCGGGCGGCTTCTTCCAGGCTTTGGGCAGGGCGGACTTTGTGGACCAGGAAGAAGCGCGGAAGCACCTTCGTGTTCTCGTAGACGTAGTCCTCGCGCAGCCGGGTGATGGGGGTCAGCCCCGCCACCGGTTGGCGCGAAAGCAGGTAGCGAACGTTCCCCAGGTCCAGCACCGGCGAATCGGTCTTCGCGACCTGGTAGTACGCGCCCCAGCGCTCGCCGCGGCAGAACGCCAGCCGCACCAGGATGGCGCGCGCCAGAGCCATCGGATCGTTGCCGTTGGCCGACGGGATTTCCAGCAGCGGCGCGGCCATCGCCCAGTCCTGCGAGGAGTTGATGGTGTCTATGCGGGCGGGCGGGAAGCTGCGCGCGGCGAGCATCCGCAGCCGCTCGACGTCCGTCTCGCTGCCGTGGAAACTGCCATGGCTGACGCCCGGCTCCTGCGCCACCGCTGCGGCGTTCATGGGACGGCCCGAGCCCACCAGAGTGAGGTCGATCGCGGCCAGAGCCACGGCTCCGTAAGCCAACGGACGCAGCTTGAAGAAGCCCTCGGTGCCCAGGCCCGCCAGAACCGCGATTCCCAGAATAAAGCACGGCGCGGAGAACTCGGGGTGCAGCCCGTTGCGGATGGAGGCCGGCAGGAGCAAGGAGAAGGCCTTCCCAACGGGCGTCGAATCGCCCAGCATCGCAAGGAGCGCGACCACCGTCATGACCGAGAATAGCCTCGTCTCTACCCGCCTGCGGAGTGCGGCGGCGCCCACGGCCAGGGCCAGACCGAGGACGCCGCAATACAGGTACATGAAGGTCAGTTCCCCGTGGAAGGTGTAACGGCTCAGGTCGAAGATGTTGTAGTAGTCCGGCCAGACCATCGAAACCAGGCTCTGGAGGGGAGCGCCGCCGCCCGATTTCAGCCAGCCAGTGCGGTATTGCGCGATGCTCAGACCGCTGAGCTGGATGGAAGGAAGCAGTTGGACCGCAGCCATCAGCGCCGCCCCAGCGCAACCGGCCAGCGCGAGCAGCGGCAGGCGGCGCGGCGCCTGCCGGAACAGCACGAGCAGGACGGAGAGCGAAAGCGTGGAGGCGAACACTACCGCCGTAAGCGGGGTATGCCCCGCCAAGACCGACATCGCCAGAGCGATAGCGAGTACCGGGAGCCAGCGCAGGCTGTCGCGCAACGCAATGACGCTCAGCCAGGCCAGCGGTATCCAGGCGGCGGTCGAGACGGCGCCCATGTGCTCGACGTGCGCCGGGAAGAAGCCGCCCAACTGGTATACCGTGGCGCCCAGCAGCGCTCCCGGAACACCCACACCCAGACGTTTCAACAGCAGGTAGGTGAACACCCCGCCGAGGAAGACGTGCAGGATGACGTTGCACTCGAGGAAATAGAGCAGGTGGCCGCCGAACAGGTTGCGCAGAACGATCAGCAGCGCCAGCGGCGGGTACAGCGCCTGGGTCTGGATGTTGGCCAGAAACGGCCTGCCGAAGTAGGTGAAGGGGTCCCAAAGCGGCAGGTCGAAGTGGCGGAACGACTCGGCGATGAACCAGGCGTGCGGGTAATGGAAGTAGCGGAAGTCCCAGGGAAAGACGTAGCCGGAGTAGAACAGCACGTGGCGATAGAAAACCAGCACCTCGGCGAGCAGCACGGCATAAGGAAAATACTTGCGCACAGAATCCGTACAAGCGTTCTAGCGGCCCAGGAACTGCTCGAGTTTGTCGGTCTCGCGCTCGGCGTTCTCCAGGTTTCTCCTGGCCGCGGCCAGATCCTGGCGCTTGAGGGCGGCCTCGGCCTCGTCCAGGAGAAACTCCATTCGTTTCCAGGAGGCGGAGATGTCGCCGCGGAGTCCCACGCCCATGCTGCGCTGCTGCTGCTCGAGGTTCTGGAGCGTGCCGCGCACGGCGTTGGCGCGTGCGGCGAGCATTCCCAGCCGTTCGCGCTGGCGTTCCAGGGCTGCCTGATCAACGGGGGGCGGACCTGGCTGCGGCGGCGGCGCAGTGGCGTGTTCAGGCTGGACGGGCGGCTCGACCGAGCCGGCCGGGGTTTGCGCCGGGGCGGTGCGGGAGGGCGGCGTCTGGCGGGGAGTCCGCAAGGCGCTCGAGGGAGGCTGCACCGAGGTCGCCGGGGTCTGCACGGCGCTCGAGGGAGGCTGCGTCGAGGTGGGGGTCTGGCCCGGCGGCTGCGCGGCCGCCTCCAGCGGCGTCTCGGTTGCAGGCGCACCCGACTGTCTCGCGGCTTCACCCTGCTGCTGAGCGGGCGGCTGCTGCTGATCGACCACGGGCGGCTGGCCGGCGCCCGCGCGCGCGCGGTACCAGCCCGGCAAGTAGATGGCGGCGAGAGCCAGGATGGCGACCACCAGCACCCCTCCTAAAGCCATGTAGAGCCCGCGGTGGCTGGCAGCCTGGGCGGGCGGCGGCGAAACAGGTGCGGCGTAGTACGGAGGCGGTGGAGCGGGCGCGGCGTAGGGCGCAGGGGAGGGCGGCGGCATCAGCACTCCGGCGGTCTGGGTCGGCGCCACATGGGGAGGCGCGGGAGCGGCGGCGGCCACGCCGGGCTTGGCGCCGGCTGGAGGGGCCAGGCTCTGCTTCACGCTCTCTAGCGCCCCGCGAAACGCCTGAGCGGTCTGGAAGCGGTTTGCCGGGTCCTTCTGAATGGCGGTCATGATGATCTCGTTCAGGCCGGGCGGCAGCGTTGGATCCAACTGGATCGGCGGCACCGGCTGCTGCTCCAGGTGCGCCACCATCAGCGAGTAGTCGCTGTCCCCTTTGAAAGGCCGCGTGCCAGTCACGATCTCGTACAGGGAGACCCCCACCGAGTACAGATCCGAGCGGGCGTCCAGCGTCGTGACACCCTTGACCTGCTCGGGCGACATGTAAAAGAGGGAGCCGAGCGTCGTGCCGGTCATGGTGAGCTTGCGGTCGGCCATGGCTTTGGCGATGCCGAAATCCATCAGCTTGATCTGACCCTGCGGCGTCACCATCATGTTGGCCGGCTTGATGTCGCGATGGACCACACCCCGCTCGTGGGCGTAACTCAGGGCCGAGAGGACCTGAGACATGTAGTCGACGGCTTCCCAAAGGGTGAGCGGTCCCTCGCGCAGCCGCTCCTCGAGCGTGCGCCCCTCGACGAACTCCATCATCATGAGGAGCTGGTTCTCCATGCGCAGCGCGGTGTGCAGCCCCGCGATGTGGGGATGGTTGAGACTGGCGAGCAGCTTGATCTCGCGGATGAAGCGGTCCGCCAATTCCGGCGCCTCGGCCAGATTGGGGAGGAGCACTTTCATGGCCTCGGTGCGGTCGGAGATGACGTTCCGCACCTTGTAGACCTTGCCCATTCCCCCCGCGCCCAGGATGCCGATGATCTGGTAATCTCCGACAGTATCGCCGATATTGAATGCCATACAGGCCCCCGTTTAGTGATTGCTCACCATGTCGCCGACCTTGGCCGGCGTAGTCCCCGTGTAACGTCCCACCGCGGACTGCTCATCCACCTCGGTGATGACCACCTCGCCCACTCTGTCCGCAATGCTGCGGAGAATCTTGCCGGTCGCCGGGTCGCGCACGTCGCGGATCTTGCGGCGGACCTCCAGGCGATCGCCCACCTTGAGACCCTTCCGGCTGCCGACGTTGAGAACCACCGTGCCGCCGGTCGAATCCGCCACCAGCCCGTCGATCACCACGGCTCTGGCCACCAGCCGCCCGGACTGCTGATCGAGCTGGAAGCAAAGCTGATCCACGGAGGCGTTGACCGCCTCGCCCAGAATGGTGTTCGCGAAATTCTGGCTGGTCATGCCCCCGCCGGCGCCGCCGACCACCGAGCCGCCGCCGGCGCCGAGCAGCGAGGTTCCCTTGCGGGTGGATTCCCCCACTCCTTTGGCCGTGGCAACGATCTCCGCGGTGTCGGTGTTCACCATGCGCGCGCTGATGCCCACCACGGCCTTGGCTTCCGTGTGCTTGACGCCGCCGAGGCCGAACGTGCCGGTCACCCGGCTCAGGGCGCCACCGCCGACCCCGGTGCTCTTGTCGTCGCGGCCGAATTGAGTGATGCTGCCCATGATGATCGCATCCACCCCCAGCACCCGGCCGATCCTGGCGGCGGAGTTGGAGTCGGCCCGGTCGCTGTTGGAGAGATTCTGCTCGCCGAGGATCTTGTCCAGCGCCTTGCGTTCGATGACGGAGTACTTTCCGCTAGCTACGAGCTTCTCGACGATCAGGTCGGCAATGCCCTTGCCGATGTCCTGATCGGTGCCGTAGATCGCCGCCACAGAACTGCGGACCGTGGCGTAGTCGAAGTTGACGACGGCAACCCGCTTCCTTTGCTGCGCGGCCGCGGACGTCGTCACCACAGCGGCCAGAACGAGCGAAACCACAAAACGGCGCATCGTGCCCTCCTCGGAGCTCTCAACGATAGTAATAGCACTATTGTAGCGAAGCGACAAGCTACGCCGTCTTCAACTCGTCCTTGTGCGGGACCAGCTTGCCGTCCGCGAGGTCGAAGCGCAGCAGCGCGCCCGGATCTTCCCCTTCCAGCACCCAGGTCTTGACAGGGCCGAAGAATTCGGTCAGTTCCCCGGAGTTGCAGGAAGGCAGATAGGTCCGCAGCACACGCGGGTCGTAGTAGCGGAAGTAGAACGCCTTGCCGTCGCTGCCGTGGACCATCAGGAAGCGGCGCAGGTGGTGGCGCATGGCGAGGAAGTCCACTGGCGCAACCACGAAGACGCCCCAATGCTTGCCCCACCCCTCTTTGATCACCCACTCGGTGAACTCGCTCTTGGGCTCGAGCCGGACCAGGTAGGGCGCCACCTCGGCCAGATCGGGCTTGATCTCGCCGGTGTAGAGACACTCGAACTGGGGCCGCTGCGCGCCATAGAGCTTGTCCAGGAGGTCGGGGACGGAAGCCCCGTCCAGGACGGCAAACACGTTCGCCCCGTCCTCTTTGAACAGGATCGGACTCACTGCCTCGACGATTTTGTCCATGTTCCCCCGGTTACTGCGACCTCTGGCAGTACGGGCAGACCTGGCACAGCGCCGCCCCTCGCGCCGCGGCCTGCGTCAACATGCTCGCGGCAGCGGAGTAGGTGGTCGGCTTCGGCGGACGCGGTGGGGGCGGCGGAGGCGCTGACTGAGTCGGCGCGCCCGGGCTCACTTCTTTCGGATCCTCCGGCGCCGTCGGGCTGGAACCCGCGCCGGAACCAGCGGCGCCGCCGCTGTTGATCATCACCATGCTGCCCTTGATAAATATGCCGCCGGAGTTGATGTTGATGAAATTGCCGCCCACTTTCAGAGTGAGCGTGGTCCCGGACTCGATCACCAGGTTCATGCCGGCCTTGAGATGGATCTCCGTGCCCGCGTCCATGGCCCAGTTCTGGCCCACCTTCTCCTGCTTGTTGGTGCCGATGTTGAGCGAGTGCGTAGAGCCGACCTTCTGGTTCAGGTTCTGATCGACGTAGACGTGCCGGTCCATCTTCGAGCGCTCGAAGTGGTTGCCCTTGATCAGGTGATGGCTGTTTCCGACGATGGTTTCCTTGCGGTCGTGGTCGACCAGCATGTCGTAGTCGTACGCGGCGTGAACGTAGATCTGCTCTTTGCTCTTGGTGTCGTCGTACCGCATTTCGTTGGAATTGCCGCCGCCTTTGGAACTGCTGGAGCGGAAGGTGCTCATCACCTGCTTGTCGGGCAGCGGATAGGGCACCCATTGCGCTTCATTGTACACGCCGCCGGTGATCAGCGGCCGGTCGGGGTCGCCTTCCAGGAAGCTCACCACCACTTCCTGGCCGATACGCGGGAGGCTGATGAACCCCCATTTGTTCCCGGCCCAGGGCCAGGCGACCCGAATCCAGCAGGAGCTTTTCTCGTTGTTCGTGCCAACGCGGTCCCAGTGGAATTGCACTTTGACGCGCCCGTACTTGTCGCAGTAAATCTCCTCCCCGGACGGCCCCACCACCACCGCCGTCTGGATGCTGTGGATGAGGGGCTTGGGCGCGACGCACGGGGGCCGAAACGGCGTCGAGGCCTTGATGCAGGTGAAGGTGTTGCTATAGGTCGAGTCGCTCACCGAGCCGGCGCCCGAGTAGAAGCCACCCTCCTCGGCGTGGTGTGTCAAAGATGTCAGCACATAGGTGTCGTTCTGGTCCCGGCGATCATGACCGTACAGATCGAACTTGTAGCCCGAGACGAAGGCGCGGACGTCGCTGTGGCCGCTCACCACGGCGTGCTCGGCCTCTTCATGCTCGATACGGAGCTTCACCAAGTTCTCGCCCTGCGGCCGCGTCTCGTACTCGCCGGGGTAGTCGTAGATCTCGAAGCGCTGGTTGCCTCCCTGGTTGATCTGGCTCTGCGTCTCGGACTGAAGCTTGGTGCCGGGGGTCTCGAAGTTGTAGTCCATGTATGAGAACTTCCCGCTGCGGAGCGCGTTCTCGTAGCGCCAGGAGTACACCACATCCTCTTCCCGGAGCGCGCCTTGGCCGGTGGTGCGCTCCAGCATCGCGCGCGGCTGGTCCGGACAAGGCTGGAGCGCCGATGGCGAGTCGGCGATGATCATGGAGTGCTTGCCGTTCTCGTGCTTGAAAAAGTAGAAAATGCCCTCCTCTTCCATCAGGCGAGAAACGAAGTTGAAGGAGGTCTCGCGGTACTGGACGCAGTACTCCCAGGGATCGTAGGACCCCCGCAACTGGAGCTGGTAATCCGTGAAGCCCAGATCCTTGAAGATCTTCTCGATGATATCGGGCACCGTCTGGTTCTGGAAGATGCGACAATCGGCGGCGCGAGTGAGGAACCAGAGCCACGGCACGATCTCGGCCTCGTAGCGTGTAAGGCGTTCCTCTCCAGGCAGTTGCTGAAACCGGCTCACGTAACCGTTGAAGTACCGCGCCTTGCCGGTGTCCGCCAGCCGCACCGAGAAGCTCACATTCTGCCCGACCATTTGGTCGAAGTCGATGGCCGGGTCTTCCGAGAGCAAGTCCAGGTGGAAATGGAACAACTGCGAGATCCCCTCGTTGCCCGAGAATTCGCGCAGCAGGAACTTGTCGTCGCCGAGTTTCGTTTGCAGGTTGAGAAAGCGGTCTTTTTCAGTCCAGGGCATATCGCTATCCAATGATGACCGTGGTGCAGCCCATCGAGATGGGGTTGGGGGGACCCAACGGTTCAATCACCTTGTCCCCCTGCCGCGCCGCGGGCAGGTTGCCGATCATGACGGTGGTGGAGCATTGGAGCACCACCCCCGGACCGTGGGGCGGAACGGGCGAGGGCGTGACGCAGGCGTGGATGTCCGTGCCCAAGGCCGTCATCATGCTCGACATGGAGGCCAGAAGGCTGGCCTTGGTGGCCTGCTCGGCGGCGTAGGCGGCGGGCATGGCGGGTCCCGCCGCCGCCTTGGTGGCCGATTCCGCCGCTTGTACGGCGATGTCCGCGGCTTGCTTAGCGGCTTGGATCCCGGCGGCCGCCGCCGCCGGGACCCCCCGCCAGGCCGGAAGGAACCCGATCATACAGGTCGGGCAACCGGGCCCCGGCGTGAGCATCGGCGGCAGCGGATGCGAAACCGGATCGGTTATTCTTGCGGCGGGGGGCATACGGTCTCGTAAACGAAGGTTTTCTCGGGGCCTACGCTGACCTTGATTCCGGTCACTTTCTGCCCCTCGGCCATCCAGCCCAGCAACTGCCTGGAAACCTCCGGCAGCAGCGTGTTGGTGAGGATGTTGTCCACGTTTCGCGCGCCGCTCTCGACCTCGGTGCAGCGGCTGGCCACTTCGTTGATCATGTCGTCGCCGTACACCAGCTCGATCTTGTGGTTCTCCATCAGGCGCTTCCGGATCTTGTTGAGCTTGAGCACCACGATCTTCTTCAGGTTCTCATCCCGGATGGGATAGTAAGGGATGATGACCATGCGGCCGAGAAACGCCGGCTTGAAGATCTTGTTCAGCTCGGGCTTGAGGGCCTTGACCAGCGCATCCGAACTGGGCATGGTGTCCGGATCGGCGCACAGCTTCATGAAGGTATCGGTGGCGGCGTTGGTGGTCAGGATGATGATGTTGTTCTTGAAGTCGATCTCGCGGCCCTCGCCGTCTTCCATCATGCCCTTGTCGAACACCTGGTAGAACAGCTCGAGCACGTCCGGGTGGGCCTTCTCGACCTCATCCAGCAGCACCACCGAGTAAGGCCGCCGCCGAACCGCTTCGGTCAGCACGCCGCCCTCACCGTAACCCACGTATCCGGGAGGCGAGCCCTTCAGGGTCGAGACGGTGTGCGCTTCCTGGAACTCGGACATGTTGATGGTGATCATGTTGCGCTCGCCGCCGTAGAGCTGGTCGGAGAGGGTCAGCGCGGTTTCGGTCTTGCCCACGCCGCTGGGCCCCACCAGCATGAACACACCGATCGGCTTATTGGGATCGTCGAGGGTCGCGCGGGAGGTCTGGATGCGCTGGCTGATCAGCTCCAGCGCATGGTCCTGTCCGATCACGCGCTTGTTCAGGATGTTGTTCAACTCCAGCACGCTCTTGATCTCGTCCTTGACCATCTTGCCGACGGGAATGCCGGTCCAGCCCGAGATGACTTCGCCGACGACGTTGTCGTCCACGCAAACACCGATCAGCGGGTTTTCGCCCTGCAACAGGGCCAGCTCGAGGTTGAGCTTCTCCAACTCGGCGCGCGGGTTTACGGGAGCGGGCGCCGGCTGCGCGGCGGCCGCCTCGGCGCCGTCGCCGGAGGCCGGGGGAGGAGCCGGAGCCGCGCCGGTCTCGATCTGGGTGCGCAGCTCGCGGATTCGGGAGACCAAACCGCTTTCCTGCTCGAAGCGGGCGCTCAGTTCGGCCAGGCGCGCCTCGATCTTGGTTTTTCGCGCGGCGATCTGCGCCAACCGCTCGGCATGGTCCGCGCCAAGTTTTGCCTCGCCGGTCAAGATCCTCTCCTGCACGTTCAGGTCGTCCAGTTCCCGGCTGGCGTCCTCGATCACCGGCGGGACCGCGGCCTGCCCCAAGGCCATCCGCGCACAGGCGGTGTCGAGCACGCTGACCGCCTTGTCGGGAAGCTGCCGGCCGGCCAGGTAGCGGTGCGAGAGCTTCACCGCCGCATTAACCGCATCGTCGAGAATGCGCACCTTGTGGTGTTTCTCGAGGGCCGGCACCGTGCCGCGCAACATCACGCTGCACACCGCCTCGGTCGGCTCGTCCACCTTCACCACCTGGAACCGCCGCGCCAGCGCCGCGTCCTTCTCGAAGTACTTCTTGTATTCGGACCACGTGGTTGCCGCGATGGTGCGGAGCTCACCGCGGGCCAGCGCCGGCTTGAGCAGTTGCCCGGCGTCGTTCTGCCCGGCCTGTCCTCCTGCCCCAATCATGGTGTGGGCTTCGTCGATGAACAGGATGATGGGCGTGGGCGAGGCCTTCACTTCCTCGATGAGGCCCTTGAGCCGGTTCTCGAACTCGCCCTTGACGCCCGCGCCGGCCTGCAACAGCGCCAGATCCAGCGTGCGGACCAGGATGCCCTTCAGCGGGGGCGGGACGTCGCCCTTGGCCACTCTCTGGGCAAACCCCTCGACCACCGCGCTCTTGCCCACCCCGGCCTCTCCGGTCAGGATGGGGTTGTTCTGGCGGCGGCGCATGAGGATGTCGATCATCTGCCGGATCTCGTGATCGCGTCCCAGCACCGGGTCGAGCTTGCCGGTTTTGGCCTTTTCGGTCAGATCGATGGTGTACTGATCCAGGTTGGGGGTCTTGCCGCCAGCCCTGCGCGGCCCGCCCGGCCCCGGAGCGGCAGCTTCTTCGGCCGTCGCCGTGATGGCGTCCTCATGCGAGCCAGCCACGATGGCCAGGAAGTCCTTCTTCAGCGCGTCGGCCTGGATCTTCTGGAACTCCTTGGGGCTGATTTCGCGCATCAGCCGGGCCAGGTCGTCGTGGGTGGCCAGAGCCAGCACGGTGAAACCCGTCCGGACCTGCCCGGCGCCGTAGTCGATCGAGCCGATGGCCCAGGCTTCCTTCATGGCGTTCATCAGCGTCGGGCTGAAGGCCGGGGTGCGCGCGTTGCCCCGCTTGAGCTTGTCGACGCTGCGCGTGATTTCGGCGGCCAGCCGCGAGGGGTCCACCCCGAAATGCTTGATGATCTTGGCCAGATCGCCGTCGGTCTGGTCCAGCAGCTTCATGAGGTAGTGTTCCACCTCGATGTCATAGTTGGTCCGCGACACGCAAAGCCCGGCTGCGGCTTCCAGCGCGTTGCGCGTGGGGTCGTTGAGTTTGCCGATCAGTGACTTGAGATTAACGCTCATAGAAGACCTTTCCCTTCAGCGCGCCGACCACTCGCTGACGCTCGTGGCTCGGAACCGAGCCGCGACCGTGAGGGAGCCGCCAATGCGCGCCATTCTGAATCATAACTCCAGTACAGCATCGCCGGGGTCGCGGCGCATGGGGGCCGACTTGGCCCAACTGACCCAGCCCAGAAGCGGGGCCTCGGAATCTTCCCGGCCCAATTCGCAGACCGGGACCTCGCCGCGTTTCAGGACCAGTTGAACTTCGAAGTCCAACTGGTCCCCGGAGTAAAACCTAGTCAGGCCGCGGAGCGGCTCGCAGGCCGTCCCATTCGGCAGAAAATCCAGATATCGATCCAGGGTGAGCGGGCCCATCACGATGCGCACCCGCGTCTGCTCGTCCCAGATTTCGTCGCCTACCACCGCGCCGACCGCCACCCGCTCGGAATCGCTAGGCGGTCGCTCGAGGCAGCACTGCATCTCCGGGGTGAGCCGGTACCAGGCGCCCGCGAACTGCTCGATGGCCACCGGGACGTCGAAGTAGTCCTCCAGCAACTGGCGCAACGCCACCGCCGAGCGCGGCTGCTGCGCCAGCAGCCCGGCGTAGTACACCAGCGACAGGTCGGCCACCTTCTGGCGGTTCTGGAGGCCTTCGGTTCCCAGGCCGATGAAGTCCAACAGGTGGTGCGAAAACCGGTCGGGGCCGCCGCGCTCGTACTCCACAGAGAACCGGTATTTCTCCCAAGCCTGGTAGAACAGCGAGATGAGGCGGTGGTTGAAGATATCCAGGAAGTCGCGCAGGGCCGTGTCGCGCACCCGGATGCGCTCGCTCACCAATTGCGTGTAATAGAGCGGCAGCGCGCCCAGCGGGCCGGTCAGGCCCATGAAGTTCACCCGCATCAGCGGGGGCCCCTCCTCGCGCCAGGTGAGCGACAGAATCTCGCTGGCGGGAAAGATGAGCGTGTTGTGAACGCCGAAGCGCACCACCTCGTCGCGCGGGTTGGCAAACAGCCCCACCGGCGTGCGGCCGCGCGTGAGCCGCTCGATCAGCCGCACCGCCTGGAAGAACTCGAAGCAGTACGGCTCGTCGGTGAGCTGCTGTTCCAGCGCCCGGTGTGCTACAGCAAGATCGCTTCGCCCGCCCTCGGCGCCCATTTCCTCAAGACCTCTTTCCGCTGCTGCGTCCTGGCAACGAGCTGGCTGAAACTGTTCATCGAAACGTACAGCCCGAGGAAGTGCTCGAGGACGCTGGCGAACAGATAGACCCCGCCGCCCACGAACTGCTCCTCGTCGATCAGCATGTCGACCTCGGTGCCCCGGATGAACGCAATCCCGTTCTCTGAAATCACGCGCGCGAAGTGTTTGCGGCTGTTCAGCTCCAAGATCCCCTGGATCTGCTTCTCCAGGTAAGTGGAATCGGTGAAATTGTAGAGCCGCAGGATTTCCTGCAAGGCGTGCTTGCCCTCGCTCACCAGCGAGAGGTAGTTGAGCGAGAGCTGCGAGATGAGCCGCCACAGCGCGCCCTTGCCCACCGGAGCGCGCAGCGTGGGCGTGGGCTTTTTCAGGGTGAGGACGCGCTTGATCGAGGGCATGCCCTCGAGTTCGAAGTCCCCGGCCTCGCTTCCAAAGGGCAGGCGAGCAGGCAGGTCGCGGCTGGTGCAGAGGCAGCGCACGGTGAGGGTCTCGACGTTGGCGTGGGCCGGGCGCCCGCTCAAGTCCACCAGCGCGAGATACACCTCCGTGCCTTCGTCGCCGCGCCGCGCCGACGGCCGCCGCATGGCGTGCCAGAAAGTCTGCTTCTTGTCGCGGAGCGTGGCGTGGCGGTAGCTGTAGAAGGGCTCGAAATCCGTCACCTGCTGCGTCTGCGGGTTGGCGCTCACCACCCCCTCGATCGAGAAGATCTCGTAGGCGTGCCGCCGCCGCACGTCCGGCACTACCGGATACTCGTGCCGCAACTGGTCGATCAGGATCGGCTCGGCGGTGTGGTTGAACAGGTTGATGATGGGGGTGCAGTCGGGCCGCAGCGTCTTGGCCGAAACCCCGCCCTCGAGCATCTGCTGCCGGTCCGCGCGCTCGAACTCCGAGACCAAGAAGATGATCTCGACGCGATCCTGGAACCCAGTCGTGGCAAGCGGCTCGAGCCCGCCCAGCTCGAGGAAGAAGAACTTCTCGGGAAACGCGAAATACTCCTGCAACAGCCGGTAGCCGACGAAGGAGCGCCGCGAGTAGGGCAGCATGGACTCTTCCTCGGAGAATCCGCAGGGGCGGATGCCCGAGGGCGGCAACTGCACGGTGCGCTGGGGACGGGACGGGTCCCGGACCAGGATCTGGACGCAGTTGTTCGAGAGCAGCTCGTAGAGGGCGTGGACCAGGTTGGCTTCGCCGTTCAGGTAGAAGCGCAGGGCCCGCATGGCCAGCTTGTCGAAGGAGACATCCGGCAGGCAGCGCAGCTCGATCCGCAGAGCGGCCACGGCGTCGGCCGCCTTGACAGGCGGCTGCAAGCGGTCCGGGGACCTCCACTGCGCCTCCGCCACCCGAACCGGCCAGAGCGTGGTCTCGTAGCAGGTGCGGAAGCGGCAGGGCACTCCGTCCACCGGCCGCGAGTACAGCAGCGAGCCGCGAGGGACTTTGAAGCCGGTGCTGAGCTTTCCCTGCTCCGGATCCAGATGGAACTCGACGATCGACATCGGCGGAATGGGCCGGATGTAGTGGGGATACAGAATGCCCAGCAGCGACTCGGTGATCTCGGGGAACTCGTCGTCGATCTTCAGGTGAACGCGGCCGGCCAGGAAGGCGAAGGCCTCGATCATGCGCTCGACGTGCGGGTCCTCGCAACGGTCCGCCTCCAGCAACAGGCGCGAGGCGATCTTCGGGTACTTCTCGGCAAACTCCGCTCCCATCTGCCGCAGGAACGTCAGCTCGCGCTCGTAGTAGTCCAGAAGTTCGTCGCGCACCAGGTTGCCTTTAGTCTCCCTTCACCTCGTACTCGCCCTTGGTCAGCTCCAGCACGGTGTCGAAGGAAACCCGCTCCGGGGCGGGATCCACTTTCAGCAGGCCCTGGATCTGAAAGCGCAGGATGCGCGTGCTGCCGGCCACCGGCTCCAGCGTCACCCGCATTCCCATGATGCGGGGCTCGAAATTGGTCACCGCCGACTCCAGCATCCACAGCATACGGTTCTGGTCCTGGACCGAGTGCACCCCCAGCGAGGTGGTATCGGGCAGGCCATAGTTGAACAGCGAGCGGCTCAACTCCGTGGGCCCGTCGGGGACCGCGTCGGGCCTGCGGCGCGTGTTCAGCAGCCATTCCAGGTCGCGGCGCAAGGAATTCTTCACTTGCCGCAGCGTATTCGCGCGGCTCACCGCCGGATCGGCGCGGGTGTTGGGATCCAGGTCGATCAGCCGGTCCAGAACGGAGAGCGTGACATTGGGCTCCGGCTCGTAGCGCGCCATAGGCTATTTGTGGATCGACAGCGCCTGGATGGGATCGAGACGACAGATCCGGCCGTAGATCTTCTGCTTTTCCTCCGCGCTGATGTCCATCTTGGCCATGCACCGGAACAACAGAGCCAGGGGGTGAGAAATCATGTCCGGTGCTTCCCAGTTCTCCAGGTTGCGGCTCTCGATCTCGCCCGCCAGATCCTGAAGGATCGGGTAGGCGAGCGTGGCGTGGCCCGCCCCCAGGCAGATCTGGGCCAGTTGGACCCGCCGGCGGAAGCGCCCGCGGCCGGAGCCCTCCGCCGCCGCTTCGTGAGCCAGAATCTCGATGGCCTCCTGAGCGCGGCCCGAGCGGGCTGCCTCGAGCGCCAGATCGTAGGCGTCGACCGTCTGCTGGGCTCCCTCCTCCTCGCTGGTCTCCTCCTCCCGACTCGGGGCCGCCGCCAGGAGATCCCCGCCCGGCGCGGCCGCCGCAGCGGCGACCTGCTCCTTGAGCCAAGCCTTGGTCTCGGCATTGGCGGTGGGCGTGTCGTCCATCAGGGTTAGGTCCGGCAATTGCGGATAATCCGCCAGCAGCGCCCGCAGCCCGGAACGAATCGCCGAGGCGGCCGCCTCGTAGCCTAGCTCCTGGCAAGCGCGCACGGAATAACGCTGCAAGTCCAGCCAACCTCGCCCGCAGGGCGTTCCCGCGGCGGTTTCGGCGATCTCGAGCACCTGGGTCCAATCGCCCTCGTAAGCCAGGCGCTTCAGCTCCTGGCGGGTCTCGGTCGGCGGCGCTTCGAGCAGCGTGGGATCGACATCGGCGCCGCCGGCGCGCAGCTCACCCCAACGCAGCGCCCGCACGAGCAAATAGGGTACCGGGCTGTAGCTGTCGTTCTGCCGGAACCAGCGCGCCACCACCGCCACGCGCTCGATCGCGTCGTCGCGGTCCGCGGGCTCGGCGGCGAGGGCCTTCCTGGCGGGCGCCCGGGCCGGCGCGGCGGCGCCCTCGACGTAGCCTTCCCCGGCCGGAGCCTCCAGCCGGGGGGCCTGCTCCTCGGGGCCGGCCTCCTGCTCACGCTTTTTCGCCAGCAGGATGTGCACCGTCTGCTTGATCTCTTCGAGAGACTTGCGCAGGCCGGTGAAGTTGGGCGCGTAGCTGCCGAACTTCTCCTCACAGGCCTGGTTCAACTGCCGCTGCGCCTCCAGGCAGGCGTCCAGGTGCTGCATCCACTCGTCGTAGGTGGCTTTCGGCGTGGCGTTGAAGGCCTGGTCGAACTCCTCGGGGGTGAGCTTGTGCTCCTCGATTGCGGCAGCGCGCGCCTGCTGCTTGCTCTCGTTGCCTTCCGCGTCCGCCTCCGAGGGAACGGACCGCGAATCCTTGTACTTCAGCCAGTCCAGCCCGCTACGGGTCAGCGGCACCTTCCGCAGCGACTCGTCCAGGCGGGAGCCGACCCACTCCAGGGGCGTCGCCCGGAGTTCGGAATCCCCGTCCTCCAGTTCCGGATACAGCGTTTCCCAGTAGTTTTCCAGCAGGCCGCCGATCAACCCGAGCCCGTCCCTGAGGCCGACGAAGCCTTCGCGCCGGACGAGCGCTTCGGTGAGCCAGGAGGCCAGTTGCAGGTCCTTGCTCTTATTGGCGAGCGCGTCGCTGCACAGTTTGACCACCAGGACCCAGTCGGCTTTCTTGAACTCCGTGGCCCACTCTCCCTGGTTGATCTCCTCTTCCTCACGCCGGGCTTCCTTGATCTGGTCGTAGACGGGAGCGTAGCGCAGGTTCTCCCCGCTCGGATTCGGCCCGGGGATCGGGTTCAGCAAGTCATCCCGCAGCGGCATTTCAGTATCCTACGCGCTTTCAACCGGACAAGGCTGGAGCCCTATCCTACACCCTCGGTGGCGGCAGCCTGGGGTTGGGCGGCGATGCGCACGCTGCGCACTTCCAGCAACGGGATCTCCTCTCCGTCCACCATCAGCATCTTCTGCCCGAAGGGGACCTCCTCGCCCTCCTCGGATTCTTCCCAGACCGTGGCGTGGCCCAATCGCACCTCGTCGTCGGAATGTTGCCAGGAGAGCGGCGACAGCACCGGGATGAGCACCTCACCAAGCTCCGTGCCCTTGAATCCGGGACCGGTGCGCACCATGGCCGGAAGCCACATCAGATCGCGCAGGCGGCGCGGCGCGGCAATCTCAATGGAAGCGATGTGCGCCAACGGAATCCACAAGTACGTCCCCGCGGCGAAGGTCTCGAGTCTGGCGCCGATCCTGGAATCGGCATCCGCGAGCGACTCGAACGGCTGCCCGTTCAAGGTCCCAGTGAAGGGAAGCGGCTCGGCGGGCGTCATGGTGTATTCGCGTTTGAGGAAAGTCTCCTGGCGCGCGCGTTCCGCCGCCAGAATACCACGGTAGAGCAGGGCTCCCATCTCCGTGGTAGGCCCGCCCTCGGAGAGCACCTGGAGGTGCTTCTCGGCGCGGTCGTAATCTCCGGTAAAGCACAGCAGCTCAAAGAGAAACGTGCGGCGCTTCGCGTCGGTAGGATGATCGCGAAGCTCGGCGCTGAGCGCCTGCACGGCCTCGGTGAGCTTTCCCGCCCGAAACAGTTCTGTAGCGTTCATAGGGAAAGCCTCTCGACCCGCCTGTGGCTTGTAGCCTGTGGCCTGTCGCCAGTGCATGGCACACCACAAGCACACCATCGACACGCTACGAGCTACAAGCTACAAGCAGTTCTTGTCTTACCCGCTGACCTGCTGCTTCATGTCGTAGAAAGCCTTGATCGCGCCGCCGAGCGAACCGTCGGGTTTCTGCTCCTTGTACTCCATCTCCACCTTCGTGAAGTTCAGCGCGATCTGATCCATCGGGATCACATCGGCGGCCCCGGTGCCGTTAGTGACATAGCTGGCGACCAGCAGGTCGGTGAAGGTCACCTTGAGGTACTCCTGCTGCTCCTTGCCGGCCTTGCGGCAGGTCAGGATCGCATTCTTGATGTGCTCGCCGGTGGCGCACGTCAGAAACAGCTTCGGGCTGGCCTTGTTCACCCGCATGATGAAATGGAAGTCCTGCATCTGCACCCTGCCGGCTCCCATGCCGCTCCCGTGGGACGCGGTACCGGTCTGGTTCTCCCCCCAGGAGAACGATTCGATCTCGATCTCGTTCTTGTGCTTACTGTCGTTACTTTCGCCCTGGATCCCGTCGATCTTCAGGAAATAGTCAACTAAAGCCATCTGCTACGCCTCCTCTAACGTGTTGAGAATCAAAAACCGCGGTTCGCGGCCGGACAACCTCTCCGGTCCGCAATCTCAGCAAACTCCGCTCGCCGGGCTCACCCTCTGGTGGAAGGTGGCAAATCGGCAACCAAACGCATCGAAATGGTCAGCTCATCCAATTGGAAGTGCGGTCGCAGGAACGCCACCGCGCGATAGCAACCCGGTTTCCCGGGGATTTCGGCCACCTCCACCCTGGCTTCCCGCAGCGGGTACTGCGCCTTGGTGGCGGGGGCGGCGTTGTCGTCCTCGGTAACGTACTGCATGATCCACCGGTTCAGGAACCGCTCGCAATCCGAGCGGGACATAAAGCTGCCGATCTTGTCGCGCATAATGGTTTTCAGGTAGTGCGCGAACCGGCATACGGCCAGCATGTAAGGCAACTGGGCCGAGAGCCGGGCATTGGCGTTGGCGGATTCCTTGTCGTACATCTTGGGCTTTTGGGCGGATTGCACGCTGAAGAAAGCCGCGTAATCGGTCCCCTTGCAGTGCACCAGCGGAACCAGCCCCAGGTCGGCCAGCTCTTTCTCCCGGCGGTCGGTGATGGCGATCTCGGTGGGGCACTTCAAGGCGATGTCGCCCTCGTCGGTGCGGAAGGTGTGAGCCGGCAAGCCCTCCACCAGTCCGCCGCCCTCGACCCCGCGGATGGAAGCGCACCATCCGTACAGGGAGAAGGACTGCGTGAGCCGGGCGCCCAGCGCGTAGGCGGCATTACCCCACAGATATTTCGAGTGGTCCGTTCCGTCCACGCCCTCTTCGTAATTGAAGGCATCCACGGGTGCGGTATCCCTGCCGTAGGGCAAGCGCATCAGCACGCGCGGCAGGCACAGCCCCACATACCGCGAGTCGTCGCTCTGGCGGAACGATTTCCACTTCGCGTACTCGGTGGTATCGAAGATCTTGGCCAGGTCGCGCGGCTGATCCAGGTTCGTGAAACTCTCCATGTTCAGCAGCTCGGCCGAGGCGGCGGTCAGGAAGGGAGCGTGGGCGGCCGCGGATACCTGCGACATCTTCTCCAGCAGCTCCAGGTCCTCGGGATGCTTGCCGAACTCGAAGTCGCCGATTACCGCGCCGATGGGCTCGCCGCCGAACACGCCGAACTCTTCCTCGTAAATCTTCTTGAAGGCAGCGCTCTGGTCGAACTCCGGCGCGCGCTGCAAGTCCCGAAGCAGCTCTTTCTTGGAGCAGTTCAGGACCCGGATCTTGAGCATGACGCTGGTTTCCGTCTGGTCCAACATGTACTTCAGCCCGCGCCAGCTCCCTTCCAGCTTCTGGAACGAGGGGTGGTGCAGGACCTCGTTCAACTGGATGGAGAGCAGGTGATCGATCTGCGCGATCCGGGCGTTGATCATGGCCTCGGTATCGCGGGACACCGTGATGGCGCCCTCCAGCACCTGGGTGACGAACTCCTTCACCAGGTCCTTGCCGCGCTCCCGCGTGGCGGTATCTTTGGCCATCCGGCTCTGTTCAACGATTTGGTCGAGCAGCCCCAGTTCCTTGACTTCGGCCTGGGCCTGCTGAGGGGCAGAGGACGATAGTGGATCAGGCATTGGGACCTCCCTTTCCGCCTTCGATCTCGCTCTTCAGTTTGTCCATCTTGTCGGTGTTGCGGACCACGTCCTGCAGCAACTCGTCCAGCTTGTCGTTGGTCTGGAGCGTGCCTCGCAGGTCGGACAGCTTGGTGCGCAGGTCGAGCAGCTCCCGCAGCGGCTTGACCTGCCGGGCCACCTGCTCCGGCTCGAAGTCCTGCAGGCTCTTGAAATGCAGGTCGACCTTCAATTGCCCGGCATCGGGATCTTCGCTCAGCTTGTTCTCCACCGAGTAGGTCAGGTGGGGTTTCATGGCTTCCAGGACGCCGTCGAAGTTGTCCGGGTTCACTTCGACGAACTTGCGGTCTTTCAGCCTGGGAAGCGGCTGTTCGGGTTGTCCGGTCAAGTCGGCCAGGACGCCCATCACAAACGGTAGTTCTTTGACTTCGATGGCGTCGCCGACCTCTACGTCGTAGGTTATGTGTACGCGCGGCGGTCTGACTCTCTCAAGTTTCTTGTGGATGCTTTCTCTTGCCATTTTCAATCCCTTCTGGTGAAACTAGGGTCCCTCCAACGAAACCCATGCGTTGCTACACTGTACCAAAATTCCAATTTCCTAGCCAGAGCCATTGTGCCTGAACTGAACGGAATTTTCAATTGCTAACGCAGGCGGGCCAGCCCGGCGGCCCTCCGCCCGCGGCCGCAGAGCGCTGGGAGAGGCCTTCCACGGAGGTTCGGGGACGGCGGCGGCGCGGCGTGTGCCCCAGCCCTGAGAGTGGACTCGGGGGGCAACCGGCGCTCGGACAGCCTGAGCCGTCCCCACAGCGGACGGCCTGGGCAGTCCCTCGGCTGCGGGTGGCGTCTTGGGCAACCGGGGTCACGAGAGGCTTTACCTGCCCGGCTATTCCTGCTACTTTGAAGTGCTATGAAGCGATTGCAGCCGGTGATCTGGTCGAAGGGGACCTTCCTCACCCCGCAGCACATGCAGATACAGGACCGCTTCATCGAGAGCATGCTGGAATTCAGCCTGAGCTCGTTGAACTACCGGCCTTGGGGGTTCAGCCGTTTGAATCTCAACCAGGAAGCGCTAGCCGGCGGGGCGGTGGCGATCTCCAGCGCTTCCGGCCTGTTCGCCGACGGGATGCCATTCGACATCCCGGAGGCCGACGCCGCCCCTCCACCCAAGCTGCTGGCCCAGTACTTCGAGGCCGATCAGACCACCCTGGACATCTACCTCGCCATCCCGCACTACCGGGAGCGCGGCCTGAACGTCTCGGTGGCCCGGCAGAACGCCGACACCCGGTACCTGGCGGAGGTGGCCTTGGTCCGGGACGAGAACTCGGGCGCCTCCGAGAAGCCCATCCAGGTTGCCCAGAAGAACTTCCGGCTGCTGGTGGAGGGCGAGAGCCGGCAGGGCGTCACGGCCCTGCGCATCGCCCGGGTGAACCGCACGCCGGCGGGAACCCTGCAATTGGACCAGCGGTTCGTGCCCCCCTTGCTGGACATCTCGGCCAGCGACTACCTGGTGTCGATCTGCCGGCGGCTGGTGGAGATCCTCTCGGCCAAGAGCAGCCTGCTGGCCGGCCTGCGGCGGCAGAAGAACCAGAGCCTGGCCGACTTCACGGCCTCCGACATCGCCAACTTCTGGCTGCTGTACACGGTCAACACGCACTTCCCGCTGTTCCGCCACATCTTCGAGACCTGCAAGGGGCATCCCGAGCAGCTCTTCGCGGTGATGCTGTCGATCGCGGGCGCGCTGACGACGTTCTCGCTGAAGGTCCACCCGCGCGACCTGCCGACTTACGATCACGAGGACCTCCAGGCTTGCTTCACCGACCTGGATGAGAAGCTGCGCTTCCTGCTCGAGACGGTAGTGCCGAGCAACTTCGTTTCCCTGCCCCTCAAACTGGTGCAGGCCTCGATCTACGCTACCGCCATTTCCGACGACAAGTACCTCCGGAACACGCGGATGTACCTGGCCATCAGCGCCGAGATGAACGAGGGCGACCTGATCGGCAAGACACCCACGCTCATCAAGGTCTGCTCGGCGACCCACATCGAGCACTTGGTGCGCCAGGCGCTGCCGGGAATACCCTTGACGCATGTACCGCGACCGCCCAGTTCCATCCCCATCAAGCTCAATTACCAGTACTTCAGCCTGAACCAGTCCGGCGTGGCCTGGGATGCCGTGGGGCGCGCCCGGAACCTGGCGGCATACGTTCCCGGAGACTTCCCCAATCCGGAACTGGAGCTGGTGATCCTGCTGCCTCAGTGAGCGGATCGGCCAGCATCTCAGCCGTGTATGAAGCCTACAATTCCACGTGTCTGAGCCGCAGAGCGTTGGAAATCACGGACACCGAACTGAAGGTCATCGCCGCGCTGGCCAGGATTGGGCTGAGCAGCAAGCCGAGGGCCGGATAGAGCGCCCCGGCGGCAACAAACACACCCAGGACATTGTAAACCAACGCGAAGAATAGATTCTGCCGAATATTGCGCATGGTGGCGCGGCTGAGTTTGCGGGCGCGGACAATGCCCCTCAGGTCGCCCTTGACCAGGGTGATGCCCGCGCTCTCGATGGCGACGTCGGCGCCGGTTCCCATGGCGATTCCGACCCGCGCCTGCGCCAGCGCCGGAGCGTCGTTGATTCCGTCGCCCGCCATGGCCACCGTGCGACCCTGGGCCTGGAGCTGCCTGACGACGTCCCCCTTCTGTTCCGGGAGCACCTCGGCATGTACCTCGTCAATCCCCAACTCGCGGGCCACCGCCTCAGCAGTGGCGCGGCTGTCGCCGCTCAGCATGACCAGCCGCAAGCCGTCCCGGTGCAATTCGTGGATCGCCTGGCGCGCGGAGTCTTTGATTGGATCGGCCACCCCCAGCATGCCCGCCGCCTCGCCGTCCACCGCAACGAAAACCACGGTCTGGCCCTCGCGGTGGAGAGCCTCCGCTCTCTCGGCCAGCGGGCCGGGGTCGATCAGCGCCCGGTTGCCGAGCGCCACCCGCTTTCCGTCCACGGTTCCGGAGACGCCCTTGCCGGTGAATGACTGGAAATCCCCGGCGGGCGCCAGTTCGATGCCCCTCTCGCCGGCGCCAGCGACGATGGCGGCCGCCAACGGATGCTCACTGGCCCGCTCGAGGCTGGCCGCCAGGCGGAGCAATTCCCGTTCCTGGCAGCCCGCTGCCGGCACCACCGAAACCAGCCGCGGGCGTCCCTCGGTGAGCGTTCCGGTCTTATCCAGAACCAGCGTGTCCACCTTTTCCAGGCTCTCCAGCGCCTCTGCATTCTTGATCAGCACGCCAGCGGTGGCTCCGCGGCCGGTACCGACCATCACCGCCATCGGCGTAGCCAACCCCAGCGCGCACGGGCAGGCGACGATCAGCACGGCCACGGCATTCACCAGCGCATACGCCATGCGGGGCTGTGGGCCGATCATCGCCCAGACCGCGAAGGTCATCACGGCCACCAACACCACGGCGGGCACGAAATAGGAGGAAACGACGTCGGCCAGGCGCTGGATCGGGGCGCGGCTGCGTTGCGCTTCGCTCACCATGCGCACGATCCGAGCCAGCAGCGTGTCCGCGCCCACCCGCTCGGCCCGCATCACCAACCCGCCCGTGCCATTCACCGTGCCGCCCGTCACGCGGCTGCCCGGCGCCTTCTCCACCGGGATCGGCTCGCCGGTGACCATCGACTCATCCACGGAACTCGCACCCTCGACCACCACCCCATCCACCGGGACCTTTTCCCCGGGACGCACTCGCAGGCGGTCGCCGGGCCGAACCTGCTCGAGCGGCACGTCCTCCTCTCCACCCTCGCGGAGCAGGCGGGCCACCGGTGGAGCGAGCCCCAGCAGCGCCCGGATGGCGCTCGAAGTCCGGCTGCGCGCCCGCAACTCCAGCACCTGCCCAAGCAGTACCAGGGTCACGATGACCGCCGCCGCTTCGAAGTACACCGCCGGCTGGCCGTGGTCTCCGCGAAAAGAAGCCGGAAGAGCGCCCGGGAACAGCGCCGCAACCAAGCTGTAACCGTAAGCCGTGCCGGTGCCGATCCCAATCAGCGTGAACATGTTGGGGCTGCGATTCACGAGCGACGCCCAAAGCCGCACGAAGAAGGGCCAACCTCCCCACAGCACCACCGGCGTCGCCAGGATCAACTGCAGCCAGGTGACCGCGCGCGGGGGCAGAAAGCCGACGGGCCGGAACATCTCCGCCATCGCGACGACCAGGATGGGGAGGGAAAGCGCGGCGCAGATGCGGAATCGCCGGCTCATGTCCGCCAACTCGGGATTCGGCGCCTCGATGCCCTCCACCGCGAGCGGCTCCAGCGCCATGCCGCACTTGGGGCAGGCGCCGGGGCCGGCTTGGCGCACCTCTGGATCCATCGGGCAGGTATAGACCGCGCCCACCGCAGCCGCAGTAGGAGCCTCGCTTGGCTCCAGGTACTTCTCGGGGTCGTCCTGGAACCGGTCCCGGCAGCGGGGATTGCAGAAGTAGTAAATACTATTTTTATAGTTGTACTTTGCGGGGGCCGTCCCTGGGTCTACGTTCATGCCGCACACCGGGTCCTTCACGGTCCTCCGCGGCGGCGGCGGTCCGCCGAGCTGCACCACATTGCCCATGACTTGATGATACAGAAGTGGGGCAGATGATCAACGTGCGTCGTCTGCCACGATGGCAGACCACAAAAGGCGATGGTCTACCCCACCCGGCTCACCGCCGGGATACCTCCGACTCGATGGCCTCCAGTTCCTTGCCCGCCTCGGCCCAGCGGCCCTGGCCAGCGAGGTCCCGGTAGCGCCGCAGGTGCTGGCGGATGGACTCGACCTTCAGGTCCGCGCCCGGAGCACCCGGAGGCGGGGCCGCGGCCGCCGCCACTGCTACTCCCGGCGCCGCTCCTGGCGCAGGGATTCCTTGCATGAATGCGCTCAATTGGACCAACGCCTGCTCGTAGGTATCCGTGTAAATCACCCGGTTGCCCATCACCATGGCGACCTTCTTCAACTGCGGCTGGGGCGCCTCGGCAGCCTGGATGTAGATCGGCTCGACGTACAGGAAAGTATCGCCGATCGGCAGCACCAGCATCTGGGCGCGCAGCACGGTGGACCCCTGCTGATTCCAGAGCGTCAAATCCTTGGAAATAGTCTGGTCCTGGTTGATGTTGGCCTCCACCTGCATCGGCCCCGAGATCAACTGCTGCTTGGAGAGCTGCAAGACCACCACCTCGCCCAGGTGCTCGCCGTCGCATCGCGCCAGCATCAGACCACTCAGGTTGGGCTTGTTGCGCGGGGTGAAGGGCAGCATGAGGAGGAACTCGGCGCGATCCTCACCGGGCAGGCTTGCAACTACATATGTAGGAGACATGGACTCGGGCTTGCCGTTCGGTGCCCGCACCGTCTGCGCCACGTCCCAGACATCTTCGCGGTTGTAGAAGGCCTGCGGATCCTGCATGTGGAAGGTGCGGTAAATTTCAGCCTGCACCTGGAAAAAGGTCTCGGGATAGCGGGCATGCGCGCGCAGATCCGCTGGCATCTCGGAGAACGGCTGGAATAGCTTCGGGAACAGGTGCTGGTAGGCGCGGATGATGGGGTCGGCACCGTCGAAGATGTAGATGTGCACTTCGCCGTCGTAGGCGTCCAGCGTGGCCTTGACGGCGTTACGCATGTAGTTCACCTCGCCGACATCGGGCAGACCGACGATGCGGGAGTAAGGGTGGACATCCGAGGTCGTATACCCGTCCACGACCCACACCAGGCGCCCGGCCTCGGTCAGCACCAGGTAGGGGTCGGTGTCCCAGCTCAGGAAGCCGGCCAGCTCGGCCAGTCGCTCCCGGACATTCCGATGGATCATCATCCGGCTGGAGGGCGTCAGGTACCCAGTCAGCAGGATGTTCGGATCGGACTCAGCCAGCGCCGCCGCCAGCCGCATGGGGAACGAAGACACTGGAAAGCCGCCCTTGCCCGCGTACTGGGAAAAGGCGTTGTCATCCCCGGAGGGATAATCGAACTCGCGCTGCTCGGTGTGGACGAAGATGGGCTCGCTGGTGATCTCGCTGTAGTACAGCTCCGGACGAGTGAATTTCAGGGTGGGAGTCTTCACCACTGGCGGCATATCCTGGATGAAGAACACCGGCAAGCCGTCCGTGGTGATACGGTTGGCCTCGGCCAGCACCATACCGTAACCGTGGGTGTAGATGAAATGGCGGTTCGGCCAACTGCTGCGAGCCGCCTCGGGCAACTCCCGGATATCCAGTTCGCGAGGAGAAACCAGCACCTGGCGGAGCTGGCCATCGATGGTGTAGCGGTCGATGTCCGTGTCGTTAAACCTGTAGTAGGTCCGCAGGGCCTGCCGCTGGGTCACGGTGTCGTGGAAAGCCCGCCAGTCCCATAGCCGCACGTTGCTCAGGATGGCCTGGTTCTTCTGCGGGTCGAACCTAGACTCCAACTGGGCCTTGAACTCCGTCTGCTTCACCCGCTGGTCCAGCCCGAATGCGGCGCGGGTGGCCTGAATATGGGTTTGGATGTAGGGCCGCTCGAGGGAAATCTCGTTGGGCCGGACATACAAGCCCCCGATCGCGGCGGGGAGGGCCGCCCTGAGAATCAGGGCGGCGGGAAAGACCAGCAGCCACCGCCAGCGCGCCAGCCAGGCGAACACAGCCGCGACCAGGCAAGACACCACGACCACCCATTGCAGCGGCAGCGTCCAGAGCTGATCCACGTAGTCCATGCCCACCATGAAGTTGTGGTCGTTGTAGAGCATCTGGTAGCGGCCCAGGTAGAACCGGACCGCGAGCGCCACCAGCAGCAGGGCTGCCCCGCCGCGCAGGAACACGGACTGGAGCGCGCCCTGCAAGCCGAGCATCCGCAAGTCGAACTCACCGCTCTGCTGCAACTCGGCGAAGCGCTCGCGCAGTTGCCAGAGCCGGGCCACGATCCAATAGACCAGCATCGCGACGATCGAAACCGTCAGCACGTAGCCCAACAGCAGGCGATAGAAGGGCAGATCGAACAGATAGAACTTGAGCGGCTCGCCAAAGACCGCATCGCGCCAGGCGGTGGCCTCAGCCGGCAAATGGCGTCCGCCGAAGTAGCGCACCACGGTCCAGGTGTCGATGGTGGCGGAGGAAATCACCAGGGCGAGCAGGAAGGCGACGATGCTGGTGACCCAGGCGTAGACACGATAGCGGCCCAGCCTGGCCCCGGCGAAGCCCAGGGCGCTCCGGTGCGCCAGGAAAAGAACCACGAACGCCAGCAGTGTCGCGACGCAGACCGGCGCCAGTTGATAGACCAGCAGACTCAGCCAGGTGGAGACCTGCCCCATCTCACGCCACCACTGGTATTCGATGACGTACTTGGAGATAGTGCGGCCGAACAGCAACAGCAGAAGCACGATCCCGATCAGGATAGGCAGAAGAGGCCGGCGGCGGCGGCCGCCAGCGGGGATTTCGTAAGGCACGAAGACTCCTTTCGATTGACGATTGACGATTTCATCATTGACGATTGGCTCGGCCGATCACCGACTCAGAGCAATCGTCAATGAGTCAATCCTCAATCGTCAATTACCTGCGCCAGGCCACCACACCGCTGACAACGGTGGCCATCGGCGCGCCGCGGAAGGTCCTTCCATCAAAGGGCGAGTTCCTGCTTTTGGAGAAGGACCGGTTTACATCGTACGTCCAGCGCAGCTCCGGATCGAAAATCGTCACGTCGCCGGGCGCTCCCACCGCCAGGCGGCCCCGGTTCAATCCCAGGATGCGCGCCGGCCCGGTGGTAAACAGCTCGATCATTCGCATCAGGGGGATGCGCTCGCTGTGGACCAAAGTCTCGAGCGCCACGGCCAGCGCGGTCTCGAGTCCGATGATGCCGAACGGGCATTTCTCGAATTCCTGCATCTTCTCGCTGCCGGGATGGGGCGCGTGGTCGGTGGCGATGGAATCCACCACGCCGGAGACAATCCCCTCGATCAAGGCGGCCTGGTCCGACGCCGAGCGCAGCGGCGGTTTCATCTTGTAGTTGCTGTCGTAAGGGGGCATATCGGCGTCGGTGAGGGCCAGATGGTGCGGGGAAACCTCGCAGGTCACCGGCAGGCGCCGCGCTTTGGCTTGCGCCACCATTTCCAGCGCGCGGCTGGTCGAGAGGTGCGCGACGTGGAAGCGCGCCCCCGTCGCCTCGGCCAGCAGGATGTCGCGCGCCACCATGACATCCTCGGAGCTGGAAGGGATGCCGTGAAGCCCCAGGCGCACGGAGGAAAAACCCTCGTGCATGTCGCCGCCCGCGCTTAGGTTCAGGTCTTCGCAGTGATCGATCACCGGGATGTCGAACGCCCGGGCGTACTCCATGGCCCGGCGCATCACCCGCGAGTTCATCACCGGCCGCCCGTCGTCGGAAATCGCCACCGCACCCGCGGCTTTCATCGAGCCGATGGAGGCCAGCTTCTCGCCGCCGCTGTCCTCGGTGATCGCGCCGATCGGGAAGACGTTGGCGACGGCGACGTTGCGCGCTCGTTCCAGGATGTAGCGCGTCACCGTGGCGTCGTCGTTGACCGGCGAGGTGTTGGGCATGCAGCAGATCGAGGTGAACCCTCCCGCCACGGCCGCCCGCGAGCCGCTCTCGATGGTTTCCGCGTGCTCGAAGCCCGGCTCCCGCAAGTGCACGTGCATGTCGATGAAACCCGGCGTCACCACCAGCCCCGAAGCGTCCAACCCGATCACACCGGTGGCGTGCAGGTTCGGGCCCATGCGCACGATCAGCCCGCCCTTAATGAGGATGTCGCCGACCTCGTCGCGCCCCGAGGCCGGATCGATGACACGGCCGTTTCTAATGAGCAGTTTCGGCATGGCAACTCTCAGGTCACGGATCGCGCCTTTCCGCCGGAGGCGGCAAGCCGGCGCGGTCCGCGCTCAAGATGCGCTCGAGCACCGCCATTCGCACGGCGACGCCGTTTTCCACCTGGTTGAGGATCACGGACCGCTGCGAGTCGGCCACCTCGGAAGAGATCTCGCGCCCGCGGTTGATCGGCCCGGGGTGCATCACCAGGGCATCCGGCTTGAGCAGGTCCAGGTGCTCGAGACGCAGGCCGTAGAACTGGAAATACTCGCCGCCCGGGAAGGCCGCCTCGTGCTGCCGCTCGAGCTGCACGCGCAGCATCATGACCACGTCGGCGTCGCGGATGGCCTCGCGGATGTCGTAGGTGAGGGTGACGCCGGGGGCGATCTGGGCCAGCTCCGCCGGCAGCAGCGAGGCCGGGCCGCACAGCACGATGGCGGCGCCGAACTTGGAGAGCAGGTGGATGTTGGAGCGCGCCACGCGGCTGTGGGCGATGTCCCCGATGATGGCCACTCGCAACCCCTCCAGCGTAGGCTTCCGGTCCAGGATCGTACGCGCGTCCAGAAGCGCCTGGGTGGGGTGCTCGTGGGTCCCGTCGCCGGCGTTGATGATGGGCGTCCGCGGCAGGTGCCGCGCCAGGAAGTGCGGCGCGCCCGAGGCCGCGTGGCGCATCACGATGGCGTCCGGCCGCATCGCCGCCAGCGTGTTGAGGGTGTCCACCAGGGATTCCCCCTTGGAGACGCTGGAGCCGGCCGCGGTGATCGAGATGGCGTCCGCCCCCAGCCGCTTGGCCGCGATCTCGAAACTGGTGCGGGTGCGGGTGGAGGCCTCGAAGAACAGGTTCACGATCATCTTCCCGCGCAGCAGCTCCAGGCGCTTGAACGACTGGTTCTGAAGCGGCTGGAAATCCTTGGCGCGGTCCAGAATCGCCTGGATCTCGGAACGTTCTAACCCCTCGATTCCCAACAATCCGCCGGGCATCATGAATCAGGACACTTTTTCGACCAGCAGGACTTTCTCCACCTGGTCGACTTCGCTGAACTTCACTTCGATGATCTCACTGTCGGTGGTCTGGACGGTGCGGCCGACAAAGCGCGCCTCGATGGGCAGCTCGCGGTGGCCCCGGTCGATCAGCACCAGAAGTTGCACGCGGGCCGGGCGCCCGTGATCGAACAGCGCGTCCAGGGACGCCCGGATGGTGCGGCCGGTGTACAGGACGTCGTCCATGAGGATGATGTCCTTGCCGGTAACCGGAAAGGCGATCTCGGTGGCGTTGAGCACCGGCTGAGTGGCAATGGTGGAGAGGTCGTCGCGGTAGAGGCTGATGTCCAGGAAGCCGACGGGGATGGTGAGATTCTCCAGGGCCTTGATCTTGGCGGCCAGCCGCTGGGCCATCGGAACGCCCCGGCGGCGGATGCCGATGAAAGCCAGGCGGTCGAGGTCCTCGCACTTCTCCAGGACTTCGTGGGCCAGGCGGACCAGCGTTCGGTCGATCTCCGAAGCGCTCATCAACTGCGCTTTCTCGCGGGTTTGGATCATGGTGGTTTTTATCCGCTCCAGATTACCACAAGCCCGCCACGCTCGTTGCGCAGTTACCGCCGCTCGCTCACGCTCGCGGTTCGGTGCTGGGGATCGCACAGTAGCACCGAACCGCGAGCGTGAGCGAGCGGCGAGGATTGGCATGAGTGCGACCGTCATTTGTCGGCGCTTTTCCGCACTCTGTCCGGTTTTTGCCGCGTTCGTCGGGAACCGCGAGCGTTTCCGGAGGTCCGGCCGCATACTGAGCTTCGAGACAACCACTTAGGAGACTGAAATGCGAACCATTGCGATCATCGGCTTGCTGGCGCTCGTGAGCGCTTTCGGCCAAACCACGCGTTCCGAAGGGCGCGACTGGACGCTGCCTTCCTCCCTCGCCGTGAAGCAGGACGGGCCGCAGAGCTGGCGCTTCACGTGCGACTACTACAACCTCGACACCAAAGGCCATCTGGGGAGCCGCGTGCGATACTCCGCGCTCTACACGCGCGGCCTCCCCAGGGACGCCGTGCGCTGGAGCGATGTTACCGTCGCCCAGAACACGGACGGATCCGAGAAGTTCCCCACTCCGCAAAAACGGGAGTTCATGGAAGGTTTCAGTTACGCCCGCAGCAGCGACATGCTCAAACCCGACTTCTTCCGCGGCTTCCCCCCGATGGCGATGCAGGAGCGCGACCTGGTTTGGGATACCGAGATGATCGAGGGCTTCGGGCAAACGCAGTTCGAGAATCTGAAGCTGAATACTCCGTACCACGTTCCGGACGTCGCAGACATCGCGCTTGCGGGCATGGGTTCGTTTCACCACAAGGACTTGCAACTGATCTGGACCGGCATCTCGAAGCGCAACGGCCAGGAGTGCGCCGTCATCGACTACCGCGCGTTCTTCAACCAGCTCGAGATCTCGAACCCGGCCGTGACCCTGACGGGGCGGAGCCACTACTGGGGCCAGATCTGGGTGTCGCTCACCACGAAGCGCATCGAGTACGCCACGCTGTACGAGGATGTGCTTGGCGAAATGAAACTCCAGAGCCAGGAGAAACCGATGACGATCAGCGTCTTTCGCATCGGCACGCTCGAGCCCGCCGGGAAGTAGGATGTGATATTCTCGGTTCCGCCGAAGCTCACCTAGACGTATGAGGAAACTGCGATCCAGCGCGGGGCCCGGTTGGCTGAGGAGCCTGCTGAAGGTCCTGCTCGCGCCCGCCGTGGCCTCGCTGCTTGCGGTCGCCCTGTTCGCCGCCCATTTGCGTGAGATCACGGCGCTCCGGACCTTCGTGATGTCGCTGGCCTACGCGTACTCGATCGGAGTGCCCGCCGGCCTGGTGCTGCCGGTCGTCATACGCCGTGTGGGCAGGCGCCCCGCCAGGCTGGCTCTGGCCATGGTCGCGGTTATGCTCCCGCTGATCGGGGTCGGATGCCTGGTTGGGGGCGCCGTACTGGTCACCACCGGCCTCAGCCCCGCAAGCCAATTCTGGTCCCTGTACGCGGAGACGGTGCGCATCGCGGGCACGCTGGGGTTGGTGATCACCGCTGTGCTCTACTTCTACGAATCGCTCGCCGCGCAGTTGCAGGAGACGCGGCTGCGGTTGCAGGAGCGGGAGCTCGAGCAGGAGCGCGAGCGCAAGCTGGCGCTGGAGGCGAGGCTGGCGTCGCTCGAATCGCGCATCCACCCGCATTTTCTCTTCAACACGCTGAATTCGATCAGCGCGCTCATTCCCGTCGATGC
>JBEKMO010000050.1:0-38580 GCA_050008465.1 Bryobacteraceae bacterium
GTGAGGAGGTTGCGCCAGTGCGGGTCCAGCCCGGAGTTCTCGCGGAAGCGCAGCTTCTTGATCTCGAGGTACCAGTCGCAGAATTCGTGCCAGAAGAACTGCCAGAGCAATTGGGCGGCTTCGTGATAGCGGTAGCGGTCGATGGCGCGGTTCACCAGGTCGGCGCAACTGTTCAGGCGGCTGAAGATCCAGCGGTCTTCGAGCGGAATGCCCTCGATGCCGGAGCTGACCGGCTCGGGGCGGTAGGAGACGGACTCCTCGGGCACCCAGGGCTGGACGGCGGAGCGCTCCATGTTGAGGAAGATGAAGCGGGCGGCGTTCCAAATCTTGTTGGCGAAGGCGCGGGCGCTCAACATGCGCTCTTCGGTGAGGACGATGTCGGTGCCGGGGGCGGCGCCAAGCAGCATGGACATGCGGACCGCGTCGGTGCCGTACTTCTCGGTGACTTCCAGCGGATCGACGACATTGCCGCGGGTCTTGGACATCTTCTGGCCCTCGGGGTCGCGGACTAGCGCGTGTATGTAGACTTCGCGGAAGGGGACGTCGCCGGTGGCCTCGAGGCCCATCATGATCATGCGGGCGACCCAGAAGAACAGGATGTCGAACCCGGTGATCATCAGCGAGGTGGGGTAGTAGGTGCGGAGGTCCTCGGTTTCCTCGGGCCAGCCGAGGGTGGAGAAGGGCCACAGGCCGGAGCTGAACCAGGTGTCCAGGACGTCGGGGTCCTGCTCGAGGCGGGTGGAGCCGCAGGCGCAGGTTGCGGGCGCCTCGCGGGCCACCAGGATCTGGCGGCAGTCCTGGCAGTGCCAGGCGGGGATGCGGTGGCCCCACCAAAGCTGGCGCGAGATGCACCAGTCGCGGATGTTGTACATCCACTCGTAATAGGTCTTAGTGGAGTTGTCGGGGGTGAACTGGATGCGGCCGTCCTCGACGGCGCGGATGGCCGGCTCGGCCAGCGGCTTGGTCTTGACGAACCACTGTGTGGAGATGAGCGGCTCGACGGGGGTCTTGCAGCGCTGGCACTTGCCCAGGCTCACCTGGTAAGGCTCGATCTTCGCGATGAGGCCGAGGGCGTCGAGGTCGGCGACGATGCGCTTGCGGGCCTCGAAGCGGTCCAGGCCGGCGTAGGGCCCGGCGCCGGCGGTCATGTGCGCGGTGTCGTCGATGACCTGAATCTGGGGCAGATTGTGGCGGCGGCCGGCCTCGAAATCGTTGAGGTCGTGGGCGGGTGTGACTTTCACGACGCCGGTGCCGAACTGCGGGTCCGCCACTTCATCCAGGATGATGGGGATCTCGCGGTTCATGAGCGGCAACTGGACGGTTTTGCCGTGGAGATCGCGGTAGCGCTGGTCGGTGGGATTGACGGCGCAGGCGGTGTCGCCGAGCATGGTTTCGGGGCGCGTGGTGGCCACCACCAGGTAGCGCGAGGCGCCGGTGACCGGGTAACGGATGTGCCAGAGGCTGCCGGCCACCGAGTCGTGGGGCACTTCGAGGTCGGAGAGCGCGGTGTGGCAGCGCGGGCACCAGTTGACCATGTACTCGCCGCGGTAGATGAGGCCTTTCTCGAAAAGGCGGACGAAGATTTCGCGGACGGCGCGGGAGAGGCCGGGGTCCAGGGTGAAGCGCTCGCGGGACCAGTCGCAGCTTGCGCCGAGGCGGATCATCTGGCGCTTGATGGTGTCGCCGTAGCGTTCCTTCCAGGCCCAGATGCGGCGCTCGAATTCCGGGCGGCCCAACGTGCGGCGGTCCAGGCCCTCGGCGGCGAGCTGGCGCTCGACCAGCATCTGGGTGGCGATGCCGGCATGATCGGTGCCGGGCAGCCAGAGGGTGTTGTCGCCGCGCATGCGGTGCCAGCGGATGGTGACGTCGATCTCGGTGTGCTCGAGCATGTGCCCGATGTGCAGGTTGCCGGTGACGTTGGGCGGGGGGATTACCAGCGAGAAGGGGCGGCCCGGTCCGTTGGCGTAGGCGCGGAAGACGCCCGAGTCGATCCACCACTGCGCCCAATGCGGCTCAAACCGTTGGGGCTCATAGACTTTCTCAAGTTGCATGCGGGAATTCCCAATATAGCATGAGGGCTTTTGGGGGCGTTCCGGATGGCGGCGCGGGGGGCGGATTTGGGTTTGTTTTGTCAATTTCGTGTGGGGGCCGGCGGCGGAGTGCGAGCGGAGGCGTGGCGTCGGGGCGGGGGTTCGGAATTGGGTTTGTTTCGTCAAATTCGTGTGGGGGCCGGCAGCGGATGGCGAGCGGAGGCGCGGCGCAGGGCCGGGGGTTCGGAATTGGGTTTGTTTCGTCAATTTCGTCTGGGGGGTGGCAGCGGAGGGCGAGTGGAGGCGTGGCGCCGGGGCGGGGGTCCGGATTTGGGTTTGTTTTGTCAAATCTGTTTGGGGGTCGGCAGCGGAGGGTGAGCGGAGGCGCGGTGCCGGGCCGGGGGTCTGGATTTGGGTTTGTTTCGTCAATTTCATGTTCGGGCGGCGGGGGTCTCCGGCTGCCGGGCGCCCGGAGACGGGCACCGCCCTCATTGTAGGCCGAGGCGAGGGTCAGCCAGAGGGAAGAACCGGCTTGATGATTGGGAATGCGGGAGATAAGAAGCGGGATGGGCGGGAAACACACCCAACTCACCAGCCTCACTAGCCGCCGGAGCCCTCCTCGCCGAAGTCCCGGAACTGGCGGGCTGCGCTGCCGACGGCGCCACGCCCCAGGAGGCTCTTGGCAACGTCGAGACCGCGATCGCGGAATGGCTGGAAACGGCCCGGGAACTTGGGCTCCCCATCCCAGAGGCCAAGGGCCGGCTGCTTTCCGCATGAGGTTTGCCGCAACCTTCGCCTCGTTCACACGGGGAGCGCGAGTCACCCACGGTCTCCGGAGAGATGATACCCCCGGTTCGGCCACGCGGCGTGCCGACTGTACGTCCCTCCAGCGAGCATCCAGCCGCCGACAAGTCAAGGGGACGGGCGTTACGCGGCCACTCGGGTGAACAGGGTTTCGCGCTAAGGCTCAGGTTTGATCGAAAGCTTTTGACGGTTGACTGGACCGCGATGCGCCCGGACCTCTTGAACACTGAAGGCAATCGGCACGGCGTCGCCGTACTTCGCTGATGCGTATCGCTGCAGGAACTCTGCCGGGTGCTTGATTCTTGCCCCGCTCGCGTGCAGCGTTACCGGACCGGTGTCGACCGGCACTCCGAAGACCACAGGGTTTGGTTCAAGGCGATCCGCACTCGACATCAACTGCAGCGCTTGCGCGATGCTTGAATTGACATTAGCCTCGTGCTCGGCGCTTTTCACGAGTCGAGCCTCGAAATCGCTGGCGGCCATCGGCGTACCGTTGGCGATTGCCAACAGCAATTCAATCGCTCTTATGTCCGCCAGTCGAATGCTCTTTGGCATGTGGAGGTCCACGTCGTACTTGTCGCAGACCGCTGCCGCGGCAACCACTACTCTCTCGATGGTATCCGTCCGTATTGATGTCGTCAGGTTGCGAGAGACCGTGCCGAGGACCTGTCCTGCATCCAGAGCATAGAGTTCCAACGATCCGCCGTCTCGCAACAAGGATAAGGCCTGGACTGCTTTGGCCGCATCACGTACGTGCACCCCTTCAAACCTGAATCTCCATTCCCAACTGGATCCCGCTCCTGTGGTGCTCGGCAGCACGAGCGACAGCACAAACGGCAGCGGCGATGTAGACTCGATCTCTGACTCTTCCGTACCGGTGCGGACGACGCAGAACTGCACGTACTCATATCGGATCAGCACATCGTCTTTAGCGAACGTGAGCCTAAGCGGAAGGCGTCGCGGTGCAATCTCTTGCGCCGGCCGCAGGACTACTCTCCAACCGGAAATGTCCTGCTCGGGCAGAAGGAAGTCGAAGGTTGAGTTGGCTCGGGATATCTCCTCGCTGTCGAGTTCTTGTGGCCGCCCGGTTCGCAGGAGCTCGTTGATCTTTCTCAACCCTGAGGACCTCACGTCGAATGTGAGCCGTGGCGGGTCGAGACGGACTGCCTGGAGATCTCGTACGAACACGTCGATCCTTTTGTCGTCGCTCACTACCGACGCCACGAGCAGCGGGTGGTTCGGCGGTGCTGTCGCGATATCAGCGCCCACATTGGGACCATACACGATTTGGTAGTTGAATCGTGCATCCGCTTCCTCTAAGCGCGCGATCAACTCCCCGATACGATCCTGTGCGAGATGGTCGAGATCGCCACCATTGGCCAGGTGCAGTCCTTTCAGCGCTCGCTGCAGCGTGATCGTGTCCAGCACGGCACCGGGAAAGAAGGCGTCCCTGAGGTTCCGGCGATGGACGAGTTCACGAACGATATCGGAAGCCTGGAAGAGGCCCAGTGAACACCTGTTGGCGTATGATCCCTGGAGCTTCTGGAACCATCGGTTCGCGGCTGCATCAAGGTCGATCGAGACCACTAAAATCCACTGGGCGGGATGGAAGTGGTGCACGGCGGTCCGAAGCGACTTGGTCACCTGAGGGCGTTGCTTGGCGCGCAAGCCGTTCGGGAAATGCTTGCACTGCCAAATCGTGGGGTGTTCGTCCAGTTGACCAGCGAAGAAGTCGAGGCCACAGTCGCCACCACTCCCTTCGACGTGCCGAATCGTCAATCCAGGGTGCTTCTCTGCGAGCAGTTGAAAAGCAAGCCGCTGAAACGTGTCCCAATCGAGCTCGCGAAGTCGCTGATACAGGGCGTGCACGCGAATCATAGTACCGTCAGGCGCTGGTCTCGGCAAGTAGTTCAGCTGTAGCTTATCCAGGCACACTTGTTGAGGGATGCCCGCATGACCGCAGCGGTTTACTATTGACAACGGCGGACCGCTGTGGTTTACTTTAGACATGGACACCCCGCAGTACTTCGTTTATGAATGCCCGCACTGCCACAACAAAATGAACGCCGCACTCGTCGCGGCGGCGTTGCCAAAGCCGGTACTACTGGCGGCTGCCGCCCCGCACACGGCGCGTCAACAGACTCCACATGCAGGCCCGGGGCGGCCCAAGCTTCTTCGCTGCCCGGGCTGTGACGAGCTGATGTCTACGATGCAATTGCGAGAGCACCGCGTACCGTGCCTCTACGAAAGGCTCAGTGGGTTGCAGCGTCAGCACATCCGTCTCTACCCGAAAGACCCTGACCCGTACCCCGACTTTGTTCTTGCCGGTGTGGACAAGGAAAGAGCCGAGCTTCACAAGGTTTCTTCCGGTCAGCGCCTCATGATTGAACTTTCGAAAATTGCCGAGGTGGCCTTCAGTGAGAACGAAGACCGTACTTACATCCGAGTCCTCGGCCGGATCACTTGGGATGAGGGCGCTACATTGTGGAGATTCCTCCCGAGCCGCATGGGCCGCCCACCACGGCCATGAAGGCTTCTACTTCTCGTGGATGCGGCTACGACTGAAGGCGATTTCCGACCCCCGCCCACTCCCGCACGGCTCACGCAGCGGCTGTACGCCGCGGGGACGGGGGTGGCCGGGGCTTCACGGACTCCATCCGTTCGGCCGGAGACCCTGGTATATCCCTTGGGATTGCCTTACAATGGAGATCATGGGGACGCGAAAGACAGCGAGGAAGGCGCGGCGGACGCTGTATGTCAAGAATCCCGCCGCTCATCGTTTGGCCGAGCAGGTCAGCAGGCGTATGGGCGTGACCCTCAGCGACGCCGTGATTTCCGCTCTGGAAGAGAAGCTCCAGAAGACGGGACGGCCCCTGAATCGGGCGAAAGTGGATGCTCTCTGCGCTCAGTTGGGCGCTCTTCCGATCGTCGACGCCCGTACCGCCGAAGAGATTCTTGGGTACGACGCATTTGGGATTCCGCGCTGATGGTGATCGACACGTCGGCGCTGATCGCGATTGCCCTCGGGGAGCCATCCCGGCAGCGGTTGCTGGACGCACTCGAGCCGGCGGGCGACCGGATCATCTCGTCGGTATCGCTCCTCGAAGCGGGCATGGTCCTTCGGGCCCGACTTGGCGCGGCCGCGCTCACGTTGTTGTACCAACTGGTGGACGAACTGGTGAGCGAGGTGGTCCCGTTCGATGAAAACCAGGCGAGACTGGCCATCACGGCGTTTGGGCGCTTCGGAAAAGGAATGGGACACCCGGCGCAGCTCAATTTCGGAGATTGTGCGGTGTATGCGCTGGCGGAATCTCGCCGCGAGCCTGTGCTGGCGACGGGCAATGACTTCGCAGCGACGGATCTGACCGTCTACCGGCCGTAGCAACGACTGCCGCGTGAAGACGCTGTCCACCGAGAGTTGGCGGGCCGCTACAGCGCGGAACCCTGCCAAAGCGATTGCGCCCGGTGGCGCTCCGGTCGGCATGACGGGGCCGGACGGACAGGACTCGGCTTCCCGGCATCCGTTACACTCAACGCATGCTCGTGTGCCCGGTTCGCAATTGCCGCGTGGCGCTGGTGCGCGAGGAGCGGCGACTGCAGTGCGCGCGCGGACATTCCTTCGACGTCGCGCGCAGCGGATACATCAATCTGCTTCAGCCGCAGGATCGGCGATCCAAGCAGCCGGGCGATACGACTGCCGCTGTCGCAGGGCGGCGGCGATTGCACGATCGCGGCGTGACCGGACTGCTGCTGCACGCGATCGCGGAGATCGTGGCCGCATTGCCGGGCGACATCGTTCTCGATGCCGGCTGCGGCGACGGTTTCTACCTCGGCACCCTCGCTCGCCAGACCGGATTTAGCGCGCATGGAGTAGACATCTCGATTCCGGCCATTGATGCCGCGGCGCGGCGCTACCGCGAATGCGAGTGGATCGTGGCCAATGCCGATCGCTTCGTGCCGTACGCCGACCGCTCGTTCTCGATCGTTCTGTCCATCACGGCACGGATGAATGCGAGCGAATTCCGGCGTGTCCTGCGCGAGGACGGACGCCTCCTGGTCGCCCTTCCCGCCCCCGAGGATCTGGTCGAGTTGCGCGGAGCGGGCCGCGATCGCGTGGCCCGAACCGTCGAGACATTCGCGAACGGCTTCACGCTAGCCGATCGGCGCCGCGTCACCACCGCGGCGGATCTGGATGCCGCCGCCGTTCACGACGTCTTGCTTTCGATCTATCGGCCGATGCAAGCGCAGCCGGCCCAAGCGATGCGAGTGACGTTCAGTCTGGATCTGCTGCTGTTTCGAGCAGCGTAGCAGATCAGAGCAGGTGGTCCAGCACCAGCGTCTCGAAAGCCCCCCGCTCGAATACCGGATCATTCGTCACCACGCCGGTTGCGGGCGCACGGATTGCGGTCGCGGCTTGGAGCGCGTCCAAAAGGGCCGCAGACGATGTGCGGCGCGGAGACGCGTCAGTCCCAACTCTTCCGTTCCTTCCGAAGGTAGCCGCCGGGGTATGTTTGAGCGCCCAGCCCCCGAATCGCAGTGTGGTGTTCTTTTGGTTTCTGGAGGACGATGACCCTGTCTCCCCGGACGACTACAAGGAGCCTGTCGCCGGCCTTCACGCGCAAGGCTTCGCGAGCTTCGCGCGGGATCACAATCTGGTTCTTGGCCGAGAGAGTTGCCAGGGACATCACTTTACATTGTAATTGCGGTGACAGTCCGCGCTATGGGGCAGTGTGCCAGCCCTGGGGATGAAGGTGCACTGGAGGGGCAACCTCCGGGACGGGGCTGGAGCCCCATCCTACCGGCGGCCGCGGGAGTCCCTCGGTTGCGGGCGCCCGGTTCAGTTGGCCGTTACAGCGCGCCTAACCAGCGGATGGGAAAGCGGGCGGCCAGGGCGTTTGCGAGTCTTTCGTCGGCTGTCACGAGCGGCATGTTCGCATGAACGGCGAGGGCGACGTAGATGCCGTCGTATACGGTTCGCTCATGCGTCGCGGCGATCGCGAAGGCGTCTTTGAGCAGCGGGGCGGTGGGCGCGGTGGCGAGTTTCCTCTCTTGCAGGCTCGCGATGGCCTCCTCGGCCGATGTCCGCGACATACGGCCTTGGCGCAGCGCCTTCCAAAGAATGTTGCCGACCTCCGGCCAGAAGAGGTCCGGAACCAGGAAGCGGAGCCGGCCGGCGGCGTAAGCCTCGAGGAGTTCGGCCGCTTCCGCCGCCAGGGTCTCGCCCGCGCCCGGCAGAAACCACTTGGCAGCGACGCTCGCGTCCAGGACGCAGGCGGTCACCGGGTGCGGTCCTCGCGCTGGAGTTCTTCAGAACTTGGAAAAGGGCCGGCCGCGGGAGAGGGCCGGGCGCGTAGCCGCCGTGCACGCTTAAGGAATTCCTTGCGGCGAGCCAGTTCCGCGGAGGTGGGGATGTTCTCCTCCAGGAGGGCAAGGACCTCGGCCGAGATGGATTTGCGATGCCCGCGGGCGCGGTCGCGCAGAGCCTGGTACAGATCCTCCGGAACGTTCTCCACGTAGAGGGTGGGCATAGGTGAGTCCAATGGATAGTCTAGCATAGTACTAGAAGGGTGCTGAAGAACCGGTGACAGTCGGCGCTATGGCGCGGCGCGCGACCCCTGGGGGATGAAAATGGTGGGGATGTTCTCTTGGCGTGGGGGCCGACGGGGACGTCGGCCCGCGGACCGGAGGTCCGCCCTACTTCCTGAGGCGCCGGGCTGCCAGGGACGGGCCGGTCAGGCCGAGGCCGACGAGTAGCAGCGAAGCTGGCTCGGGAAGACTGGCGACCGCGAAGAACGGGCCGGAGCTGGAGGTAGTGAAGGTGGTCGCCGTTGCGGTGGCAACAGTGCCGATGAATGCCAGCACCGCAAAGAGAATTGTTGAAAGGAGGTTTCGCAAATTGGTTGGCCTGTACTGTCAGGGTGCGCCCAATCCAGGCCCCGGGGAAGAAGCCTCGGTACCAGGCGGGAAGGAACGAGTACTGGATCGCCAGTCCCGCTGTGATATTCTCCGGACAGGCTATGAAGAGAACCGTTTGGTTGTGCGTTGTGGTGGCGATGACGCTGGGGGCCGCGTGGGGCGGCGAGGCGGCGCGCATCGTGAATTACGAGATATCGGCGAGACTCGACACCAAGCTGCGGGCCGTGGAGGGACACGAGACCCTGACCTGGCTGAACGACTCATCGGAGGAAGTGCGCGAACTGCGGTTCCACCTCTACATGAACGCGTTCCGCGACGAGAAGAGCACGTTTCAGCACGAGGCGGACGGGCACCCGGAGAAGGACGCACTCGGATGGATCGACGTGAAGAGCCTGCGGATCGCGGGCGGCGCGGACCTGACCAAGTCCATGCGCTTCCTACATCCGGACGACGACAACGCGGAGGACCGCACGGTGATGGCGGTGACGCTGCCCGAGCCGCTCAAGGCAGGCCGCTCGATCAGCCTGGAGATCGATTTTCACACCAAGCTGGGGCACGTCAGCGCCCGCACCGGCTACCACGGCGATTTCTACATGGTGGCGCAGTGGTTCCCCAAGATCGGGGTATGGGAGAAGGCCGGCCAGCGCTACGCAACCCGCGGCCAGTGGAACTGCCACCAGTTCCACGCCAACAGCGAATTCTACGCCGACTTCGGCCGCTACGCGGTCTCGCTCACCGTGCCGTCGAACTACGTGGTGGGCGCGACCGGAGTCCAGGAGAGCCGGCGCGAGGACCCCGCGGCCAAGACCGCCACCTACCGGTTCGTGCAGGAAGACGTCCACGATTTCGCCTGGACCGCCTCGCCGCTGTTCCTGCGGATCGAGCGCGCGTTCGAGCCCGAGCGCGAGGTGAGCGGGCGCGAGCTGGCGGAGACGGCGAAACTGCTCGGCATCCCGGAAAAAGAGGCGAGCCTCCAGATGGTGCGGATGATCCTGCTGATCCAACCGGAACACGCGGCGCAAATCGAGCGGCACTTCAAAGCGCTGCGGGCGGGGCTGAAGTACTTCGGGCTGTGGTACGGCAAGTATCCCTACCCCACGATCACGCTAGTGGACCCACCCTACGGCGGCGGCGCCGCGGGCGGCATGGAGTACCCCACTCTCTTCACGGCGGGCACACGCTGGATGGTTTCGGAGCGGCGGCAGTCGCCGGAGATGGTGGTGGTGCACGAATTCGGTCACCAGTTCTGGTATGGGATGGTGGCCAACAACGAGTTTGAGGAGGCGTGGCTGGACGAGGGATTCAACACGTATTCGACGAGTAAGATTCTCGACAAGGTGTACGGCCCGCAGGACCTCTCGTCGTGGAGCCGCTGGCTGCGCGGTCCGGGAGTGGGTTGGGACGCGCTCAACCGTGGGGCGTACCTGTCCGGCGCCAAGACCGACAGCCTGCTGCGCAACGTCTGGGAATACTACGACGGATCGAGTTACGGCATCAACTCCTACGCGCGCGCGGGCCTCACGCTGCGCACCCTGGAGAACTACCTCGGCGAGGCGACAATGGCGCGCATCCTGCGCACGTATTTCCAGCGCTGGCGCTACCGGCACCCGAGCACGCGCGATTTCATCCAGGTGGCTAACGAAGTCTCGGGCCAGGACCTGAAGTGGTTTTTCGACCAGTTCGTCTACGGTTCGAACGTGGTGGACTACAAAGTGGGCGAGGTCGAGAGCCGGGAAACCGGGGACAAGAAGAAGCAGCAGTACGAGTCCGTGGTGAAGATCCGGCGCGAGGGCGAGGCCATCGTTCCGGTGGAAATCCGCGTGCGGTTCGCCGACGGCAAGACAGCCGATCGCAAGTGGGACGGCGAGTATCGCTGGGTGAAGTACACGTTCACGGGCCCGGCCAAGGTGGAATCGGTGGAGGTCGATCCCGGACGGAAGATTCTGCTGGACGTCAATTTCGCCAACAACAGCTACCGGGAGGACGTGGCGGCGAAGCCGCTCTTCAAGTGGTGGCAGAACCTGCTGTTCTGGGCCGAGAGCCTGCTGCTTACGGCGGGCGGCATTTCATAGCGTCCGCTCCCTTACGGTCGCGGCTCGGCTATGATGTCCCGCACAGAGCGCGCGTCAGCAAGCGGCCAGCAGTTACGCGGGACAGGACGAGAGGACGGGATCATGAGGCCGATTCGAGCGATTTCGAGAGGCGCGAGGGCGGTGATCCGGGCCGGGCGGATGCCGCTGGTTTTCTGGTTCTACACGCTGGTGTTCGCGCTGGCGGTGGCGCTGCCGGCCGGGGCCATTCTGTACAGCGAGTTGGGGCACAGCCTGTACGCGGAGCGGATGCTGGAGAACTTCGACCCACAGTGGCTGGTCGAGATGCTGAACGAAACCGGCGGGCTGCCGCTCGATGTGTTTCCCCCGCTGATCGCGCTGGTGGCGGCGGGGTATGTCCTGCTCAGCACGTTCCTCGCGGGCGGCGCGCTGACGGTGTTTGCGTCGGAGGAAGGTTTATACCGGCCGGGGCTGTTCTATGAAGGCTGCGGCAGGAATTTCTGGAGGCTGTTCCGGCTGCTGCTGGTGTCCGCGGTGTTCTACGGAGTCGTGGTGGCGGTGAGCGTCGCTCTGAAAGCGCTGGGCAAGAGCATCTGGGGCCAGGGAATGGAGGAGCGGCCGCTGGTGATTTTCGGCTGGTTCCGCACGGGGCTGACGGTCCTGCTGCTGCTGGTGGTCAACATGATCTTCGACTACGCCAAGATCCGGCTGGTGGTGGAGGACAGCCGGAAATCGTGGCGGGCGGCCCTCGGGTCGGTGAAGCTGGTGTTCCGGAACCTGGGCGCGACGACCGCCACGTACGGAATGGTGGCGCTCATCGCGGTAGTGCTGGCGCTTGCCTACGGCGCGGTCTGCGGATTCATTCCGCGGAACCTGGCGCTGTGGATGGCACTGCTCCTGGTGCTGCAACAGGCGTTCGTTCTGGGCCGCATCGGGGTAAAGCTGCTGTTCTTCGGGAGCCAGTTGGAGATCTACCGGGGCGTCGCTGCCGCGCCGGCGTTGGCTGAGGAGCCGCCTCCGCCGGAGGCGCCGGCCGTCCCCGAGCTTCCCATATAGTGATAGAATTCTCCGGGGAACCGCTATTGACCATGGAACGGATCGGGCCGTACGAGATCGTGGGCGAGGTTGGGCGCGGAGGCATGGGGGTGGTCTACCGCGCCATGGATCGACACATCGGCCGGGAGGTGGCCGTCAAGATCATCCGCTTCGCCGATATGATCGATCCGGACGAGCAGGAGCAGCTCCGCGGCCGTCTCTTCCGCGAGGCGCGCGCCGCCGGCATCCTCAAGCACCCCGGCATCGTCACCATTTACTACGTCGGTGAGGAGCAAGGGGTGGCGTTCATCGCCATGGAGTTCGTGAACGGCCCCACGCTCGAGAAACTGCTGCTGGCCGATACCCCGGTCGACAAAGAGCGGATCCGGCAGATTCTGCGGGAGACCGCCGCCGCTCTCAACTACGCGCACAAGAAGGGCGTCATCCACCGCGACGTCAAGCCCGCCAACATCATGCTCGAAGACAACGAAATCGTGAAGATCTGCGACTTCGGGATCGCGAAGGGTTTCAGCGGCCTCGCTTCGATGACGCAAACGGGCATGGTGATCGGCACGCCACATTACATGCCGCCCGAGCAGATCCAGGGCAAGGGAGTGGACGCCCGCGCGGACCAGTACGCACTGGCGGTGATCGCTTTCCAGATGCTGACGGGACGGCGTCCGTTCCTGGCGGACTCCATCCAAACGCTGTTTTACCGGATCATGGTGGACCCGCCTGAGAATGCGCACGCGGTGAATCCGACGCTGCCCGCGGCGGTGTCCGAGGTGTTCGGGCGTGCACTAGCCAAGGAAGCGGGCAACCGATACGCCACTTGTGGGGAGTTCGTGGCGGAGTTGCTGGCGGCTTGCGACACTCGCCCGGACTGGAGCCCGCTGTCGCGGAAGGGTCTCACGAGTTCAGGCTCGACCCCGGCCCGAAGCGCGAGGCCTGCGCCGCCAGCCGTCGCGCCGGAACCGCCACCGCCTTCCCCGCCGGTGTCCCTGCCTCCGAAGTCCGCTGAAGCGACCCCCGAGCCACCCGTGTGGGGATTCAAGGCGCCGGAGTCCCAGCGGGAACCGGTCCCTCCGCCCCAGCCCGGCGGAGGCCGCTGCCAGCAGTGCGGAGGAGTGGCGCAGCCGGGCCTCGATCTCTGCGCCTTCTGCGCCTTCGGCGCCAATTTCGGTCTCGCCCCGCCGCCGCAGCCTACACCTGGCGAGGGGTCTGCCGTGCCGGTTCCATCTGTGGAGGAACAGGCGCGGGAGGCGCGGGAGCCGGTGGCGCGAACGGCGCTCGGCGCTGAGCCGGGTGTCGCGGCGGCGCAGGAGAAGGCGTGGGAGCCGGTGGCGCGAACGGCGCTCGCCGCTGAGCCGGGTGTCGCGGCGCCGGAGGAGGAGGCGTGGGAGCCGGTGGCGCGAACGGCGCTCGGCGCTGAGCCGGGTGTCGCGGCGCCGGAGGAGGAGGCGTGGGAGCCGGTGGCGCGAACGGCGCTCGCCGCTGAGCCGGGTGTCGCGGCGGCGGAGGAGGAGGCGTGGGAGCCGGTGGGGCGAACGGCGCTCGCCGCTGAGCCGGGTGTCGCGGCGCCGGAGGAGGAGGCGGGGGAGCCCGTGGCGCGAGCGGCGCTCGCCGCTGAGCCGGGTGTCGCGGCGGAGGAGGAGGAGGCGCGGGAGCCGGTGGCGCGAACGGCGCTCGCCGCTGAGCCGGGTGGCGGGGCGCCGGAGGAGGAGGCGTGGGAGCCGGTGGCGCGAACGGCGCTCGCCGCTGAGCCGGGTGGCGGGGCGGCGGAGGAGAAGGCGTGGGAGCCGGTGGCGCGAGCGGCGCTCGGCGCTGAGCCGGGTGTCGCGGCGGAGGAGGAGGAGGCGCGGGAGCCGGTGGCGCGAGCGGCGCTCGCCGCTGAGCCGGGTGTCGCGGCGGAGGAGGAGGAGGCGCGGGAGCCGGTGGCGCGAGCGGCGCTCGGCGCTGAGCCGGGTGTCGCGGAGGAGGAGGAGGAGGCGCGGGAGCCGGTGGCGCGAACGGCGCTCGCCGCTGAGCCGGGTGTCGCGGCGCCGGAGGAGGAGGCGCGGGAGCCGGTGGCGCGAACGGCGCTCGGCGCTGAGCCGGGTGTCGCGGCGGCGGAGGAATCAGGTGACGCCCAGCCGGAATTCGCCACGGAAGTGGGCTTTACCAACGCGTTTACGGACATCGTTCCAGCACCGGCTCCTCCGCCCGTTTCGGTCCCGCCCGAACAGGAGAAACCCAGTGAGGAGAGCGGCGAACCCCTCCAGGCGTTGACAGAGCCTTCCGCTACGCCAACCCCCGTTCGGGAGGAGGAGACCGCGGACCGTTCGGACACCAACTTGGAGTTGCCGAGTTTGGGCTTATCAACCGAGCCGGAGCGCGCAGACCGGCGCCGTATGCTGGTCGCCTTGCTGGTCGCCGCTGCCGGCCTCGCGGTGATCGTGGGAGGATTCTGGCTCACTCAGGGGAGGACCGAGCGGCTCCGGATCGTCGAGTTCACTTCCGACAGGGAGGCTGCGGAGCCGCTGCAACCTGTGGTGCTGAGGTGGAAGGTGACGGGTGCCGATAGCTCCCGGATCGCGCCGGGTGTCGGCTCGGTACCGCCGGCAGGCGAGATAACGGTGCATCCGAAAGTCTCCACGACATACACGCTGGAAGCTGTCCGGAACGGGGAGACGCTTGGCGCTCGGGTGGCGGTGAGCGTTGCCAAGCCAACTGGCCCCTCCGGCCCTTCTCAGGAGCTCCAGGCGAGGTTGGCCAAGGCCCGTGTTTTGATCAACCAGGGGCTCTATGACAACGCGATCGCGGCCTATCAGGCCATACTGGCGGCTGACAGCGGCAACCGCCAGGCGCAGGCGGGTATCGCTGAAGCACGGGCCGCCAAGGAAGCTGAGCTGCGCCTAACGGGGGACGGTGGAGCACGTCCCCAGGACGCTCTGCGGACGGCACAGCGGCTGTACAAGAACGGGGAATACGAGGCCGCGATAACGGCCTTTGAACAGGTGCTCGCCGCCGAACCCGGCAACGCGCGAGCAAAGAAGGGCATCGCTGCCGCCAGAGCGGCCGACGAGGCGGAGAAGAGGTTGCGGTAGAGAATTCGGCACAGCATTATGGACAGGTAGCTATGCGTCGAATGCGCTTCATTTGGATATTCGTTCTTTTGTGGGCGGGGTTCCTTCGCGCCCAGTCGCCGGTGCGGTGCCGCGGGCCGCTGAGCGAGGAACGGCTCGTGGACCTGATCCAGTCGCACGTGCCCGAGGCGCGGATCGAGCTGTTCATCACGACCTGCGGCATCAGCTTCGAGGTGGATGGGGCTGCCGCCGCCCGGCTGCGTGCGGCCGGAGCGCCCGCCGCGATCGTTTCGCTACTGCGGAAGACCCCGCCCAAGAAGGTCCCTGTGATTGAGGAGTTCGCCGCCAACCCACGGACCGTCGCAGAGGGCGCCGAAGTGGAGCTCAGATGGCGTGTCAAGGATGCCGACAACGTCGAGGTCCTGCCCGGGATCGGAAGCGTCTCGGCAGAGGGATCGCGGAAGGTCATGCCGCAATCGACGACCGCCTACACGCTGGTCGCTGCCGGAGGCGGGGGACAGAAGACGTCCGAACTCACGGTCGAAGTCCGGAAGCCACCGGTAATTGAGGAGTTCAGCGCCAACCCACAGACCATCCTCGAGGGGGCCGGAGTCGAGCTCAAATGGCGTGTCAAGGACGCCGATAGCGTCGAGGTCCAGCCCGGGATCGGACGCGTCCCCGCGGAGGGATCGCGGAAGGTTGTGCCGCAAGCGACGACTGCCTACAAGCTGGTCGCTGCGGGAGGCGGGGGACAGAAGACGTCCGAACTCACGGTCGAAGTCCGGAAGCCACCGGTAATTGAGGAGTTCAGCGCCAACCCGCAGACCATCTTCGAGGGGGCCGGAGTCGAGCTCAGGTGGCGTGTCAAGGACGCCGATAGCGTCGAGGTTCAGCCCGGGATCGGACGCGTCCCAGCAGAGGGATCGCGGAAGGTTGTGCAGCAAGCGACGACTACCTACAAGCTGGTGGCTGCGGGAGCGGGGGGACAGAAGACGTCTGAACTCACGGTCGAAGTCGCGAAGCCGCCCCGGATTGTGAAGTTCGAGGCGAACCCGGCCAGCATCCCGGCGGGAGGGGAGACCACACTGAGCTGGCAGGTTGAGAACGCCGATTCCGTGGAGATCGATGACGGCGTGGGCCAGGTGAGCGCGACCGGAAGCCGGGCGGTCAAGCCCGTGTCATCGGGGAATTACACCGTTACGGCGCGGCGCCTCGGCGTGGAGGCTAAAGGGACGGCACAGGTGCAGGTCCTCGGCCCAGCGCTCGCCGGAGAGAGCAGAATCGAGTTCGTGCGAATCCCGGCGGGCGAATTCCCGATGGGCTCGGAGAACGGAGACGCCGATGAGAAGCCGGTGCACCGGGTGAGGATCACGAAGGCTTTCGAGATCGGCAAGTACGAGGTCACGCAAGCACAGTGGGGGAAGGTGATGGGCAATAATCCCAGCCAGTTCAAAGGCCCGGACCTGCCCGTGGAGAGCGTGAGTTGGGGCGACATCCAGGACTTTCTTCAAAAGCTGAACGCGATGAATGACGGCTACCGCTACCGCCTGCCGACGGAGGCGGAGTGGGAATACGCGGCGCGGGCGGGATCGACAGGGGATTCGGAGGAGCTGGCCTCGACGGCGTGGTACGACGGGAACTCGGACAAGCAGACCCATCCGGTGGGCACGAAGCGGCCCAACGCGTGGGGGCTGTACGATATGCTCGGCAGTGTGTGGGAATGGTGCCAGGACTGGTATGACGAGAGCTACTATCGCAGTAGCCCGGAGCCGGACCCGCCAGGACCCGGGTCGGGGCAGGCGCGAGTGATACGCGGCGGTTCCTGGCTCACGCCGTCGAGTTTTTGCCGGGCGGCTTCGCGTAGCAGGTCCGTGCTGGGGGCTGGCGACGCCTCCATGGGGTTTCGGCTCGTTCGGGAAGGAGGGCCAGCCGCAGGTGTCGCGAAGCCGCCCGATGCGTTGAGGACTGTCACGAACCGAATCCCTTCCCTCAACGCTACAGTAGTGGGGCTGAGGTTCTTCGAGTCCGGTAAAGAGACAATAGCCCTGAAGTTCCGATCGTACCAAACAAGATTCCGCTCTTCTCGAACGAGGTACCTCAATTGGGAGCTTGAGCTCTCGTACCCGGCTGTAACCGCTCTGGGGAGGATCCCCTTCGTCGCCCTGTGGTACAAGCCGGATGGCTCTGTGCTGATCCGCCAGTCTGACGTTTTCCACCCGCAGCCCGGCTGGACTCACTCCTTCCATAGCCTGACTTGGGGCAGCGAGGAAGGTGGGGCCTTCGCCGTCGGCCAGTACCGGGTGGACATTCTCGTGGAGGGACAAATAGTCGCGAGAGGGACGTTCGAGGTGTTCTGAGGGCACGGATGCCGTCTGAAATGTGGTGAGTTCATACAGCGAACGGAGCGGTATACATTCTCCTCTGCCGGCAAGTCCGAGACCCGGAGAGAGGCGGCGCGTATGCCGGTGTGGCCTGCAATAGATCGCCCAGTGTCGGACTGGCAGGTGGCGGGAGTAAGCAAAGGTTCCGTCAATCATCTCCTCTGGACCGAAGGTGCATGGCTCTTCGCGTTCCAGAGCTACAACGCGTGATCCCTCTGCCTGTTTTCGGTCGTTGGTGCGGGGATTGGATTGGGATACCCGTCCCTTCCGGCCGGCATGAAAGCGCCGTTCTTCGATGCTCGATTTCACCCGATTGTCTGCCGCCGGCCTTTCAGCGCGAGCGAACTGAACGGGGCCGACGGGATCATAGGTGATGTCGGCGCGTCCCTGGGTGTGGGATACGGAGTGGTCGAGATCACCGCGCATCGCGGCTTCATTCCCGACTTTCGTGGCCAAAGGACCTTTGTACGAAACCTCGGCCTTGGTATCGGAGCAACGGCCGCCATGGGCGTCTGGAGGCACCTGTGGGGCAAAGAGACGTGATCGGGCTTGGGCCTCGTCCATCAGCCGGGAATTGAACGCTTCATCATACGCCTGTGGTTGGCGTCTGCGAGTACGAGATCGACGGCGAGGTTGGAGGAGGCGGGTTTGGAATTGTCTGTCCAGCGTAGGACCCGCCGCGGAACACTACGCTCACAGGGCCGCGCGGGCGCTCGGGAGGTCGGGGTAGAAGCGGAAGACCTTGTCCAGACGCGTCACGCGGAAGCCCTCCCGCACCATGCCGCCGGCGCCGGCCATCAGCAGCGCGCCGCCGGCCTGGTTCACCTTGCCGAGGCCGGCGATGAACGTGCCGATACCCGTGCTGTCGATATGCGTGACCCCGCTCAAGTCCACGATGAACTTGCGGCGGCCCGCCGCCAATAGGCTCAGGATGAGGCTTTCGACAGCGGCGCTCTCGCCGAGCATCATTTTCCCGGTGAGGGTGATCACCGCAGCATCTGGCGGCACTTCCTGGTGGGAAACTTGAAGTCCGGCGGTTTTCATTGGCATGTGCCTTAGAGTTCCGATTATACCCGTCCGCAGTGTGGACCGCTTGCTGACGCGCGCGGTTCGGTGCTTCCAGGTAATCCCCAGCACCGAACCGCGACTGTGAAGGAGCGGTGCTCTCTGGGCAACCACGGAGGTGAGCGGCTGCGCAAGAATGTAGGCATGAAAGCAGTACGTATTCATGAGCACGGGGGGCCGGAGGCGCTGGCCTGGGAGGACGCGCCGGAGCCGGGGATCGAGGCGAACCAGGTTCTGGTGCGGGTGCGCGCCTGCGCGCTGAACCACCTGGACCTGTGGGTGCGCGGCGGCATCCCCGGGATGAACTTCGCGATGCCGCACATTCTGGGGAGCGACATCGCGGGCGAGATCGTCGAGGCGGGCGGGCTTTGCCGGCGGGTGCGCGCCGGGCAACGGGTGCTGCTCGCTCCGGGCCTGAGCTGCCGGCAGTGCCCGCAGTGCGTGGCCGGCCGGGACAACTTCTGCCCCGAGTACACACTGTTCGGCCTGCGCGTGCCTGGGGGGAACGCGGAGCTGGTGGCCGCGCCCGAATACGCGGCCATCCCGATCCCCGACGAACTGGGCTTCGAGGAGGCGGCCGCCGCGCCGCTTACCTTCCTGACGGCGTGGCATATGCTGTTTGGGCGGGCGCAACTCCAGCCCGGCGAGGACGTGCTGGTGCTGGCGGCCTCGAGCGGCGTCGGCTCGGCGGCTATCCAACTGGCCAAGCTGTTCCAGTGCCGGGTGATCGCCACCGCGGGCGGCCAGGAGAAACTCGAAATGGCACGGAAGCTGGGGGCGGACGCGGTCATCGACCACTACCGGCAGGACATTGCCGCGGAGGTCAGGAGAATCACGGACCGGCGCGGGGTGGACGTGGTGATCGAGCACGTGGGCGCGGCCACCTGGCCCCAGAGCGTGCAGTCGCTCGCGACGGGCGGGCGGCTGGTCACCTGCGGCGCGACGACGGGCTACGACGTGAAGACCGATCTCCGGTTCCTGTTCAGCCGGCAGCACTCGCTGCTGGGCTCCTTCATGGGCAGCCTGGGCGAGCTTCACCAGGTGCTGAGGTTCGTCTTTCGCGGGCAAGTGAAGCCGGTGATCGACCGCGTGTATCCGCTCCGGGAGATCCGGGCGGCGCACGAGCGGCTGGAGCGGAAAGAGCAGTTCGGCAAGATCGTCGTGGTCCCTGAGGTTTGACCGGGCCTAACAACGGACCGCTCCCTTGCGGTCGCGGCTCGGTCAGCGCTCAGTCGGGACCGATGAGGCGGGCGGCGGCCTGGTCAAGAAACCAGGCGATGGCGCGGCCGTGCAGGGAAGCCAGTTGCGCGGGATACCGGCGGGGCTCATAGGGCTCGTGGAAGGTCGCGCGCACGGCCTCGGCCTTGTCCGCCCCCGCCACCAGCATCACAGTGTTCCTGGCGGCCTCCAGCACGCCGGGGAGCAGCGTGATGCGCCACTGGGACAACTTCTCCACGTAGACGGCGGCCGCGATCCCTTCGCGGTCGTCGACGAGCGGCTCGCCGGGAAACAGGCTCGCGGTGTGCGCGTCGGGCCCGATGCCGCGGTGGATCAGGTCGAAATGCGGCATCTCGCCCTGCTCCAGGCCGAAGAAGTTGCGGACCTCGCCGGCATAGCGGCGGGCGGCGACTTCCGGCATCAGTTCCGCGTGAATGCGGTGGATGTTGCCTTGGGGCACCCGGGCGGGGATGAGGAGAGCTTCCGCGGCCAGCTTGTAGTTGCTTCGGGGGTCGGTGGGAGGCACGGCGCGCTCATCGACCCAGAACAGGTGCACCTGCTGCCAAGCGAAACGGCGCGTGGCCAGCGATTCGAACAGGGCCTTGGGCGTGGCGCCACCGGAGAGGGCCAGCGTGGCAGATTCTTTGCCGGACAGCGCTTCCTCGAGCCGCGCGGCCACGAAACTGGCGCAGGCCTCGGCGGCGGTTTTCGCGTCGCGGTACGCATGCCATTGCATGCCCACGGATCACCCCCGCTCGCGGCCGGCAATCCGGGCCGCCAGCCGCAAGGCTCTATCATAGACCGGATCGCGGCCCAGGATGGCCAGTTCTTCGCGGAGCAGAGCGGAGTCGGAGGCACGCGGGCACCCGGCGACGTGCACCGGCTGAATTCCCGTGCCACGGAATTCGATGCCGTCCTGGGCGGCGGCCTCAAAGCCCACGTCGATCTCCCGGCCGAGGGCGTCCAGCACCCAGGCCGCGAGATAACAGGCCTCCGGCGGGATCCGTTCCCCTGGGTGGAACACGCGCACTTCGCCGATCCTCGGCAGCAGGGCGCGGGAAGCGGGGTTCTCGAACACTTGCGCCACGATTTCGCGCCAGCGCGTCAGCCGCGTCCAGGAAAGGTCGGCGATCGGGAGGCCGGCAGCGGTTGCCTCCGCCAGGCGGCGGAGCATCGCCGGGGGATCGCCGGCGGAGGCCGCATCCACGACGATCTTGTGCGCCGCAAGCGCGGTGGCGGGGAGCGCCGGCGATTCGAATACCCGCTCGCTGCGGTACCAGAGCACCACGGGGAGGTCGGGCGCGCGGAGCGCCAGAAGAATGGGCGCCAGGTCGGGCAGGCTGGCCTCCGCGGCGAGGATCTCGATGCGCTCGCAGCAGAGCTGCTGGCGGCGGCCAAATGGCATCCAACACTGCGCCAGCACGCGGTGCTCGAGCAGCGGCGGGGCGTCGCGGCGCACGCGCACGACAATGGCGCGGTGCGGATGCTCGTGCATCAGCTCGGCCAGCGTTTCGCCGATCGAGACGACGTCGTCGGTTTCCTCGGCAAAGACGATGAGGGTGAGAGCGCAGGCGCGCACGACGCCGTGCGAATCACCCTGTTCGGCTGCCTTGCCGAGCGAGGCCCAAAGCTCGCGGAGTTCCTCCAGGATCTGGTCGGAGTGGAGCGCGGTCACTACGGATTCCTCCACGCATGACCGCAGCGCGCGAGCATCTCGTCGGCGGCCTTCGGTCCCCAGGTTCCAGCGGCGTAGTTGGGGAAATCGAAGCGCTGGTTCGACCAGACGTCCAGAATCGGCTGCACGGCCGCCCAACTGGCCTCGACCGCATCCTGGCGGATATAGAGCGTGGAATCGCCGAGCATCGCGTCCACCAGCAGCGTCTCGTAGTCCCAGGACTGGCGCGACCCGAAGCTCTCGCCGTAGTTGAAATCCATCGAGACGGGGCGCAGCGTCATGCCGACGCCGGGCTGCTTGGAGAGGAAGCGCAGGGAGACTCCCTGCTCCGGTTGAACGCGCACGATCAGCAGGTTGGGCGTGAGCTGCGACGGGCATTGCGGATTGTGGGCGGCAAATAACGCGAGCGGCGCGGCGTTGAAGTGGATGGCGGCATCGGTGACCCGCCGCGGGAGGCGCTTACCGGTGCGGATGTAGAACGGCACGCCGGCCCAGCGCCAGTTGTCGATGAAGAAGGTCGCGGCCGCGTAGGTGTCGGTTTCGGAATCGGGTGCGACGCCGGGCTCCTGGCGGAACCCGGGCGCTTCCTCGCCCCCGACGCTAGCCGGGCCATACTGGCCCGCGACGGCGTCGTGCGGCACGTGTTCAGGCTTCATGATGCGGATCGAGCGGAGCAGCTTGGCGCGCTCGTCGCGCACGGCTTCCGCCTCGTAAGAGGCCGGGGGCTCCATGCCAATGGTGGCCATCACCTGCAAGAGGTGGCTCTGGATCATGTCGCGCAGCGCGCCGGCTTCCTGGTAGTACGCGCCGCGGCCCTCGAGCCCAATGGACTCGGCGGCAGTGATCTGAACGTGGTTGACGTAACGCCGGTTCCAGAGCGGCTCGAAGATGCCGTTGGAGAAACGGAAGGCGAGGATATTCTGGACGGTCTCTTTGCCCAGGTAGTGATCGATGCGGAGGATGGAAGGCTCGTCGAAGACCCGCTGGAGCTCCCGGTTCAGCTCGCGAGCGCTGGCCAGGTCGTGCCCGAACGGTTTCTCGATGATGAGCCGCCGCCAGCCCGCTCCGCGCGCCAGACCCGCCGCCCCGATGCCCTGGGCGATCGGCGTGTACTGGCTCGGCTGGGTGGCGAGGTAGAACAGGACGTTCCCCCCGGTCTGGAAACTCGTCTCGATTTCGCCGAGCTTGCCGGCCAGGCGAGCGTACAACTCGGGATCGTGTACGTCCCCCGGGACGTAGAAGAGCGCCTTCGCCAAAACGCCCCAGACCTCCTCCTCGAGCGGCGTATCCTCGAGGAAGCCGGCGACCGACTCGCGCATCTTGTCGCGGAACGCCTCATCGCTGAGCGGGGTCCGCGAGTTGCCGAGGACGGCGAAACCGGGTGGCAGCAGGCGCTGGCCTGCCAGACGGTAGAGCGCGGGGATCAGCTTGCGCCTAGCGAGGTCGCCGTTGGCGCCGAAAATGACCACGGCGCAGGGAGGCACGCCGCGCTCGAACCGGAGCGGGTCCTGAAACGGGTTCTCCTGGCTCACGCCCTCAAAGTAGCACGGAAGCGGGGGCCGGGTTGACTTGTGACCGGCAGTTTGTTGCTGTTCAGCAGCGCGGAGGCAGGGCAGGCGGCTGTTGGACGAAGGGTTATCGGTTCGAGTGGGGACTGGTCGGACCATGTGGTCGCTAAAGGTCAAAAGTGCCAGTGAGAACGCGGCCACAATCGGCTTCGTCGACCCGAACGCGGATCGGATTGCGCACGTAAACAACCTGCGGGAGCGGCAGTTGGTGTGTCGCCCAAGGACCGCCTCGCGCTGAATGCCGTCGTTCTGGCAGTTCTGAAGCGGGTGCGGGTGGCGCGGGCGGCGTAGCTGGAGCCCGCGCGCCCCCCGCGCCCGACGACTCAGCGCTGTTCTCCTGTAACCGTGGCCCTCACGACGTGCTCGATAACGGCCCTAGCCTGGATCAGGAGGTCTCCTGATCCCAGACCCGCCGTCCTCTCGCCGTGCAGGATGGCGTTGCCTGTGAGCCGAACTTGATGAGCCATGTGCCGCGAATGGTTATCCAGGATGCGCAGCTCATGAGCAACTCGGACTAGGTCAATCAGGTCCAACCCTTGTTTGCCAGGAGGAGGTTCAATACTCGGAACACGGCGAATCGCTTCGCGAAGAGCCCGTTCAAGTGCAGCTCTGGAGAGGGCGGCACTTGCGGCATCAAGACCGAACAGCCAGCAGCGAGTCGCTTCAGCAAGGTAAACCCGGCAGTCTTCGAAGCCGCCCACTTTGATCGGTTGGACTGAAAGGGAATGAATACGTTCGTCAATGCGTTTCAGCGCGGCTACAAGCTCGAAAGCGAAGTAATATCGAGTGTAGCTTTCGGCATCGTCTTGGAAAACCCGCAAAATCGTAGTGGGGACTTCCTCATGGCGCGGTTCTACGCCCTCGATTCTTGAGTTAGCAACGAGACCGGCAAGCTGCATCATCACATGCTTCGTCTGCAGTCTCTGCTCCGCCTCGTGGACTTGGTCTTTCTCGTTTCCGGCAGCCGGCTGATCGATACCGACATTCAGCCCCACTACTGCCCCATCTTCTGTGTCGGCGTACATTCCGAACTGCCCGAAGAGCATCTGTTCAAGAAGCCAGTTGAGCGAGGTGGCAAGGTCGCGGTCAGGGTGCTGGCCAGGGGAGCGCTGACGGTGAAACCAAACACCCTTCTCAACATCCACTTTGCTCAACTGTGGAATCGAATAGGTTCTTTGTCTCAAGACGGTGCTCCTTCTGGAGGCTCGGCGTCATACGAATTCTGCCCCTGCTGCGGAACGAACAAGGGCGTGGCGTCGACTCGCTTCGCGTCCCTCCGTGCCAACATTGATGAGACAGTTCTCCTGGTCGTAATTACTGAGCAGGGCGAGAACAGGAATCAATGTGAAGAACAACGGAATCTCTTCGGCTTCTCCCACGGTCTGGCCCGCCGCGGAACGTAGGGAGGCCGAGCGGAGCGAGGCCGCCCGGAGTGTAGCGGCGGGCCAGACCGTCGCGCCCCAGCCGCCCGCCCTGCCGCGGCCGGACCCGGAGGTTGTCGCCGGCGCCAAGCGCCGAACCTTCACCGCCGAATACAAACTGCGCATCCTGGCGGAGGCGGACGCGGCCGCCGCTCACCCCGGCGGCATCGGCGCCTTGCAGCGCCGCGAGGGCCTTTACTCCTCGCACCTGGTCACCTGGCGTCGCGAGCGGCAGACCGGCATTCTCAAGGGCTTGACCCCGCACAAGCGCGGCCCCAAGTCCAAACGCAATCCGCAGGAAGAGGAGATGCAGAAACTCCGCCGGGAGAACCAGCGCCTGACCGAGGAGCTGCGTAAAGCCGAGATCGTCATCGATGTTCAAAAAAAAGTGGGCGCTCTGTTGGGATGGCCCCTGCCGAAGGCGGACCCCGAGGAGAAACCCTGATGGACGCCATCACCCATCTGGCCCCCACGGTGGGCGTCGTTGCCGCCTGCGATTCCCTCGGGGTGGCCCGCGCTTCCTACTATCGGCAGCGTCCCGTCCTGGGCCCGTCAGCGCCCGAGCCGGCTTTGCCATCGGTGCGCCCGGCCCCCGCTCGTGCCCTCAGTCTAATCGAACGCGCCAATGTGCTGACCGTCTTGCACGAAGAGCGATTTCAGGACCGTTCTCCGGCAGCCGTTCAGGCCACCCTGCTGGACGAAGGCCAGTACCTCTGCTCGACCCGCACCATGTACCGCATCCTCGAAGACCAGGGCGAGTCCCGCGAGCGCCGCGACCAGCTCGTTCATCCGGCTTACCAAAGACCCGAGTTGCTGGCCACCGCCCCCAACCAACTATGGAGCTGGGACATCACCAAGCTGCGGGGGCCGGCCAAGTGGACCTACTTCTATCTCTACGTCATCCTCGACGTCTTCAGCCGCTACGTCGCCGGCTGGATGGTCGCGCCCCGGGAAGGCGCGGAACTGGCCAAGCAGTTCATCGAGGAGACCATCGGCAAGCACCAGGTTCCCGCCGGGCAACTCACCATCCATGCCGACCGCGGCAAGGTCATGACCTCCAAGCCGGTCGCCTTTCTGATGGCCGACCTGGGCGTCACCAAGACCCACAGCCGACCTTACGTTTCCGACGACAACCCGTATTCGGAAAGTCAGTTCCGCACCATGAAGTACCGTCCGGAGTTCCCGGATCGCTTCGGCTGCATCCAAGACAGCCGCGCCTTTTGCCAGCAGTTTTTCCAGTGGTACAACCAGGAGCATCGCCACTCCGGCATCGGCTTGCTGACCCCGGCCATGGTTCACTTCGGGGAGACCCAGACCGTCCTGGCCCAGCGTCAGGTGGTGCTCGATGCCGCCTACCAAGCGCACCCGGATCGCTTCGTCCGGCGACCGCCAAAGCCGCAGGCATTACCCTCGGAGGTTTGGATCAACAGGCCGGTTCCACCCGACCGAAAAACAGAGGAAGGAAGTCAGTAAATTCCCATGCCGGGTGTCTCAAAGTGCTTGACACGCGCCGCGTCACCAAAACGCATCAGTGCAGTGGCCTTGTCAATATCGCTCACCTCCAAGACCGTGACGGAGCAGCAAATGGTCGCATTGATGCCGCCCCAGGCGCAGCGGTGGACAAAGATCCTCTCGCCACTGTCGCGTGCAAGCCTGCAACGATTTGCGACACTCCGGGGCGTCGTTATTACCCGCAGCAGTTAGTCGTCCCATTCATTGGCCCATTTGGTTGGGTCTGGGTCGCCCGGGTGGTGCACCACGATGTAGAACGCCATTTTGCCTCGCTTAGAGAGTCTAACTCTTGTCAGAACTGGCTGTGGCACCGGCGGGCGATCGGGGCACACGTGCAAGACACGCTTCGAAATCGAAAGGCAGCGGACGTTGCCGCCGCGCCATCGGCGTCACGCGGCTTCAATCTCTCGTCCCACCGGCTTCCTGAGCGGTACCAACAGCGAGATCCGCTGGTAGGGCACTCGCGGGATCAGCGCACCGCGCTCCCCGCGTCTCAGTTGGACGAAGCCATAGCGCTCCATGGTCTTCAATGTCCGAGAGAGGTTCGACTTTTGCCGGCCCGTTCGCTCTGCCAGAGCGGCCAGCGACTCGGGAGCGGATTCCGCGATGACGCGTAGCAGATCCCGATTGCGGTTCGAGAGCACCTTGGCGAAGCTCTCGGCCGAGGTGAACCACACCTGGGGCTCGTTTGCCCCAGACCTGTACTCACCTTTGGCGATCGCGACGGCGCGAGCCTTCATCTCCCGATACGTGGCAATACCCACACGCAGCGTCTTCATCTCAAGCGACTCCCTTCTCCTTCAAGAACCTGTCCACCTCGATCCAGAAGTCCTCGACCAAAGTGACGGCGTCCCTGAACCGGTATGGCCGGACCCTATCCATCCGATGCCGGTGGTCATAGGCGCCTTTGGAAGCTCCACCGGGCCGGCGCGACTTCCGCACGGGATGGGCGTTGTCGAACCCCACCAGCCGTCTGCCATCCGGACCGTGCAGAGTCAGCGAGTAGTTCAAACCATGCGGCCGTTCCGGCGAGGGATCAACGCGCCGGACCACGAAACGCGCCACATACTCGCCCTTGGGGTCCACCACGAACACCTGCCCATCGAGTTCCAAGAGCGCATCTGCGCCACGATCTTGGCCGAGCCGCGCCATGCCTGTCCAAGGTTATCACTTTGTGATAACTTTGCACAAGACCTTGTGACCGCCAACCTGTTGCTATTCAGCGGTTCGGTGGCAGGGGATTCGGCTGATCACGGAAGGGGCGTGGGTTCGAGTGCTGCGTGGGGAGCCAAATTGTTTCCAGGCGAAAGCCGACTGCCCTGTAGTTGACGCCGTCAGTCTCCTTCCGCCTCGCAAGGTATCCCCAACATTTCCAAACGATGGCACCCCTTCGCCTGAATTGTCCGTCTTTACGAATCGGAGCCGGGCCGAGTTCACGGTTGCTCGCCCAGCCCTAGTTTATTGTGCTAATATACGAAATTAGTTTGGTCTAAAAGGAGTGCTTGATGTCGTCAATCGCGAAGGTCGTGAAGCTGGCCCGGCAGGAGTTGAAGGCGCGTCCCATGGTGCCGTTTGGCGCGCCCATCGAGATCGGGCTGATCGGTGTGATCGAGGACGACAGGTTCATCCGGCGCGGCACGACGAAGTCGGTTTTAAGGAGCGATATTGGCCCCCTCGCCGAATCGAAAAAGGACGCAGTCTTTCAAAAGACTTCGGGACGGGATGTGAAGCTCAAATTCCTGGCCAAGGGCGAACCATCCACTCTGTTGCCTGCGGCGCCGAAGGCCGATGCCCGGATCGAGGTTTCCTTCAACAGCGAAAACTCCTTCCTGCTCTCGGTCAAAGACTATAAAGTGACGACACTTCGCGATCCGGCACCGCTCATAGGACGGATACTGGACGCGTATAGGCGGGGCACATGGCGCAAGGAGTACGTGCTCATCTACGAGACGATTACGCCCGCCGAGGCCCTGATACTGGCCGCGACGAGCGCGGGCACGAATTTATTGCTTTCCGCCAGTGCACCTGTGACACCGGCGGACGTCGCGGCGATTGCCGGGTCATTCAAGATCGAGTATCAGGACCAGGACGTTCTGAGGGTAGATTCGGGGGGGCAGCCGCTGTTCTATAACTGCTATCGGGTGAAGAGGAAGTGGCTCGTCGGCACCCCTGAGATTAGGACGTTCGCCGCCGAAGACCTCACGGAGGAGTTTTTCGAGCATGTCTGACACTGAAACCGTCCATCTGCTGGCTGCCGACGAGGGCCACAACCACCTGGCTGACGTCTACGACGCCAGGACCAATCGCTTTCGGCGCTTCGAAGCTTTGCCTCCGCTGGGGGGCATGACCGGCAAGGGCGTGGTCTTAGCAGTGATCGATACGGGGTTGTTGTCGAAGCACCCAGTCATCCGCGCCAGGATGATCGAAGCGGTCGACTTCACCGGCGAGGGCGCGGAGGATGAAAACGGACACGGTACAAAGGTCGCCCTTGTACTCCTGCGTCAGTCTCCGGATGCGTCCTTAATCAGCGTAAAGGCTTTGAAAAAGGATGGGACCAGTAGTGCGAAAGACTTGCTGAAGGCGCTTCGCTGGGTGCGCGAGGACAAGCGTATCCGGGTGGTGAACCTGTCGGCGGGGGTCTACCGCCCCGATTGCGCAGGTCACTGCTCGGTCTGCGAGGCCGCACGTCGGGTGGTAGCCGCTGGAAAGGTGGTACTGGTTGCCGCCGGTAACCTGCCGGGCATAACCGCCTGCCCGGCTAAGGCGTCCGATGCCGTCATGACTGTCGCGGCATTTGACTCCGCCTCAGGCGCCATCGCGTCGTATTCGAGCCCAGCCACGACTGAGGGCATCCTTGCACCGGTCGATCCGGTCCCCGCCGAGTGGGTGGATCAGGAGGGCAACCCGGTCGGGAATTGAGAGATTATTGCGGTCCCGGCGGACATCATTGTCTTCGGTACGCCTTGTGCGCAAGTTCCGAGCCAAACCTTGTCACGGCAATCCGGAAATTGATTTCCGCTCCGTCGGCGTCCGGATACATGCCGCGCTTTGCGGCACGCTGGAGTGAATCGCCTGCCGCCCAAAGAGCCGCGCCGATGCCGACCCGTTCAGAAGGCGTCATTTCCGCGAGACGACGGAAATAGACTTCGCGCGCTCCCGGGGAGGCGAAATCCGCCGGATACTCCGGTAGCAAGCAGCACTACCACGTTCGGACTGGCAACTGGGTTCGGGAGCACCGCGGCATCTACCGCCTGGCGCTGTTCCCCGAGCCGGAGCGGTCCGACCTGATCCTCTGGTGGCTCTGGTCCAGGAACAGACGCGACGAGCCGACGGGGGTCCCTTGTTGGGACTCACGCCTTCGCCTTGTGGGCACCCTATCACCGCCGGCGGCATTGGGCCACGACGTCGCGGATAGCAGCGATGACAACATCCGGCCGGTCCCGATGGACCTGGTGGCTGCTGCCCTCAGCGATGACTCGGGAGCCGCGCGTAGAAAGGCGCGCCAACTCCTCCTGCAGCGAGGACCAGACCGCGAGAAACGCCTTCGACGCCTTCACGTCGCCGGTCGAAGGCGCTTGCGAGACGACAATGAGCGGAATATCGCCCAGCGAACCCGCCGCGCGGACCTGGTCGAGGCTGTCGTTGAATCCTGCGATCTCCGCGATCGTTCCCAGCTTCTGCTGCACCGTGCAATCGAAACTACGAAACGCCGCTCGCCTCTCGGGCAGCGCAGTCCCACACCAGCCGAAGAGCCGCGGAATGCCGAATGGCATCAGAACACGGTCCCGCTCGATAGCCCGCCGCCACTGTTCCACGAAGCTTCCGGGCTCCGGCGGGAAACGGCGGAGCTGATCGGGATGGGAGGAATCCACCAGCACCATTCCGGCGACCTCCGGGCGATACAAGCTCGCGAACATCAGCGAGTCCAGCCCACCCATGGAGTGGCCGGCGAGTACAAACGGCGGCGCCAGTCCGGCGTTGCGCAGGAGCGTGTGCAGCTCTTCCGCCATCACTCTGCTGGTGCGCGGCCCGGGCCTTGGATCGCTCCACCCCACCCCAGCCCGGTCGTAAGCGCATACGCGTGTGAATTTCGCGACTTCCGGCTGCACCTTATACCAATGCAGCCAGGTATCGGAAAGCCCGGAATCCAGAACGACGGTGGGAGAACCTTGGCCGATGCAGGAGAGGTGCATGCGCAGACCATTCACATCCACGAACCTTCCCGGCGGAGGATTGGAGCGTCTGTCCCAACTGCCGGCGATCCACTGATAGAGCGCGCCCGCGCAGGCAAGGAACATGAGGAGGCAGACGAGGCCTCCGGCAAGATACCCAGCCCAGCGCACCACTCGGCGGCGCCGATTGGAGAGGATCGGAGGTTCGTTTCCGCGCATGCCCGATTGTACTGCCAAGCGGCCCGCTTCAGACCAGCCCGCCCGCTCTCAGCAGATACGCGGGGGTGCAGCTCCAGGCGTGACAGTAACTGTTGACGAGGGGGTCGCCGTAAGGGGACATCGCCGGATTCGCTGGGTCGTACACCTCCCAGAACGTGTCGGCGCCGGCTTCGACCATGCCGCCCCAGTAGGATTGAATCAGGTCGAGCGCCTCTTGCTTCATGCCGCACTGGATCATCGCCTCGGCCACATAGTGGTACAGGTACGGCGCTCCGGGGCGCACGGCATCCGGCATCTTCGCAACGGCGAGGAGCGCAGCCGCGCCTTCCTCGGGAGTGGCGATACCCGCGATCGCCGCCCAAGCCGGCGAGGCCCACGACAACTGGCGCCTTGGCCCGCTGACGAATAGCCGCCGGGTTGCGTCGTAGAAGGCGGACCGGCCCGCCGCGGTCATTCGCGCCACCAGTTGCTGGTACTGCGCCGCGGTCGCGGGGTCGCCGGCCTTCGCCGCGAGCTCGACCGATCGCCGCAGGCAGTAGACATAGATCGAGTGCATGGCGGCGGTTCGGTCCAGGGCCACGCTCCAATCCACGAAGACCCAGGAGCGCGGAGGCGCGGCAAAGATTCCATCAGCGTCAACATAGCCGGCCAGAATCTCCAACTGGCGCCTGGCGACGGGCCACAGCTCCTTCGCCGTTTGCCAGTCGTTTGACGCGCGCGCGTATTCGAGCAGCGCCACGGGATACAGCGCGGCGTAATCGATGATGTACTCGTGGCCCCGCGAGGGCCGGGGATCTTCGAAGACGCAGGCCGCCACCATCCCGTCCTCTCTCGGCAAGGCGCCGAACAGATACAAGCAGCGCTTCACCAGGCCGTAGTTCCGGAAGGTCACATAATTGGTCAGCGCCTGCAGGCGCAGGTCGCCGATCCACAGACGCCGGTCGCGCTTGGGGCCGTCCTCGAAGACGGTCTGCATGCAATCGCGGAGCGTGTCGATACTGACGGCATCGATGCGACGCAGCGCCTCCGGGAGGCTTGCCGGCAGCGGGGACGGATTTTCACCGGCGGAGGTCACTGCGGCCGCCTGCACGTTTTCGAATCGCACACGAAAGTTCGGAGAGGTATCGACGACCTCGAGTTTGAGATAACGAAACGCATACCGGCGCGGCATCCGGATCGTGGCGGGGAGCACGTCGATGTTGATGACCTCGTCCTGGAGCCACGCCCGGCTCAAGCCGCCCTTGTAGGGATCCAAGGGTTGCGCCACTTCGGCAGGCGCCTCGCCAAAGACGAGTTTGATCCTTGCCGGCGCGTCGACACCCCTGCCTTCACCCACGAGGGAGAACGACAGATGGCCGGTCAGGTGTCCACCGAAGTCCAGCACCAGGGCATCGCCGCGACCCATCAAACGTTCGTGCAGCGTGCTGGCGGGCGCCACATCCTCCATGCGCCAGCGCAGGATTCTCGTGCTGTCGGCGACCGGCTGAACCAACGCGACTGGAGCCCTTTTCGTCTCGCGCAGACGCGGTTTCAGGCCCTCCGCAAGCTCCACCCAGCGCTCTCGTTGTGAAGCCGGACTTTGTGCCTTGGCGAGCGTGGAAGAGAGGGCCGCAGCTACAGAAGCGTTGTGCAGAAACCGCCGCCTGTTCATCGGTTCAGCATATCACCGCAGAAAGAGACCTCTGCCGCGCAGAAGCGCGCCGGGACGTTCTCAGCCACCCCCACGAAAACCCGTGACAGTCGGCGCCATGGCGCAGTGCGCAACCCCTGCCAATGAAAATGGGCACGGGGGGCAACCGGGGACAGCCTGAGCCGTCCCCACTGCGGACGGCCTAGGCAGTCCCTCGGTTGCAGGCGCCCCGTCCAGCCGACCGTAAAGCACTCGCCTGGTTGACCCTAAGTTTGACGATGTGATAGGGTGAGGATTCGACGCAACCTCGTGTATTTCTGAGAGTTTTCTCGGCGTCCCCGACCTAAATCCGATGGAAGATACTCTGCGGGCGTTGGGTGGGCTTCTGCTGCAGGCCATCCCTACCTTCCTCATCGTAATGCTGTTGTACTTCTATCTGAAACGCATGTATTTCCGGCCCATGGAGCGGGTCCTGGCGGCGCGCTACGAGGCCACCGAGGGCGCTCGGAAGCTGGCCGAGGAAAGCCTGGAGAAGGCCTCCCGGAAGGCCGCCGAATACGATGCCGCCCTGCGCGCCGCCCGCGCCGAGATCTTCCGCGAGCAGGAGGCCTTCCGCCAGACGCTCCGCCAGGAGCAGGCGCAGGCCGTCGAGGAGGCTCGCCAGCGCGCCACAGCCGCGGTGAAGGACGCCAGCCTCCAGTTCGACGCCGAGCTGGCCGCCGCCCGGGAATCGCTGCGCCAGGAGGCCGGCGCACTCGCGGACCAGATCGTGGAGTCCATCCTGCGCAGGAGACCGGTTTGAAGCGGATCGCCACCCTCGCTCGTATCCTGGTCCTGGCGGGCTGCTGCGGCATCGCGCTCGCGGCCCAGCACGGCGAAACCCAGCAGCACGGCGAGAGCGGCGACAGAACGACACTGTGGAAATTCGCGAACTTCGTCATTCTGGCCGGCGTTGCGGGCTATTTCCTCTACAAGAAAGGCGGGGCGTTCTTCGTGGGGCGCACGGCGGAGATCCAGCGCGGCCTCAAGGAAGCGGCCAGGCTCAAAATGGAGGCCGAGGCGCGCTATGCCGACATGGAGCGGCGGCTGGCCGACCTCGGCGCCCAGGTCGAGAGTTTGCGCCAGCAGGCTCACGAGGAATCCGGCGCGGAAGGCGAGCGGCTGCGGCGGGAGACTGGGCGGGAGCTGAAAAGGATTCAGGCGCAGGCGGAACAGGAAATCTCGGCGGCGGTGAAAGCGGCGCGCCAAGAGTTGCGGGCGTATTCGGCCGAGCTGGCGGTTGGGCTGGCGGCGGGCAAGATCCGCGCGCGGATGACGCCGGAGGCCGACGGCGTGCTGGTCGCGTCCATGGTCCACGAGCTCGAGAATCGCTTTCCGGGCCAGCCGGGGAGGGCCTCCTGAAATGCCGAACGCTCTGGCTTTCCGATATGCTCGCGCGCTGGCGGACGCGGCGGCGGCTGTCGATCCCCAGAGCGTGATGCGCGACCTGGAAGCGTTCGAGAGCCTGCTGGCCGCCTCCGAGGATTTGCACACTGTTCTCGAATCGCCGGCCGTGCCGCCGGCGCGCAAACGCGCGGTGGTATCGCGGCTGGCCCAAGCGCTGCACCTCTCCGACGTGGCGCGGCGGTTCCTGATGGTCCTGATCGATCACCGGCGCCCGGCGCTGCTCGGGGGCGTCCGGGAAGCGTTCGAATCGGTGATGGACGAGCGGCTCGGGGTGGCGCGGGTGGACGTGGTCTCGGCCAGGGAGTTGACCCCCGCGCAGCGCGGCGCGATCGTCGCGGAGGTCGGCCGCGTCACCGGCAGGCAGGCCCGCGCGCAATTCTCGATTCGCGAGGACCTGATCGGCGGCGTGGTGGCGCGCGTCGGCTCGACGGTTTTCGATGGCTCCGTGCGCGGCCAACTGGAGGCGCTCAAGCACCGCCTGGCGGGAGCGGGAACATAAGAGGGCACAACCCCACAACCGGGTACCAAGGGTTTCACTATGGCTCAGATTCGAGCGGACGAAATCGAGCGGGTTCTCCGCGAGGAAATTGAAAATTACGAGAAAACGGTCGCAGTCTCCGAAGTCGGCTCGGTGATCTCGGTGGGCGACGGCATCGCCCGCGTCTACGGCCTGGAGAAAGTGATGGCCGGGGAACTGATCGAGTTCCCGCACGACGTGGCGGGCATCGCGCTGAACCTGGAAGAAGACCAGGTGGGCGCGGTGCTGCTCGGCGAATACACCGACATCAAGGAAGGCGACGAAGTGCGGCGGACCGGGCGCATCATGTCGGTGCCGGTGGGTGAGGCGGTGGTCGGGCGCGTGGTGAACGCGCTGGGCGAGCCCATCGACGACAAGGGGCCGATCCAGAGCAACCAGTTCAACACCATCGAGCGGCTGGCGCCCGGCGTGGTCGACCGCCAGCCCGTGAAGGAGCCGCTGCAAACCGGCATCAAGGCCATCGACAGCATGATTCCGATCGGCCGCGGCCAGCGCGAGCTGGTGATCGGCGACCGGCAGACCGGCAAGACCGCCATCGCGCTGGACACGATCATCAACCAGAAGGGCGGCGACGTGATTTGCCTCTACGTCGCGATCGGCCAGAAGCGTTCCACGGTGGCCCAGGTGGTGAAGACGCTCGAGGAGCATGGGGCCATGGCGTACACCATCGTGGTGGCGGCGACCGCCTCCGACCCAGCCCCCATGCAGTACATCGCGCCATACTCCGGCTGCGCCATGGGCGAGTACTTCCGGGATACCAAGCGGCACGCGCTGTGCATCTACGACGACCTCTCGAAGCACGCCGCGGCCTACCGCGAGATCTCGTTGCTGCTGCGCCGCCCGCCGGGCCGTGAAGCCTATCCCGGCGACGTGTTCTACCTGCACAGCCGCCTGCTCGAGCGCGCCTCGAAGCTGTCCGACGCGATGGGCGGCGGCTCGCTTACCGCGCTGCCGTTCATCGAGACGCAGGCCGGCGACGTTTCCGCCTACATTCCGACCAACGTCATCTCGATCACCGACGGCCAGATTTACCTCGAAACCGACCTGTTCAACTCCAACATCCGCCCGGCCATAAATGCCGGCCTGTCGGTGAGCCGCGTCGGCGGCAACGCCCAGATCCGCGCCATGCGCCAGGTGGCGGGCACGCTGCGCCTGGAGCTGGCCCAGTACCGCGATCTGGCCGCCTTCGCTCAGTTCGGCTCCGAGCTGGACAAGTCCTCCATGGCCCAGTTGAACCGCGGCCAGCGGCTGATCGAGATCCTGAAGCAGCCCCAGTACCAGCCACTGCCGGTCGAGAAGCAGATCCTGATCCTGTTCGCGGGCGGCAACGCCTACCTGGACGATCTGGCCGTCGAGGAGTGCCGCCCGTTCGAAGACGAGTTGTACCGCTTCGTGGACACGGCGCATCCCGGGCTGCTGGCGAAGATCCGCGAGCAGAAGAAGATCGACGACGCGTTGCGCGCCGAACTCCATGCGGTGGTGAAGGAAGCCAAAGAGCGCTTTGTGAGCGAGCGCCGGAGCTGATCGATGCCTTCTTTGATCGACCTGCGGCGCCGCATCCGTTCGGTCAAGAACACGCAGCAGGTCACCAAGGCGATGAAGATGGTTTCGGCGGCTAAGCTGCGCCGGGCCCAGGACCGCACCATCGCCGCGCGCCCCTACGCGGCGATGTTCCGGCAGGTGCTGGGCGACGTCGCCGCCGCGGTGGCCGGCGACGAGAAGCTGGCAGCGCACCCGTTGCTGGCGCGCCGCCCGGAGGAGCGCATCCTGCTGGTGCTGGTCACCGCCGACCGTGGACTGGCCGGGGCCTTCAACTCGAACCTGATCAAGGCCGCGCAGGTGTTCCTGCGCGAGCATGAGAGCGCCGTGACCGGGCTGTACGCGCTGGGCCGCAAGGGCCGCGACTTCTTCCGCAGGCGGCAGGCCCGGATCGTCGCCGAGCGCGCGGGCATCTCGCAGACCGCGACGTTTGCCGACGCCGCCGGAGTCGCCGGCGAGGTCCGAACCCGGTTCGAGCAGGGCGAGGCGGACACGGTCTACCTGCTTTTCAACGAATTCAAGAGCGCTATGTCCCAGAAGCTGACCTTGCTTCGGGTGCTGCCGATCGAGGAGCTGCCCCGCGCCGTGGCGCTGGATTACATCTACGAGCAGCCGCCGGAACAGATTCTCGGCTCGCTGCTCTACCGGTACGTGGAGATCGTGGTGTACCACGCCATGCTGGAATCGGCCGCGGCCGAGCAGGCCGCGCGCATGACGGCCATGGACGCCGCCACCTCCAACGCCGGGGAAATGATCGAGAAACTGACCCTTTATATGAACCGCGTGCGCCAGGCCAGCATCACCAAGGAACTCATTGAAGTGGTGAGCGGCGTGGCGGCGCAGGCGTAACAGGAGGCATTCTTATGGCCGGAGCCGGAATCATCGGCCACGTCATTCAGGTGGCCGGGCCCGCGGTGGATATTCAGTTCCCGGAAGGGCACATCCCCGTGATCTACACGGCGGTGCGGATCACCAGCGAGGGGTTCACCGGCCCCCAGCCGATCGACATCATCGTTGAGGTCGCGCAGCACATCGGTGAGGGCCGCGTCCGCGCCATCGCGCTACAGCCCACCGAGGGGCTGGTGCGCGGGATGAAGGCGGAGAGCCTCGGCCATCCGGTGATGGCGCCGGTGGGCCCGGAGACGCTGGGCCGCGTGATCAACGTGATCGGCGAGCCGGTGGACCATATGGGGCCGCTCGAGGCCAAGAAGTTCTCCCCCATCCATCGCCTGGCGCCCTCCTTCGAGGAGCAGTCCACCGAGCTCAAGATGTTCGAGACCGGCATCAAGGTGGTGGACCTGCTGGAGCCCTACCTGCGCGGCGGCAAGATCGGGTTGTTCGGCGGGGCCGGGGTCGGCAAGACCGTCATCATCATGGAGCTGATCAACAACATCGCCCAGAAGCACGGCGGCGTGTCGGTATTCGGAGGCGTCGGCGAGCGCACGCGCGAGGGCAACGACCTGTGGCTGGAGATGCAGGAATCCGGCGTGATCGACATTCACGACTGGCGCAAATCCAAGTGCGCGCTGATCTATGGGCAGATGACCGAGCCGCCCGGCGCGCGCCTGAGGGTCGGCCTCACCGCGCTCACCGTCGCGGAGTACTTCCGCGACGAAGAAGGGCAGGACGTGCTGCTGTTCATCGACAACATTTTCCGATTCACCCAGGCGGGTTCGGAAGTCTCGGCGCTGCTGGGCCGCATGCCCTCGGCGGTGGGCTACCAGCCCAACCTGGCTACCGAGATGGGCGAGTTGCAGGAGCGCATCACCTCGACCAAGAAGGGCTCGATCACCTCCGTGCAGGCCATCTACGTGCCGGCCGACGACTACACCGATCCCGCGCCGGCCACCACGTTCGCGCACCTGGATGCGACCACGCAGCTCTCGCGGCAGATCGTCGAGATGGGCATCTACCCGGCGGTGGACCCGCTGACCTCGACCTCGCGCATTCTCGATCCGCGCATCATCGGGGAGGAGCACTACGCGACGGCGCAGCGCGTCAAGGGGGTCTTGCAGCGCAACAAGGATTTGCAGGATATCATTGCCATTCTGGGCGTCGACGAGCTCTCCGACGAGGACAAGCTGGTGGTGTCGCGGGCGCGCAAGCTGCAACGGTTCCTTTCGCAACCCTTCCACGTGGCCGAGCAGTTCACCGGCATGGAGGGCAAGTACGTGAAACTGGCCGACACGATCAAGGGCTTCAAGGAGATCGTGGACGGCAAACACGACGAGATCCCCGAGCAGGCCTTCTGGATGCAGGGGACCATCGAGGACGTGCTGGCGCGCGCCGAGCAGTTGAAGGCGGCGGCGTAACGGGAGCGCCATGGCGGACACGTTTCTGCTGGAAGTGGCGACGCCGGAGCGCCTGCTGGTGAACGAGCAGGTCAGCGAGGCGCAGATCCCGGCGGCCAACGGTTACCTGGGCATCCTGCCGGGCCACGCGGCCCTGCTGGCGGAGCTGGGCGCGGGCGAGCTGAGCTACACGGTCGGGGGCCGCCGCCGCTCGGTGAAGATCGACGGCGGCTGGGTGGAGGTCTCGAACGACCACGTGCGTGTGCTGGCCAACACGGCGGAAAAGGCGGGGGAGTGAATCGCGGTAGAATAGGGTGTTTCGGGCCGTGGCGCAGCCTGGCTAGCGCGCTTGCTTGGGGTGCAAGAGGTCCCGGGTTCAAATCCCGGCGGCCCGACCAGCCGTTTCAATCGTCGATTCTCGCCCGCTTGTGTATTCTCAGCGCTCTTCGCGTCTCTATGGGGGTCGTTCCGCAGCCGTACCGCCCTCCAACTTGAGATCCTCGCTCTTCGTCATCAGCTTAGCGTTCCGCATCGCTAAGCGAAGCGGCCAAAGCTGACCGACGCCGATCGAGTCCTCTGGGCCTGGCTGTCCGAGGTCTGGAGCGACTAAGAGGCAGTCCGCGTCTGGGACCCTGCGGGGCGCCCCTCAGCCTGTCCCCGGGGGCTGAGTCTCGTGCACATCGTTGCGCTTCCACCGGCGGCCAGCAACTCCAAAGATGATACCCTATAGTCCTCCGGACACCGGGAGCGGAATGGGATGTTCGTGCAGGGACTGAAATGCGTGTTCTGCGGCGCAATTCACTCGATGCGCGTGCCGTATACCTGCCCGCGGTGCGGAATCACGGGCATTCTCGACGTGCAATACGACTACCGGGCGATCGCCCGGCAGTTGACGCGCCGCCGATTGGCGAGCCGTCCCCAGAATCAGTGGCGGTACGGCGAGCTCCTGCCCATCCGGAGCGATGCCGCAGTGCCGCCGCTCTCGGTCGGGTGGACGCCGCTGG
>JBEKMO010000051.1:0-37694 GCA_050008465.1 Bryobacteraceae bacterium
GATAGTGCTCTCGCACTCGGACGGTGGGACAACAAGCCAGTCTTAGCGATGCGCTGGAATGGTTCTAACGACAACCCAATCGGGAATCCTCAGTCCCGCGGATTTCCGACATGGTTTGTCGTTCCAGAGGAATACCGCAAAGAGATTCTCAAAGCTCTTATAGAAGAAGACAAGCGCTCACTTGCCCGGAACTTCTTCTCCTCCGGTCGTAAATAAGGGTTTGCAATGACGCTCTTTAAGAAGCGCTGCCTGTTTGCCGCTCTAGTTGGGGTTCCCTTAGCTGCATGTGGCCCACCCCACGAGCGTGATGAAAACATGGTGCGCTTGGCGTTCAAGCTTGGCCAACCGGATCGAGTGTTGACCGACGAGTTATCGCAACTCGCCAACCAAGAAGGAATGAGCATCTCTTCGCTTAAACAAGCCACCAGCCGAATTATCGACACGAGGGCAAAGTTTGACGACGTAGATAAGACCTTGGCCGTCGACGCAGTGAAATTCGCCATGGTTGAAGACATACCAATCGAGCGGTCCGCGGACTTGGTGACAGAGGTCGCCTATGACCTGGAGTTGGGCAGGGACGCCGGAAATATTCTGTCTGCGGGCATAAAGGCAGAAGAAAAGACGCCGAATCTCAAAGGGGCAGATGCTGTTCAGCTTGTCATAGACATGAAGCCCTATTGGAGCCAAGTCCACCGTCTGACGGGTAACGCCGTGAAAGCAATCGTGCTTGATAAAGCTCCTGTCGTCATGGCGATTCAGAAGGTTCTCTACCGGACCTACCCGAGTGATCCTGCTGTAGCGACAAATCTTCTAAGTCGGTGCGGCTTGTCCAATCAATTGTTGACGTTTGAGAGCTCTTACAGGATCGGGAGTGCGCTGCAATTTAGTGCCGCTGCGTGGGCCAGCCTCGTTGACCGGTTCCACAGGGGCGAGGTCGATGTGATCTTCAACGAGGTTCTGGCCGGTGCTCAACGGCTCGCTCCGCGAGACTGAGACTATGGTTTGGCACGGATGCAAAGGCTGGCCTCGACGGATAAGTCGATGCGTTCGGGTCTCATCAAACGACATTGTCAGCCTCGGAGTGGAGGGGCGGACTGGGCCCCGAAAGTCGCGATGTGTCTACGATCGGTCGCATGCCGCGGCGCGGCGCCTGGATTCCCAGTTCATCCGCGCCGTCGAGGTCATTGTGGGCCATACCGGCAAGATCGTGGTGACCGGGATCGGCAAGTCCGGCCGCGTGGGCCAGAAGATCGTTTCGACCTTTTCCTCGACCGGCACTCCGGCGGTGTTTCTGCATCCGGCCGAGGCCGTCCACGGCGATTTGGGGGTCTACGCGCCGGAGGACCCAACCATCATGATCTCCAAGAGCGGCACGACGGCGGAGTTGCTGCGCCTGGTGCGCGTGCTGCGCGATTTCCGATCACCGCTGATCGGCATTCTGGGCAATCCCAACTCGCCGCTGGCCGGCGAGGTGGACATCCTGCTGGATGCCTCGGTGCGCGCCGAGGCGGACGCGCACAACCTGGCGCCGACCTCGAGCGCGGCGGTGGCCATGGCGCTGGGCGATGCGCTGGCAGTCACCGTGATGCGGGAGCGGCGGTTCACCCCCGAGGAGTTCGCGATGTACCACCCGGCCGGGCAGCTTGGCCAGAACCTGGCGCTGACCGTCCGGGAGGTAATGCACAGCGGCGACCAGGCGGCCTGGGCCGGGCCGCTGGACCCGGTGAAACAAGTGGTGATCGCCATGAGTGCGCGGCCGCTCGGCGCTGCCTGCGTCATCGGCGAGGACGGCTGCCTGCTGGGCATCGTGACCGATGGCGACCTCCGCCGCGCGCTCCAGGCGCACGACGACATCCGGTTGTTGAAGGCCGCCGACATCATGACCGCAAGGCCGGTGACCATCGCGCCCGACGCCCGCCTGCACGAGGCCCTGCGCCTGATGGAAGACCGTCCCTCGCAGATCTCCGTGCTGCCGGTAGTCGATCCGGCGACCCGCCGCTGCCTGGGCTTGCTGCGGCTGCACGACATTTACCACGGGCGGTAGGGCTGCGGCATTCGGGGCAGGGATTGCCAGCTTGTCTGGGTTCCGCAGCGAAAGACGGACACAGCCTGACAAGAGCGTAGGCCGTCATCAGGAATGAAAGACGGTCACCCCGTTTCGAGGCTGGCTTTTGCGACGCTCGAACGCCTGATTTTACGGGTTTCGCGCCGCGTCGCAAAATCGGAGCTTCGTACTTGGTCCCCCGGCAGTAACTTGGCGGTCACATCGGCCTTAGCGGCCGGCAGCGCCCGCACTCTTGAGGAGTTGCACCGCCTCCTGGTGGCCATTCTTCGACGCCGCCATCAGCGCCGTGGTGCCATCGACCGCCTGGGCGTTCACATCGGCCTTGGCGTCGAGCAACGCCCGGATTACCCCCACGTGGCCACTGTCCGACGCCCCCATCAACGCCGTGAAGCCCATGCCATCCTTGGCGTTCACATCGGCGTGGGCGGCGAGTAGCGCGCGCACAACCTCCTGGTGGCCAGCCAGCGACGCCGTCATCAACGCTGTTGTGTGGCCATCGCTCAACTTGGCGTTCACATCGGCCTTGGCGTCGAGCAACGCCCGCACCACCTCCTGGTGGCCACAGACCGACGCCACTATCAACGCCGTGCTGCCGTTGCCCAACTTGGCGTTCACGTCGGCCTTGGCGTCGAGCAATGCTCGCACCACCTCCTGGTAGCCTCCGCACGACGCCCCCATCAACGCCGTGAAGCCCTGGAAGTCCATCATGGTCGTCTTGGCGTTCACATCGGCCTTGCCGTCGAGCAGCGCACGCACCACCTCCTGGTGGCCATTCTCGGACGCCAATATCAACGCCGTGAACCCATTTTCCGTCTTGGCGTTCACATCGGCCTTGGCGGCGAGCAACGCCCGCACCACCTCGTGGTGGCCATAGTAAGACGCCCATGTCAGCGCTGTGCCTCCGTTGGCCGTCCTGGCGTTCACATCGGCCTTGGCGGCGAGCAGAGCCTTGACACGGGGTAAATCACCCTTCCTGGCCGCGTCGGCGAGATCGTCCCCTTGCGCGTTGGCCCGTGCGCTTGCTAAGACGCAGGCCAGTACCGCCAGAATGCCCAAGATCAGCGAGCGTTTCCGTAAGCGTGTCATTTCAATGTTCCTTCCCGAAGATCACCCAATTCAACCTGCAACCATGCACCCCCGACGCCGGCGTACGGATCGCTCCAGTCAGTCAGGAAGAAGCTCGAACCCCCGTCGCGCCCCGCCAGGAAATCCTCCGGCCAGCCAGGCTCGAAGTGACAATTTCCGTTTTGGCGTCCTGCCCACTGGCAATTATACTTCCCACCGCCGCCATTGGAGCGCTTTTGTCTGATCGTTCCATCCCCGGCGACTCCAGCGACCCGTTGTCGGAGGTCACTCGGGGCCACGCGCCAGGACAGCGCTCAACCGGGCTTAGGGCCGTCTCACAAAGGACCCTTTACGGGAAGCCGTAGATCCCTCCTGCCAGGCGCCGATCACGGAATTACCCGCCGAAAGTCGCGATGTGCTTACGATCGGGCGCATGCCGCGGCGCGCCGCCTGGATTCCCAGTTCACCCGCGCCGTCGAAGTCATTGTGGGCCATAGCGGCAAGATTGTGGTGACCGGGATCGGCAAGTCCGGCCGCGTGGGCCAGAAGATCGTTTCGACCTTTTCCTCGACCGGCACCCCGGCGGTGTTTCTGCATCCCGCCGAGGCCGTGCACGGCGATTTGGGGGTCTATGCGCCGGAAGACCCGACCATCATGATTTCCAAGAGCGGCGCCACGGCCGAGTTGCTGCGCCTGGTGCGCGTGCTGCGCGATTTCCGATCACCGCTGATCGGCATTCTGGGCAATCCCAACTCGCCGCTGGCCGGCGAGGTGGACATCCTGCTGGATGCCTCGGTGCGGGCCGAGGCGGACGCGCACAACCTGGCGCCGACCTCGAGCGCGGCGGTGGCTATGGCGCTGGGCGATGCGCTGGCGGTCACCGTGATGCGGGAGCGGCGGTTCACCCCCGAGGAATTTGCGATGTACCACCCGGCGGGACAGCTTGGCCAGAACCTTGCCCTGACCGTCCGGGAGGTGATGCACAGTGGCGACCAGGCGGCCTGGGCCGGGCCGCTGGACCCGGTGAAGCAGGTGGTGATCGCCATGAGCGCGCGGCCGCTCGGCGCCGCCTGCGTGATCGGGGAGGACGGCTGCCTGCTGGGCATCGTGACCGACGGCGACCTGCGCCGCGCGCTTCAGGCGCACGACGACATCCGGTTGCTGAAGGCCGCCGACATCATGACCGCCACGCCGGTCACCATCGCGCCCGACGCCCGCCTGCACGAGGCCCTGCGCCTGATGGAAGACCGTCCCTCGCAGATCTCCGTGCTGCCGGTAGTCGATCCGGCCACCCGCCGCTGCCTGGGCCTGCTGCGGTTGCACGACATCTACCACGCGCGGTAGTGCGGCGTCTACGAGCGCCGTCGTTCCCTTTCCAGGCGCTCCGCGAGAAAAACCTTCAGTAGGGACTGATAGGGAACGTCCCGTTTGTTGGCAAGCACTTTCAGATCTTCGATCATGGACACGGGCAGGCGCAGGGAGATCGTGCGAAGCGACGGTTTCAGATTCGGGAACCGGCGTCTTTGGGCGGCTTGCCAGTCGATGAACTCAGTGGAATCGTGTTCAGCCCAGAAGCTGCGCTCCTCTTCTTCGGAACGAAACTCAGGAACTTGTTTCTTCGTGCTTGCCATAGGATTCCCGCCCTCTACGATTTTGCCCGACGGCGCAGTGCCTCTTTTCGCACTTCACGAGTATACGATGGACGTGTACAGGCGGGCATCCTCCGGCCCGCCGGCCCCGGATGTTGGACGCTCTTGTGATATCGTGGATCGTTTGCACGGATGCGGTATGCGCGCCCCATATCCTTCGATCATCTTAGTCCTCCTTGGTTGCGTTCCCGCGATTCGAGCCGATGCGCCTCTTCCGCCACCTCAGCGCTACGAAGTACAGTCGCCTTCCCGGAAGTATGTCGCTACGCTCGATCCGAAGACCGGTGTGGAAGTGCGCGCCAGGGATTCTTCCGCGGTTCGTTGGAGATCGAAGCTTTGGTCCCGCGTAGCGTTCTTGCTGGATGATGGAGAGCATTTCGTCACGGGTTACAGCGGCTTGAATCTGATTCCCCTGGACTACGGCAAGGACTTAGTGTTGCTTAGCTTCTGGAAGCGAGACCAGAAGATTCGGGACGTCACCGTGAGCGAATTGTTCCCAGACACACGCGTGCTGAGAAGAACGGCGTCGCACTATCACTGGGGCAGCATTACGGGGCTTGCGAATAGCACGCTGATCGTCACAAGGTGCGACGGCAGTGAAGTGCGGTTTGATGCAGCAACCGGCAAGGTGAAGAAATGATGTCTGACACATCGCTGGAGGCTGGTGCGCAATGACTGACTTTCTTGAGACTACGCTTCCCAAGATCGCGACGCCGGTCCACCGGTTGGGGTTTTCCGCCAGCTACTGGCCTGGCAAGGCGGCCGTTCACAAGGCGCTCGACGAGGGCCTGAACTACTTCTTCCTGTTCGGCTTCGACCGGCAGATGGTCAAGGTGCTGCGGGAGGTGCTTCCGCGCGAGCGCGAGCGGTACGTTGTGGCCACCGGGGCCTACAACTACATCTGGTGGCACCAGGACCTCCGCCGGACCCTTGAGAAGCGGCTTCGCCAGTTGCGCACGGACTACATCGACGTATTCCACTTCCTCGGCATCATGAAACCTCGCGAGTTTACCGCGCGGGTGCGGGACGATCTGGAGGCGCTGCGGCGGGACGGCCGGGTCCGCGCGGTCGCGATCTCCTGCCACGATCGCAAGTTCGCGGCCCAACTGGCGGCCGACGGCGTTCTCGACGCAGTCATGATCCGCTACAACGCCGCCCACTGCGGGGCCGAGCAGGACATCTTCCCCCACCTCCAAGGGAAACCGGCCGGGGTGGTCAGCTACACGGCCACGCGCTGGTCGTACCTTCTGCGGCGGCCGCGCGGATGGCCCAAGGACGGGCGCGTTCCCACGGCGGGCATGTGCTACCGCTTCGTGCTGTCGAACCCGCACGTGAACGTCTGCCTCACTGCGCCGAGGAACCAGAAGCAGCTCGAGGAGAACATCGCGGCGGTACGGCAGGGCACGCTCCCGGAAGACGAGATGGGATTCATGCGCGAGTTCGGCGACGCGGTCTACCGGCAGTACAAGTGGTTTATGTGAGCTGCGGACGGCTCTACGGCTGCTCGCCCGGCTTCACGCGGGGCCAGCCGCCCTGGCTGGGCGCCGGGTCCGCGGCGGGCGGCGGCGCCGGCGGCGGCGGAGCGGCTGGGCTTGCCGTCCCATCGGACGAGTTCGCGCCCGGCGGTCCGAGAGGTTCGTTGACGGCCGGCCGCCGCCTCACGGCAGTGCCCTGTCTGACCTGAGCCGGCGGACTGCTTGCTTCGGCGGGGGCGCTGCCATCCGGCGTCAGGTACACCCGCCGGTAGCGCAGGTCCGCGTTGGGGTAGCGCTGGCGGGCGGCGGGCGTGAGCGACAGTTCGATGTTGCGTTCCTGGCCGGGCTTCACGTCCGGCGGCATATGGAAGTTGAGCGCATAGCGCTGCCGGATTCGAGTGAGCGTGGTTTCGAGCGCCGACGATTCCGAGAGCGACAGGCTGTCGCCACCGGAGTCGCGAGCGATCTCCGCGGTCCCGGCCGAGTGCGTCTGCCCGCCGGAGCCTTGCCCGCGGCCGGAGGTTCCGTTTCCGCCGCCGCGGCGTCCGCCTCCGCCTCCGCCGGGCCACCCGCCGCCACCACCGGGCCACCCTAGGCCACCGCCGCCCCAGCCACCGCCACCGCGGCGCCCGCCTCCGCCCGGACCGTAACTGCTCCGCGAGGCCTGGGGCGCGATCAGGGAGCAGAGCACGGCGTCGGCCTTGGTCAGCGCACGGTTCACCGAGGTTTCATCGCGATCGCCCTGGGTGCGGTCGTCGGTCACGATGACGATGGCCCTGCGGGCTTCGGGCCGGGCGTGTTGGGCCACATAGTTCGCCGCGTCGAGCATGCCCTTCGTGATATCGGTGCCGCCATCGAAGGCCTCGTTCTTCAGCAGCGCCGTCAATTCGCGCTCCGCTTCGTCGCGGCTGAAACGGTAGGGGAGCCGGAGGCGCGTCTGGCGGTCGAAGACCATGATGGCCACGCGATCCTGGTCCCGCAGCACCTGGAATGCCTTGTGCGCCGCGGAGGCGACGTGCTTGATGTGCGGCTGCATGCTCCGGCTCACGTCCAGCAGCAGCAGCAGGTCCACGGGCATCTGCTCGCTGGCGAAGTTGGTGATGGGCTGCGGCTGGCCCTCCTCGTGGAGCACGAAATCCTCGGCGTGCAGGCCGGTGATGGCGCGGTTGTCGCGGTCCAGCACCTGCGCGTCCACCCGGACCAGCGAGACGTCGCTTCGGAACACCACGTCGCCGTCGGCGGCCACGAGCGGGCCTCCCCGGGCGAGGGCGAAGAGCAGCAGAACAGCGGTGCGAGTCATCAGCCCCCCTTCCCAATCAGGGCACACATCAACACTCCAAGCTCCGCCTGCTATGACGTACCGGAGGCAACTTAGGTTTCCCTTTGTTTGCGGCCGCCCCAGCGCGGTCTGTTGTATGCTGAGAGGACTCTACGCGCCGGGGAGGGAGATTTCGGCGCATAGAAGGAGAACGCGGTGGGCAATTGTGACTTATGTAACACGACGATCGGGGATAGCGCGAAACGCTATTCACCGAACACAGTGAGGACGGTCGTGCGCAATGGCCTCCGGCCTGATACGTACGGCCCGATGGGTGGACTGGCGGCCGCGCTGGGCCGGAACCTGAACCAAGGTTGGGTGCAAATGGTCATGGCCGACACCACCGACTGGGCACTGTGTCCGGCATGCGCTTCGCGGCTTGAGAGCTACCTGCACCCAGCTTCCCAGCCCCGCCAGCAACCTTCGGACTCGCTTCTCCAGTCGCACAAATTCTACAAACCTTCGGGCCCGCCTCTCCGGTCCCGCAAATTCTACGGACAGACCGTGGACGAGGCGAAGGCTGCGGCTCAAGCTGCCGGCATACCTCCCGGCAAGGTCAAGGAATTGAAAGTAACGCGCACTGTGCGAGACGACACGGTCAAGGGTGAAGGTCCGGACGCCGCTGCGGCCATCAATGCGGCGAAGGGGCGTGTTCCGTCCGCGGCATTCGATGTCGGCGCGGCGGAGGTTTTCGCCACCGGTGAAAAGGGGCAGTTAGAGATAAAAGCGCAGTCGGAGGGCGAAGCTCGCAACGACTGGAGGATCGAGGCGCCCCCGGGCGCCTCTCTGGATGCCTGCGAGTGCCAGGTTGCACCGAAGAGTGGTTTCTTGGGAATCGGACAGAGGCTTGGCATCTGGAGGATGGGCTGGTCAACGCCGTTCAGGGCCAAGGTCTCGTATAAGCTGCCGGCCGAGGTGACCCTCACCTACCAGGAATAGGCCTCCGGGCTCGGCTCAGGGGCGCCGGGCGATCATCAAGCCGGTGGGGCCGGGGAGGCGCACGCGGCGGATCTCGGTGAAACCGGTCTCGCGCAGCCAGTCGGCGTACTCGTCTGCGCTGTAGGAACTCCCCTGTTCGGTTCCCACCAGCATGTTGAGTGCGAACAGCGCGGCGTTGCGGGGCGCCGTCTTCTCCCGCTCGAGGATGAAGTCCTGGATCACGACGCGGCCGCCGGGCGCGAGCGCCTGGAAGGACTTCCGCAGCATGGCGCGGTTCTCCTCCGGGCCGAGCATGTGGCAGATGGCCGAGATGAACACCAGGTCGAACCCCTCCCCGTAACTGGCGGCGCCCAGGTCGCCGGCACGAGCCGTGACGCTCTCGGCGAGGCCGGCCCGCTCAATGTGGCCGCGTGCGATGGGCACGACCGCAGCTAGGTCCAGGATCTCCGCACGCAGGTCCGGGTTGGCGCGGGCGAAGGCGACCGAATAGGCGCCCGAGCCTCCACCGAGATCGAGCATCCGCCGCACCGCGCCGGCGTCAACGGCCTCGACGACCAGCGGCGCGCGCTCCGTGGCGTTCCGGTGCATGGCAGCGATGAAGGCGGTGGTCCAGTCCTCGCCGCGCGCTTCCTTCGGCTGACGAGCCACCGCCGTTCCGGCGCGCACGCACTCGGTGAGCGTGGACCAGCGCGGCCACAGGTGCACCGTGTGCATGAGCGCCAGCCGGGATTCGCCGCAGAGCTGCCGCGCGGCCTCGGGCGTATTGCGGAACACGCCATCCCGCTTGTCGAGCACGCCGAGGGCGGCCAGCGCGTTCAGAAGCATCTCGGTCGCGCGCGGGTCGGCGCCGATCTTCTGGGCGACGTCGGTGGCGGTGGCGCCCTCGCCGGTCGCCGCGAACACGTCCAGTTCGATCGCGGTCAGCAGGACCCGGCTTTCCTGGAACGCGCGGATGCGGTCGATGAGCGTGTCGGGAGGGTTGGCGCCGAGGATCGCTTCGACCAGCCCTTCGGCGGTGAACGACTCCGCCTCGACCGTGACGGAAATGGCGTGTTTGCGCGCGGCCTCGCTAGTCACCGGACCGATCGAGGCGACGCGCACCCCGGCCAGCGCGTCGGCGCCGGCGGCGGCCATGAAATTCACCACCGTCGAAGGACTGGTGAAGGTGATCCAGTCGGGCTTTCGCGGCCCGAAGAAGATCGCTTTCGCGCGTGCGGGGGCCTCCTCCGGGATCACGGTGCGATAGACCTCGACCACATCGACCTCGGCGCCGCGGCGGGCCAGCTCCGCCGGCACCACCTCGCGTGCCACCGCCGCCCGCGGCAGCAGGATCCGTTTTCCGGCGAGATCTTCCTTTGCGAAGGCCTGGACCAGGCTCTCGGCGACGTACTGCTTCGGCATCAGGTCCACCTTGAGCTGAAGCTCCTCGAGCGCGCGGCGCGTGGCCGGGCCGATGGCGCAGATGCGCGCGCGAACGGACCGGACGCCGGCTCGAGCATGAAAGAAACGGACGCCGTTGGCGCTGGTGAAAATGAGCCAGTCGTAGGAGTCGAGCCGAGCGATGGCTTCGTCGAGCGGCCGGTAGTCCTCCGGCGGCCGGATCTCGATGGTGGGGAACTCGATCACTTCCGCACCCAGTTCGCGGAGCCGTGCCGCCAGTGCTCCGGCCTGGCCGCTCGCGCGGGTCACCACAATGCGTTGGCCGTGCAGATCAGCCTCCATAGACCTCCTCAAGGATTTCGCGACCGCCGCCGGCCAGCAACTCGCCGCCGAGTTCGCGGCCCAGCCTGACGGCGTCGCTGGCGGGGCCGCTGGATTCCCTGCGGACGACACGGCGGCCATCGGGAGAGGCGACGACCCCGAGCAGATGCAGCCACGCGTCGCTGACTTGCCCGTAAGCGCCGATGGGTACCTGGCAGCCTCCGCCCAAAGATCCCAATACGGCGCGCTCGGCCTCGACCGCCGCCCGAGTGCGCGCGTCGTCGAGCCGGGAGCAAACCTCAGCCGCCTCGTCCCCCACCCGCGTCTCGACGGCTAGCGCGCCCTGGCCCACCGCGGGGCACATCAGCTCTTCCGGCAGGATCTCGGCGATGCGGTCCTGCCACCCGAGACGCCGCAGTCCGGCGGCGGCCACCACCAGCGCGTCGTACTGGCCTTCGCCGAGCTTGCGCAGGCGCGTGTTGAGGTTGCCGCGCACGGATTCGACGGCGAGGTCCGGCTGCGCCGCCCGGAGTTGCGCGACCCGGCGCAGAGAACTCGTTCCCACGCGCGCGCCCGCCGCCAGATCCGCGAGCCGCCGGCCCACCAGCGCGTCGCGCGCGTCCTCTCGAGGGGGAATCGCCGCCAGGCACAGGCCCGCCGGCAATGCGGTCGGCAGGTCCTTGAGGCTGTGGACGGCGAGATCGATGCGGCCCGCCAGCAACGCTTCCTCGATCTCCTTGGTGAATAGCCCTTTGGTCCCAACCTTGGCCAGCGGCACGTTGGTGATCCTGTCGCCGGTGGTCCGGATGATCTCGATGCGGCAGGAATGGCCGATCGCTTCCAGTTGACCGCGCACCCAGTTGGCCTGCCAGAGCGCGAGCTGGGAGCCGCGCGAGCCGATGACGAGCATCCTCAACTCTCCAGCCGGAAGAGCCTCCGGATGGCATCGATGAGCTGAATGCCCTCGGGCTGTCCGGCCTGCCGCCGCAGCTCCGAAATCGGTCCGTGCGCAATCTTGTTGATGAGCCCGCGGGTGAGCACCTCGATGGCTTCCTCCTGCTGGGGCGTGAGCGGACCGAGTTTGCCGCGCACGCGGGCGACCTCGGCCAGGCGGAGCTGCTCGAGCTGGTCCTGGAGACTCAGGATGGTCGGAACGACCTCGCGCGCCCGCAGGCGGGATAGCATGCGCCCGACTTCCTCGGCGACGATCTTCTCGGCCTGCTCGGCCCGCTTCTTCCTCTCCCCAACGTTGGTCTCGACCACGCGCTGGAGGTCGTCGATGTCGTACAGGAAGACGTTATCGAGCTCGTTGACCGCCGGCTCGATATTGCGCGGCACCGCGATGTCGATCAGGAACATCGGGCGGTTCCGGCGCGCCTCGATGACACGCCGCATCTGCGCTTTCTGGATGATGTAAAACGGCGCGCCACTGGAAGTGATGACGATGTCCATCTCGGGCAGCGTGGCCAGGAAGCGATCGTACTCGACGATCGTGCCCCGGAAAACCTCCGCCAGTTCCCGCGCGCGCTCCTGGGTGCGATTGGTGACGAAGATCTCGCTGGCGCCGGAGCGGTGCAGATGGCGCGCCGCCAGCTCGGACATCTTGCCCGCGCCGACGATCATGACTCTTTTCGCGGCCAGCGTGCCAAAGATCTCGCGCGCCAGCTCGACGGCGGCGTAGCCGACCGAGACCGCGCTCTCGCCGATGCCGGTTTCCGAGCGCACCCGCTTGGCGACGCTGAAGGCGCGGGTGAGGATCACCTCGAGCAGGCCGCCAACCGCGCCGTGCGCCTTGGCGATGGCGTAGGCGGTCTTGAGCTGGCCCAGAATCTGCGGCTCGCCCACCACCATCGAGTCCAGGCTCGAGGCCACCCGGAACAGGTGGCGAATCGCCTCCTCGTCGGTGTAGTGGTAGAGGTGCGGCGCGATGGAATCGAGCTGGACCTTCCGGCTGTCGCTCAGGAACTGGTCCACGCCGGCCGTCGGGTCGGTTCCGTTTTCCGCCGTGACTGCGATCTCCACCCGGTTGCAGGTGGAAAGGATCATGCTTTCGTACACGCCGCACTGCGACCGCAACTCGCCGAGCGCGCCGCCGAGCGAGTTCTGGTCGAAGGCCAGCCGCTCCCGGACTTCCACCGGCGCGGTCTTGTGGTTGACGCCCGTGAGCAGGAATCTCATCGGCTCAGCAGATTGCGCAGGCCGGTGTGCGCCGCCCAGGTGATGGCCGAGCAACCCACCAGCGCGATGACCATCAGCGCGGCTTTCCGGCCTCTCCATCCGGCCGTCATGCGCATGCAGACAACGATCAGGTACAGCGTCCAGGTCGCGAGTGAAATCACAATGCGAGGATCCCGAATCCAGCGCGTGCCCGATTCGATCGAGGCCCAGGTGCTGCCGGCGACCACCGCCAGCGTGATGAATACGAACCCCAGGGCGAGCGCCCGCGACATGATGGAATCCAGCGTGCCCAACGGCGGCAGCCGGTTGAAGGCGCCGCCCGTCTGTTTCCGTTTCAACTGCCGCTCCCGAATCAGGTATAGGATCGACGTCACCGCGGTCAGCAGAAGGGTGGCGTAGCCGACCAACACCAGGGCTACGTGTACCAGCAGCCAGGCGTCGCGCAATTGCGGATTGCTCCACCGCGCCACGGGGCTCCCCAAGGTCCCCACCAGCGTCAGCAGAAACACCAGCGGGAAGATGAACACCGCCAGGCTCTCGTAGCGGTATCGCCAGTAGACCAGCAGAAACAGCAGCGCGATCAGCAGCGCGCAAAACGTCACCGACTCGAAGAAGTCATTGGCCGGAAAGCGGTGGCTGGCGAGGGCCTGCTCGACGGTCGAGACGATCTGAATCACGACTCCGGTGTAAAAGCTCCCCAGGGCCAGGCGGAATACGCGCTCGCTGCGCCTTTGCAGGACGGCAAGCAGCGCATAGAGCAGGCCTAGAGAATACAGGATGGCCGCGACGCGCAGCCAGACAACGCTCATTTCGTGCATGATTTGCACTGCTGGATAGTTTCAGTATAGCCTGCTCGACCGGTCATAATTGACGTATGGACACATTTCTGGACGGCAAAGTTGCGATTGTTACGGGCGGCACGCGGGGGATTGGCCGCGCGATTACGGAGGCGCTGGTGGGTTGCGGGGCATCCGTGGCCATCTGCGGGCGATCGGAGGCGGCGGTCGTGAAGGCGGTCGGGAAACTGGGGCCGAAGGTGATCGGCAGTGCTGCCGACGTCTCGAACCCGGAGGAGGTGCGGGCGTTTTTCGGGTTCGTGGAGGAGCGCCTGGACGGGCTCGACATCCTGGTCAACAACGCCGGCGTGGGGTCCTTTGCGAGCGTCGCGGACACCAGCCTGGAGAACTGGCAGCGCACCATCGGCACGAACCTGAATGGGGCGTTCTACTGCTCGCGCGAGGCGATGGCGCGCTTCCGCAAGCGCGGGGGAGGGTCCATCGTCAACATCAGCAGCCTGGCGGCCAAGAACCCGTTCGCGGGCGGCGCCGCCTATAACGCCTCCAAGTTCGGGCTGAACGGTTTCAGCGAGGCGATGATGCTGGACCACCGCTACGAGAACGTGCGCGTCTCCACCATCATGCCCGGCAGCGTGAATACGGAGTTCGACTCGGGCGGCGCGGCCGACTGGAAAATCGCGCCCCAGGACGTCGCCGAAATCGTGCTGGCCATCCTTCGTATGCCCGCCCGAACGCTCATCAGCCGGGTCGAGGTTCGCCCCACCAAACCGAAGAAGTAGTTCCGAAACCAACGGCCCCCTTCGCACATCAAACAAGTAGATAGAGGGGCGAGAGGGGCCTCACCAAATGGATCGCCTGAACATTCCACTGGATCCAACCAGGACCGGGCGGGAGGCGGAGTCGCTCGAGATCGGTTTGCACCAGCGCGTCGTGGGCCAGGACGAAGCGGTCGAGCAGATTGTAAACATCTACCAGATGTTCCTTACCGGCATGACGGCGCCGGGACGGCCGATCGCCAACTTCCTGTTCCTGGGACCCACCGGTTCGGGTAAGACCCGTATCGTCGAGGCTACGGCGGAAAGCCTGGTGGGCACGGCGCGGGCGGTGATCAAGATCGACTGTGCGGAGTTCCAGCACAGCCACGAGATCGCCAAGCTGATCGGGTCGCCTCCCGGCTATCTGGGCCACCGGGAGACCCATCCGCTGCTCAGCCAGGACGTCCTGAACCAGTACCACACCCCCAAAGTGAAGGCCAGTCTTGTGCTGTTCGACGAGATCGAGAAGGCGTCGGATGCCCTGTGGAATCTCCTCCTCGGCATCCTGGACAAGGCCACGCTCACGCTGGGCGACAACCGCCGCGTGGACTTCTCGCACGCCATGATCTTCATGACCAGCAACCTCGGCGCGGGCGAGATGAGCAACCTGCTGCGTCCGGGGCTGGGGTTTGGCGTTTTCCAGCCGGAGATCGGGAATGTGCTGGACGAGCGGGTGGCGTCGAAGATCTCGCGGGCCGGCATGAGCGCGGCGCGCCGCAAGTTTACACCGGAGTTCATCAACCGCCTGGACAAGATCGTGGTCTTCAAGCCACTGGGCCAGGCGGAGCTGCGCCAGATTCTGGACATCGAGTTGAGAGCCGTGCAACGGCGGGTCCTGACCGCATCGGGCGCGAATCCGTTCATCTTCACCGTGAGCCCCGCCGCGAAGGACTTCCTGCTCGCCGAGGGCGCCGACATGAAGTACGGCGCGCGCCACCTGAAGCGGGTGATCGAGCGCCGCCTGGTGCAGCCGATCTCGAACCTGATTGCGACCGCACAGGTGGGCGGCGGCGATTGGATCCAGGTGGATTTCGATCCGCAGCTCAACCGCATGACATTCCTCAAGCAGGCCGAGGGCATACCCGACGGCGCGATGGCGGAACTGGTGGCGGCGCCCCCGGTCCCCTCCCCGGCCGCCGCCGCGGCCGCAGCCAGCGCCGCCAAACCGGCGCCTGCGACCCGCGCAGGCTCGTAGCGAAGGGTAGGCAGGCAGAGCAGGACTGGTTGTGGCGCGGCCTCTTCCCGGGGAGGGCTACCAGTATCGGTACGGACTCCCGCCCCAGTTCGCCAGGGTGTTGAATTTGATCTTGTATATATCCATCATCGCGTTGCTCATGTTCATGTACGACTGGTGGCGGCGATTCTGCTCAGCCATCATCTCAGCGACTGATTGCTTGCCGCCGCCAGCCGCTCCCTTGCTGGCCTGAGCCGCCGGCGCCTGCGCCGGCAGGAGCGTCTTCAACTGCTCTGCCCACTGCGCACGGTACTGCGTCTTCTGCTCGGTGGACAGCGCGGGCCAAGCGACGCGCAGCAACGCCGCCTGCATCGGCATCCCGGCGATCTGCTGCTTCAGCTCGGCCGTCATCTTCGGGTAATTCGCGGCCAGCGCCTTCGCCCAGTCGTCCTTCAGCTTCTGGTCGGGGAGGCTCTGCTGACCGGATACCTCGCCCACCATGAAGAACAGTGCATCCAGAAACGCGTCCGTGCTCTGGCGGGTGAGCGGTGGGGCGCCCGGTGCGATCGCCCGGTGCGACGCCTCGTAGACCGCCAGCGCCCACTTCGCCATCGGCTCGTTGGGCTGGTTCCGCATTTGGGCCAGCAGTTCGGGCTCGAGCTTCAGCCGCACCAGGCCGCGCTGCTGGGCGTCGAGCTTCGAGAGCTCGGTCTGCTGCTCAACGAGTTGGACGACGTCGTTCATGTCGCTCGTTTTCTTTTGCGTCCAGGAATCGACGGTGTACTTGCGGAGCACCTGGCGCTGCTCGACGGTGAGCTGCACGTCGAAGGCCCACTCGAAGAACTCGGTGAAGCGTCCGACCGTCTCTTCGGTCAGCGGTGGTTGTCCCTGCACCAGCACTTGGCTCTGGGCGAACCCCGGGCCGGTCGCGACCAACACTGCCAGTGCGCAAAGAAATGAAAAGCGAGTTTGCATGTGAAACTCCTGATCGAGTGTGAATCCTGCATTTCCCAGGTGGCGTTAGGGCCTGGACCCATCATAGCCGATTCCGCTCAGAAGGCGTTGGAGGCGTCGAAGTCCGCCCGAGGGACGTCGCCAGGCCCCGGCCGGATGCGGATCGGTCGAGGCGCCTCCTCGCAATCCGGCAATGGACCACCCGAGTAGTAGTCCAGGTTGTAGCGCCAGCCGCGGTTGACGTCGCCCACGCAAACCTCGCCGCTAAGGGGCGCGATCTGTTTCCACAGACCGCGCGCGGAGACGGTGCGATCGAGCACCGGGAAGGTGACCGTCTGCAAGTAGATCACTCCTCCCAGAACTGCGCTGGCGATCACCCCGGCCGCCACCAGGCGGCGGCCCGCGCGCTCCAGCGCCCAAACCGCCGCGGCGATGGCGAGTACGGGCAGGAATACGAACCAGGGCACGCCCGTCGCCTGGGCGCGCGACAACCCCCGCAGCAGGGCCTCGGGCAGGACTCCGGCAACCACCGGGACTAACGCCAACAGCGCGGCGCTCGCCGTCAGGGGCCAGGTCGCGGTCCTCGCCTCGGCAAGCGCGATGCCGACCAATCCGCAGATTGCCGGCACCAGTGGCAGGAGGTAGCCGGGCAGCTTGTTGCTGGAGGCGGAGAAGAACACCAGCCCGAAGACGATCCAAAGCAGCAGGAATCGCACCCGTGAATCGACGTAAAGGCGCTTCCGGAACAGCGTCGCCAGCAGCGGAGTCCAGGGGAACAGGCCCGCCAGCAGCACCGGGAGATAGAACCAGAAGGGCTGCTGGTGCTGCAAGTCACCCGTGAAGAACCGCGCGAAGTGGTGTTTCCCGAAGAAATCTTCCAGGAAGGCGCTGCCATGGAGCAGAGTCGCCAGCAGGTACCAGGGCGCGGCCACGGCCAGGAACGCTAGGATGGGCGCCGGCCGGAGCAGGTCCCTCCAACGCCTGCGCGCCATCCAGATCAGCGGCAGGGCGAGCACCAGCGGCACCAGTCCCTTGGCAAGAATCGCCACGCCGAGCAGGGCCGCCGCAGCCGGGAGCTGGCGCCGGTCGCCGGTTCGAATCCAGCGCAGGCAAACGAGCATGGCCGCGGAAAAGGCCGCCGCCATCGGCAGATCGGTTACCCCGACGTGGCTGAAAGCCACCCAGGCCGCGGAGGTCGCCAGTATCGCGGTCGCCAGGTGCGCGGCCCGGCGCCCGAATTCCCGGTCCAACCTGCGCCAATAGAACCACAGGAAACCGACCGAGAGTAGCGCAACGGGCAGCCTGGGCGCTAGGTCCGCGCTCAGTCCGGCGCGAAATCCGAGCCCGGTCATCCAGTACAGCAGCGGAGGTTTCTCGAACCACGCCTCGCCCCATAGCCGCGGCGTGACCCAGTCGCCCGACTGCGCCATTTCCCGGCCGATGGCGGCATAGCGCGGCTCGTCGGGCCCGAGCAGGCCCACCCGGGTCAGGCCGAAGAAGAACAGGAAGTAAACGGCGGGGATCAGTGCCAGCGACGCCCAGAGCGCGCGTGAGGCGATGCGCGTGGGCGGGGCGGGCGGCACTTCACAAGTATACCGGCAGGGTAAGGAGGCTCGTAGCCTGTGGCATGTGGCCTGTGGATCACAAGCCACGGCGCACCTGCTGCCGCCTCAGAGAGCGCAAGCCGGGGCGCCATTGTGGGACCCACAGGCCACAGGCCACAAGCCACAAGCCGCGGTTACAATGAAGGCTCGGATGACCGGTGTCCTATGAGCCTTGTCGCCCTTGGGAATGCGGAGAATTCCGCTATTCTGCTGCACCCCGACGACAACGTCGCCGTCGCCCGGGTGCAACTGTCTCCCGGTCTGGAACTGCGCGTCGGGGGCCGCCCGATCGCGGTGCTTGACCCGGTTCCGGTGGGGCACAAGATTGCCCTGACGGCGATCCCCGCCGGGGAGGTGATCCGCCGGTACGGGCAGATCATGGGGCGCGCCAGCCGGCCGATCGATCCGGGCCGGCATGTTCACACGCACAACGTGGCGTTCGAGGAGATCGCATTCGACTATGAATTCCCCGAGGGCAATCTGCCGCTGCCCACGCCGGCCAGCCAGCCGGTCTTCCTGGGCTACCCACGCGAGGACGGGCGGGCCGGCACGCGCAACTACATTGCGGTGATGGCGGCCAGCAACTGCGCCGCACATACGGCCGAGCTGATCGCCCGCAGCTATGAGGGAGAAGCGTTGCCGCCCGCGATCGACGGGGTGGTAGCCTTCCCGCACGGGGAAGGCTGCGGCCAGGCTCTCGGTCCGGACATCGACCAGTTGCAGAGGACGCTGGGGGGCGTGCTCGACCATCCCAACGTCGCCGGCGCAATCATCCTCGGGTTGGGCTGCGAGGTCAACCAGATTGGCCCCTACCTGGGGAATCCCCGCCTGGCCGGCCTCACCGTGCAAGAGAGCGGGGGTACGCGCGGCACGGTCGAAGCGGCCCGGCGGGAGATCCGCAGACTAATGGACGCGGCGGCGCCAGAACAGCGGGTCGAGACTCCGGCCTCGAAACTGGTGCTCGGACTCAATTGTGGTGGCTCGGACTCGTTCTCCGGGATCACCGCCAACCCGGCGCTGGGCGTCTGCTCGGACCTGCTGGCGGGGCTGGGCGCGACGGTGGTACTAGCGGAAACGCCGGAGGTCTTCGGTGCGGAGCATCTGCTGGTTCGCCGCGCGCGCAACCGGCAAGTAGCTGAAAAACTATTGAGTTGTATCCGGCACTACAAGGAATACCTGAATCGGTTCGGAGAGACTTTCGACGACAATCCCTCCCCGGGGAACAAAGCGGGTGGCCTGACCAACATCCTGGAGAAGTCGCTCGGGGCGGTGGCCAAGGCCGGCGCCTCGCCGATGATGGACGTGGTGGAATACGCCGAGCGCATCCACTGTCCAGGGTTCGTCTTCATGAACACGCCGGGCTACGACCCGGTGTCGCTGGCCGGACTGGCCGCCGGCGGCGTCAACCTGATTGCCTTCACCACCGGCCGCGGCAGCGTCATTGGCTTCCCCACTGTCCCGGTGCTCAAGATCGCCAGCAACACTGCAACCTGGAACCGGATGCGGGAGAACATGGATGTCAACGCGGGCCTGATCGCCGAGGGCGTGAAAACAGTTCAGGAGGTTGGAGCGGAGATCTTCAACCTGCTGTTGAGGGTGGCCTCGGGCGAGCGGACTGCGGCGGAGCGTTTCTCTCACCAGGAATTCGTCCCGTGGCGAATCGGCCCGGTGTTGTGACACGAGTTAAGATGGAAGTCAATATGCGTCCCTCTTTCCGAAATGCCTTATTGGCGCTGTGTGCAGCGGGGCTGGGTGGCTGGCTGGCCGCGCAGAGGCCGCTGGCCAGGACTCCGCCACCAAACCCCGCCCTTGCGGCGAAGAAGACCGCCTATGATAAAGCAGTACTGGAAGCCTACCTGCGGCATCGGTATCTTTGGGGACCCCAGATCACGGTCGCGATCGGCGATCCGAAACCCTCTCAACAACTTCCGGGGATGAAGGAAGTTTCGGCGCATCTCTCATGGGCAGGCGGCAGCACCGAGGAGGTGTTCCTGATCTCGGCGGACGGTCAAAGGGTCGTGAAGGGGGAAGTGTACGATATCGCGCAGAACCCGTTCAAGCGGGAACTGGACAAACTCAAGACCGAGTTCCAGCCGAGTTTCGGCACGCCGGGCGCCACGGTGGTGCTGGTGATCTTCACGGATTTCGAGTGCCCGTACTGCCGCTCCGAAGCCAAGATGCTCAGGGACAACCTGTTGAGCGCCTTCCCCAAGCAGGTCCGCGTGTACTTCAGGGACTTCCCGCTGGAGCAGATCCACCCCTGGGCCAAGATGGCGTCCATCGCCGGGCGGTGCGTGTTCCGGCAGAACCCGGCGGCCTTCTGGCAGTATCACGACTGGGCATTCGAGCACCAGTCCGAGATCAACGCGAACAACTTCAAGTCTAAGATTCTGGAATTCGCGAAAGGGAAAGAAGACGCCATCGATACGCTGCAACTCAGCCGGTGCATGGAGACCCGGGCGACCGAAGCCGAGGTGGACAAGAACATAGCCGACGGCCGCGCGCTTCAGGTGATGTCCACGCCCACCATGTTCGTGAACGGACGCCGCGTGGTGGGGCAGGTCGAGTGGCCGAACCTGCGCCAGATCATCGAATCCGAGATCGAGTACCAGAAGACCGCCCGGAACGCCGGAGAAGACTGCGGCTGCGAAATCAAGCTGCCCTCTCCGCTGAACAACTAGGAACCCAATGCCGAGCAGACTGAGAATCCTCACGATCGCTGTCCTCATCGCCGTCCTGGGCCTGTGGGCAGCCGATATCGATCCCGACCGCTACCTGGGCGAGGTCAAGTACCTGGCCTCGCCCGCGCTGAAGGGGCGGGGAACGGGCACGCCCGGCCTGGAGAAGGCGGCGAAATACATCGAGAAGCAGTTCCGCGCGGCGGGGTTGCAGCCGCTTGCCGGGGACTACTTCCAGCGATTCCCGGTGACCATCAACGCCCGGCTGGGACCTCACAACCACTTCGAGTACGCCGGGAACGGCCGGAAGAAGACCCTGAAGCTCCAGCAGGATTTCGTGCCGTTCAACTTCTCCGCGAGCGGCAGACTGAGCGGGCGGCTGGTGTTTGCGGGCTACGGGATCACCGCGCCGGAGTACCGCTACGACGACTACGCGGGTCTGGAGGTGAAGGATAAGATCGTGGTAGTGCTGCGCCACGAACCGCAGGAGAACGACGAGAAGAGCGTGTTCGCGGGCAAGCTCCTCACCGAGCACGCGCAGTTCTGGAGCAAGGCGGTCAACGCGAAACGGCACGGCGCGGCGGGCGTGCTTCTGGTGGCCGACCGCGCCAACCATCGCTCCGACCCGGATGACCTGGAGAAGTTCGGCCGGGCCGCGGGGCCGATCAACGCGGGAATCCCGTTCGTGCAGGTGAAGGCGGCCACGGTCGAGGAATGGTTCTCGGGGGCGGGCAAGAACCTGGAGCAACTCGCGGCGGCCATCGACAAGGACCTGAAGCCCCGGTCCTTCGCGCTGCCGGATTCCCTCCAGGTGAGCGCGACGGTGGAGCTCAAGCGCGAGGTCAGGACGGTCCGTAATGTCGCGGGCTACCTGCCGGGGCAGACGGACGAATACGTGATCCTCGGCGCGCACTACGACCACCTGGGCCTGGGCTCGCAGTATTCGCTGGCGCCGTCGCAGGTCGGCAAGCCCCACCCCGGCGCCGACGACAACGCCTCGGGCACGGCGGGTGTGATCGAGCTGGCGCGCTGGTTCGGTTCCCAACCGAAACAAAAGCGGGGGATTCTGTTTCTGGCCTTCGCGGGCGAGGAACTGGGCCTGCTCGGCTCCCGCTACTGGGTCGATCACCCGGAGCTGCCGCTCGAGAAAGCGGTGGCCATGATCAACCTGGACATGATCGGCCGGCTGCGCGACCGGAAAGTGTATGTCGGCGGGGCGCGCACCGGCACGACGTTCCAAGCGGTGCTGGAAGAGACCCTGCCCAAGCACCGGCTCAAGGCCGATCTCAGCGGCGGCATGGACGTCGGTTCGAGCGACCACACCTCCTTCACCAGCAAACAGGTCCCGGCGCTTTTCTTTTTCTCCGGGCTGCATGGGGACTATCACAAGCCCAGCGACACCTGGGACAAGATCGACGCTCCGGACGCGGCTGAATTGCTCAGAGCGGTGGCCGACATCGCCGGCCGGCTTTCGAGCGAGCCGGGCCGGCCGGAATTCGTCAGGGTGGAACCGCCGAAGACCGGCCCGGCGGCCGGCGGAGGGCCCGGATACGGGGCCTGGTTCGGGAGCGTTCCCGATTTCGGCGAAACGCCGAAGGGGGTGAAGTTCGCCGATGTGACCCCCGGTTCGCCCGCCGCTAAAGCCGGCTTGCGCGGCGGCGACATCCTGATCGAGTTCGACGGCGCGCCGGTTCAGAACCTTTACGACTTCACATACGCGCTCCGCGCCAAGAAACCCGGCGACGAGGTGGTAGTCAAAGTGCTGCGCGGCGGCGCGACGATTACGGCCAAAGTGGCCCTAGGGCAACGGCCGCGCTAAAATTCGCGCCGGTCTGGCCGATCCTATGTAATAGGGGACGGATTGGTTCGCCCCGCAACCCGATGCCATCTGCCTGCACACTTCCGCCCCTGATTCTGCATCCGTTCTCAAACGCCTCGGGACCCTCCAAGCTGGTGGACGCTTCGCGCGCCAGCCTGGTGCTCCACGGATTGCTGCCTACCGACGACTCCGTCGCTGAACTGGAACAAAGACTGCTCGAAGGCCGCTATTGCGAGCTCTCGATGCTGTTTTACCTGGGGAAGGACCTGGTGCGCTGGACATCGCAATGTGTGGACATGGTGAACCGCAACACGGAAACCGACTCCGGCATCCGGCCGGAGAGTTTCGCGACCCTGCTGGTGGAGGATCCCCCGGGCAAGGTGCTCAACAAGTTGCTTTCCTGGGGCGTGCACGAGCACAAGAGCATCTTCACCCGCGCGTTTGGGCTGCACGCGCTGTTCGAGATCCTGCCGGAGCGCGAGCACCTGGCGCCGGACTTCGTGCGGAACTACCACCGCTTCGCCGACCAGATGTTCGCTTGCCAACAGCAGTTGTTCCAGTTCCAGCGGCTTAGTGCCGCCGATTTCGAGTTTCAACTCTTCGCCTCCGGAGAGTACACGAAGATGCTCGAAGCCGAATGGGGGGCGATTTGACGCCGCGATGCTAGAATTGGGGCATGGTGCTGTCTCGCATGGTGCTGGTGCGCCAGAAGTTCCCTGACCGGCGAGTGAGGGACATCCCTGGCGAAATCCAAAAGGAGCTGTCGGCGGCCGGGTTTGCTTCCAAGCTCAAGCCTGGTTCACGCCTGGCGATCGGCGTGGGCAGCCGCGGCATCACCAACATCGCTACCATCGCCCGCTCGGTGGTGGATTACTGGAAGAGGCAGGGAATGCGGCCCGTCATTTTCCCGGCCATGGGCAGCCACGGGGCCGCCACGGCGGAGGGCCAGTCCGATGTGCTGGCCCACTACGGGATTCATGCCGGTTCCATGGGATGCCCGGTGATCAGCTCGCTCGACGTGGTGTCGCTGGGGCGGACGGCGGAAGGCATCGAAGCGTTCATGGACCGCGGCGCATACGAGAGCGACGGCGTGATGCTGGTCAATCGGGTGAAGTGGCATACCGACTTCTCCGGCAAGCTGGAGAGCGGCCTGTTCAAGATGATGGCCATCGGCCTCGGCAAGTTCGCCGGCGCGCAGCGCTATCACACTTTCGGCCTGCGCATGGGACTGGAGCAGGTGGTCCGCAGTGTGGGGCGGCAGGTGCTGACCTCGGGCAAGATCCTGGGCGGCCTGGCCATCCTGGAAGACGCTCACCACAATACTGCCAGAGTGGAGGCCGTGCCGGTGGATTCCATGGAGCGGCGGGAAGAGGAACTGCTCGAGATGGTGAAGTCCTGGGCGGGGCGCATCCCGGTCGAGGAGCTGGATATTCTCATCGTGGACGAGATCGGCAAGGACATCAGCGGCGCCGGGATGGATACCAAGATCATCAACCGCTCCATCCACGCCGAGTACAACCCCTGGCCGAATGCGCCGCGCGTCCAGCGCATTTTCGCCCGGGACCTCAGTGCCCTGACTTACAACAATGCGATAGGACTGGGCATGGCCGATGTGGTGACCGACCGCCTGGTGAATCGGATCGACTGGAACGCCACCCACATCAACTCGCTGACCGCCTCGACTCCCGAGGCTATCCGCATCCCGATGCATTTCCCCACCGACCGTGAATGCCTCGAGCGCATCTCGACCACGGTGGGCAAGTTCGACTCGGCGGAAATCACCATCGGCTGGATCCGGAACACCATGGAATTGGCCCTGCTGGCTGTGAGCGAGAATCTGCTCCCCGAGATCCGGAGGAACCCCAACCTGGAGATCCTCGGCGAGCCGCGCGAGCTGGACTTCGACGCCGAAGGCAACCTGTTGAGCCCGCTGCTCGAGGCTTTGGCCCCCACGCACTGAGAAACCGTTAACCCGCGGGGACGCCAGGTCCCACGGAGGCAGGCGCGTATATCTCCCGTTCTTCAGATGCGCCGGGGAGGGCAGGAGCAAAGGTATAGGGCGGCAGAATCGGTACTGCTGCCGCCCTTTGCGAGGAGCCTACGTTCCAGCCGCATTGGCCAACAGGGACTGGATTTTGCTGAAGACTGTGCTGATGCTGTTCGACACGTTAGGCATCAAAGCCCCGGCGGCCACGGCAACGAACCCAGCCATCAGGGCGTACTCGATCAGGTCCTGGCCCCGATCGTCCGTCAAGAATCGAGTGAGATGGTTCATTCCTTCTCCTTCTCGTCCCAACGGTGGCTTGGTGATTCCAGCGTAACCGGGATCGGTAGAAGCAGGAATCGGCGGAACAGCTTAGGCGCGCAGCCAATGTCATCTACACGCGAAGGTATTCCTGGGGGGATTGAGTCAGTTCGCGAGGATGCCCGTTTTTCTGGCCACACGGCTCAAAATTTCGAGCGCGCGGTCGATATGCTCGCGCGTGTGCGTGGCGGTCATGATGGTGCGGACGCGCGCCCTGCCTTCCGCCACCGTCGGGTAACCGATGCCGGTGGCGAAGAGGCCTTCCTCGAACAGCGCGCGCGAGAACGCGTGGGCGGTCTTGGCTTCGCCCACCAGGATGGGGGTGATGGGCGTCTCGCTCGAGCCGGTGCGGAACCCCGCCGCGCCGAGCGCGGCCTTGAAATAGCGCGTATTCTTCCACAGGTTCTCGATGCGCTCGGGCTCCTCCTCGAGCACCCCGAAGGCCGCCAGGCAGGAGGCCGCCACGGCGGGCGGGTGCGAGGTGGAGAACAGGAACGGCCGCGCGCGATGATACAGATACTCGATTAGCGCGCGGCTCCCGCAGACGTAGCCGCCCAGCGCCCCGATCGCCTTCGACAGCGTTCCCACCTGGATGTCCACCTGGCCGTGCAGGCCGAAGTGATCCACGGTCCCGCGGCCGTTGCGGCCCAGCACGCCCGAGGAATGGGCGTCGTCGATCATCATGATCGCCCCGTGCCGGCGAGCCGTCCCGGCCAGGGCGGGAAGCGGCGCGATGTCGCCGTCCATCGAGAAGACGCCGTCGGTGATGAGCAGCTTGCGCCCCGGCTGGTTGTCGAGCTCGGTGAGGATGCGCTCGGCGGCCGCGGCGTCCTTGTGCGGGAAGACGTGGATTTTCGCCTTCGAAAGGCGGCACCCGTCGATGATGCTGGCGTGGTTCAACTCGTCCGAGACGATGTGGTCCTCGGGCGTGAGGATGGCGGCCACGGTGCCGGCGTTGGCGGCGAAACCGGATTGAAACACGACACACGCCTCGACCTGCTTGAACTCGGCGATGCGCCGCTCCAGCTCCAGGTGGATGCTCATGGTGCCGGCGATCGTGCGCACGGCGCCCGAGCCGACGCCATACTTGCGCGTGGCCTCCAGCGCCGCCGCGATCAGTTTGGGATGATCGGCCAGCCCGAGATAGTTATTGGATGCCAGGTTGATGACTTCCCTGCCGTCGAACCGGCACACCGGTTCGCACGCGGTCTGGAGTTCCCGGAGCGTCTGGTAGGTGCCCGCCCGCTTCCAACTCTCGATCTGCTCGCCGAGCCAGGCTAAAGGATTGTCCATGCTGCCCCCTTTCCGATTGTAAATCGAGGGCGGGCCGGGCTGTTCAGATCTTCTCGGGCACGACGAACGGCTTGCGGTAGTGGTAGGTGAACATCCTGGTGGCCTGCTTGTCGCCCGGACAGGTGTAAGTGGCGGCGTCGAAGTTGATGCTGCGGCCGAGCCGGTAGGAGATATTCGCCAGATGGATGAGCGTGCACGAGATAGCGCCCTCCTCGGCGGGGGCGTTCAGCTCTCCGTACTTCCGGCTGCGGACGGCGGCGAGGAAGTTGGCGAAATGGTTGCCCGGCTGTGTCATGCTGGGTCCGGGTTCCCGCTTCGGACCGAGGAAAGCGCGGAACTTCCCGAATCCTTCGACGGCCAGGTAGCCCTTCGATCCGTAGAAGACGTTGCCGATGGTGTCGCGGTCGGTCCTGGCTTCACCCGCCGGGGCAGACTCGCTGGCGGGGCTGCGCTCGCCGACGCCGGCCTCGTGGTTGGTCATCCAGTGCCGGACGCCAAATTCCATCATTCTCTTCTTGCCGTCAGCGCCGTGGAATTCATAGAGTGCCGTCAGTGTGTTGGGGGTCTCCTGATCGTCGTCGAACATGAAGTGACCGCCCAAGGCCGTGATCTTGGTGGGGTAGGTGACACCCAGACCCCAGCGCGCCACGTCCAGCTCGTGGATGCCCTGGTTGCCGAGGTCGCCATCGCCATAGTCCCAGAACCAGTGCCAGTTGTAGTGGAACCGGTTCTCGGTGAACTCGCGCACCGGCGCGGGGCCCAGCCACAGATCGTAGTTCACGCCCGCGGGCACCGGCGCAACGGGTTTGCGGCCGATGGTGTCGCGCCACTTGAAGCACAAGCCACGGGCCAGGTACACCTCGCCGATGAGGCCCTCGCGCATCTGCTTGACGGCCTCTTGGATCGCCGGGCCGGAGCGGCTCTGGGTCCCGTGCTGCACGATGCGGCCATACCTCTTCTGTGCCGCGACGAGTTGCTGGCACTCGAACATGTTGTGCGCGCACGGCTTCTCGACGTAAACATCCTTGCCCGCCTGCATCGCCCAGATCGCCTGCAAGGTGTGGCTGTGGTCCGGAGTGGCGATCGAAACCGCGTCGATGGAGGGGTCCTCGAGCAGCTTGCGCAGGTCGGTGAACGCCGCGGGCCGCCGCTTGGCCGCTTTCTCGGCCACCTCCAGCCGGCTCTTGAGGATTCTCTCGTCGATATCGCACAAGGCCGCCACCTCGACGTTCGGCAGCCTCGAGTAGGCTAGCATATGGCCCCGCCCCTGGCCCCTCAAGCCCACGCAGGCCACCCGCACGGTGTTGTTCGGACTCTGGAGCGAACTGGCGCGCAGGCTTCCGGCCGCGGCCGCCGCGCTCATCAGGAAGTGTCTTCGGTTCATCCGGCTGCTCTCCAATCTCAGGGACCCTCGCAAAATACGGTGGCCAACTGAAGCGGGCGCCCTCACGCCATGACTCCGTCTGTCGCCGCATTCTGCGAGGCTCTGTAGGTCGTCACAGACTTTACCATGTGAAGGGCGCTGATGCCACACGGGTAGGTTACGCGGGGCCGGTTCTGTCCTATCCTGTAAAATGGAACTGCCATGAACACTACGGAATTCCCCATCAACGCAGAGTCTTGCGTCTTGCGCAAAACCGACAGCAAGAAAGGCCGTTCGCGCTGGCTGGCGCCCGGGCTCGGGCCGGTACGCCAACTGCACTACGGGCGGATTATTCTGGACGCGGGCGACGAACCGGTCCGCTTCGGAACAGTGGAACACGAAACCGGCCTGGTTTGCCTGAAGGGCGGGGCGCTGGTGAAGGTTGCGGAACAGTCGTTCCAGCTTGCGCCCTACGACGCACTGTATGTTCCCCGGGATGCGGCCATCGAGGTGCTTCCCAGCCCCCAGGGATGCGACCTGGCGGAGATCTCGGCTCCGGTGGAACATCTCTATCCGTTGCGGTTCATATCCTTCGCGGAAGTGCGGCGGGATCCCGGCCTGCACTTCAAGGCCGGCGGCCTGACCACGGAGCGCGACCTGAACATCCTGATCGGGAAGAACGTCGAAACCGGGAAGATCCTGGCGGGCGTGACCTTCAGCGCGCCGGGGAACTGGACGTCGTGGCCGCCGCACGAACACGCGGCGATGCTCGAGGAAGCTTATGTCTACATCGCCATGCCGGCGCCCGCCTGGGGGGTGCAGTTTGTCTACACCGACCCAGCCGAGCCGGAACTGGCTGCCGTGGTGCGCGAGGGCGATTGCGTCGTCATGCCCAGAGGGTATCACCCCAATGTGGCCGCGCCCGGAGGCTCCATCGGCTTCCTATGGATGATGGCGGCGCATCGTGAGGTGGTGGATCGCCAGTTCGGCGTGGTCAACGTGCAGCCTGAGTACGCGAGCGGCGGATCGGGCCTGGAAGCCGGCCAGGCGAAGAAGTGAGCGGTATCCGCGAGCACCGGCACGCACTGGGGATCTGCCTCTGGTTGCTGGCTTGGCCCGGCGTGATCCAGGCCGCTTCGCACATCCAGGTCCTCAAGCTGGCGGTCGCCAATCCGAGTGCCGAGAGCCGTTCCCCGGAGAACGTCTCAATCCGTGTTGCCGAACTGAAGCGCATCGCGCCCGATTTCCGGGCCGGCAACGCCATTGTCACCACCAGCGACGCAAGCACGCTGGAGGAAGACGCGCGGACGCTGCGGGCGACGGAGCTGCCGTCTCAGGCCGACGACTTGGACGGCGATGGAAGCTACGACGAGCTTGTCTTTCAGATCGATCTGAAGCCCAAGCAGACCCGAATTGTGACCATCGCGTACGGCGACGCTGCGACGATCGCCCGGATTCGCAGCGACTACCCGAAGCGTGCGCACGCCCGATTCGCGCTGAAATTCGAGGGTCTCGGTTGGGAATCCGAGCGCGCGGCCTGGCGCGTGTATTTTGACCAGCGAAACGCGATCGACCTCTATGGCAAGCGGCGGCCGGGCCTGTACCTCGATCTGTTCGCCTCGCCCGAGTACGACTACCACGAGGAATCTCCGCTGGCGCGGGACATTTACCGGATCGGGCCGGCGCTGGGCGTCGGTGCGGTCGGCGCGCTGGTGGACGGCAGGGTGGAGAGAGTCGCCGAGGTGGCCGAGCGGAAATGGAGAATCCTCGCCGACGGTCCCGTCCGGGCGGTCGTGGAGCTGGAATACAAGGGCTGGCGAGTGGGCGGGCAAACGGTCGATCTGGTGAGCCACATCAGCCAGTGGGCCGGAGAGTATGGGTTTGAGCACCGCATCACCTTGGGCCATGCCGACGGGCTGGCGCTGGTGACCGGCCTGCCCAACAAGCCGGGAGTCGAGCTGGTGGGAGAAACCGGGGAGGGCGAAGCGGTGCGCGCGCTGGCTACCTGGGGGCGCCAGGTGGTTGCTCCCGGCGCGACCGCTACGGAAGAACTGCCGGACCAGAACCTCGGCTTGATGCTGCTGGCGCCCCGGGAGGAGGCCGCGGGCGCCCTCTCCGAGAGCGCGAACCACCTGATCCGGCTGGCGCCCAGGAACGGCTCGGCGCACTGGTATGTGGCGGCTCTCTGGGATCAGTCCGGCAGCGAGAATCTCATCCTCCCGGCGACGGCGCCCGCCGAGAAGCCATCGCGCGAGAGCTTTCTCCTCCTAGTGAAGGCGATGAGCGATCGCCTGGGCCAGCCCGCTTCCGTCAGCATCCTGTCGGCACAAGCCGCGCCGCAATCGGCTCCTCCCGACACGCTGCTGCCGGCTGCCCGCAAGACCTGGCGCGAAGCGATTGCGCTGCTCGGCCAGGCCGCCGACCGGACGATCCAAAAATACGAGCCCCTCATTCGAGCGACGCCCGCGGGCGAGATGAGCAGGGGCGCGGGAGCCGGCTTCTTCACCGAGGGCGACCAGTTCACTGGCGAGTGGAACCAGCAGAGGGGTTATTACTGGACTGGCTCGTTCTGGGTCGGGGAGCTGTGGAAGCTGTGTGGCTACACCGGCGAACAGCGATACTGCCGGCTGGCCGAAGCCTGGAACGCGCATCTGCTCGGCTTGGAACCGGGCCAGGACCACGACGTGGGCTTCCTGAACTATTACTCCTCCGCGTTCGCTTACGAGGCCACCCAGGACCCGAAGTACAAAGCGGGGGTTCTCCGGGCGGCGGAGCGATTGAAGCGGCTCTACAATCCAATCACTGAACTGGTCGCGGCGTGGGGGGTGGATGGGGATGACACGATCATCGACACGATGATGAATCTCCAGATCTGGTGGTACGCCTCGCGGATCACGGGCGATGCGCAATGGCGCGAGCTCGGTCTCAAGCACGCGCTCAAGTCGGCCCGGTGGCTGGTGCGCGAGGACGGCTCGGTAATTCAGTCCGTCCACTACAATCCGGGTGACAACCGCCAGCAGTTCTTCTTAAGCGGCGACGCCAAGCCCCCGCAACCGTTCCCCAATCACGCGCCGCCGGGCGGCAGAGTGTTCGCCCACACGCACCAGGGACTGGCCGCCGACACCTCCTGGTCTCGCGGCACCGCGTGGGCGGTCTATGGCTTCGCGGAGGCGTATCGAGCCACGGGGCAGCCTGCGCTGCTCGGGACCGCGGAGAAAATCGTGGCGTTTGCGCTGAGCCGCCTGCCAGAGGACGGCGTGCCCTGGTACGACTTCTCCGATGAAGGAGTCTTCTATCGAAATCGTGACACCTCGGCGGCGGCCTTGCTCGCCGGCGGCCTGCTCAGTCTGTCTGAGCTCACTCCGGATCGAGCTCGTGCAGCCGGCTATCGCCGGGAAGCCGAACGCATCGCGCAGTCTCTGATCGACCGTTATCTCACGCCCGCTGGCGCCGGCGACCAGACCCCGCCCGGCGTGCTGCGGCACGGCTGCTCGACTCGTCCCTTCGACGGGATGCTGACCTACGGCGACTACTATCTTCTCGAGACGCTGATCCGGCTGGAACGGCCGGTTGCAGGGGTTGCGGCGCGCTCCGGTTTGTGATGCTCTGGAGGTATGCAGAGGGCTACGTTTGCCGCAGGATGCTTCTGGGGCGTCGAAGAGACGTTCCGTCAAGCGAAGGGCGTTCACTCCACCCGGGTGGGCTACTCCGGGGGAACGCTTCCGCATCCGACCTACCAGGACGTTTGCACCGACCGTACCGGACACGCCGAGGCGGTTGAGGTCGAATTCGACCCGGCGGAGGTCTCGTACCGGGACTTGTTGAGAGTGTTCTGGGAGATGCACGACCCGACCACGCTCAACCGTCAGGGGCCGGATACCGGCAGCCAGTACCGGTCGGCGATTTTCTTCCACACGCCGGAGCAGGAGGCCGACGCGCGGGCCTCGAAGGAGGAGCTGGAACGCTCGGGGCGGCACCGCCGGCCCATCGTAACCGAGATCCTGCCGGCTGCCGAGTTCTGGCCGGCCGAAGAGTATCACCAGTGCTACCTGGCCAAGCGCGGCCAGACGCACTGCGCCACGTAGGTCACTTCTTGAGGAAGCGATAGTCGGGGATGTGCGGCATCTTGACGAGCTCGCACATCTCGAAGAGCCGGGAGCGGGCCCGCTCCCCGATTTTCTGCGACAGCGGGATTCGGTAATCGACGTAGGTGGCGCCGGGCGTGCGCTCCACGATGGCATCTCCCGCGTCCGGGTCGGGGAGATTGGTAGTGACAATCAGCGGCTTCTTGTTGTTGCAGCGATGCGTCACGATGGCCGTGAGCGTGTCTTCCACCCACTCGGCCATGCGCTGGGACCCCATATCGTCCAACAACAAGACGTCGGCGTCCAGGCACGATTGGTAAGCGGCGCGCTCGCTGGCGCCGGCTTCGGCGTTCCATCCCGCCCGGATCTGCTCCAGGAGATTGCTGTAGTCGAAAAACAGCCCCTGAAAACCCTTCGCAATCAGCGCGCGAAGCACGGCCACCGCGAGGTGCGTTTTGCCCGTGCCGGTCGGACCGATCAGCAGCAAGCCGGGCTTGGGCACGAACGGGAAATCCTTGACGTAGCCTTGCAGCCTTACGAAAACCTGGCTGAGCGCGCGGTAGGCGATCGGATGGTCCGTCCGGACGCTGAAGTTCTCGAACGTCGAGCTGCGATAGAGCGGCGGGATGCCGGCTTCCGCCTCGCGGTCCAGGGGAGTCTCCTGCGCGGCACAGTCGCACCGCTCGGCGCCCGAGATGCCGTCGCGCTCCAGAATCACCCAGCCGGACCCGCCGCATTTCTCGCACGCCATCAGCCCCATTATGCACCAAGTCGGATAGGGCTCCAGCCCTGTCCACGGGAAGCCATCAGGGACAAGGCTGGAGCCTTATCCCGCTTGGCCTTTAGCGTGGTATCGTGGCAGCAGCGGCGCTATGGCTGGCCAAGACATCCAGGGATCGCTGAAGAAGCAGGGCATTCGCCTGACGCGACAGCGGCAGATCCTGCTGGAGCTGATCGAGCAGTCTGGCCAGCATCTGGACGCCGAACAGCTCTACGAACGCGCCAAGATGAGAGATCCGAAGATCAACCGGGTGACGGTCTATCGAACGCTCAAGATGCTCAAGCAGGGCCAAATGGTGGATGAGCTGGACCTGATGCACTATGAAGGCGACCAGCACTACTACGAAACGCGAATGAAGCAGGAGCACGCGCACGTGGTTTGCCTGCGCTGCGGGAAGGTCGAGGAATTCTACGGCGAGCCCCTCCACCGTCTGCGGCGCCAGATTGAGGTGCACTTCGGGTTCCAGATCCTGGTGGCGCGAACCGAGGTGGGCGGCTACTGCTCCCACTGCCAGGCGATGCGCGCTCGGGAGATGGAGGAAGCCGCAGCCGCGGCGCCTCCGCCCACTTCCTTGAAAGACCGGCGCCAATGAGGGGACGAAATGGCTTCTGAACCTGCTCGGGGCGGCGCGCCCCCGGCTTTCCTGATTGTAAAGAGCCCATCCGGGGCCGAGACCCGCGTGGCCTTGGAACAATTGCCTTTCCGCATGGGCCGGCACGCGGACAACGAAGTGGTGCTGCGCGACAGCCGCAGCTCGCGCCACCACGCGCAGATCGTCGTCGACAACGGCCAGTATGTCCTCGAGGACCTCGGCAGCAGCCACGGAGTGTCGGTCAACGGGGAGCGCGTCCAGCGCAAGAAACTGCGCAACTCCGACCGAATCGAATTCGGGTTTCCCGACTCCTACGTGATCGTTTTTTCGCTGGGAGAGCTCCCTCCCACTCCCAAGCAGGAAAAGGCGCCCGCGCCGGTCGAGATTGCGGGTGGCGCGAACCTCTCCAAACTTCGGGCCATGCTGGAGGTGGCGAGGGCGTTGCAGACCTCGCTCTCCACCGACGACGTGCTCGCAACGGTAGTGGAAGCGGCGCTGGCGGTGACCGGCTGCGAGCGAGGGTTCCTGTTGATGCGCCAGGGCGACGACCTGGCCATCCGCATCGCCCGCGCGAAAACCGGGCCGCTGGCCGAGACCGACCTGCGCGTGCCCACGAGCCTTCTGATGCGCGCGCTCGCCCAGCGCAAGGAATTCCTCTCGATGAATTTCGATCCGTCGGTCGAGGGACCCGAGCGCACTGTCGCCGCCCTGGAGCTGCGCAGCGTGGTGTGCGTTCCGCTGGTGCGGGTGCGAACGGGAGCGACGCAGGACACCACCACGTTCAATCCCATGGACGACACCGTGGGGCTGCTCTACATGGACTCGCGGCTGAAGGCCGCCGATCTCTCCTCCGGCGGCCGCGAGATTCTGACGACCCTCGCCCTCGAGGCCTCCACCGTGCTTGAGAACGCGCGCCTGCTCGAGGAGCAGTGGGTGCGTCAGCGCATGCAGCAGGAACTCAGGATCGCGCGGCAGATCCAGGAAAGCCTGCTGCCGCGCGCGCTCCCCTCCACCGGGTGGTTCCGCGCGGCGGCTTCCAGCGCTCCCTGTCTCGAGGTCGGCGGCGACTACCTGGACGTGCGGCAGACGCACCCCATGTGCTGGGCCGCCATCTCCGCCGACGTTTCCGGCAAAGGCGTGGGCGCGGCCCTGCTGGCTTCCCTGCTGCAAGGCATGTTCCTGGCCGCTCCCTTTACCCGGCTCTCGATGGAAGAGATGATGTTCCGCACGAACCACTTCCTCAACGAGCGGACGGGAGGCGAACAGTACGCCACGATCTTCTACTGCACGGTCGAGGCGAGCGGTCTGATGCGCTGGGTCAACGCCGGCCACCCGCCGCCGCTGCTGGCCCACGCCAGCGGGAAGCTCGATGCCCTGGCCGCCAGCGGAGTCCCCGTGGGCATGATCGGCGAGACCACCTACTCGGCCGAGGAGAGCCAGCTCCAGCCGGGAGACAAGATCGTGATGTACAGCGACGGCCTCACGGAAGCCCGCAACAGCCAGCGCGAGTTCTATGGCCTGAAGCGGTTGTGCGAGGTGGTGAGCCACGGCGCCGGCGCAACCTGCCAGGACCTGCACGCCGCGATTCTTTCCGCCGTCGGCGAGTTTACGCAGGGCGAACCCCAGAACGACGACGTCAGCCTGGTGGTGCTGGAGTACCAGCCGGAATAGGAAGCTGGTCAAGACGCCCATGATCAGCCTCGTGCTCGCCGTCACACTCGCCGCAGGCGCCCAGGAGCTCCCGAAAGGGAAGCTCGTCGACAAAGTCGTCTGTCAGGCCAACACCAGCCAGAGTTACGCCCTGTACCTGCCCTCGAACTACGATCCCAACCGCATCTGGCCAATCCTCCACTGCTTCGACCCCATGGCCCGCGGGCGTCTTCCCGTCGAGCGTTTCCAGGAAGGAGCGGAGAAGTACGGTTACATCGTCGTGGGTTCGAACAACTCGCGTAACGGGCCGTGGCCTCCGAATGCGGAGGCTGTCAAAGCCCTGTGGCAGGACACCCACGCGCGGTTCTCGATCGACGACGGGCGCGTGTACACGGCGGGGTTCTCCGGCGGCGCGCGCGTGGCAAGTTGGCTGGCGTTCGCCGTGCGGGCGGCGGGCGTCGTCGCCTGCGGAGGCGGTTTTCCGGACAGCAAGACCCCACAGACCGTTCCGTTCGCATTCTTTGGCGCCGCTGGAACCGACGACTTCAACTATCACGAAATGAGGCAGATTGGCCGCGATCTGGACGCGCGTGGCGCCGTGCACCGTATCGCCATCTTCAACGGCGAGCACGCGTGGGCGTCCGTGGCGCTGGCGACCGAGGCCCTCGAGTGGTTCGAACTTCAGGCCATGCGCGCGGGCCTGCGCCCCAAGGACGAGGCGCTCGTTCAGAGCATGTTTCGCGCGCGGGTCGAGGCGGCCCGATCCATGCCCGCAGCCGAGGCGTACTTGGAGTACAAGTCCCTGGCCGCGGAGTTCCAGGGGGCCGCCGCCGCCGCCGAGATCGAGAAGAAGGCCGCTGAGCTGGCGGGCTTGCGCGAGGTCCGCGACTGGGAGAAGAAGGAGCGGGAGCAGCAGAAGCGCCAGGAGGAGATGATCAAGGTCCTTATGGATTTTGGCTACCTCGACCAACTGGGCGAGGTGCGGGGCTCCGTGGCCGGGCTGCGCAAGAGAGCCGATGCGGAACAGGATTCGGCGGACCGGCGGCTGGCGCGTCGCGTGCTCGCCGGTGCGTATATCCAAGGCTACCAGGCAAGCCGCGATTTCCTCGAGAAGAAGGAGTACGCCCCAGCCGCCGGGATGCTGGAGATGGCGGCGGTGATTCGGCCCGAGCGGGCGCAGGTCTTCTATGACCTTGCCCACATCCGCGCTCAGGCCGGAGACAAGAAGAAAGCACTGGCCACGCTCAAGCAGGCGGTTGCCGGGGGCTTCAAGGACGCCCCGCGGGTCGAGCAGGATCCGGCGTTTGCACCGCTGCGCAACGACGCGGCCTTCCAGGCGCTCGTGGCCTCGATGAAGCACTGACGGGATAGGAGATAGCGCGTTTTGAAACCGGTCTCCCCCCGGCACCCCCCTCCAGGCACGCGGGAACCTCCAAGCCACGGGGCGGCGGAGCTGGCGCGAGCGCGACGGGCACAAGCGCCTCAGGCGTGCGGTGCCGCTCCGCGGGCAAACGGTGCGATATGCGAGACGACTCCGTGTGCGCTGAGGCTTTAGGGAGTGGGTCAGTTTCCGGGCTGGGCGTTAGACGTCGGCGTGCCGGATGGTATACCATTGAACTGGGACGAGAGCAGGGCTATGTCAGGCAAGCCGCTTCTCGTGGATTCGTTCGGCATCGACAAGGACCTTGTGCTGGAATTCCTTTGCGCCTTCTCTCGATTCGAATACGGCCTTAAGAGAGCCGGATTCGCGCGGGGCAACGCGAGTCGCGTCAAGGCGGATTGGGACTGCTTCGGGAAGACGCTTCGAACGCTCAGTACGGAGCAGTGCGCGCCTGTCCTCCGAAGCTGTGCTTACATCCTGCAAGAGCCGCCGAAGAAGCAAGTCCTTCGCGATGGACACCTGGCGTGGAGCGCTGCCGCAGACACCTCAGTGTCGGATATCGAGCGAGTCCTGATCTATGTTCGCCGCGTGCGTAACAACCTCTTTCACGGCGGCAAGTTTCCGGTTCCCGATGGACCAGTAGAAGAGGTCGCAAGAAACACGAAGTTACTCCAGGACGCTCTTGCAGTCCTGATTGCCGTTCTCGATCTGCCGGGTGTTGAGACGGTAAGAGAGAATTTCGCTCCTGACGGTAACTAACGGTGATCCGGAAGTGAGAGATACTCTGATGCGGCTGTTGAACTCGTCCAAGATGGAGTACAAGAAACACTTTAAGAAATCTGCGTAGCGCCTCAGTTTTTCCAATCTACCTGTCCATCTGATCTTCTTGGAAAACCTCTATCGATATCCTCAAGTATCAAGATATCCTTTTTGCCAGATTGTCTCCACACCTCTATAGCCTCTGTCCATTCGCCGTTGACAGATCGCATATTTATTGTTTCGTGCCAGAATCCATTGCGTGCGTCAAAAAACACATTATAGTTTCGGTCCTCTATCGACCCGAGTGAAACGGCCTTCCATGTGGTCCAGGACCCGGAGGGCATTAGATTCCCAATTGCGATTATGCCTCCGGTCGCAGCAATCCAATCGGCTATTGGTTGGTGAATAATTGTTCCCATCTTCCGGAGATCAAACAGTCTCATATTCATGTCATAGATCGGATACTTGCCCCTATGGAATACAACTGGAACTCCGCCATCGTTGGTCAGCGCGGTAAACTTTAAATAGGCATAACTATCTCCGCCCGTCACAGAGCCTATTCCAGCACGGGATAAGTCGGCTATTGTTTTACCTTGGGCAATCAATTGCTCTTGAAGCTTGATATTCAATGACTGCTCAATCGAGATGTTAGCTGTTGACTTGTTCAAGTTGTCTAGGGCACCAGACAGCCTTGCAGCAGCCGCCGCAGTCTCGGCTGATTGCGTAATCACCAAACAGATCGACACCACACCAAGGACTATGAAGAGTCCTGCGTAGAGGACCTTCTGGCTGCGTTTAGTCGGAGCGTGCGCGGACACAATTCCTCCTGAAACGGCCATGACAACGATAACGATGCCGATCCAGGTGTCGATACCCATGCCGTGATCATATCAGATTCTTTGCGTCAAGGGGATTACCACGGAAGTGTCCTGTCGTTTAGGAGTGCCCATCCGCAGATAAGGCAAGCAGTTGCGCAAGAGTCTGCGAATGCGGTGGATGGGGACGGCGTCGGCCCCGGCGAACATCAGCGGCGTAACGCCGCGCAATCTAGGGTTTTGGTCCGTGTCCTACGTGGCCGATATGGGAGTGGGGTTGGAGCGTCTGAAGAAGGCAGATCAGTCGATGGAGATAGGTACCCGTCCGGTAAACCCATGGGTCGGACGCGCTCGGCGCACGTGCGTTGGGAGTGAGAAATAGCTCAGGGCCCCGCAGCCAGACGGGCCGCGGCCCAGCGGTCGGGCAGCAGTTCCTCCA
>JBEKMO010000052.1:0-37606 GCA_050008465.1 Bryobacteraceae bacterium
GCCACCGAGCTGGTGGGCGCCACCAAGCGCTACCTGGCGGCGAACGGGGTGACGGCCAAGGTCGAATTCAGTTGGGGCGCCACCGAGGTGAAACCGCCGGAGCTGGCCGACGCCATCGTCGAGGTCACTGAGACCGGCTCGTCGCTGCGGGCCAACAAGCTGCGGATCATCGATACGGTGCTCGAGTCCAACACGCAGTTGATCGCTAACCTCGACGCCTGGAAGGACGAGTGGAAGCGGCACAAACTCGAAGACATGAAAATGCTGCTGGAGGGCGCCATCAACGCGCTGGGCAAGGTGGGGTTGATGCTCAACGTGCACCGGGACTGCCTGGCCGCGGTGCTGGAGACGCTGCCGGCGCTGAAGAAGCCCACCATCTCGCATCTCAGCGACGAAGAGTGGCTGGCGGTGAACACCATCCTCGACGAATCCACGGTGCGCTCGATCATCCCGCGGCTGAAGAAGGCGGGGGCGCAGGGCATTGTCGAGTACCCGCTGAACAAGATTGTGATGTGAGCCATGCTCCGGACGATTGAATCGAAGAACGCGGGGCGCCTGCTGCGGCGGCGGGCGGTGAGGATGGCCGAGGCCGAACGGACGGTGCGGCCGATCCTCGAGGCGGTGCGCAAGCGCGGCGACCGGGCGCTGCTCGAGTACGCGCGCCGCCTGGACGGGCTGGACCGCCCCACCGTGCGTGTGCCCGCGCGGGAATTGAAGCAAGCGGCGCGTCGCCTCGCGCCGGAGCTGCGGGCGGCGGTGGCGACGGCCTCGGAAAACATCCGGGCGTACGCTCGAACTCAGTTGCCGCGCGAAAGCATGTCGGCGCAGGCCCCGGGGCTGTCGTTGGGGCAGATCGTGCGGCCGCTCGACGCGGTGGCGGCTTACATCCCGTCGGGACGCTATCCCCTGCCCTCGACCCTGATGATGACCGTCATCCCGGCGCAGGTGGCGGGCGTGCCTCGAATCGCGGTGGCCTCGCCGAAGCCGGTGATGGCGATCTACGGCGTGGCGGCGATGCTCGAGGTCGGCGACGTCTTCCAGATGGGCGGCGCGCACGCGATTGCGGCGTTCGCCTTTGGTACCCGCACCGTCCCCAAAGTGGACCGTATCGTCGGGCCGGGCAACATCTATGTTGCGGCGGCGAAGAAACTGCTGGCCGGCGAGGTGGGGATCGATTTCATCGCCGGCCCGAGCGAGATCCTGATCATCGCCACGGACGGCGACCCGCGCGTGCTCGCGGCCGACATCCTGGCGCAGGCCGAGCACGACGTGGAGGCCTCGGCGATCCTGCTCACAAGCTCGAAGTCGCTGGCCAAGGCTGTCGCCACGGAGGTCGAGCGCCAGCTTGCGGATCTGCCGACGGCGGCCGTGGCCGTGAAGGCCATCTCGAAGAACAGCGCGATTATCCTGGTGCGCTCGACCGACGAGGCCGTCGAGCTGGCCAACCAGTTCGCCCCCGAGCACCTCAGCATTCCCGAGTCGTCGCTGCTCAAGGACATCCGCCACGCGGGCAGCATTTTCGTGGGGCCGTTCAGCCCCGAGGCGGCGGGCGATTACGCCTCGGGACCGAATCATGTGCTGCCGACGGGCGGCGCGGCCCGGCAGCGTGGCGGGCTGTCGGCGGCGGATTTCGTCAAGGTGATTTCGGTGCAGGAGCTGAGCGCCGCCGCGCTCGGGAAGCTGGCCTCGGCAATCGCGACGCTGGCGCGCACTGAGGGTCTGGAAGCGCACGCGCGGTCGGTGGAGGTGCGCACCAATGCCTGAAGGATTGCTCCCGCGCAAGGCGGTCCTCGAGATGGCGCCCTACTCGCCGCCGACGGCGGGGCGCGCCGGCAAGCTGCGCCTGGATTTCAACGAGAACACGGTCGGCTGTTCGCCGCGCGTGCTGGCGTTCCTGCGTGAGCGGCTCACCGAGGACGGGCTCGCTGTCTACCCGGAGTACGGCGAGGCCAAGCAGGAGTTGGCCGCGTTCTTCGGAGTGCCGCCGGAGGAGTTGCTGTTCACCAACGGAACCGACGAGGCGATCCAGGTTCTCCTCAACACTTACGTGGACGCGGGCGAAGACGTCCTGCTGCTGCGGCCGTCGTACGCGATGTACCGGTTCTACTCCCAGGTCGCCGGGGCCGCGATCCGGGAGATCGACTACCGCGCCGGCGACCTCGCGTTTCCGCTCGAGGAGCTGCTCGACCAGATTGGCTCCGCCACGCGCGCCATCCTCATCGCCAATCCCAACAATCCCACCGGAACGGGCGTGGATGTGGCCGCGATCGGGCGCATTCTCGAGAAGGCGGCAAATGCCGCGGTGCTGATCGATGAGGCGTACTTCGAATTCAGCGGAATCACCGCGCTGCCGCTCATCGCGGAGTATCCGAACCTGCTCGTCAGCCGGACGTTCTCGAAAGTGTACGGGATGGCGGCGATGCGCATGGGCTGCCTGTTTTCGCGGGCCGCCAACATCGCTTACCTGCACAAGGCGCAGTCGCCTTACAGCGTGAACGCGCTGGCAGCGCTGGCCGCGCGCGCGGCGGTTCAAGACCGCGCCTACGTCGAGAACTACGTGGCCGAGGCGCTCGCCGGCCGCGACCTGTTGCGCGCGGGGCTCGACCAACTGGGCATTCCGTATTACCCGAGCCGGGCGAATTTCATCTTGATGCGGATCGGGCCGCGTTCGATCGAAGTGCGCGATCGCCTGCGCGAGAAGGGCGTGCTGGTGCGGGACCGGAGCTACGAGATCGCGGGCGCGGTGCGGGTGACCGTGGGGACGCGCGCGCAGGTCCGGCGTTTCCTCGAAGAGCTGAAGGAGATCTGGCGATGAGCGAAGGATTCCTGATCTTCGACATAGACGGCGTGCTGGTGGACGTGAGCGAGTCCTACCGCGCCGCCATCGTGCAGACCGTCGAGGACTTCACCGGAAAGCGCGTCAGCCGCGAGCTGATCCAGGACTACAAGAACCAGGGCGGCTGGAACGACGATTGGGAGCTGTCGCACCGCATCGTAAGCGATCTCGGAGTCAAGGTGGAGTTCGACGAGATCGTGCGCCATTTCAACCGGCTCTTCCTGGGCGACGGAACCGACGGGCTGATCCTGCGCGAACGCTGGATCGCTCGGCTGGGCGTGCTCGAGCGGCTGTCCGAGCGGTTTCAGCTCGCCATCTACACCGGGCGCCGGCAATACGAAGTGGCGCCGACGCTGGAGCGCTTCAGCGGCGGCCTGACTTTCGATCCCATCGTGACGACGGAAATGGTGGCAAAACTCAAACCCGCGCCGGACGGGCTCAATCAGATTGTCGAACGGCACCCGAGGGAACACTTCTGGTACATCGGTGACGGGGTCGACGACTGCCGTTGCGCCAACGCCGCGGGGGTTCCGTTCATCGGCGTCGTCGCGCCGTCGAATCCGCGGCACGACAGAGTCGTGCGCCTGTTCCGCGCGGAAGGCGCCGTTGCCGTGATTGACAACATCAATCAACTGGAGTCCATCCTGTGAGGACCGCGAGCATCCAACGCGACACGAAAGAGACCCAGATCCGCGGCAAGCTCCGGATCGAGGGCCGCGGGCGGTACCAGATCTCGACCGGCATACGGTTCCTCGACCATATGCTGGAACTGTTCGCGAAGCACGGCGGTTTCGACCTGGAACTCGAAGCGCGCGGCGATCTTGACGTCGATCAGCACCACACGGTCGAGGACACGGGCATTGTGCTCGGGCAGTTGTTCCGCGAGGCGCTGGGCGACCGGCGGGGCATCAACCGCGCGGGCTACTTCGTGATGCCGATGGACGAGACGCTCGCCGTCGCCGCGGTGGACCTCGGCGGGCGGCCGTATCTGGTCTACAAGGACCTCGTGAAGGCGCGCGCCGTGGGGGATCTCCAGGCCGAGCTGGTACGGGACTTCTTTGAAGGCTTCGTGGCGCACGCGGGCGCGAACCTGCACCTGAAAGTGCTTTACGGACGCTCCAGCCACCACCAGGTCGAGGCGCTGTTCAAGTGCTTCGCGCGGGCGCTCCGGTCCGCGTGTTCAAAAGATCGGCGCCTCAAAACCGATCTGCCCTCGACGAAAGGATTGCTGTGACTGAGATGAACCGCTTGCTGACGCGCGCGGTTCGGTGCTGGCAGGCGGCCCCCAGCACCGAACCGCGACCGTCAGGGAGCGGTCCTGGGGGGCTGCTGTGATCGCCATCTTCGATTACGGCGCCGGTAACCTCCGCTCGGTGGCCAACACCCTGGAGGAGATCGGCGCCGCGTACACCCTGGTGCGGGACGCGGACGGCCTGCGCCAGGCATCCAAGATCGTCCTTCCGGGCGTGGGCCACTTCGGGCAGATGATGCGCGCGCTCGACCAACTGGAAGTGCGCGGTGCGCTGCTCGAGAGGATCGAGGCCGGGGTCCCGTTCCTGGGCATTTGCCTGGGCTTGCAGGCCTTGCTCGAGGGCAGCGAGGAGGCGCCCGAGGCCCGCGGCCTGGCGCGGTATGAGGGAACAGTCCGGCGCTTCCCCGCCGGCGCCCGGGTGCCGCACATGGGTTGGAACGAGGTCAAGCCGCGCGGCCGCTGCCGCCTGCTCGGCGGTGTCGCGCCGAACCCATATCTTTATTTCGCCCATAGTTACTATGTGCCGGTAAGTTCGGTTACCGCCGCGACCTGCACTTACACCAGGCCCTACACGGCGGTGCTGGAGGCGGCAAACGTCTTCGGTGTGCAGTTCCACCCGGAGAAGTCGGGACCGCTCGGCCTCGCCATCATGAAGAATTTCGTGGACCTGTGAAATGCTGGCCAAACGCATCATTCCCTGCCTCGACGTAACCGCCGGACGCGTGGTGAAAGGAATCCATTTCGTGAACCTGCGGGACGCGGGCGATCCGGTCGAGCTCGCGGATCGCTACAACCAGCAGGGCGCCGACGAGCTGGTGTTCCTCGACATCACGGCCTCCAGCGACAACCGCGACACCATGGTGGACGTAGTGGCGCGCACCGCGCGGAAGGTGTTCATTCCGCTGACGGTGGGCGGCGGCATCCGCTCGGTGGCGGACGCGCGCCGCATCCTGCTCGCCGGTGCCGACAAGGTGAGCGTCAACACCGCGGCCGTGCGGCGGCCCGAGCTGCTCACCGAGCTGAGCGAGGAGTTCGGCGCGCAGGCGGTGGTGCTGGCTATCGACGCCAAGCGCCGCGCCGGAGGCGGCTGGAGCGTCTACGTGCGCGGCGGGCGCGACGACACCGGGATCGACGCCGTGGGCTGGGCCGCGCGCGGCGAAGCCTTGGGCGCGGGCGAGATTCTGCTCACCTCCATGGACACCGACGGCGTGCAGGATGGGTTCGATTGCGAGTTGACCCGCGCCATCTCGCGCTCGACGCACATTCCCGTTATCGCTTCGGGCGGCGCGGGCGCCCCCGAGCATTTCAGCCGCGTGCTGACCGAGGGCGAGGCCGACGCGGCCTTGGCCGCCTCGATCTTCCACTACGGCACGTACACTGTGGCGGACCTCAAAGAGTACCTGTCGCAGTGTGGCGTCCCGGTGCGAAGGTCTCTATGATCATTCCCTGCATCGACCTGATGGGCGGCAAGGTGGTGCAGCTCGTCCAGGGTCGCGACAAGGCGCTCGAGGGCGGCACGCCGGCGGAGATGCTGGAGCGGTTCTCCGCCTTCTCCGAGATTCAGGTGATCGACCTGGACGCCGCGCTGGGCCGTGGCTCGAACGATGGCATCGTCGAGTTCCTGGCGGCGCGAGCCGTCGCTCGCATCGGCGGCGGCGTGCGGTCGGCGGAGCGGGCGCGCAACCTGGTCGAGTGCGGCGCGCGCAAGGTGATCGTGGGCACGGCCGCGTTCGGGCCGGAGGGCGTGAACGCGGAGTTCCTCGAAGCCCTCCGAGCCGCGATCGGGCGCGAGCGATTGCTCGTGGCGCTCGATTCCAAGGGGGGCCGCATCGTCGTCAAGGGCTGGCGCGAATCCACCGCACTGACCGCCGAAGAGGTGCTGGGACGTTTGGAGCCATACTGTTGCGGGTTTCTGTGCACCTACGTGGATAAAGAAGGAATGCTCGAGGGCACGGACCTCGATTGGTTCCGCCGTCTGCGGGCCGCTACCGCGCTCGAGCTCACGGCCGCGGGCGGCATCACCACGCTCGAGGAGATTCGCGAGTTGACGCGGTTGGGAATCCACGCCGCGCTCGGGATGGCCATCTACACGGGGCGGCTGGACCTCGATGAACTGGCGAAGTTGGGCGCTTAGCGCGCTGTTCGGTATCGCCGCCTGGGGGCAGGGCAACTACGAGGTCCAGGTGTACGGATCCGACACCGTTCCGGCGGGGCGGACGATGGTGGAGCTGCACTCGAACTTCACCGTGCAAGGCTCCAAGGACTTCGTGAACGGGGTGTTGCCGACCAACCACCAGTTCCACGAGACGCTCGAGATCACCCACGGTTTCACATCCTGGTTCGAGACGGGCTTGTACGCGTTCACCAGCGCGCAGTCCGGCCAGGGCTGGCAGTGGGTCGGCTCGCACATCCGGCCGCGCTTCGCCATTCCGGAAAGCTGGCATTGGCCGGTGGGCCTCAGTCTCTCGACGGAGTTCGGCTACCAGCGCCCGTTGTTCTCGAGCGACACCTGGACCGTAGAGATCCGGCCGATTATCGACAAGAAACTGGGGCGCTGGTACTGGTCCTTCAACCCGACTTTCGACCGCTCGTTTCACGGCGAGAGCACCAGCAAAGGCATCGAATTCTCGCCCAATTTCAAGTTCAGCTACGATCTCACGAAGCGCGTGAGCGCGGGCCTCGAGTATTACGGCTCGCTCGGCCCGGTTACCGGATTCGATCCGCTGCGCGACCAGCAGCAGCAAATCCTGCCGGCCATCGACCTGAACCTGGGGCCGCAGTGGGAGTTCAACCTGGGCGCGGGCATCGGGATGACCCGCAGCACCGACCACCTCCTGGTCAAAATGATCCTCGGCCGCCGGTTTTGAGCAGGCCTCTGGCCTGCAACGCCGGCACTCCTGCCGGCGTCCTCAGGCCTCCCCATTCGGCCCAAGAGCCGATTGGCCTCCCGCGCCGAGAAGCCTTTCACCGATTGCAGCAGCTTGCCTGGCGCGCTCGCGGTTCGACAAGCGTATGGACGTGATTGACCATGACCACGTGAGCGTGCAGATCGCAGAAGTGAAGTGTCTCCGCGGCGTAGCAGATGGAATCGACGGCAACGCCGGCAATGGCGTCCCGCCCGAGCCACACCGGCCCGGAACGAGCCTCATCGAGACTGGCTTGCCAGCGTGGCGGCGCAGACCTTATACTTCGGTAACGACGAATCGGAACACCTTCCGAGGGAGGTCACCGTGTTCTGCCCACGCTGTGGAACTCCCGCCCACGCGGATCTGCGGTTCTGTACCGCCTGTGGCGCCCCTCTCATCCCTTCTGCGCCGGCTGGCCCCGCCGGCCCGCCATCCCAAACTCCGGAAGCCCCCGCCGCGGCTGTCGAGCGCAAGTCCGCCCTCACGACCCGCGTCGCGATCGGGGTGACGTTACTGGTGGTGTTGATTGCCGCCGCGGCGGCAGCGTACCTGCTCTATCGTGGCTCCTCCGCCGGGGGGGGCGACCTTCGAGTTGTGAACGTCGCGTTTCGTCAAAGCGAGGACGGTCCCCCTCGAGCGGACGCTCCCTACGCGTCCGGCGACACCGTGTACGTCAAGTACGAAGTTCTCGGGTTCGCGAAGGACAAGGAAGACAAGATCGACTTGCTGTTGCGCGTGGTGGCGCGCGACCCGGACAACCTCGGCCTATACCCGCCCTGGGAAAAGGAGCTGGTGCAGGAGGTGCCGCGAGGCCGCCCGGTGAACGGCTGGTTCCACCTCGGGCTTCAGCCGTACGCGCCCGGGGGCGCCTACAAAGTCGAGATCCAGGTCCACGACAAGGTGAAGAACACCGATGCCGCGACCACCCCGATGTTCCACGTGGAACCTTCGGGGGTCGCGCCCGCGGCGGGGCTGGAGATGCGCGACTTCGCGCTCTCCTTGTCCCAGGATGGGCCGCCGGCCGAGGTTCCCGTCTTGGAAGGTGGCGGTACCGTGTACCTCCGATGGAAGATCTTCGGCGTCCAGGCCAGGGAGGACAGGGTGAACCTGGAAATCGCGCTGAAGGTGCTCGGCCCGGGCGGGAACACGGTGGTGGACGAGCCAAAGTACGTGGTGGTGGACCAGTCCTTCTACTATCGGCCGCGGACGTTCTTCCTGCCCATGTCGGGACATATTACTCTCCCGGGAGAGTTCCCGAAGGGCACCTACACCGCGCTGTTTACCGCCACCGACGAGGTCGCCACGGCTCAGATTCCGTACACGGCGACGTTCGAGTTGCGCTGAGCCGCGCGCCCTTCACACGCTGCCTTTGGGGGCCAGAGGCAGCGAGCGCAGGCGCGTCCCGGTGGCCGCGAAAATCGCGTTGCCGATGGCGGGTGCAATGCCGACGATGGGGCACTCGCCGGCGCCCGCCGAGGGCAGGTCCTTACGGTCCAGCAGCACGGTCTCGATGGGCGGAACGTCGCTGAAGCGCGGCACCCGGTAACGCGAGAAGCGTCCGTTGAGGATCCTGCCGTCCGCGAAGTCGATGGCCTCGAACAGCGCGCCGCCAAGCCCCATGATGATGGCGCCTTCGATTTGGTTCTTCAGGTTGTCCGGGTTGATGATGGCGCCGCACTCGAAGGCCTCCACCACACGCTCGATCTTGAGGTTCGCGCCCGGGCGGGCCGCGATCTCGACGCAGGTGGCCACGTAGCCGCCCTTCTCCCAGCCCGCGGCGATGCCGTAGCCGCGCCCCGGCGCCGGCTTGGCCTTGCCCCAGCCGAAGCGCGCCGCGGCCGCTTCGAGCACGGCGCGGAAGCGCGGGTCCTTGGTGTTTTTCAGCCGGAACTCGAGCGGATCCATGCCCGCGGCGTGCGCCAGCTCGTCGATGTGCGTTTCGCGCGCGAAGTGGTTCGCGGTGGCGGCCAGGGCGCGGTAGGACCCCTGGCGCAACGGCGAGCGCGAAGGCTGGAAGGCGATGCGATAGTTCGGGATATCGTAGCCGATCTGCAGGCCGGCGCCGCCGGAGTTGTAGTTGGTGAACTCCCAGGCCGTGATGGAGCCGTCTTTGCGCAGGCCGCTCGCGACCTCGATCACGCCGGCGGGGCGGAAGTAGGCCCAGGCGAACTCCTCCTGGCGCGTCCACACGACTTTGACCGGCTTGCCGGCAGCCCGCGCCAGGCGCGCCGCCTCGATGGCCGCGTCGCCCATGTGCTTGCCGCCGTAACCGGAACCGGTGTCGGGCATCAGCACGCGCACGCGGTCCTGCGGCAGCGAGAACGCAGCCATCAGCTCGTTGCGCACGCCGAACGGGCGCTGGGTGCCGGTCCAGACCGTCAGCTTGCCGTCGTTCCACTCGGCCACGGCGGCGCGGGGCTCGAGCGGCGCGTGCGCGATGTAGGCGACCGTGTAGGTCTCGCGCAGCCGCGTGTCCGCCTCGGCCAGCGCCTTCTCGACCGAGCCGCGCTCATTGGGGTTGGCGCGGCCCTGCGTGTTCTTCTTCAGGTAGTCGAACAGCTCGGCCCGAGCGGGCTGCGGCGTGGTTTTCCACTCCGCCTTGAGGGCGGCGGCGGCGCGCTCGGCGGCCTCGGGCGTGGGCGCGGCCACGGCGGCGAAATCGCCGTCACGAACCACTTTCACTCCTTCCATCGCCTCGGCAGCGCTCGACTCGAGTGAACCCAGCGTGGCGCCGAACGCCGCTGGCCGCAGCACTTTGCCGTAGAGCATGCCCGGCCGCGTGACGTCGTAAGGGTATCGATGCCTGCCGGTGACGATGTTCCGGGCGTTCACTTTCGCGAGCGGGGTCCCGGCGACCTTCCATTGTTCGGGAGGCGTCAGCGGAGCGGAGTCGCCGATGGTCTTGAGCAGCTTCCGGCCCTCGGTCAATTCGCCGAAGCCGGCGGACCGGCCGGTCTTCGGATGGGCGATCCGGCCGCCGGAAACCGTGAGAGCGGCCCGGTCAACGCCCCACTTTTCCGCCGCGAGGTCGAGCAGCATCTCACGAGCAGTCGCGGCCGCCTTGCGGAGCTGCGGAACCATGCGTGGAGTGGTTTGGCTGCCGAAGGTCCCGGCATCGTAGGGGGTCAGATCGGTGTCGCCCATGACCAGCGTGATGCCGGCAACGGGCGCGCGCAGTTCCTCCGCTACCACCTGCGTCAACTCGGTGCGAGCGCCCTGCCCCATCTCGACCTTGCCGGTCGAGACCGTGATCGCGCCGTCCTTGCCGATGTGCAGCCACGCGTCGACCTCCTGCGGCAGCCCCTGCTGCTGGGCCGGCGCCTCGTCGCGCGCGATCGCGACCGCCAGGCCGCCGCCGAGCGCTTGGAAGAACTGGCGGCGGTCAATCATGGCGCGCCTCCCCCATCGTTTTCGAGGCCATCCGCACCGCCGCCACGATCCGGGGATACGTGCCGCAGCGGCAGATGTGGCCATCGAGCCACTGCTTGATCTGGGTTTCGCTGGGATCGGCGTTGCTCCGCAGCAGCGCCACCCCCTCCATGATCATGCCAGCCGTGCAGTAGCCGCACTGCATCGCGCCGGCGCCGAGGAATGCTTCCTGGAGCGGATGCAAGCGGCCGTCCCGCTCGAGTCCTTCGATGGTGGTGATGGTTTTCCCCGCGACGGTCTCGGCGCGCGTGATGCAGGAGCGCACCGGCCGGCCGTCGACGAGGACCGTGCAGGCGCCGCACTGTCCCTCGCCGCAACCGTACCTGGTCCCGGTGAGATCCAGTTGCTCTCGGAGCACGCTGAGCAGCATGGTTCCGGGCTCGGCTGTGACCGAGCGCCGGGTTCCGTTCACCTGGAGTTCGATTTTCGTAGCCATGAACAGAAAAGACGCACACGCGCCCCTCGGAACCTATTATCCGACCGGGCGATGCGCGCCGGGAAGTCCGGGGAGCGGGCTACTCTTTCACGCGCCTGTAGACCATCTCTCGAGCGGGCATGTCCTCGCGGAACTGGATGCTCATCTTGATCTCGTCGCCGGCCACCTTGCCCTTATATTGGCTCTTCATCTCCTGGCCCTGCATGTTCCGGACCACGACAAAGGAGATGTCGTCCCCGCTGAACCTGCCCTCGCTGATGGGGTTGTCCCCCATACGACCGCTGACGGTGCCGGTCAGCTTCTCGCCGTCGGTCTTCAAGGTCAGGGTGCTGGTCGTCATCTGGCCGTCGCGCCCGGGGTACTCGCCCTTCCACTTGCCGCTGACGTCCGCGGCGAAAGCGCTCAAAGCCAGGAGGCCGACTAGGGCAAAAGCCCAAAACAGCTTGCGATTGTGCATGTTGTATCCTTTCCGGCAGAGCGCACCAATCCTTCGGGGTGTCCCTGCGACTGGTAGATGTCGGGCGGAGGGAAAATGTTACCCGGCGAGACGAATTCCGCTACAGCGGCAGCCACATCACGGTGGCGCTGGCCGGGCACGCGCGTGCGTATTCCTCGGAAGCTCGGATGCCCTCGGGCACGGATTCACGCTCCACCGGCCAGAAGGCCATGCGGGCGAAGAAGTCCGCGGAGGTGGTGGTGAGCAGGTAGACCGCCCGCAAGCGGTGTTTCACCGCCCACTCCAGCCGATTGCGCACGAGCAGCGCCGCCTGCCCCGTTCCGCGGTGCTCGGACGCCACTGCCACCGAGCGCAGCAGCCCGTCCTCCCCGTAGATCTCGATGCCTGCGACTCCCACCAACTCGCCGCCGCTATCGACGACGGCGTATCCGTCCGGAAACTGGGATTCCAGCCCCTCCGTTCCCAGTCCGCAGCCGATGAGCAGGCGGCGGACCGCCTCGAGGTCCGTCTGCCGCGCGGACCGAAGCCGGGGTGTGGCGGCTCGGACGTGAGCCAGGTAGAAATCGCGGAAGCGAACGCCGATCTGATCGCGAACCCGGCGGAAGGCCTCGAGCACCTGCTCATCGCTGCCTCGCGCGGCAGCCGGGTCGTCGAACGGGAAGTGGAGCCGCCGCCGCACGGCGCCGTGGAACGACGGGCAGGAGGCCTCCGCCTGGCCGCAGACCGTGATCACGTAGTGGAAGGCCTCGCCGAGAAACAACTCGACGCTCTTGGGCCGGGCGTCGCTGATGTCGATGCCGATCTCCTCCATGACGCGGACGGCGCACGGGTGTACCCGGTCCGCGGGCTCGGTCCCCGCCGACCAGACTTCCAGGCGCGGATCGTAAGATTTCAGCAGCGCCTCCGCCATCTGGCTGCGGGCCGAGTTGCCCGTGCAAAGGATCAGGATGCGTGGCATGGTACCATTCTCTAGAGAGAACCTCAGCTTTTTCGCTGGAGCCTACGTTTGTCCCAAAACAATTGTAAGCGATTCAAGACTCTCGCCATTCACGCCGGCCAGCCGCCCGACGCGGCCTATGGCGCGGTGATGACGCCCATCTACCCGACCTCGACCTTCGCCTTCCGGGGCGTGGGCCAACCGGGGCCGTTCGATTACTCACGCAGCGGCAACCCGACCCGCAAGGCCCTGGAGACCTGCCTGGCGGCGCTGGAATCGGGCACGTTCGGCTTTGCCTTCGGCACTGGAATGGCGGCCGAGGCGACGCTCGCGACCATGTTCGAGCCGGGCGACCACATGGTAGTGCACAACGACCTGTACGGCGGCACCTACCGGCTGCTGGCAACGCTCGGCGAGCGGCGGGTGGCGGTGGATTACGTCGACCTCCGCGACCTGGACGCGGTGCGCGCCGCGCTGCGGCCGTCCACGCGCGCCCTCTGGATCGAATCGCCGACCAACCCGTGCATGAACCTGGTGGATCTGGCGGCGGTGGCGCAACTGGCGCGCGAGCGGGGGCTGCTCACCATCTGCGACAACACGTTTCTGTCGCCCTACTTCCAGAGGCCGCTCGAGCTGGGCATCGATATCGTGGTGCACTCGACCACCAAGTACATCAACGGCCACTCGGACGTGGTCGGCGGAGCCATCGTGGTGCGCGATGCGGGGCTGGCCGAGCGCATCGGCTTTCTTCAGAACGCGCTGGGGACCTGCGAGGCGCCCTTCGACTGCTTCCTGGTGCTGCGAGGCATCAAGACGCTGGCGCTGCGCATGGAAGAGCACAACCGCAACGCGCTGGAGATCGCACGCTGGCTGGAGCGCCACCCGAAGATCTCCAGAGTGCATCACCCCGGGCTGCCGAGCCATCCTCAGCACGCGCTCGCGCTGCGGCAGATGACGGGCTTCGGTGGGACGTTCTCCTTCCGCGTTCGCGGCGGCCAGGAGGAGGCGTTCCGGCTGCTGGGAAACGTGAAGGTGTTTACGCTGGCCGAGTCGCTGGGCGGGGTGGAGTCGCTTATCGAGCATCCCTACACCATGACGCACGTTTCGGTGCCGCCGGAGGTTCGCGAGGCCATGGGGATCACGCCCGACCTGATCCGGATCTCGGTCGGGATCGAGGACGTGGCGGACCTGATCGAAGACCTCGAGGCGGCGCTGGCCTAGACGATTCCTTCGTAAAGAACGCTTGTGAGGTAGCGCTCGCCGGAATCGGGCAGCACGGCGACGATCGTTTTTCCCGCGTACTCGGGCTTGTTCGCCAGCCGGGTGGCCACCGCGACCGCGGCGCCGCTCGAAATGCCGCTGATGATGCCTTCCTCGCGCGCCAGCCGCCGGGCGAATTCGATCGCTTCGTCGTCCGTCACCGTTTCGACCCGGTCGACCAGCGACAGGTCCAGGGTATCCGGGATGAATCCCCCTCCGATACCTTGAATCTTGTGTGGTCCGGGCTTGAGCGGCTCGTGGTTCAGGGTCTGCGTGATGACCGGACTGTTCACGGGTTCGACCGCCACCGACTCGATCTTCTTCCCCTTGATTCCCTTGATGAACCGCGAGATGCCGGTAATCGTGCCCCCGGTGCCGACGCCGCTCACCAGCACATCCACACGGCCTTCGGTGTCATCCCAGATTTCCGGGCCGGTGGTCTTGAAGTGGATGTCGGGGTTGGCGGGGTTCTTGAACTGCTGAAGCAGCAGGAAGCGGCCGGAGTCGGAGGCCTGGATTGCTTCGGCTTTAGCGATGGCCCCTTTCATGCCCAGCGCGCCTTCGGTGAGCACCAGCGTGGCGCCGAATGCCTTGATGAGTTTGCGCCGCTCGAGCGACATGGTCTCCGGCATGGTCAGCGTAAGGCGGTAGCCTCGCGCCGCCGCGACGAAGGCCAGCGCGATGCCGGTGTTGCCGCTGGTCGGCTCGACCAGCTCCACGCCCGGGCGCAGCAGGCCCCGGCGCTCCGCGTCCCAGATCATGGACGCGCCGATGCGGCACTTCACGGAGTAGGACGGGTTGCGGCCTTCGATTTTGGCCAGGACCGTGGCGTGCGCGCCATTCACGATGCGGTTGAGTTTGACCAGCGGCGTGCGGCCGATCGAGAGGGTGTTGTCTTCGTATATCATCATGTCTATAGGATATAGGATCTTTGAGCGTTTGGCAAGCGCCAGGGCAGGAATCGTCAGCTTCGCAGCTTGAGCTCGGGCTCGAGCACGATTTGCTCGAAGCGCCGGTCCGGCTCCTTGATCCGTTTGAGCAGCAGTTCGGCGGCTTGTGCGCCCATGGCGTAGCTGGGCTGCACAACGGCGGAGATTCGGGGCTCGAAAAGGTCCAGCCAGTCCAGGTCGTCCGAGTTCATCACCTCGACCTGCTGGGGGCACCTGAGCTTGCGCTCCCGGAGCGCGCGCAGCACGCCGGTCAGCATGAGGAAGTTGCCGGTGAAGATGGCGGTGGGCCGCTCCTTGGAGGCCATCCAGTCGAGGGTGACGCGATAGGCCGATTCGGGCGTCCAGTCGCACTCGCCGATCCACTGTTTGGGGGCGGGCAAGCCGGCCTTCTTCAGTGCGCGACGCCATGCGATCACCCGGTCCGAGGCCGCGCTCAAGCCCAGCGGGCCGGTAATCAGCGCGATCCTCTTGTGGCCTTTCCCAATGAAGTGCTCGACGGCGAGTTGAGTGCCGCGGACGTTGTCCGGCGTCACGCTGTCGGCCTCGAATCCCAGGGGCCGCCGGGCGACAAACACCACCGGCTTCCTGGCCTCGACGAGCGCGCGGACTTCGGCGTCATCGCCGGGGGCGACAAACAGCAGCAACCCGTCCACTTGTTTGGAACGGAACACCATGAGGTACCGCGACTGCTCCTCCCGCTTGTCGTAGGTGTTGCCCAGGATGAGCGAGTAGCCGGACTGCTTGAGCACGTCTTCCACGCCGTGGACCACGTCGGCGTAGAACGGGCTGGCGATGTTGGGGATCAGCATCCCGACGGTCTTGGTCTTGCGGGTCTGGAGGCTGCGGGCGAGGTCGTTGACGGTGTAGTCCAGTTCGCGCACGGCCTGCTCGACGCGCAGGGTCAGTTCGGGGCTGACGTATGCGGAGCGGTTGAGCACCGCCGAAACGGTGTAGGTCGACACCCCGGCCCGTTTCGCTACATCGTAGATGGTGGCCACGTCAACACGATAGACCGGAAACGGCGGCGGCGCAAGAGGGCCGGTATCCCTAGTACTCGTGCGAGAGCAGGTGGCGGTTGCCGATCCGGACGTTCTTGAGGCCGGCGGACCGGGCCGCGGCCTCCGCTTCCTCGGCGTGACGAACCGAGGTGCGCGGCAGATCGCTCATCCGGAACTGCGGCGCGAACCCGAGCAGCGCGTACGGAATCTCCGGGTTCAGCGCGGCAATGAACCGCGCCACCCGCTGCACCTCCTCCGCGTCGACGTACCCGGGAACCAGCAAGGTGCTGGCCACCACCAGGGGTGGATCCGGGCGTTCCGCGAACCGCCTGGCGGCACGCGCGAAGTTTTCCAGGGTCCTGCGATTGGAAGCGCCCGTCAGGACCGTGTGCAGAGCTTCGTCGAAGGCCTTCAGATCGAACTTGATGCAACCTCCCGTGCGGAGGGAGAGATCGACGGCGTGGTCCAGCAGCTTCGAGTTCGACGTGCCGGCCGTCTCCCAGCACACCGCCACGCCGGCGTCCGCGAGCCGGCGGCCGGCCACGAGTGCGTGCGGCATCTGTGAGGCCGGGTCTCCCCCGAAGAAGCAGACGCAGAAGGTGCGCGAGTTGGCGGCGCCGGCCAGTTCGGCGGCGCTCACGAGACGGCTGCGCTCGGGCGCGGCTTCGCGGAAATGCCAGTTCTGGCAGAACAAGCAGTCCAGCGTGCAGCTCTCATAGAAAACCGCGAGGTTGTGACGGCCGATCTGCTTGCTGCCGGCGCAGACCCAGTCGGCGACGCAGTTGGTTGGCAGCGGGTCGCGGTACCACTCCAGCATGCCCGTGGCGGCGGCGCCGGCCAGATGCACGAGGCGGCCGCCCCGCGCCGTGCGCATCCCGCAAAACCCGCGCTCGCCTTCACCCATCGAGCATCCTCGTCCGCACAGCGGGCACGGCACGCCGCCTCCGGCACGGGGAGGCTCGGCCGGCAATCCGAACCTTCGCCGCGCGAGGCCGTGGGCGGCCTGGGCGATGGCGAGGGCGCTCGCGGGGTCCCTGCGGACGCACTCGATGCACACGCCGAGCGCTTCACTCACCAGGGCCGGAAACCGCCCGCAGATGCTGCACGTCTTCGCTCGATCGCGCACTACCGGGATTATAGCGAGCAACCGGGATCATCGCGGGCAACCGGGATTATAGCGAGCCTGTTCCCGAAACTTAGCTACAATCTTGGGTGACGCGATGCCCCTACGCGTGTCGCTTGCCTGGTGTCTGGTGCTGAGTGCCGCGCTGACTGCGCAAGAGCCCATTCGTGTGCCCTTTCAGTGCACCGAGGAGGACATCCGGGCTCTCGGATTGACGTGCCCGGTCCGGCAGCCCTGCCCGGTGTACCTGGAACTGGCGGCACTGGGATCCTCGGCCAGCAGGATCTTCCTCACCGGCAATCTCCACACCGAGAGCGCCACCCTATTCTCGATCCTGCTGGCGAGCCAGGACGACGGCAAGACCTGGGAGGAGCCGCACCCGCGCATCCGCTCGGCGGGGCTCGACCAGATCCAGTTCTTCGATCTGGAGAGCGGCTGGATCGGGGGCCAGCAACTGGGCGCCGTCCCGCGCGATCCGTTCCTGCTGCTCACGCGCGACGGGGGCAAGCTGTGGCGCGCGGCGCCGGTATATGAAGAGAGCCGCGCCGGCGCCATCGAATACTTCCGCTTCGATTCGACGACCCACGGATTGCTGTGGATCGATCGGACGCAATCGGGTGAGACCGAGAACCGCTACGAGCTGCTCGAATCCCAGACGGGCGGCGAGAGCTGGATGCTACGCGAGGCGAGCGACCGCCCAATCGCGGGCAAGCCGCGCGCCACGCCGCCAGGTGCGGGCTTCCGTCTTCGGCCGGACGCGGCCAGCAAGTCGTACCGAGTGGAAAGCCAGGCCGGCGAGCGCTGGCAGCCGCTGGCCAGCTTCCTGGTGCGGGTGGGCGAGTGCAAGGAGCCGGAGGCGATCCTCGAGCCCGAGCCCCCGACGATGGAGACCGCTCCTACTCCGTGCCGTAGCGGATCTCCATCCGGCGAATGCACAGGCTCGCCAGAACCATCACCGCGACCGTCAGGCACAGCAGGCCCGGCACGGCCAAGTAAGCCGGAGTGGGATCGGCGCTGATGGCGAACATCGCGCCGCCACCGTGGAACGGCACCTTCACCGGGCAGAGCGATTCCAGGTAGAAGATCACGCTGAACTTCTTCAGGATCGAGGGCAGAAACACGAGGATCGATTCCCAGATCAGGACTCCCACCGTGGGGAAGATCGGGTTGCGGAACAGCAACCCCAGGATCAGGAAGACCGCGCCGTAGCCGACGCACGCCAGAACAGTCACGCCGAGGTAGGCGGGAAGCTCGGCCATCGCCGGGCCGGCCAGCGCGTGGCTTTTCGTCTGGCTGAGGTGGCTCAGCAGCATCAGGTAGGACAGCGCCGTACTCACTCCGAACAGCACGCAGGTCACCAACAGCGCCGAGAGGTACTTCCCGACCACCAGCACCTCGCGGCGCACGGGCGCGAGGAAGTAGTAGTGGAGGCTTTTCTCGAGCACCTCGCCGCGGAACAGGTTCATGAAGACCGCCACCGCGCTGAAGAAAATGGCCAGGCGGAGCACGAACAACTGGAACACGCGGGCGAAATCGGTGAGGTCCTCGTGGCCGGTGCACTGGTTCCAGCCGCGCGCGTAACCGATCGAGTGCGCGGCGTAGAGCGCGAGCGGCGAGGCGGCCAGCAGATACACCGGGATGGCGCGCTTTCTGGCGAAGTTCTTCTTCAGCTCGAGCCGCAGGATCGCCAGAACCTGCGCCCGCCACAAACCCCAGGGCAGTTTCGCCTTCATGCCGCGCCTCCCTCCGTGCCGATCAAGTATTCGTAGACCGAGTGGACGTCGTCGTCGGCCGGAGCGACCGAGGAGACCTCGACTGTGCCCTCGAGCACCAACTGGTTGAGCAGTTCGTAGAACAGGTCGGGATCGCGCGTGGAGACGAGCAGGCCCTGGCGGTCGTTGTGCATCTTGACCTCGGCTACGTGGTCCTGGGCGAACAAGCGGGCCGCCAGCAGGCCGGGCTGGGTGCACCGCACCAGGATTTGCAGCGGGTGCTCCTGGTGCATTTCGCCGCGGACGGCCTGGATCTGGCCCTCGGCGACTACGTAGCCGTTGCTTAGCAGCACCACCTGGTCGGAGATGCGGTCGACCTCGTGCAGGATATGGCTGGAAATGATCACGTGCAAGCCCTCGCCCGCCAGCGCGCGGAATAGCGCGATGGCCTCGGCGCGCGCCATCGGGTCGAGCCCGTTCAGCGGTTCGTCCAGCACCAGCACGGAGGGTTGATGGCAGATGGCCTGGGCCAGCTTGATGCGCTGGCGCATGCCCTTGCTGTAGCTGGCGATGCGGCGGCCCGCGGCTTCCGTCATGCTCACGCGCTCGAGGGCGTTCATGGCGAGCTGGTGCGCCTCGGCGCGCCCCTTGGCATGCAGCCGCAAGGTGGTATAGAGAAAGTCGTAGCCGGTGAGCCCCTTGGGAAACGAATCGAACTGCGTGCAGTAGCCGAGCACGCGGAACAGCCGCTCCGGCTCGTTGGGCGACATCCCGAGGACGCGGATGCGGCCGCGCGTGGGCCGGACCAGCCCGGTCATGAGGTTCATGAGGGTGGTCTTGCCGGAGCCGTTGGGGCCGACCAGCGTGGTGATGCCGGGCGGAATCGAGAGGTGAACCCGGTTCACTCCCAGCACTTCGCCGTAGAACTTGGAGACGTCCTCGAAGACGATCTGGTTGTCGCCGCTCATGAGCGCTCCACCTCGTACGCGCGGATCTTGCGGGAGAGCAGATACAGGCACAGGCCCGAGACCGCAACTAGCGCGCCCACGGCGCTCTCGAAGGCAAGCCCGGTGTTGTTGGTCAGCCGGAAGAGCGAGAACCAGACGGCATCCATATCCTTGAGGATGTTGATCAGGCCGCCGGATTCGGTGTGCAGCATGTTGGCCATCGCCTCGCCAAACCCGGCGGTGACGAAGACGCTGGCCACGATCAGGGCGCCGGCCGCCAGCTTCCACTTCACCCAGGCCGACATGGCCAGGGCCAGCAGCGAGAGCAGCACAATCCAGATCCAGGAGCCCAGAAAGAGCGCGCTGCCTATGTAGAAGTTCTCCCGGAACCAGGTGAAGCCCTCGAGGTACGACTGGAAGGCGAACAGCAGCAGGCCCGGGATCCAGGTGATGGCCGAGAGCAGGATGGCCAGCACCGACATCTTCCCCACTACGTATTCGGCGCGGGAGAAGGGACGGCAGAAGTAGAGCGGCAGGGCGTTGTTGGCCAGGTCCGCCGAGATCAGGCCGGGGCCGAGAAAGGCCGTCAGCACGAACGCCAGGAAGCCCTGGGTGGCGATGAAGTGATAGAAGAAGCTGGCGTCGATGGAGAGCAGTTTCCGGATGTTGAAGATCTGGAGGGCGCCCGCGTTGTGCGGCAGGTAGATGAGCACCGCGTAGACCGCCGGAGGCACGAAGCTGAGCACCAGGAAGGTGATCATGAGCTTGGAATCGAGGACTCTGCGGTAGGCCTGCCGGGCGATCACCAGGAAACGCGACCACTCCGGAGTGAGCTTCCCCTGGTATCCCTCATAGCCGCGTTTATAGACTGCCATTGCCGTTCTCCATGGCTTTGAGGAAGATGTCCTCGAGGCTGTCGCGCTTGTAGTTGAGCTTGCGGATCCGGGTGGCGTGCGCGGCCGCCAGCCGGTACAGGTCGCGGATCTGGACGCCGTCGGTGAGAACCATCTTGATGCGGCGTTCGCCGGCTAGCGCGCACTCGCAGCCGAGCTTCTGCACGGCTTGAGCGAACGGCGCGCCGTCGGTGTCGGTCTCGAGTTCGAGGAACTTCCGGTTCGAGCGGCGCTCCTCCTCGAGGTTCGAGTAGTGGACGATGCGGCCCTGCTTGAGGATCAGCACCTCCTCGCAGCACTCCTCGACGTCGCGCAGCAGGTGCGAGCACAGGATCAGGTGCAGGTCGCCGCGCTCGCGGATGTCGCGAATGAGGCGGATCATGCGCTGCCGGGCGGGCGGGTCGAGGCCGTTGGTGGGCTCGTCCAGGAACAGCAGTTTGGGGCCGTGCGCGATGGCCTGGGCCAGCTTGGCAAGCTGCTTCATGCCCAGCGAGTATTCCTCGAGTTTGCGGTAGCGCGCCTCGCCCAGGCCGACGTAGAACAGCGCTTCGTGCGCCCGCTCCAGCGCCGCGGCCGAGGGCAGCCCGGAAAGCTCGCCCATGTAGCGGACAAAGGCGACCGCGCTCATGCCGGCGATGAACGATTCGTTTTCGGGCATGTAGCCGATCAGGTTGCGGACGCGGCGCAGATCGGTGCGGATGTCGCGCCCGAAGATCCGCGCGGTTCCGCGGAAGGGCGGGTAGAAACCCATCAGCGTGTTGATGAGCGTGGACTTGCCCGCCCCGTTCGGCCCCAGAAGCCCGATGGCGCGTCCGGAGAGCGAGCCATGGAGGTTGTCGAGGATGGTCCGGCGCCCGAAGCGGACCTCCAGTCCCTGAAGCTCGATGACGGGTGTCGCGTCGCTGGCCATCGTTCAGGAAAACGAGGATTGGGGGGGATTGGTTCCGGGAAAGAAAGCGTCCGCGGATTCAGTTCCACGGTGTAGAGTAGCGCCCGTCGAGATCAACGAGGCGTTGAAGCGGTGCGCAACCACGCCATGGCAACCTGATCCTGCCACTTGATAGAATGTCCACGTGACGGCAGAGGAAATTCGAGCTGGAGAAATCGTTCTCGACGCTGCCGCGCCGTTCGTGGTCGGAGTGTTCACCAAGCGCAGTCCCGAGCAACCGGACTGGCAATTCGCCACAGGCACGGCCATTGAGTTCAAGGGGCAGAAACTGGTGCTGACGACCGCCCACGTGTTAAGTGAGAAGCCCGGCGACCAGCCGACCGATCTGGTCTTTCTGCCCATGCCCCGTGGAGGGTTCAAGATCTCCAAGTCGCTGGAAGGCGGCATCTATCCCCGGAGCCAACGCTGGGATACTTCCCAAGTTGTCGGCGACAGACACACGGACCTCGCAGCGATACTGTTCCGGACGCCGCCGCAGATTGCGTTCTTTGCCGTTAAGGACGAACTGACGCCGCACCCGGTGCCGGGGAGCCGTGTGGCAATATGCGGATACCCAAAAGCTAAGTCGAAGACGGTGCAAGTCGGTGTCGTCGTCACCGATTTAGCCTTGGCTGATTTTCAGGGGGCCAGCGTTCTTGACGGCAGTTCGGTGACTGGGATGCACCCCTTTCAATTCGCTATCGACTATCCGAACATGGCGGGTATCGTGCTGCCCGGAGGGTACTCTGGCGCCATGGTTTGGTGCGACGAGGCGAACTGCGGAACCGTAGACCAACTCCAGCAGAACCTCATTCTGGGTGCGGCCGGCATCGTCACCGACCATAATTTGGAGCATGACGCCCTGTTGTGCACCGGAGCCAGCGCAATCGTCGGATTCCTCCGGCGAATTTCTTGATCGGCTGCGAATCGGCCTGCGCTGCACGCGCACCTTGGCTACCGCCCGGTTTCCAATGCCAGATGGAGTCAACCGAGAACTACGTGTCCCTGCTCGATTATCTCTACGTTCATTTACTTGCCCAAAGTACAATCGGCAACTTGCCCAGATCGACAGCGGGCCGTCGCATGGTAACATCCGGTCATGCCCATGAAGGTGCGCGAGGTGGTCCAGTTGCTCGAAAGGTGCGGCTGGAAGGAAATGCGGTCCAGGGGCAGCCACCGGCACTTCAGACACCCAGAACGGCCCTGCCTGATCACAGTGCCGGGCAATGAAGGGAAGGAACTCGCACCTGGCACCTTGAACGCTATACTGAGGAAGGCAGGCTTGAAATGAGTCTAAGACGCTACCCGCTGGTCATCGAGCGAACGAGCACCGGCTACTCTGCGTTTTCGCCGGACGTGCCCGGATGCGCGGCCGTCGGAGACACGGAGGAAGAGACCCGCCGGAATTTCCAGGAGGCTTTGGCCGCTCACTTCGAGGCGATGCGTGAGATTGGCGAACAGATCCCGGAAGCCCGTTCTTCGGTCGACTACGTAGAAGTCGCCGCATAGCCGTGCCTTTTTGCGCGCACGAGTTTCACCGGCCGCGCCCAGCCACGCAGCATCTCCACTCCCGACGAAGCATTCCGGTGTGCGGTTTGCCACGCGGCACCCCACGCCCCTGCGGCGGCGGGCAGGATCATCTCGACGGAGCGGGCCGGAAGCATCAGAGTGGTAACCGCCTACGACCACGATGCCGGGCAGAAGCGCGACTGTTTCGACAGGTGGGTGCGGGGAGAGGAACATGGCAAGGAAAGCGCTTGAGATGCCGAAGTTCAAAAGCGAAAGCGAAGAGGCGGATTGGTGGGCCAGTCCCGCCGGACGCGATTTCTTGAGCAAGAAATCGAGAGTATTGGAGGAGAGAGGAGTCAAGCCAGTCGGGTCGCGTCTGGTCGCACGGCTGAACAAGGAGAGGAGTATCCGAATCTCCATCCGGCTGGGGGAAGCGGACGTGGCGGAGGCCCGCAAGATCGCCGAGCGCAAGGGCATCGGCTACCAGACTCTGCTGAAGACGCTGGTACACGAGGGCTTGCGCCGCGAGGCGCTTCGAGGGTGAGGTGGAACTGCAGATGGGACGGGGTTCCAGGCCGTTTGACAGAACCGGATTTCAGGTGATCGAATCCGTCATCTGCGGAGACAGTTCTCGGCACTTCTGCTAGAACAGCCGCGGCTAGACCGTGGGCGGTGGTTCAGTGTCGATGGGTACGCTTCGATAGCGAAGCAGCCTGTTGTACACCGCTCTCATCTTTGCCGCCCGTTCCTTGAGGCGAGGCTGAGTCTCGGATAGTTTTTGGTATCTGGCAGCGGTTACGTCCAAGGCCATCATCACAACATCAAACTCGTCGTTGCTCAGCGTTATCGTGAGGTCGTCCATGCTGGGATTATAGGGCAGAACTCCCTGCCGGCAACCTTGTGTGACTTCATCGGCCACGCTGAGCGAGTATCCGCCGCCACGAAGCAGTGTTGTCCCCTTCTCGCACGCAAGACCCGTCGAGGGCAGGCCCGAAGGGCATCGGGAGTGGACTATGATTGGAGTGGAGCCAGCCATTCCGCGATCGGGAAGGCCAGAGGCTGTGTTGTGCGCAGAGAGCCATGCAGAAGCCCCGGGTCAACAGGAGATCAATGCCCAGGCGAGTGCCGCGAACGCCCCTGCACCCAGGCGAAATCCTGCGTGAGCAGTTCATGGCCGATTTCGGCGTCAGCATCAATCGCCTCGCCCGCGACCTGTGCGTGCCGCCAACGCGGATCGGCGAGGTCGTCAATGAACGGCGTTCCGTTAGTCCGGATACCGCTCTTCGACTGGCGCGGTATTTCGGGACGACGGCGGAGTTTTGGATGAACCTCCAGTCCGGTTACGATCTCGATATCGCCGCGCTCACGGGGGCGCGGACGCTTCAGCGCGGCTCCGGGGCGGCCCAGTAGCCCGGGCGGGCGCGGAGGCGGAAGTCGCCGCGGCGGCGGAGGCGCACTTCGAGGCGATGGTAGCCCGGGGCGGGCGCCTGCGGCGTGTAGCTGAGCACGTACTGCGTGTGGAGCTCGGCTCCCAGTTTCTGGATTGCGTCCTCGAGTCCTTCTTGCCGGGCGAATGGAAACGCCGCGCCTCCGGTAGCGCCGGTGAGAGCGTGCGTCGTGTTGGTCTTCCCGAGGCGCGCAAGCTCGCCGATTCCGCCCAGGATGTCCAGGCGATCCTGTGGAGGCTGGATGGGAACGTTCGCGGGGACGGGTGCCTTCACCGGCTCGTGGTTGGGCGGCGGAGTTCCCTTCGGCTGGGGCGGGGGCAGGAGGTCGGAGGGATTCGCGGTGAAGGCGGTCTTGAAAGCCGAGTACGGGGCGGCGTAGATGGTTACACCGGCGGCTTGAGCGGCAATGACAACGGTATCGAGGCTGGTCTCGCTGCCGCGGTCGCGCGACTCGGAAATCACGAGTACAACGCGCCGGACATTCGGGCGGGTGCGCAGGCGCTCGATGGCCTCGTAAACCGCATCGAGCATCCGCGCGCGCTTCTCTCCCTCAGGCTGAAGCCGGAGGAACGCCCGCGCGAGCGCGTCGTTATCGCTGGTGCAATCCTGGCGCCACTCGACCCGCTCGGCGAAGGCAACCAGGGCCGCGCAGCCGCTTTCCCCGGTAACGAGCGGCTGGATCATGGCTCCGATCTTGCGTACTTTGGCCAGAGCCGCGGCCGAGATGCCGGAGGACTGTACGGCAACGACCAGTGCCAACGGAGCAACACCTGTGGTAAAGGAGTCGACAACAGCCGTCTGCGGACGGCCGTTATCCAGGATGAGAAAGTCCGAGGCTTCGAGGCCGTCGATGGGGCGGCCTTCCGCGTCCGTGACCGTGACGGGAACCAGCACCAGGCGGGACTGCACGTTGAATTGCGGGTTCTGGGCAGCGAGCGAAACCGCGAGTGCCAGTGCGGCTGCATACCTCATCGGCGTTCTGGGGAGCAATCCAGTGGCCGCCGGCCGCGTCCGGTATGCGGCCAGAACAAGGCAGAGCCTTATCCTACCAGTCGGAGTAGAGGGTGCCTTCGAGCGGGCTGGTCTTGTCCGAGCCGCTACGCACGTCGAAGATGCCGGGCTCGGTCTGGTTGACGCTGGTGGTGGCGTCCTCCATGATGATCTTCCAGGTGTTGTTCGCGCCGGTGATGGGGTCCATCGGGACCTGCCGCAAGTAGCCCGCGCCCACCAGGTCGTCCAGCGTCTGAGGGGCCTTCTGCTTGTCGTAGGTGTACTCGTCGATCACCGTGCGCAGCGTGAAGAGGTTGCTTCGCAGCAGGCTCTCCTTAGTGCGCAGGATGGCTTTCTGGTACATCGGAACGGCGATCGAGACCAGGATCGACACGATGGCCATGACGATCATGATTTCGATCAGGGTGAAGCCGCGGCGCGCCCGCGGCCAGCCGCTACCACTCCGAATAAGGGGTTCCATCGGGCGTTTTCTCGGTGCTCTTGGTGTAGACGTCGAACACGTTCTGCCCGCCCCAACTGGTGGAGTCAGGCTCATCGCGGGTGCTGCGCAGCCCCCAATCGGTCGAGTTGGTCATCGGATCCTTGGGGACCCGGCGCAGGAAGCGGATCTTCTTGTCCGGGCTGTTGTTCAGCTTGACGCCCTCGGCCAGTTGTTCGAGGCTCTCGGGAAAGCCGTCGCTGTCGAGCTTGTTGGCGGGAATCAGCTTGGCGTCGGCGGCATCCTTGTACTTGTCGATGGCGGTGCGGATCTCCCGCAAGGTCCAACGCAACTCGCGCTCGCGCTCGCGCCGCACCCGGGTGCGCGCCAGCGGTACGGCCATCGCCGCGAGCAGCGACATGATCGTAAAGGCGACGATCAGCTCAACCAGGGTCAGGCCGCGTTGGTTCTTGCGCTTCATGCCGATTCTACTTGATCACCAAGGAGGTTTGCGGAATCGCCGCCTGGATTGGCTGCAACTGCGAGTTCCGCGCCGTCAGCTCGGAGAACGTCACCACGGTGGCGCCCGGCTTGACCGCCTGGAAGGTGAACGTGGCCAGCACACCGCTTCCGCCGATACCGCTCGTGCCCGGCATCCGGTTGAGGTTCACCGTGGCGTCGCCGCTCTCGTTCAGGATGTTGCGCGTGAAGATGATCTTCTGGCCATCGCTCGAGAGCAGGCCGCCCGCCTTCACCTCGGTGAGGCGCAGGACCTGGGGATCGAACTTCAAATGGAAGGGGGCGGCGAAAAGGTCCTTGGCGTTCTCGATCTCCAACTGGATGGTGATGGGTGTCCCGACCTGCACCTGGGTAAGAGAGGGGCGCAGGATCAGGCGGGTGGGGGCTTCCGCCGGGGCTGGGGCCGGGGCCACCACGGCCGGTGGCTGGGCCGGAGCGGGCAACATGGCCGGGTTCACCACCGCCGGCCTGGGCGCCTCCGGCGCGGCGCCTGCTGGTTCCTGGCGCGGCGCATAGCTCAGCCTGGTGACCGTGTCGTTGCCCACCGAAATGCTGCGCAGGTTCAGGTCCGTGATGCCCTGAGTGCGCACGATGTGCGGGATCAGCGCGATCAGCAGCTCGCTGTTGCTCTTGGTGACATTGGAACTCTGGAAGAAGCGCCCCACTCCCGGGATGTTCATCAGCCCCGGTATGCCGGCGATGGACTTGGTGTTCTGGTCCTGCATCAGCCCGCCCAGCAGGCTGACCTCGCCCTCGCGGATGCGGATCTCGTGCTCCACCTTGCGCTGCCCGATGACCGGCTGCGAGATGCCGCCGATGTTGACGTGGTCGGTCACGCTCGAGATCTCGAGCACCGCCTTCAGCGTCACCTCTTTCTCGCCGTGCACGGTGGGGGTGATGTCCACATTGACTCCGACGTCGAGGTACTGAAAAGACGAATACAACGAGCTGTAGCCGCCGATCGTGCCGCCCATCGGCTGCATGCCGCCCGAGGCGATCGGCACCCGGTCGCCGATGCGCAGCGTGGCCTTCTGCCCGCTGGCGGCGCGCACCTGAGGCGATTGCAGGATCTTGGTGTTGCTGTCCGACATCACCGCCTGGAGCAGCGCGCCGGGCATGGTGATGGAGAAGTCGTTGGTGGAGATCTTGGCGATGCGGGCCAGGGACATCAACTGCTGCGTGGTGGAACTGCTGGTGGCCGCGGCGCTGGTGAGGCTGGAGAGCCCCCCAGTGGTGAGATTCTGGATCGCGCTGAGAATTGTGTTCAGCGTGGTCTGGGTCGTGTCGGTGGTAGTGCTGCTGGAACTGGTACTGGTGGACCCCCCGAGGAGCACCGGGTTGCGCGGTGTGAACTGGATCGGGGCGTCGATTCCGGCCGCGCCGTTGGAGGCGATGGTCGCGGCCAGGTTGCGCGTCTTGTTCTTGCTCGCCTCCATCACGATCACGTCCACCACGACTTCCGATTTAGGCTTGTCCAGGTCGTTGACCAGCTTCTCGGCCAGCATCACCTCGTCCGGCGTGCCACGGATGATAACGGCGTTCAGCGAGTTGTACTGGTACACCTTGCGCGCGTTCGCCACGGTGCGGAAGGCGGTGGTGATCTCAGCCAGTTCCTGGGGCGTGGTGAGGTTGGTGAGGTAGAACACTCTTACCACCGAGTCGTCGTAGTCCCGGTGCTTGGACGGGTTGTCGTTGGTGACGAAGATGGCGTTCGAGGAGAGCGGTTTCCAGAACGACTTGGTCATCATCGCCAGGTAGTCGAGCGCGTCCTCCAGGGTGGAGTTATTCAGTTCGATACTCGCGGCGCGCTGGGCGTTGGGGTCTCCGCGGTAGTCGGGATCGAACACGACGTTGATGCCCGCCACCTTGCCGACGGTCTCGAACAGCACCTTGGGCGGCTGATTGGCCATCCGGAGGCTGATGGGCTGGCGGGAGAGCGGCTTGAGCTCCGGCGGCCCCTCGATGCGCGCAATCCGGTCCAGCGCTTCCTTGCGCGTCAGTTCGGCGGGCGTCAGGCCGCGCTCGGAGGGGGTCAGCCCCGCGCCCGCCTTCTTGTTCCGCTCGATCATCTCGAGGGTGCGCTTGAGTTCCTGTTCCGCGATGGCCGAGGAGGGGTCCATGGCGTAGGCCTTCTGGAACTCGGCCAGCGCCTCGTCGAGTAGCCCTTTTTCACGGAGCTTCTGGCCCAGATTGACGTGCGCCTGGGCGGCCTGGAAGCGAACCCGCCGCACGCCCATCTGATAGCTGACGTCGCCGGGGTCCCTGGCTAACGCCTTCTCATATAACTCCAGCGCCTTGTCCCAGTCCTTCCTTTGCTCCGCTTTGCTGGCTGCGGCGAGGAGGGTATCGCCCTGTTTGGTCCGGGCGCCGAGCGGGCCGGCGACCGCCCAGAGCATGGCGGCTGCGACAAGCATGCTTGCTGACCGGTGTGGGTATCGCATCTTATTGGTTTTCCAAGGGTTGTGCTAAGATAGACTCGGCGGCGCAACCCTTGCCATAAAGCATTGACGCGCAGGGGTTTCGTGGCGTGTAGAACAAACTTGCGAGACTCGGGCGAGGGCATCAAGATTCTGGCCGCCAACCGGCAGGCGGGCCACAACTACTTTCTCTTGGAGCGCTTTGAGGCCGGCCTGGTGCTGACGGGCACGGAGGTTAAGGCGGCGCGTGGGGGAAAGGTGCAGCTCAAGGACAGCTATGGAGATGTCCGGGGGAACGAAGCCTGGCTCGTCAATGCGCACATCAGCCCCTATTCGCACGGCAATCGCCAGAATCACAATCCGGTGCGCGACCGTAAGTTGTTGCTGCACCGTCAGGAAATCGACAAACTGCTGGGCAAGACGCGGGAAAAGGGCTTGACGCTGATTCCGATCCGGGTTTACCTGAAAAGCGGCCGGATCAAGTGCGAGCTGGCCCTGGCGCGAGTGAAGAAGCTGCACGACAAACGGGCGGCCGAGCGGGAGCGCACCACGGCGGCCGAGGCGCGCGAAGCCATCAAGAAGACACGGTAGGCATAGTGAGCCGCGCAAAATACGGTGGCTGACTTCGCTGTCCCAAGGCGCGTTTTCCTCGCCGCGTGGACAGTGCTGTCTGTCACCGCATTTTGCGAGACTGTGTAGGAGTCCATGCAGATCAAACTTGAGATTGCACCCATTGAGCAGGTGGAGGCGGATGCGCTAGTGGTCCCGATCTTCGATAAGGAGAGCCCGGGTGGCGGTCTGCCCTCGGAGTCGGCACAGGCCGCCAACGACCTGGCCGGCGGTTGGATCGAGGAGTTGTACCGCAGCGGGGAGTTCTCCGGCAAAGAGTTCGAGACGGCCATGCTGTACCGGCCCCCGGGGATGAAGGCCAGGCGCCTGCTGGTGGTCGGCGCGGGCAAGAGCGACCGCTTCTCCCCGGCCGGGCTGCGGAAAGTGGCTGGGGCGGCGGTGCGGTTCCTGAAGCCGAAATCGACGCCCACGATTGCGCTGGTTTTGGATTCCGGAGAGGCGGCGGCCGGGCAGGCGATGGCTGCGGTGGAAGGGGCCATTCTTGCGGATTTCGAGCCGGACCAGCTCAAGACGGACAAGAAGGACGTCAAGTTCGTCGATGCGTTCACGGTCGTGGTGCCGGGCGGAGACCAATCCCTCGCGGAGAGGCTGCGATCGGCTCAGGTCATGGCCGAAGCGCAGAATTTCGCGCGCACGCTGGTTAACGAGCCCGCCAACCGCATGACGCCCACCGCGCTGGCGGCGCGGGCCCGCGAGATGGCCGCCGAGTGCGGTCTCGAGTGCCAGGTGCTCGACCAGGACCAGATGCGGGAGTTGGGCATGGGCGCCCTGCTCGGGGTGGCCCAAGGCAGCGCCGAGCCGCCCGTGCTCATCCTGCTGCGGTACCGGCCGCTGGAGGAATCCGGCCGGACGCACCTCGGTCTGGTCGGCAAGGGCATCACCTTCGACAGCGGCGGAATCTCCATCAAGCCTTCCGAGGGCATGGACAAGATGAAGTACGACATGGCGGGCGGCGCGGCGGTGATCGGCGCCATGCGGGCTATCGCGCAGTTGCGGCCCCCGATCGCGGTGACCGCGCTCGTTCCGGCGGTCGAGAACATGCCGGGCAGCCGCGCTCAGCGGCCGGGCGACATCGTCACCACGCTCTCGGGAAAGACCGTCGAGGTGCTCAACACCGACGCCGAAGGCCGGCTGATCCTGGCCGACGCCCTCACCTACGCGCGCACGCTGGGGTGCACACACCTGGTGGACGCGGCCACGCTCACCGGCTCGATCGTGGTGGCGCTGGGACACGTCAACGTGGGCGTGTTCTCGAGCGACGACGCCCTGCTCCAGCGAGTGCTTGCGGCCGCGCGGGCCGAGGGCGAGAAGATGTGGCCCATGCCTCTGGACGAGGACTACAAAGAGCAGCTCAAGAGCGTCTTCGCGGACCTGCCCAACGTCGGGACGCGCTGGGGCGGCGCGGTCACCGCAGCCATGTTCCTCAAGGAGTTCGCGGATACGACTCCCTGGGTGCACCTGGACATCGCCGGCACCGCCTGGCTGGAGGAGGCCAAGCCATTCCTGGCCAAAGGCCCCACCGGCGTGGCCGTGCGCACGCTGGCCGGCCTGGCGGTGAACTGGGCGTAGGGCGGACCCCCTGGTCCGCAGCCGGCCCCCTGGCCGGCTCATCTGACTCCGAGAATTCTTAGCGATTGTGTATTTGACAACGCAGGAAGCGTGAAGGAAACTTAAGGATGCGTGACAGGCCGGGCTACCGGCGCTTCGCCTTCGCGGGCTTCGCTGCCTTGCTCTTCGGGCTTATGGTCGCCAGCGGCATCGGCGGGGCACCCAGCAGCTTCGATAGCACGGCGTCGAACTGGGACTTCGGCACTTTGGGGATCGGCTCCACGGGTCCAGTATACCCTGCTTTACGAATCGGGGCTATCCCGTAGCCAATCTCTTGCGTTCTTAGTACTTAACGGTGACGCTCAATAAACTGTCTGTTTTCTGCATTTTGCGCTTGTTTCTCTTCTGGCGTCGTGCTACCATTAGAAGTATGAGGAGATCCGACTGGACGCTGTGCGCTATCGGTCTGGCTGGAGATCGTGGGCTTTCTCCGGTGCAACTACAGAAGACTCTGTTTCTGTTAGGCGAGGAACGAGCCGAGGAAGTAGGGCCGGACTTCTATCAGTTCATTCCGTACAACTACGGGCCATTTGACGCGAGCGTGTATCATGATGCCAGTTCCTTAGCCGATGAGGGCTTCGTGAGCATCTCTTGCTCTGTTCGCGGGTTTAACATCTATTCGATTACGCCGAAAGGCGCACGACATGCAGAGGAGACTCAAAGATTCGCCCACCCCCGGGCCATCGAGTACTTAAAGAGGGTCGTAGACTGGGCGCAAGGACTCTCATTCTCTCAATTGGTTCGCGCCATCTACGCAAAGTATCCAGAGTACCGAGAGAACAGCGTCTTTCAGGGGTAACGATCCTCCGTGACCCTGATCGTCGGATTCAAGTGCAGGGACGGCATCGTAGTCGGTGCCGATGGGGCGGCTACCCTGGGGAACATCGGCCAACGAACAATCCAGCAACCCGTCAGGAAGCTGTCAATAATCGACAATTGCATCGTTGGGGTCTCCGGTCCGATTGCGCTCGGTCAAGCGTATGTGACCGAGATCGCGCGCCTCTCTAAGTCTGGGCGATTTGCAAAGGCTCCGAGCCAGTGTCTCAAGGACATACGCGAAGCGATCTGGCCATATGCCGAGAAGGAATGGAAGGCCGCTGCGGTCGTGAGACCAGTAATGGGCGAGTCTGCGGCGCAGAGCGCCTTCTCGACCATGGTTGTTGCACTGCCGATTTACGAGGAGCCGTCCCTGTTCCAGTTCGATCACCAGTGCTCTCCCGAGGAAGCTACCAAGGATCTGCCATTTATCTCGATAGGAAACGGTCAAGGGCTTTCTGACCCGTTCTTGGCGTTTCTACGCCGCCTTTTCTGGCCACAGAGTCTTCCCTCCTTAGCGGAGGGGACCTTCGCGGTCCTGTGGAGCCTGGAGCAGGCTATACGGACAACACCGGGGGGCGTTTCTAAACCGATCCAGATGATGACACTATCCCGACATGAGGCCAAATGGAGGGTGAACGAACTCACAGAGGCCGAACTGGCGGAACACTACCAGAACATCTCTGATGCAGAAGAAGCGTTGAGCAATTATCGCAAGACCCAGACTATGGAGGACACTGTTCCTACTGTGGTGCCCCCCTCTTCAAATTGACTTTGGCACGCCATTGGATTCGGCGTTACACTAGGAGTGAGCGGAGGGCGGGGGGATCGGACCCCATGCCCGGTAGAGCATCGCGGTTTATAAGACCGCTCCCGGTACCAACCGGTCACCCTCCGATAGTTCCGCGAACTGGTGCAAGCCAGTCCACGGGTGCTTGTAGAACGACAGCGTTCACCAGGAGCCAGTTCGTCAGCCGTCAGAAAGTCGGCGAACTGGCTCTTTTGCTTCCCGCAGTGGTGCCCATGCCGGCGGTGAACTTGGATAGCAAGGGCGATACCCTCCTGGTCATTGAAATCATCCCTAAAGACTCCGTTGGATCATTCACCCGGCTTAGCCCCCATCAGGCGTTCAAAGCCGTCGAACCATTTCGTTTTCAACTCATCCGGCCAGTTCGGATCAAACGTCGGGAACTTCCCAAGAAGTTGCTCCTCCCATGTTCCCTTTGCCTGATACGGCGGACGCTGATCGGGGGGCGGTTCTTCGCCTGCATGCCGCCCGCCGTTGGGCGCTCTCTTCTTGCGCGGTCCCAATGTTCGGGTTCGATCCAAGAACCGTTTGGCAATGGGAATTCCAAGTTCGGTACAGGCCTTGACGAAGAATCGGACGGCCCGTACCAGCGTCGAACCGCTGACATCGAGTTTGCGAAACGCCTCCTCAAGTTGCCCTTGGCTGACGGTCATCAGGTCCAGCAATAGGATCGACCGATACTTTTCTTCAATGAGTTTCTTGAGAAGAGACTTTCGCTCTTCGGCTGAGGCCGCAACAAGGGGCGCAAGTGAAGGTAGGGCGTGCTTCTGTTCGTCAATCAAGCCAAGGAACTTGAAACCTAGAATGAGTTGGGCCTGAATGGTCCCAGACTGAGAATCCCAGACCGTCTTGTCGATGACACCGCTTCTCGGAATCCCGTGCTGGCGTAACGCATCTAGGGCCGAGATCAGCGTAGCGTATGGGACATAAACCGGGGTCTTGGTTGTGCTATCAGCTGGCATGTCTTAGATCTCCTCTCGCATGTCGTCAGGACCACTATACCACAAAACGATGTCACAGTGACGAACTTTGTGTTACGCCCCAAGATTCTCTTAGATGATCCTTGAGAAACCCTGAGCGATCCCGTTAGGATCGTAGTTGGGAGGCGCGCAAATGGTTAAAGGCAAAGTGGTTAGGGCTCTGTTGCATGGTGGGGCGGAGGCTCCGAGAAGGGTCGTGGCCGACAAGGGGGATATCGTTGTTATCTGCTCCGAAGAGGAATACCAACGGGCACAGAGAGAAGGAAGAGAACCATCCGGGGTGGGGTTTCCGAGAGCGGATGTTGTTGATCCTACGGAAGTTGCTGTGAGATAAGTCCGCGCATCAGAACGGTTGATCGTCGAGGGTGGCTTCCGGCCCATTGTCCGTCTCTTCAGGCACCGGGGCGATGAGCGCCTTGTACTGCATGGCCGATGCTATCAGCAGCCGTATGACGATCAGGGCGGACAGGTCTTCTTCGCGGCGGTTCCAGCGGTACTCGGCTTCCGAGAGGTAGCGGTCCAGGTGCTTTATGGAGACGTGGTGGAAGCTGCCTATGATGGCGCGCTTCAGAAGTCCCCAGTAGCCATCGATTGAGCCGGTGTGAACGATTCCACGCACCCACTCCTTTTCGGAGTGGTTCACTATTTCGTGGCTCATCCCGGACGGCATCCGGTGATACAGTCGGCTCTCGTCGGTGCAAACGAGTTCGACGTCGGGGGAAACGGTGCCCTGGAGTTTGCCAATGACTTGGTAGCGGTTGACGCGGGGGATGTGCCAGGTCTTCACTTTACCCTTGCGCTCGATGATGCCGAACACCGGCTCTTTGTCCCAGCGCTCGCGCTTGCGGCGCTTGTCGTATTTGCCTCCGATGTAGGTTTCGTCGGCTTCTACGACACCTTTGAATAGATCCGCCGGAAGCTCTTCCATGGCCTTGCGGACGCGATGGCAGAGGTACCACGCTGTCCGGTATGAGCCGATGTCCAGATGCCGCTTGATCTGATTCGCGGCCATGCTTTTCTTGGCGTCGATCATCAGCACGACGGCCAAGAACCACGTCCGCAACGGCAAGTGGGTATCATTGAACAGCGTGCCCACGGTCGGGGTGAACTGATGGCGGCAAGCCTTGCACTGGTAGAGATACCGGGCTGGCACGCGAACCTCGACCCTCTCTCCCTTCCGGTTGACGCGAGCGCGGACGCCCTCTTTCTTGGTGTAGAACGTCACCTGCTCGCTGCCACACTTCACGCATTTGACGCCCTCGGGCCAGCGCATCTTCTCAAGGTACCTGACGCAAGCTAGTTCATCCGGGAAGGTCTTGATCGCGTCTATCAGGTTCATGCTTCGACTATACGCCTGTTCGCTTGCGTTGTCAAGTGCATAATCGCTGAATTCTTCCATTCTCAACCCACATGCCATTGAGTGACCTTCTACCGGCGCCACCTGCCGCATCTGTTTCACATCGGCCAACCTGTCTTCGTGACCTGGCGTCTGAATGGCAGTCTGCCGCCGTCTCGCTCATTTCCCCCCAGCACGATCACCTCCGGCCAAGCCTTCGCCGCCATGGACCGGTTGTTGGACGAGGCCCGGATAGGCTCATCTCCTCACTAGCCCCCACACGCCACTCTCCACGGTGATGAAATCGCTCAAGGGGATCACGGCCAAGCGGGCCAACCGGATGCTGGCACGGAAGGGCCGCTTCTGGCAGGAGGAAAGCTACGATCACCAGGTCCGCAATGACCTGGAGTTCGAGCGCATCCGAAGGTACATCGAAGAGAATCCCGTGCGGGCCGGGTTGGTCCGCGAACCGGCCGAGTTTCTTTGGTCGAGCGCGAGGGAAGCGGCCGGGGGGCCGCTTGCGGACCAGGGGGTCCGCCCTACTGGGCGCTACTGACCGTTCCCGGAGCGTACTTGGCGCGCACCAGGAACAGGTAGGAGGCCACCCCGGCGAGCAGGAACACCCAGATGACCTGCATGGGGGCGGTGTAACTCCCGGTGGCATGCTTCAGCCAGCCGGTCAGCAGCGGCGCGACGATCCCCGGCAAGTTGGCGGCGCAGTTCTGAATGCCTACGATGCGGCCCACCGCGGCGCCGGGGATGAGCGTTTGCGTGAGCGCCCAGTAGTTGGCGGTGGTCAGGCCCAACCCGCTGAGCGAAAACACGGCGAAAAACAGGGAGACCGAGGGGGAGTCGGAATAGGCGCCGATCAGTTCGGTGGAGGCCACCAGGAACCCGGCGATGGTGAATGCCTTGCGCACGCGCACCGGATCGCCGCCGCGCGCGATCAAGCGGTCGGCGGCCCAGCCGGCCAGCGTTGCCACCGCCGCCATGCCTACGAAACTGAACATGGTGTAGAGACCCGTCGACTCCAGCGACAGGTTGTGGCGTTCGACGAAATAGGCCGGCATCCAGGTCATGCAGAAGTAGACGAAGTACTGATAACAGAAGGTGCCAACGATGGTGCCCCAGATGACCGGGCTGGCCATCACCGCCCGGAACGGAACGAAGGCGCCGGGCGTCTTGCGAGCCAGCGTGGCCTCGATCTCGCGGTCGTCATCGGGGACCAGCTTCAGCCAGGGCGCCAGCCAAACCAGCCCTCCCAGGCCCACAACGAGAAACATCATTCGCCAGCCGTACAACCCAATCAGCCAGGCGGCCAGCGGCGCGCCGACTCCTGGGCCGATTTTGGCAGCCGCCATATACAAGCCGACCGCCAGGCCCCGCTGGTTCTCCGGGCAGTGGAAGCGGATCCAACGCATGCCGGCGGGCGTGGTGACGGACTCGCCCACCCCCAGCAACACGCGCAAGCCCAGCAACTGGCGCATCGAGCCCGCCAGGGCGGTCGCCGCGGAGGTCAGGCTCCAGAACACGAATCCAATGGCGAACGGGAACTTGACCCCGTAGCGGTCCACCACCCAGCCGGCGGGGATCTGCAACACGGCGTAGGACCAGAAGAACGCCGAGTTCAGGACCCCGCGATCGGTGTCCGTCAGGAGGAGGGACCCCTGCAGTGGCTGCGCCGAGCGCCGATCGGCCAGCGCCACAGAGAGCTTCACGCGGTCGAAGTAGGAAATCATCATCCCGGCGCACAGCAGGCCGATGATGGACCACCGCAAGCGAGAGGACACGTCAGACAAAAATAGCACATGGCTTCCCAGGCCCCGCAACCCATGACACAATAGTCGCAGGACGGCGATTGCTCGAGTTGATGAGGGAGTGACGAGATGCAGCTTCGCGTGCTTGCATTCGTGCTCGCCGGCGGGAAAGGAACCCGCCTCTACCCGCTCACCAAGGAACGCGCCAAACCGGCGGTGCCGTTTGCTGGCAAGTACCGCATCGTCGATTTTGTGCTGAGCAATCTCATCAACTCGGGCATTTACTCGGTCTACGTCCTGATCCAGTTCAAGAGCCAGTCCCTGCTGCAACATCTGCGCGACGGCTGGCAGTTCGCGGGCCTGCTCAAGAACCAGTTCGTCATTCCGGTGCCCGCCCAGATGCGCTCCCCGGGCGAGACCTGGTACCAGGGCACCGCGGACGCCATCTACCAGAACATCAACCTGATCGAGCAGGCCGATCCGCACGTGGTGGTGATTTTCGGCGCCGACCACGTCTACCGCATGAACATCCGGGAGATGATCGGGTTTCATGAGCAGAAGCGCGCGGTGGCCACCGTGGCCGCGGTCCCGGTGCCGCGGGAACAGGCCGTGGAGTTCGGCGTGATCGAGGCCGAGTCCGACGGCCGGATCGCCGGCTTCCACGAGAAGAAGGCCGACGCGCCATCCATGCCGGGAGACCCGCGGCGCGTGTATGCCTCCATGGGCAACTACATCTTCTCGACGCGGGCTCTGTTGCAGGAACTGTACCAGGACGCCAACAACGAACAGAGCACCCACGACTTCGGCCGCGATATCCTGCCTTCGCTGGCCGGTCGCGCCCCGCTGTACGCCTACGACTTCCAAACCAACTTCATTCCCGGCGAGCCGGCGGGGAGGCCAGCCTACTGGCGCGACGTGGGGACCATCGACGCTTACTACGAGGCCAACATGGACGCGCGCGCGGTAGAGCCGGAGCTGAACCTGTACAACCGGGAGTGGCCCCTGATTACCGCGGGCTACTCGGATCCGCCCGCCAAGTTCGTCTTCGACGAGGAGGGCCGGCGCGGGCTGGCGATCGATTCGGTGGTCTCCGGCGGAACGATCTTCTCCGGTGGCATCGTGCGCGATTCCGTGGTGGGACGATACGTGCGGGTCCACTCCGGCGCGCTGGTCGAGGACTCGATTATCTTCGACTACTGCGATATCGGCCGGCGCGCGCGCATCCGCCGCGCCATCCTGGACAAGAACGTCCGGGTGCCCGAGGACGCCGTCATCGGCTACGACC
>JBEKMO010000053.1:0-37032 GCA_050008465.1 Bryobacteraceae bacterium
GTCCCCCTGGACCGCGCCGGACCTTATGGTCCGGCCTCTGCCCGCAGCCTGGGAGGGCCGACGAGGACGTCGGCCCGCGGACCAGAGGTCCGCCCCACGAAGACAAAGTGAACAGTATTGGGCTGTAGCTCGGTTCAAACGCATCGGGGCACACAGAGCGGAGACCCCGGCGGGAGAGGGATATGAAAACAAAACTGATTCAGCCCATGCTTGCGGCGGTCCTGAGCCTGACGGCGATGGCCGCATCCACTGCGGAGGCGGCGCCGCCGGGGGCTGCCGACCCGGGAATCCGCCCTTACGTCGGTGATTGGGTGGGCGAGGGTTGGGGGTGGGAAGTTCGTTTCCGGCAGAGCCAGCGGGAATTCGTTCAGCAGTTTCCAGGGGTCCGCAACCTGCCGGCTGGCCCCAACACCGAAAAAACCATCATGGCGCTCACGGTCCGGCACGTCACGCACTACCACTTCAAAGTGGATGAAACGGGCGCCGTGAAGGGCGAAGGGGAAATCACCTACGATCTGTTTCCGAACCTGTGCGGAGTCGCCACGCTCACCAAGCAGGTGAATGAGCAGGTGAACATGATGGCCAAGCTGCCGACGATTTTCAAGATGGCGACCGAGATCGGCGTGCGCTCGGCCGAGCGCTTCAATGGGGAGTTCTACGCCGAAGAGTCCAAGCTGGCCGCGAAGGTCACCGACATCGTCGAAAAGGTGAAGGCTTATGAGAAGGCCGGCGGACCGGTGCAAGGTTACGATAGCGTGTCCAAGGTTGCGACGTCTCTGTTTCTCAAGAAGGACCAGCCGAAAGACGTCGCCGCTTTGGTAACAGCTACCGTGTGGGGAAAATGCCTGGACCCGACGCAGAGAATCGTCGGCAGCCATAACACCTGCCTGGATCTGCTGGTGCGGCCGATCGAGAAATCCGTGCAGAGTTTCTCCGAGACGGCCTTCAATGCCAGTCTGAAGCTGGTCTTCGACATGTTGAAAGATACGACCAAGTCGAAGCTGAAGAACCTGGATCTGACCGAACAGCAGGAGGTCGCGGCGTGTTCGGGTACGGGAAATGCCCTGGCTGGCGGAACCCGGGTGGGTCCGGCCACCGCCGGACAACTCGCCACGGAAATGGCGGGGAGCGGCGTCAAGGCGGGGATGGAGATGGCCACCGGCAGCTTCCCTCACAGCTTCCTTCTATCGATACCCGGCGTTACGCAGGTGCAGTATTACTACAAGGGTCTCAGCAACGGCCCGGAGACGCGGGACATCAAGCTCAAGGGGCGGCTGGAGCCGGTCGCGGGCGGCGCGAAGCTGTACCTGGAAATGGATGGCGACGTCAGCGGCGGAGACAAGCGCCTGTTCGTCGAGTACACGGTCAACTACAGGAAGGACGTTCGCCCGTTCCCGACCTGGTCTCCGTTCCTGCAGAAGCCAGGCGACGCCAGGACGTCGGGGATCGAGCGCATTTACAGACGCGTGGACACCAAGAAGCCAACGCAGTACACCGACCCGGTCACGGGGAAAACCAAAACGGTTTTCATTCCGGAATCGCACACGGAGGTCGTGGACCTGCTCCGCGGCTCGCCATTCGCCGCGTCTCATGAGACCGGAGACCACCGCAATGGTGTCAAGCCCTGGCTGGAATATGAGTATTTTTGGAACGCGTCGAAGGTGATGGAGCCGAAAAGCAGGTGACGGCAAGGGGCAGCCGGGGACAGCCTGAGCCGTCCCCACTGCGGACGGCCTAGGCAGTCCCTCGGTTGCGGACCTCCTAACGGCTACACTTACGATATCACCTGCCGCCCAAGGCAGGAGTCATCGCGCCCAGCTTTTGTTCCACGCTGCGAATCTTGTCGTTCATGTTCTGCGGACGGTCGGTTCGCGTTCCAAAACGCAGGCTCGACGAAATCCGCGGCGCGCCCATCGCATGCACGAGTTCGTGGCAGCGCTTGATGGCTGCGAACACCTCGTCCCATTCGCCCTCGATGTTGGTGCCGTAGGCGTGCAGCCTGGTCTCCAAGCCCGCCTCCGCGAAGACACGTTGGCAGGCCGCAATCTCCTTGGACACCGACACGCCGACACCGATCGGAATCAGGCACAAGTCCGCAATCACTCGCATCGTTACCCCCCTAGACCATTCTCCCGCGATGCCGGACAGCAGGGGGAATTCGGTGATAATGTGGGGTGCAATGAGCTATGGACGAGGATTCGGCCCAGCTTGGCTGGCGGTGGCGATCGCGCTGGCGCTGCACGTGACGGACGAAGCGCTGACCGGCTTTCTGGATGTCTATAACCCCACGGTGCTGGCGCTACGCGCGCGGATTCCATGGCTGCCGCTGCCGGTCTTCCGGCCGGAGGTCTGGCTGGCGGGGCTGATCGCCGCGATCCTGCTTCTCGTCGCGCTATCTCCGGTGGCGTTCCGGGGGAGCCGGTGGATGAGGCCAGTCGGCTACGCGCTGGCCGCGCTCATGTTGGCGAATGCTGCGGGGCACATCCTGGGCACGATCGCGGGACGGACGGTGGCGGAAGTCCGGTTTCCGCGGCCTATGCCCGGGTTCTACTCGTCGCCGCTGCTCGCGGCGGCTTCGGTGTGGCTGTTTTGGAGTTTATGGCGCACGCGGAAATAGGGCTGCGTCAGCGGACTACCAGGGTGACGCCGTCCCGACTCCAGATGTCGCCGATGCGGACGCGGACCGGGACGTTGTCGCCGGGCTGGACGCCCGGGTCGAGCTGCGCGTTGATCTGCATCAGGCCGGGCATCATCGTCGGGGCGGCGCCCGCGTACTGGATGGTGGCCGCCAGGCCGCCGATTTGGACGGCGACGTTTGCGACGGGCTTGGGCAGGACGCCGATGGCGAGGCGGCCGTCGACGCCCGGGGGATCGGTGACGCCTTCGCCCGTGAGCCAGAGAACTACCACCGAGCCGGGGTGGGCGGGATGGTTCGCGGAATTGGCGGTGCCGTTGGCATCCACCTGGATAGCGCCCTGACCGAAACCCTGCATGTTGGCGGTGAACAGGCCGGGCGCGGTGGGAGAGACGGGGATCACGAACGGGTCCGAGCGCACACCCTGGTATTCAACCTGTACGTGAGTGGTTGTCTTGGCGGCGCCAAAGTAGGGAATGACCGTGGCGCATTGGTTCTGGCTCGCGTAGACCATGGGGCCGGGGATTCCATCGAACAGGATGCGGACTCCCGCCATGTTGGTCTGTACCAGGCCATTTGCATCGAGCTGCTGCGCAAGAGGCAGGTCTTGAAGGCCTACCAGGTCCTTGGGTCCGAGATTCATGCCCCAAACGACTACCATCTGCCCCGGCGCGAACGTGGCGGTGTCGAAGGAAGCGGCGCTCTGGAGCGCCTGCACGACGGGCCTGGAAACTGCAAATGAGGCGGGCGGGACGACAAGCAGGGTCATCGAGTAGGAGGGGAAGGTCGCGGGCAGGGAACTGCCCGAGATAGCGAGGTCCGGCTGGGCGACGATGGCGTCGAGTTTGGCCGCGCTATAGCGCCATACTTTCGCAGAGGCGCCGGGATTGAAGTTCGAAAGGGAGAGCGTGGTGGAGAGGTCCGTGGTGGTCTTGTTGATGACCATGACGGTGAGCATGGAGTCGGAGCGGAGGGCGGCGTAAATGCTGAGCTGGCCCTGGTCGGCGCTGGTGGCCTGGACGCCGGATTCGCCGAATGCGCCGCCGATGCCGTCGTAATTGCGGTAGATCTTGAACGCGAACGCGCCGGGGTCGGTGGGCCGCGGGTAGTCCCACAATGTCGCCAGATCCACTCCTTCGCGGCCGAAAATGCCAAGGATGTCGGCCTGGGCCAGAGCGCCGTTAAGAGTGCTCAGAGAGCCGAAGGAGTATTCGGTGATGGCGAGCTTGGTGCCCGGATAGTTGGCGTTGATGATGCTCTTGAGCCGCGGGATCAACTGCGGCGCCGCCGGCGCGCCGTTATTGTCCGGGTCCCGGATCCAGTAATCTCCCTGAACGACATAGGTGGGATCCCACCATTCGCGGGTCGATTCCAGGCGCGTCGCATCGGTCGAGCCCGGCGCGAGATAGGCGTGCGTGTCGTAATAGTCCAGCAGGCGAACGCCGGGCTGCGGCTCGTGGGCGCGCATCTGCTGGAGGTACCAAGCCATCAGCGGGGTACCGCCGTGCGCATTGCGGTCCACTGGGTTTCTGTACCAATTGCCGGCGGCCCAGCCCGCCACGATGTCCCTCTTGGAGAACCAGATCGACGAGTAGTTGTCCGCCACCGGACCGCTCACCAGAGCCGTCGGGTCGGCCTGCTTGATCGCGGCGGCGTACTTCAGGTTGACACTGAGCAGCTCGTCGTAGGTGTAGGGGTTGGGATGGATGTCGCGGTGGGTGGAGTCCCACCAGATGGGCTCGTTGTCCAGGCTCCAGATGGCAACGCCGCCCTGGTTCCCCTTGCCGTAGCGAGAGAGCAGGTACTGAATCCACTGGGCCTGGAAGGTCTCGTCATATTGGTTGGTGTAGGCGTCTGTGGGGTCGTTCTGGATGTAGATGGGATTCGTGCCGCAGGTGGGACTGAAGACGACGCCATCGCCGCAGGTTATGGGGTGGTATTGCGCGTAGGGATCTTGATTGCACTGCCGGCCGTACTTGGCGACGTCGAAGCTGCACATCTCCTGGTGCGCCTTCGGCAACCACCCCAGAACCGGAACGGTCCCCATGAGCTTGCCGCCGGTCACGCGGGTACGCTCGAAAAGCAGGTTGAACGTCGAGCCGTCGGGCAGTTTGGAGACGTCGTAGACGGTGCCGTCCGCCAGGCTGCCACTGGCCAAAGGCAGTACTTCGAAGAACCAGTCAGCGTCGATGTTGTTGACATCGAACTGCCAGTGGTACGTACTGGTGGAGTTGCCGCCCCAGCGGCGCACGGCCGCCCTGACGTCCGGCGCCTGAGCGGCCAGTTGGGCACCGTAGGCAACCGGAGGGTTAAGCCTGGGATCTTCCCCGCCCCAATACCAATTGATCCCGTAAATATCCGGCGAAATGGCGTGCCGGCTGGCGCTCGCATCGACGGTGAGCGCAGGACCGGGCTGCTGAGCATAAGCCAGGAGCGCGGTGACGAGAGCGGTGGCAAGAAACAGCCGTTTCATGAGTCACTGCTACCAGGGTACCGCGGTTTCCGAATCCCGCCGGGTGGAGGGGTTCAGAACACGAACGGGACGAAGCGCCGTGTGGTTTTCATGTAGGTGGCGTAGGGGGCGCCGAATCGGGCGAGATTCTCGCCTTCCTCCATCACCGCGGTGAGGACCAGGAAGCCGGAGGCAGCCAGGGCCAAGGCGGCACCGATCGCGGTTGGCTGCTTCAGGCACGCACCCCAGCCTAGCCCGAGCAACGACGCGTACATCGGATGGCGGATGAACCGGTAAGCGCCGACTGTCACCAGCGTGGTGGTGTTCTCGAAGCCGAAATTGGTGTCTTGGGCGGCCTGGGGCGCCGGCCTGCCAATAATGCGAAGCAGCCGGAATCCCTCGATCGCCAGGCCCAGCGAGACCAGCAGGAGGAACCATGAGGCGAGCTGGCGCACCGAGAACGGCTCGCGAAACCAGTGGGGAACGTTCAACAGGATCAGAGCCGCCAGGAATTCAAAAGCGAAGAAGCGATAGAAGCCGTGGGAGCGCGGAGAGCGCAGGGACCGCCAAGAGAGCAGGAGGAAGGCGGCGGAGGCGGCGAGGAAGATCGCGAGGCGAAACATGGTGGCGGGAAATTAGGAATTGAGTGTACTGTCCCGAGTTTAGCGCATGCTTGACAAGAGGCTGGATTTAGATGTAGTCTAAATTAAAGTGAACAGATTGTCGCAGCGGCAGTTGGATGCCCTAGCCCGGGCTCGGCGCCTGAAGATCACCCCACAGCGCCGGGCGATCGTCGAATACCTGGCCTCGACCGAGCATCACCCGACACCGGAAGAAATCCTGGTGGCCGTGAACCGCCGTTTCCCCCTGACATCCCGCGCCACCGTGTACAACACGCTCAGCCTCCTGAAAGAGAGCGGGCTCATTCGGGAGCTCTTTCTGGGAGGGATTCTGCGCTTCGACTCGAACCTCGGGCCGCATCACCATTTCGTTTGCCGCCGCTGCGGGAAGGTGGAAGACGTTCGCTGGGAGGCCGTGCCGCCCTTTCCCGTCGGAGAACTGCCGGGCAAACACGCGGTCGACTCCTTTGAGATCACGCTGCGGGGCTTGTGCGAGGGATGCCGCGGGGACGGGTGAGTTTTTCTTGACCGTCTGATTAGACGCAATCCAAGATTAGACATAAACTGAACAAGGAGCACATTGATGGACGAACCGAAAACCATGACCACGATCACCGGCATTCCCGTCGGTGACAACCAGAATTCACTGACCGCGGGCCCGCGCGGGCCGGTGCTGATGCAGGACTACCTGTTGATCGAGAAGATGGCCCACTTCAACCGGGAGCGTATCCCGGAGCGCGTGGTACACGCCAAGGGTTCCGGCGCGCACGGAATCTTCGAGGTCACCCAGGACATCACCCGCTGGACCAAGGCCAAACTGTTCGAGAGCGTTCGCAAGAAAACCGAGATGTTCGCTCGCTTCTCGACGGTGGGTGGCGAGAAAGGATCGGCGGACACCGAGCGCGACCCCCGCGGCTTCGCGCTGAAGTTCTACACCGAGGAAGGCAACTGGGACCTGGTGGGCAACAACACCCCCGTTTTCTTCATTCGGGATCCGCTCAAGTTCTCGGACTTCATTCACACCCAGAAGCGCGATCCGCAAACCAACCTCAAGTCGCCCACCATGGTGTGGGACTTCTTTAGTCTGTCTCCGGAATCGCTGCACCAGGTGACGATTCTGTTTTCGGACCGCGGCACGCCCTGGGGCTTCCGCCACATGCACGGCTTCTCCAGCCACACCTTCTCGCTGATTAACTCCAAAGGCGAGCGCGTGTGGTCGAAGTGGCACTTCAAGAGCCTGCAAGGGATCCGCAACTTCAACCGGGAAGAGGCCATCGAAATGGCGGGGCGGGACCCGGACTTCGCGCAACGCGACTTGTTCGAGGCCATCGGGCGCGGGGACTTCCCCCGCTGGCGCGTGTGCGTGCAGATCATGACCGAGGAGCAGGCCCGGACGTTCCGCTACAATCCTTTCGATCTGACCAAGGTTTGGGCGCACAAGGAGTATCCCCTGCACGAGGTGGGCATCATGACCCTGAACCGCAACCCGGAAAACTACTTCGCCGAGGTCGAGCAGGCCGCCTTCGCGCCGGCCAACGTCGTGCCGGGCCTGGGCTTCTCGCCGGACAAGATGCTGCAGGCGCGCATTCTGTCGTATACTGACGCGCACCGTTACCGGCTGGGCGTCAACTACGACGCGCTGCCCATTAACCGGCCGAAGTGCCCGGTCCACACGTACCATCGGGATGGAGCGATGCGCTTCGACGAAAACGGCGGCATCGGTCCGAACTACGAGCCGAACAGTTCCGGCGGGCCGGTTGAGGACCCGAGCTACAAGGACCCGGCTTGGGACCTCGGGGAAGCCGTCGCCGCGCGCTACGACCACCGCGCAGGCAACGACGACTACACCCAGGCGGGCGACCTGTTCCGCCTCTTGAAACCCGAGGAGCAGCAGCGCCTCATTCACAACATTGTCGCTGGCATGAAGAGCGTCCCCAAAGAGATTCAACTCCGCCAGATCCAACATTTCTTCAAGGCCGACCCGAAGTACGGCGAGGGCGTCGAGAAGAGTCTCGACGCGGCACGCTGAGAGCCTACGCCACGGAAAACCGCGACTTGGTGTGATGGCTGAATCGGAGAGAGAGACGCATGAACCCTGTTCCCCCCCAACCAGCAACAAGCTCTGGTCGAGCGATTGACGAAGGCGGGCGGCGGCGCCGCGAACCGGCACGACGCCGATGCGGTGACGGCCGCCAACAAGGAATTGCTCACGCTGCACGAGCTGATTGCGCACCGGCTGGTGCCGATCCTGCTGGGCCTGCGCCGCGGGCGGATGTACAGCGTCTGATCCGTTCGATATGCAAGGGCTTGGGCGCACGCTGATCGCCATCGGCGCCATTCTGGTGATTGTCGGGCTGCTAGGCCGCTATTTCACCGGCCCCAATCTGTCCAGCGGCCAGTAGACGAACACCGCTTTGCCATAGATGCAGCTTCGCGGCACGAGCCAGCCGTTGCGGCTGTCGTTGGAGGAGTTGCGGTGGTCTCCGAGGACGAAGTAGTTGTCCGGGTCCACGGTTCGCGCAGGCATCGACAGGTAGTCGCTGTATTCCCTGGGCACGTAGTCCTCCTGGAGCGGCCGGCCGTTCAGGATGACGGCGCCCCGGTCGACGGAAACGGTGTCGCCGGGAAGCCCGATCACGCGCTTGATGTAAGATTTCGACTGGTCGCCCGGAAACCAGAACACGATCAGGTCGCCGCGCTGGATCGAGCCGATCCCGAAGCGGTACACGAACTTGTTAACGAAGATGCGCTCCTGGTCCACCAGGCCGGGCATCATGCTGGTCCCCTCGACTTTCACCGGCTGGTAAATGAAGATGATCACCAGGAAGGCGATGATCACCGAGAGGGCCAGGTCGCGCGCCCAGGCGACGACCGCTCGGGCCGCCGACGGCCGGCGCGGCTGAGAGGGGTCTGGGGGGCTGGCGCGCTCTTCGCTCACACTTCTATTCTCGCGCGGTTTTTCGCGCCAGCAACCGCCCCGGGCGCCGGCATAGCCAGTGCCGCCAAAGCGGCGTGTCTCAGCACGCTATAATTCCTTCAGGCCGATGCAGAGAAAAAGAGCAATTGCGCCGATCGCGCTGGCCGTCTTGCTGGCCGCCTGTGCCAGGAAGCCACAGCCACCCCAGGACCTCTCGGTTACCTTCTTCGACGTCGGGCAGGCAGATGCCGCGCTGATCCGCACCCCTGAGAACGAGACGATTGTCATCGATACCGGCCACAACGGAAGCACCGCCGAGCTGCTGCGCGGCGAAGGCATCAAGGACATCGATCTCCTCGTCCTCAGCAATGCTCACTCCGACCACACGGGCGGCCTGGCCGCCATTCTGGATGCCTTTCCCGTGCACGAGATCTGGTATTCCGGCCTGGACTACAAATCGCAGTTCCGCCCGTTGCTGGAGCGGGCCGAGCACTTTGAAGCGATCACCTCCGGCGCCGAGAAGCGTCTTGGGAAGCTGACTCTGAGCGTGCTGCACCCCGAATCTCTTCCGCTACGCCCGCGCGACAGCACGGTGAACAACCACTCGCTAGTGCTCAAAGTCGCATATCCCACGGCCCAGTATCTTTTCCCGGGCGACTGCGAAATGGAGTGCTGGGAGGACCTGTTCAAATACCACCGTTCCCAACTCCGTGCGAACGTCCTGAAGGCCGCCCACCACGGCTCGGAAAGCGGCACCACTTCCGGGGTTCTGGGCGATGTACGGCCTCAGACGATCGTGATTTCCTGTGGCCGCGGCAACGAGTTCGGCCACCCCGACGAGATCGTGCTCGAGATGGTCCAACGGCTCGGCGCCCAGATCTTCCGCACCGATCAGCAGGGCACGATCCGCTGCCTTGGAACCGTGTGCAAAGCGTCGCGCTGAGCCGACAGGCCAAGGCAGACCACACAAGGCGATGGTCTGCCCCACCTCAGCCTGCTTTCACCAGCTCGAGGAAGGCACGGGCCGCGTGGCTCAGCAGGCGACGCGCCGGATGCACCAGCCGGATCTTCCGCTCCACGCGCAGTTCCTTCACCTCCACTTCGCACAGCAGCTTCTGCCGGATCTCCTGCTCCACGCACATCCGCGGCAGGAACGCCACGCCCTCGTCGCGCTGCACCATGCGCCGGATGGTCTCGACGGTGGGCATCTCGACGTCCATGTTCAGCGTCACCTTGTGCCGCTGGAACTCCCGCAGCACGGTGTCGCGGTAAGGCGATACCACGTTGTGCGCGATGAAGGTCTCCATCCCCAGCTCGGTGATGGAAACCGGCTTGCGCCTGGCGAAGCGGTGCTTCGGAGAGACGACGAAGGCCAGGTGATCGGTGTAGATCACGGTTGATATGAGCCGCTCGTCCTGCGGGTCGTAGCTGATCACGCCCAGCTCCAAGTCGCCGTCGATCAATTGGGCCGGCACCCTGCTCGACAGGCTCCGCCGCACCTGCACCTTCACCTTCGGATAGTGGCGGCGGTACTGCTCGATATGCTGGAGCAAGTAAAGCGCGGTGGATTCGTTGGCCCCGATGACCAGCCGGCCGGCGGCGTTGTCCTTCAGCTCCGCCAGGGCGTTCTCCAGGTCGTGCGCCAGGTTTTCGAAGCGCCGTGCGTGCTCGGCCACGATGCGCCCCGCGTCGGTCAGCAGCAGTTGCCTGCCGCTGCGGTCGATCAGCCTGGCGCCGAGCTCGTTTTCCAGCCGCTGGATGGCCAGGGAGACCGCGGGCTGCGTTCGCAGCAGCTTCTCCGCCGCCCGCGAGAAACTCTTCTCGGCGGCGACGGTGAGAAAGGTCTCGAGAAGGTAGAGCTCCATAAATTCCCCTTATATCATGAATGTTGCTTATGTGCAACCACTAAATTATCAATTTGCCAAATCCGGACCCGTGGGGCATAATCGTCCTAAGCCCGTTGCCGGAGAAACAGGCCGGCCGCGGGCCAGATCCCCCAAAGCGCGGGCGGAAACTCATGAACAATCGCGTATACATTTTCGACACGACTCTCCGGGACGGCGAACAATCTCCCGGTTGCAGCATGACGGTTCCGGAGAAAGTCCGAATGGCTCACCAGTTGGTGGAGCTCGGCGTCGACATCCTCGAGGCCGGGTTCCCGATCGCATCGGAGGGCGACTACCAAGCCGTCGATGCGGTGAGCCGCGAGTTCCCGTGGGTGCAGGTGGCGGCACTCGCCAGGGCCTGCACGCTGGATGTCGAACGGGCCGCCCGCGCTTTGGAACACGCCAAGCGTCCTCGGATACACACGTTTATCGCAACCAGCGATATCCACCTCAAGTACAAGCTCCACAAGAGCCGCCAGGAGGTCCTCGACCAGGCGGTAGCGGCCGTCGAACTGTCGCGCCGCTACGCCGAGGACGTCGAGTTTTCCGCGGAGGACGCCACCCGTACGGACCCCGAGTACCTGGTGGAGATTTCGAAAGCGACGGTCGAGGCCGGGGCCCGCACGGTGAACCTGCCGGACACGGTGGGCTACTCGATGCCCGAGGAGTTCGGCGCCTTCATCCGGCGTGTAGTACAGGCGCTGGGCGAGGCGGCCATCGTCAGCGTGCACTGCCATAACGATCTCGGCCTGGCCACGGCCAATTCGCTGGCGGGCGTGCTGGCGGGCGCGCGGCAGGTGGAGTGCACGATCAACGGCATCGGGGAGCGGGCGGGCAACTGCGCGCTGGAGGAAGCGGTGATGGCTTTCAAGACCAGGCGCGACCTCCTGCCGTTTGAAACCGGCATCGTCACGGAGCATCTGCACGCGGCCAGCCAGTTGCTGGCCAGCCTGATCGCGTTCGGCCCGCAGCCCAACAAGGCCATCGTCGGCGGCAATGCGTTCGCACACGAGGCGGGCATCCACCAGGACGGCTTCCTCAAGGAGCGGACCACCTACGAGATCATGGACCCCAAGTCGGTCGGGGTGCCGGAGAGCAAGCTGATCCTGGGCAAGCACAGCGGCCGGCACGCGCTCAACCAGCGCTGCCAGGTCCTCGGCTACGCGCTCTCGAAAGAAGAGCTGGATGCCGTTTACCAGCGCTTCATCGCCATCGCGGACCGCAAGAAGGGCGTCCTCAACGAGGAGATTGTCGCGATCCTCGAAGAGCGGAAGGCGAGCGTCGCCGCGGCAGAGTAATCAGCCCGTAGCTCGTAGCTCGTAGCCCGTAGCCGCTAGAGGCGACACTGGCTATACTGGTTTCTCCACGATGAAACTCAACGTACTCGCTCTCCCTGGAGACGGCATCGGCGTCGAAGTCACCCGCGAGGCCGTCCGCGTGCTCGGGCACGTGGCTCGGAAACACGGTCACGCGCTGAGATTGACTGAGGGGCTGCTGGGCGGCGTCGCCATCCACGAGACCGGCAACCCGCTGCCGGAAGAGACGCTGCGGCTGGCGCTCGAGGCCGACGCCACGCTGATGGGCTCGGTCGGCCTGCCGGAGTTCGACCAAATGCCGCCGAGCCAGCGCCCCGAAGCGGGACTGCTCGGCCTGCGCAAGGCGCTGGGCGTGTACGCCAATCTGCGGCCGGTGCGAGCCTATCGGGCTCTGCTGGATTCCTCGCCGCTGAAGAACGCGCTGGTCGAGGGAGTGGATATGATCATCGTTCGGGAGCTGACCGGCGGCATTTACTACGGGACGCCGCGGGGGATCAGCGGCGACACGGCGGTCAACACCATGGTCTACACTCGCGCCGAGATCGAGCGCATCGCGCGGAAGGCCTTCGAACTGGCGCGCAACCGGCGCCGCAAGGTCACCAGCGTCGACAAGTCGAACGTGCTCGAGAACTCGCAGCTCTGGCGGAAGGTGGTGATCGAAATCGCGGGCCAGTATCCCGACGTGGCGCTCGACCACCTGCTGGTGGACAACTGCGCGATGCAGTTGATCCTCAACCCGCGGCGGTTCGACATCGTGCTGACCGAGAACCTATTCGGCGACATCCTGAGCGACGAGGGCGCGGTACTGGCGGGATCGATCGGCATGCTTCCCTCGGCGTCGCTGGGCGACGAGCACGGGCTGTACGAGCCGGTGCACGGCTCGGCCCCCGACATCGCCGGGCAGAACAAGGCCAATCCTCTGGGGGCCATCGGCTCGGTAGCCGCCATGCTCGAATACACGTTTGGTCTCAAGGAGGAGGCCGCGTCCGTCTACGCCGCCATCGAGAAGGTGCTCGACAGCGGCCGGGTCACCGCCGACCTCCGCCCCGCCGGTCCGCCGGCCACCACCAGCGAGGTGGGGGAGGCGATAATTGGAAGCTTAGGGAATTGACGATTGAGGATTTTCGCATTGACGATTGCCCGCGCGGGGGGACACAACATTCGTCAATGATGAAATCGTAAATCGTCAATGAGGTTCTCTATGAATCATCCTCGCACGATTGTCGAAAAAGTATGGGACGCGCACGTGGTCGCGGAAAACCCCAGCGCTCCGACTCTGCTCTACATCGACCTGCACCTGGTCCACGAGGTCACGTCGCCGCAGGCGTTCGAGGGCCTCCGCAGCCGCGGCCTGAAGGTGCGCCGCCCCGAACATACGCTGGCCACGGCCGATCACAACGTTCCCACGATCGACCGCTCGCTGCCGATCCTGAACGAGACCTCGGCCAAACAGATCGCGCAACTCGAGGCGAACTGCCTGGAATTCGGGCTCACGTGCTACAGCCTCTCGATCCAGCGGCAGGGCATCGTACACGTCATCGGCCCGGAACTGGGCCTCACCCAGCCCGGCATGACGATCGTCTGCGGCGACAGCCACACGGCCACCCACGGCGCGTTGGGCGCGCTGGCGTTTGGCATCGGCACCAGCGAGGTGGAGCAAGTGCTTGCCACCCAGTGCCTGCTCCAGCGCAGGCCGAAGACCTTCCGCGTCGAGGTGTCCGGCACTCTGGGCCCCGGCGTCGCGGCCAAGGACGTCATCCTGGCGCTGATCGCTAGGATCGGCACCGGGGGCGGTACGGGCTGCGTGTTCGAGTACCGCGGCTCGACGATCCGCGCGCTCTCGATGGACGAGCGCATGACCGTCACCAATATGTCGATCGAAGCGGGCGCCCGCGCCGGGCTGATCGCCCCGGACGGCATCACGTTCGAGTACATGTACGGCCGTCCTTACGCTCCTCACGGAGCGGATTGGGACCGCGCCATCGCGCGGTGGAAGCAACTCCCCAGCGACGAGGGCGCAACCTACGACAGGCAGGTGGGAATCGACGCGGGCGAACTGGAGCCGATGATCACTTTCGGCACCAGCCCGGGGATGGGAATCCCCATCACCGCCGCGGTCCCCGACCCCGCGGGGATCGCCGACCCCATGGAACGCGAAAGCGTCCGCAAAGCGCTGCGGTACATGAATCTCGAAGGCGGCAAGCCGCTGCTGGGTCATCCGGTCGATGTGGTGTTCGTGGGGAGCTGCACCAACGGCCGCCTGGCGGACCTGCGCGCAGCCGCCTCGGTGCTCGACGGCCGCAAGGTGAGCCCGCACGTGCGCGCGCTGATCGTGCCGGGGTCGAACGAGGTGAAGCGCCTGGCCGAGGCTGAAGGGCTGGACCGGATCTTCCGCGCCGCCGGCGCCGAGTGGCGCGAAGCGGGCTGCTCGATGTGCCTGGCCATGAACGACGACCGGTTGGAGCCGGGCGAATACTGCGTCTCGACCAGCAACCGCAACTTCGAAGGCCGCCAGGGACCGGGCGGCCGCACCTTCCTGGCCAGCCCGCTGACCGCCGCCGCCGCCGCGGTCACCGGCGTGGTCACCGACGTGAGGACACTGTCATGATAGGGCTCCAGCCCTGTCCGGGGACCTGAATATGCAACCCTTCACCAAGTTCGAGAGCCGCCTGCTTCCGCTGCCCATCGACAATATCGACACCGACCAGATCATCCCGGCGCGCTTTCTGAAGACCATTTCGAAGGAGGGACTCGGCGACCAGCTCTTCTGCGATTGGCGCTACGACGCCGAGGGCCGGCCCAAGCCGGATTTCATCCTGAATCAGCCGCGCGCGCAGGGCGCCGGGATCCTGCTCGTGGGCGGCAACTTCGGCTGCGGCAGCTCGCGCGAGCACGCGCCCTGGGCGCTCACCCAGTTCGGGTTTCGCGCGGTGGTGAGCACCTCGTTCGCGGACATCTTTCGCCAGAACGCGCTCAAGAATTCGCTGCTGCCGGTCGCGGTGTCGCGCGAGATTCACGCCGGGCTGTTCGCATTGCCGCCCGAGGCCACCGTCAGCATCGATCTGGCCGCGCAGACGCTCACGATGCCGGATGGCCGCGCAGTGGAATTCCCGGTGGACGCCTTCGCCAAGCACTGCCTGCTGAACGGAGCCGACGAACTGGGCTACATCCTCGATCAGGAAACCGCCATCGCGTCCTACGAAGCGCGGCGCGATTTCGCCGTCAACACACTACGATCCTCCGCATAGCGGCCGGCGGCGCGGAGGGTCGCGTAGCGGCCGGTCTCCGGAGTGATGCCGAAGTGTTGGGCGGGGTTGGGATTCGACGTGAAATACGCGAGGCCGCTGTTCTGTAGCAGCGGTGTTGCCGCCCACGCCGGTGATGTACACCTTATCTCCCGTCGCCAGTGTGTGCTGCGCGTCAGTGGTAATCCCGATTGGCGGAGCATTCGTAGCCGCCGTGACCCTGAGTCCGGCGAATCGGTACCCGCTCCCGTCGTACACCTCAACCGTACAGGCCGACAGGTTGGGAGCGGTGCAGGCAATGACTGCCTGGGTGCTGGTCACTCCCGTCACGCGGACATCCGTGATCGCGCAAGTGGCCACATCCGCTCCGACAACGCAGAGCGCAAGCATTCCAAGCAACGCTCGAATCTTCATCTGCTCCTCCACTTCCTCGCTACCACCCCGCCGTATGCCGCACCCATGCACAGTCTCCCGTTCACATTACGGCTGCACCCAACAAACGTGGATATTGGCCGTTCCGGTGAGGTCTTGACCCGTAAAGTTGCCACTAGAAAATGTGCCCACAAGCACGCCTTTAACCAAATCCGCTCCCGTCCCGTTTGGCCGTTTAGGGAACCCGCTTCCCTCGGTGTTTCCGGTCGCGGCAAACAGATTCTGCGATGCTGTGTAGTACGTGTCTTGTGTTCCGGTAGTCGCTCCCACCGAAAGCGTCAGACCCGTGATGGTGCCTGCAACCGTAGTCCATGTGCTTGCATGATCGACGGAAGCCCATGTCACCAGCGCTCCTGCTGGAAGGACACCTGTCTGGATGGTGAACCGAAACGGCGAGGCACCGGTAATCGTCACCGGAGTGCCGTCCGAGGTGCATGCTCCCGACGTGCAAGCGAGGGTGTAGTTGTGACAGGCCGCTACAGCGCCTCCTGGTGCCGCCGATATTCTGCCGTCAGGAGACATTACAAAGTTGCCTAAGAACTTCCCAGTAACAACGGGTGTAGTGGCAAAAGAGTTCGGACCTACAATGTTACCGTAATTGGTGGACGTCCCAGCATAAAAGATAATATCCGCTACTGTGCACCCCACAAAGTAATTTCCACTGATCTGAACGCCGGTAACGTTCAAGTACGCACTTATGCCATAGATTGCACCGCTACAGTTAATGTAGTTATTTCTTACTGATCCGCCATGCAGGTAAGCTCCCGACCCAAGTTCAATACAGAACTGCGAATTGGATTCACAATAGTTTCCATCGAAAGTCAAGGCCGACCCGCCAACAGCGGTAACCCCGTAGTATTGGGACTCAAGCACGTTCCCAACAATCACTAGGTCAGAAAATGATTGAGCCTGGATGCCACCAAATGTACCGTTGCCAGCTATCCTGCTGTCTCTTATTACGTTGCCGTTGCTCCCCGCTCCCTCGTAGACGCCTCCGAGCACATTGTTCAGGATAATGCAATGCAGTATTCGTGCCGAGAAAGAGTTGGTGAAATAGAGACCGTATCCTCCGTTGTTTGAAAACTCAGCATTGTTCAGGATGATCTCTGTAGCGCTATCGGCGACCAGTCCATGACTGGACGCAGCGTTACCAATCACCGAGATATCACGGATGACGTTGTTATACGTGGAACCCCCGGCGACATCGATACCAACGCCCGTACCCGCGTTGTATACGGTGCTCGCCCCAATTCCGGCACCGACCAACTCGACATTGCCCCGATGCAGGAGGACTGGGGTGGCGTGGTTGTACGTTCCTGGAGGGAAGTAGACGCCGCCTCCATTCGTGGGCAAGGCAGCGATAGCCGCGTGAATTGCAGCAAGGTCGTCGTGATTGACCGCTGCTCCCCCCGCAACGGTCGTGCTCGTGGCCGGAGTGATTGTCAACACCGCCCCAGCAACATTCGAGATTGTGCCAAGATACAATGCACCGGCAGGGCCAGCCCCAGCAATAGTAATGCCTTGACCCTTGGCGTATGTGGTGGCACTGGTCAGCGTCACGGAGGTAGCGGGAGCCGTAGTGGTGCCCACCGTAGTAGTCGCGGTGGTTGAGCCAGAGGCTCCGAACCCCATGACATTGAGCGCGCCGTTGGGCGAGTAGATCACGCTCGCTCCGATGGTTCCAATAGGCGCACCAGCGGGCAGCGTGGTCCCAACAGCTACGGACCTCCCCGTCACCGTCACGGTATCCGCGCCGTCGTCCGAGATCGCCGACTCCGCCAGCGTCCCGGCCGGAGAGACTTTCGGGATTGCGCCGGGGGTGGTGAGGGAGGGGGCGCCTTGCACCACGCTGGGAGGCATGTCCGCGGAGGCCAGGGAGTGGCACGAAAACGTGTGTGTCGACGTGGCGTACTGAAGCACTCCGCCGTTTGATACGCAGTCGGCCAGGGCGACCCACGAGCTCGTTGCAGACGCTGTAGTTACCAGCGTTTGATTGGCTGCTGAGTTCGTGGGGACCGAGGTTCCGTTGATCTTGGCCACGGTGGGGTTCGGATAGGACTCCGAAAGATCCCCGGCGGCAGGTCCGCTTGGTGCTCCGGCGCCGCCGGCGGGCATTTGCGTCCAGATATTGGCAGCCGTGCAGAAGTACAGATTCTGGCCCGCCGCCGCGTCCGTTCGAAAGAACTGCTCCCCGACGTTGCAGTTCGCCGGCAGACCCGTACCCGTCCTGACTGGTCTGGTCGACGCAGCGTTCCCAGCGTCCCAGTTGCCCGAGATAACCCTGCCACCGTTAATGGTGGTCTGGGCGGCCAGCCACAGCCCGCTCACCACCAGCAGAATGCTTGCCCTTCCAATCGGTGTCTTCATCCCCGCTCTCTCCTTGTGCCTTGTCGGCCCTGAGCCCCAGCCCCGCGAGTCATCGGCCGGGACCTTTGACCGGCCTGTCCCGGCGCTTGGGCGCCGGTTCAACCGCCCCAATGTTAGCATGCGCTCCGTCGATGTCAGGTGGGCAAGAATTAGGAACCTGCTCGTATGCAATTCAGAATAAAGAACAATCTGGATTGGCCCGTCGCTGGGACACCGGTGACCGGAAAGCGGCGGCCAACCGGACGGTCACCGGATGCTCAGCGCTCAGTGGCGCCCGCAATGATCTCAGCGGCGTGTTCCAGCCTCCGTCTCCGCGCGTCCTCGAACCGTGATTTCAGACGCAAAGCCGGCCTTTCCACCAGCTAACAGGAACCGACGGCCGCCGCTCCAGTCAGGATCAGGTTCTGCGGAAATGAGGTGAACACAGAAGGCGAGAACGAGTCGAGGAACAGCTCCTGCCACAGGTACAGTGAGTAGCTCAGGATTCCCACCGCCCTCAGAAACTGGGAATTGAGCAGCCTTCCCAGCAGGCCTGCTGGGAAACGAACAAAGTGATCGATGATCAGCGCGACACCGATGGTGGCACACGTCTGGCCAGCCGTGTAGAAGACAACCGGCCGCAGGAAATACACTCCGGCGCTGATCCGCAGTAATGCGGCCGGCAGCCCCAGAAATCCCCGAGACCGGTGCAGGTTCATGTACCAAGGCCTCTTTCCGAGCCAGTTGTACGCGCCCGCCATCACGCAGCCGGTCGCAAGCACGTCGGCAACCGCCTGGAACTCGCGCATGATCGCGCTCAGCCGGACCGACGGGCTGGTCTACGCCAGAGGCCCGTACCACATCCAGAGGCGGACCAGCGGCACGGCGAGAATCACGCCCGCGGCAGCCCGAATGGAACGCGTCGGGCCAAAGAGATAGAGCAATGTCGGCCACAGCAGGTAAAACTGCTCCTCGACCGCGAGCGACCAAATGTGATTGAGCTGCCGCGCGCGGACATGATGGTAGTTCATCGTATGGGTGGCCGCGTGAAGCAAGTCGCCCCGGCAGAGCACCACGGCGCCCGTGATTGCATGTATCGCGATCGCTGCCCAACATACCCAGAAGGCAGGGGGAATGCGTAGCGTTCTCCGTAGATAGAATGCCCGCAGTGAAATCCGGCCCGTCTTGTCATGCTCATTCAACAGCAGGGTCGTGATCAGAAAGCGCGAGTTGACGAAGAAGAACCTGACCCCGAAGTTGCCGAAGTGCCCCAGAACGTGGCTGAAGTACCCGGCGAACGGGAAGTTCCGCGTCGCCGCCATGTGGCCCACCACCACCAGGAGAATCGACGCGCCGCGCAGCCCATCCAGCGACGGGATGCGGCTAGGCAGCAGGGGCGCAACCTTAGAGCGGTCGGCCGTCCCTTGGCGCGCTCCCCCCGTTCCTGCCGCGGCTGCGTCGTCAGGCATGCGGTGTCGGCCCAGTCTCGCTGACAGACAGCCGGGCGAAAGCGCGCTCCAGCGAGAGCACCAGCCCAGCCAGCACTGGCCGGTGGATACCGTACGCCACACTGCCAAAGACCGCGCACACGCTGTACGCCACACCCGACAGCAGCAGGCAGAGCGCCATCAGGTAGTACGCGCGCCAAGCCGGAACCTGCCGCGCCACCTTTCGCAACTGGTTGGCGCGCCCCAGACAGTACAACACCAACCCGGCAAACATCGCCCCGCCGGCGATGCCACATTCACTCGACATCTGCGTGTACGCGTTATGCGATGCCGAGTATCCTTGCTTCGCGGCATCCGTGTTCGAGAAATTGCCGGGACCGGCCCCGAAAACTGGGTGGCGCGCCGTAACCTCAAGGCTTTTCAGCAGCAATTGCCAGCGGCCCTCGGTCGATGCCACCGCCGCCGCTATGTCGTCGCTCTCTACCACGTCGTTGTCGGAGACCATGGTCTGGTACCGTTCCTGCATCTCCTGTGGGAGGAAAGTCAGGACGACGAACGCCGCCACTGGTGTCCCCACCATCAGGCACAGCCGCGCTCGGCCTCGCATGACCACCATGGCCACCAACAGCCTTACCCCCATCGCGATCAGGCCCATTCTGGATCCCGTGCGAAGCGACAACACGACCGCCAAGACCGCCACCCCGGCCATGAGGAGCCGAGTCCCCCGCTTGTGCCCGCGGTCCGACACGTACCACACGCAGAACGGCAAGCCAATCCGCCGAACGAATCACGCGCGGAACAAACGGCTGAAACTCCGGGTTCACGCACCCTGGGCAACGCAGAGAGCAACCCTGCACCCACAAAACGAAGCGCCGGCCAGGGCCGGCCACCGACGAGCGGGCCTTGAGCGCAGCGACGTTCAACTGAACGCTTATATCATTCCGGCCGTGCCTAAGCAATTCGCGCACAACCTGTGAAAGAATGCCGGTGTGGGCATTCTTTCACGCCTTCGGGCTCATGCGTCCTAGCGGGGAGTACGAAGCGCGGCGGCGCCCGGGCTTCAGCAAAGGAGAACGGCGCGCCGGCGCCGCCGATATCGAGCGGCGCACCGCCTGGCTCGCCTGGCCGCTGGTGGACTGGCCGGGCTCCTTCACGCACCCTCCGTGGCCCCGGGAAATCGTCTATCGCCCCGCTGCCTGCCTGATCGCGGAAAAGTTGTCGCGGCTGCCTGCGGAGCGATACGCGGTGCGGCTGGAATACAACGCTCTCAATCCCACCGTCCCCGAAATTGCGGCGGTCTCGCGCCCGCTCATCGCCGATACCCTGTCCGCGCTCGGGGCGGCTCGAAAATATCCCAAGGAACTGCCCCCTCGCGTGGGCGATCTCGCGGCCTGGCGCCAGAAGCTCGAGCAGCGGCTGAAGGCCATCTCGGCGGAGCCGGCTCCCGGGCTGGCGCTTCCCAAGGCGATCCCGGACGCGGCCGCGGCGGAATATGCCTGGGCATCCGGACAACCCGCCTCCCTCATCCCCTTCTATCCCCTCCCCAGAGACGCCGGAAGAGTGTTTGCCGGCCTGGTGGGGCGCGCCAGCGCGTTCGCCGATCCGCCGGCCGCCGTTGCCTACGCGCTGGCTTGGCTGAGCGCCTGCGCCCAGGTGTTTCGCAAGAAAGGCGCCGCGCTCGAGACCGCCGTCGCCTCGCTTCAATCCTGGCTGGGCGAGACCGGGTGGGTGAGAGCCAACGTCGAGGCCCTGCTGGAAAGCTTGGCCGAACGCGGTCCGGAGTTGTTGGCCGGCGCCGGCAGCGACTGGGACGCCTTCGTCGCCTCGAGTGGAATCCTGGGGAGGCTGGAGGACCTGAGCGCGGACGAGCGGCGCCGGCTTTTCACTCACCGCCTCTTTAGCGAAGCTACGCACGTGGCGCGTCGCGGCCCCGCCGCCCTGCACGCGCTCTTCGCGCTCCCCGAAAAATGGCTGGCCCTGAATGCCGAGCAGGATCTGCCATTCCTGTGGCCCAACCTGCTGAAGTTGACCAGCCGCACCCTCGTTCGTCGTCTTCTGGACTGGCTCGATACCGTGCCGCCCGAACATGCCGGGCAGGCCTTGCGGCTTCTGGATGACGTGCTCTGGGGAGTGACGGACGTGGTGGCGCCCAAACAGGCCGCCGTCCGCCAAGGGTTGCTCGAGCGTCACCCCTGGATTTGCGAAGAGCTGTTGGCATCCGCCTCCCGCTCCCGCCGCGAGTGGCTCCTCCTGTTCGACGTGCTCCGCCTCCGCGAGAAGCACAGCGGCGAAGCCCGCGTGCGGACGCTGGTGCGCTCCGTGCTGAGCGACCCCGCCCGCTTCGACTGGGCCGACTTCGAGCTCTCCGCCGAGTTGTCCCCCAACGACGATGAGGCGTTCCTCAGATTGCTGGAGCTCTCCGCCAAGTGCGAAGGTCCTGGCGATCCGTCGAAAGGCTGGAAGTTCCTCCGCGCGTTCCCGGATGCGCGGCAATTCCTGTCCGAGTGCGCTGGGAGCCGCTACCTGGCGGGGCGGGCCTGGAAGATCCTGGCGCGGCTGGATCTCGCCCTGCGACTGCAATCGCGCATCGCCATCGAGCAGTGGCTGTCCGCCTGGCAAGCTCCCGCGGCGGGCTCGGGCCTCTCGCTGGTAGCCGCGTATCGCACCCTGGCGGGAGAACCAGAACCTCTGCCCAAGACGATTACCGCGCTGCTGGGATACTCAGAGGCGCGGCGGAGGGAACTCGAGACCTTGCGGGGGCTCGAGCGGAGCGGTGCGCTTCCCATGGCGGCGCAGCCGCGGCTCAGGCGCCTGGAGGCCCAGGATGCGGTCGTAAGCGCCCGAAAGGTCGAGCGCGCCTGCCGGAAGGAACTGGGCTCGGCGAAGCTGGCCGCCCTCGAGGCCGGCCTGCGTCAGGTGATCTCGGGCCACTGGGAGAGGCTCGGCTTGCCGCCCAACCTCGACGGTCCCGATTGGGAGAACGCGCTGCACCTCTATGCGGGCCTGCGCGCCAATCGCCGGATTCTGAAAACGCTGCTCGCCGAAGAGGCGCGCGGCAATCGCGACTGGATTCGCAAGCACCCCGCCAACGCCGCCTGGATCGCACGCATGGACGCCGCCGGCGTGAACACCGCCATTTGGCTCGGCGAGCGCGAGGAGATCCATGAAATCGAAGGCGCCGTGTGGACGGTGTATTTGGAAACCAATCCCCTTCGCGTGCTCCAGATGGGCAACCTGTTCTCGACCTGCCTAAGCGCTGGCGGTTCCTACGCCTTCTCGACAGTGGCCAACGCCGTCGAGGTGAACAAGCGGGTCCTCTATATCCGGGATCGCAGCGGAGCGATCGTCGGGCGCCGCTTGATCGCCCTGGGCGGGCCGAAACCCACGCTCATCGGATTCCGCCCCTACGGAGCCTCTCCGTGGGTGAAGATCGTCTCCGACCAGTTCTGTCTGCGTCTCGCCAATAGCATCGGAGCGGAGGTCACCGCCGACTCCGACCTTCTCGATGCCGTGTCGGAATCGCTCTCGCTATTCGCCAAATGGTACAACGACGGCCCGCACCCCTTCGCCTGATTCGGGGACAGCGCTACTTGCCCATGAAGTCCACGGTGTTGGTTCCGTACTGCCGGACCTTGAAATAGGCGGCTTCCCACTCCTGGTGGTACGGGTGGGCGCCATAGGTTTTCAGTGCGGCCTCGTCGGCCATCTCCATGCACACGCCGAACTGGCGGACCACCCGCGTGATCGGGCCAGTTGCAGTCCCGTCGGCGGCCAGTTTCTTTCTGGTCTCAGCGTCCGCGGTGGCGAGCATCGTCAGCGGGCGGGAGAGTTTGCCGTACCACACCCGGCTCACCCCCGGAATCTTGTTGGGCAATTCGTCGGTGGCCTTGAAGAAGGCCTGCCAGTCGGCGTCGGTGGCGCTCTCGACGGCGGTGAAATAGAAGCAGTGCATCAGCTTCTTTTCGCCGGCCGAGACGATTCCGGCGAATAGAAACAGGCACGCAACGCAAATCGCAACGCGGGAAACCCCGAACGGCATTCGCATAGATCCTCCGGACTGCTCACGATTCTAGCAGGCTGTGGCCCTCAGTAGCCCTTCTCCTTGTCCACCACGTTCAGCAGCGGCTCGCCGGCCGCGAAGCGGCGCAGATTCTCTTTGTAGAGCGCGAGGTAACGCGCATGCTCTCCATCCGAGCGGCCCGCGATGTGCGGCGTGAGGATCACGTTCTCGAGCTTCCACAGCGGGTGCCCCTTGGGCAGCGGCTCCGGATCGGTGACATCCAGGCCCGCTCCCGCCAAGTGCCCGCTCTGGAGCGCATTCGCCAGCGCAACGGCATCGTACAGCTTGCCGCGCGAGACCGCGATGAAGTAGCTGCCCTGCTTCATCCGCCCGAACTGTTTCGCGCCGAACATCTTCTCGGACTGCGCGGTGTGCGGCGCCGCGACGAAAACCACGTCCGCCTCCGGCAGCACCGCCTCCAGCCGGTCGGGCGGGACCGACTTCTGGAGATACGGCACGTAGGGCATGTCGCGCGGATCCACCCCAATCACCCGCATCCCGAACGCCTGCGCCCGCACCGCGATCTGGGTCCCGATGCCGCCCACCCCGGCCACCACCGCCGTCTTGCCTTGCAGCTCGATGGGCGCGTAGGCCCGCGGCGTCCACTCCTCCGACGGTCGCCGCGCAATGCTGCGGTTCAACTGCCGCGTGAGCGCCAGCAGCAGGGCGAACGCGTGGTCCGCGATCTCAGGCCCCTGTAAGATCTTGCAGTTGGTCAACGTGATCTTGCTGTTCTTCAACTCCGGAGTAAGATACTGCTCCACGCCCGCCGATCCAACCTGTACCCACTTCAGTTTCTTCGCGGCGCGGATCATCTCCGGAGTGATGTTCCCGATGACGCCGTCGGCGTCCACCAGTTCGGACATCAGGCGGTCTTTGTCGAACGGAACCAGGTTGATGCCCGGCGCCGCGGCGCGCAACTCCGCGATTTCGGCCCGGCCGAGCAGCGAGTAGTAGGGTCCCGGACTGGTGATCACGACCTTCTTGGCCTCCGCCGCCAGCAGAATCCCCGTCGTCAGCACAGGCAGCGCCAGGCGAAACCTCGTCCTCATTCTCATCGCTCCTTGTGAATATGGTTGTCAGTACATGGGCCGCGCTTTGGGCGCCTCGCCGGTCTTCCCCGCCGCCTCCAGCACCGGACGCGCCCCCGCGGCCATCATCCCCAGCTCGCTCGACGCCTGGAAGAACCGGAAGCCCTCTTTGATGTACTCGCCGATGTCGGCGGCCCCCGCCGTTCGCCCCACCGGGATGTTCCGCCGTTTGGCCGCCGCCACCACCTTCGCCATGGCCTCCTTCACCTCGGGCGTCTGCTTGCCGCGGAAACCATAGGAGTGCGAGAGGTCGAACGGTCCGATAAACACCACGTCGATCCCCGGCACGGCAAGGATCGCGTCGATGTTCTCCACGGCCTGCTTCTGCTCGATGATGATGACCACCATCGCGTTCTTGTCCGCGAAATCCGCGTAGCCCCCCGGCGCCGGCCAGCGCAGAGTCGCCAATCCCGGCCCCGCCCCGCGCAGTCCCAGCGGGGGGTACTTGCACGCCGCCACCGCCTGCCGCGCCAATTCCGGCGTCGAGGTGAATGGAAAGATCACGCCCAGCGCCCCCACGTCGAGCGCCCGCTTGGCGGTCCACAGCTCGTTCACCGGCACCCGGATGAAGGGCGCCGTCGAGGTGCCCTGCGTGGCCAGAACCATGTTCCGCGCCGTCTCCAGCGTGATGGCGCTGTGCTCCATCTCGATCCACACGAAGTCGAACCCCAGCCTGGCGGCCTCCAAGGCCACCTCCGCGCTGGGGACCGTAACCGTCAGCCCGATCACCGGCTTGCCCTCGCGCAGCGTCTTCTTGACCGGGTTCTCCCATTCGCTCTGCGCGTGCAGCACCGTCCCGCTCAGCAGGGACGCCACCAGGATGAGTCTGCTCCTCATAACCCTCCTTTCCCGATTCCTAGTGTAGTGCCGCATGCCGATTGACGGTTATTCGCAGACTCGTGGCGCGGGCTTCAGCCTGCCGTGTCGGCACTCGTGCCGACACCCTGGCGTCGAGAAGAGTCTCGACGCGGCACGCAGGAGTGCGTGCGCCACAAGAAGCCGCTTGGGCGGGAGGCTGCATACATGCTCTTACTTGCGCCGCACTACACTGGTTCCACGGCCGCGCCGGTTCCGGCACGGTTGTTCCCGTCGCGCCGGCGCCTCCGTGTCACTGATGGGAGCGGCCGGCGCCCCCCGCGCGGATCTTCCCTGCCGGAGTCTCGCCAGTGTCCAGCAGCTTGCGGATCTTCGATCCGAGGGCCTTCCGCGAGAACGGTTTCTGCAATAGTTGGGTTTCAGCTCCCAGGACTCCGTGGCGCGCGATGACCTCGTCGGTGTAACCCGAGATATAGAGCACCTTCAGGTCCGGCTGCATCGCCATCAGCGTCTCGGCCAACTGCGCCCCGCTCATCAGCGGCATGATCACGTCAGTGATCAGCAGGTCGATCGAGTCGCGGTTGGCCTCCCAGACGCGAAGGGCCTCCGGTCCATCGCTGGCCTCCAGCACCCGGTAGCCCTGCGACAGCAGCATCTCGCACGCGAGCTTGCGTACCTCCACCTCGTCCTCCACCAGCAGGATGGTCTCGGTGCCTCTTCGGGGCGCCCGCGCGCCCACCTCGTGCCGCACGGGCCTCAGCGCGCGCTCGACCCGCGGCAGGTAGATCCGGAACGTCGTGCCCTTTCCCAGTTCGGTCTCCACCAGGATGTCGCCGCCGCTCTGCTTCACCACGCCGTACACGGTGGCCAGCCCCAGGCCGGTCCCTTTGCCCTTCGCTTTGGTGGTGAAGAACGGTTCGAAGAGTTGACTCCGGACCTCGGCATCCATCCCGGTCCCGGTGTCCGTGACCGAAAGCACTACGTAAGTCCCGGCGGCCAGGTCCGGAGGCACGCCGGCCGGATGCGCTTCCAGTACCGCGGTTGCGGTCGCGACGCTCAATCTGCCGCCCGTGGGCATGGCATCCCGCGCGTTCAGCGCCAGATTCATGAGCACCTGCTCGAGCTGGCTCGGGTCGGCTTTCACCCGCGCCGCTTCCGGCGCCAGCCCCAGCCGCAGCTCGATGTCCTCGCCGATCACGCGGCGCAGCATCTTGCCAATCTTCGAGACCAGGCGGTTCAAATCGAGCACCTTGGGCTGAACCATCTGCCGCCGGCTGAACGCCAGAAGCTGCCGCGTGAGAGCGGAAGCGCGGTTAGCGGCTTCCACCACCGCTTCCATATCCTTCCGCAGCGGGTCGCGGGCTTCCAGGCCGTCGAACACCATCTGGCCGTAACCGCCAATGATGGTCAGAAGGTTGTTGAAGTCGTGCGCCACGCCGCCCGCCAGCCGTCCTAACGCCTCCAGCTTTTGGGATTGGCGGAACTGCTCTTCGAGCTGCTTGCGCGCCGTGACGTCCTGGAAATACACCGAGAGGCCGTTTTCCGAGGGGTAGGCGTGAACCTCGGCCCAGATCTTGCGTGCCGGAAAGGGAGCCGTGAACTCCACCGGCACGCTCTCAGCAGCGGCTTCGCGGCACTGGGTCTCGAACACCGTGCCCGCCAGTTCGGGGAGCTCCTCCCAAACGTTCCGGCCAATCAGCTCCTCGCGCCGCCGGCCGATGAATTGCTCGGCCTTGCCGTTGAGGTACGTGAAGCGCCAGTCGCGGTCCAGCGCGAAGAACCCGTCGGTGATGCTTTCCAGGATGTTCGAGATCTGCCGGCTCGACTCGCGCAGCGCCCGCTCGGCCCGCTTGCGGTTGGTGATGTCCCGCACGATGCAGGTGACCAGGTCGCCGGTTTCGGACCTGATCGGGCTGAGCCGGATCTCGACCGGGAACTCCGTGCCGTCCTTGCGGCGGGCGGAACCATCGCAGCCGGGCGTCACGGGGCGGCTCGCCGGATCCGCCAGATAGTCCGTGCGATGCGCAACGTGCGCGTCCCGCAGGCTTTCTGGCACCAGGGTCTCCACGGGCTGGCCCAGCAGTTCCTCGCGCGAGAAGCCAAACAGCCGCTCCGTCGCGGAGTTGGCCAGCAGGATGCGCCCGTCGCGGTCGACTTCCAGAATGGCATCCGGCGCCGCCTCCAGCAGCTCGTGGAACCTGGCCTCAGCCTTGGCCTGGGCCAGCGCGGCCTGCTCGCTAAGATGCAGGCGGGCGCGCTCCTCCTCGGCGCGGCGCCGCTGGACTTCGCGCTCCATGCTTTCGAGCGCGAAACTGACGTCGTCCGCGACTTCCTCGAGCAGTTCGACGTTCTCGGAATCGAAAAAGCCGGGCTCGCCGGCGTACAGGCTCAGAACGCCGGCCGGCTGGCCCTGAACCTGGAGCGGAAACGCGGCCGAGGAACGATAGCCGCGCCGGGCCGCCTCCTCCCTCCACGGCGCCATCGCGGCGTCCCAGGGGATGTCATTGCACACGAAGTGGCGTCCCTGGCGCAGGGCGCTGCCGGTGGGTCCGCCGCCTTCCGGTTCCTCCCGCATCGAGATCCGGATGGCGCCCAAATAGCCGTCCTCGAGACCGTAGTGCGCCACCGGTTCGACCAGCAGGGTCTCTTTATTGACCAAGCCGATCCAGGCCATGCGGAAACCGCCGTCCTCGACGGCAATGCGGCAGACTTCGTGCAGCAGAGAGTCGCGGCTGCGGCTGCGCACGATGGCCTGGCCGAGGTGGCTGAGCACCGAGCACAGGCGGCTGAGACGGAGGATCTTCTCCTGGGCGCGCTTGCGATCGGCCAGCTCGGCCCGGCGTTCGAGCGCCCGTCGCACCGCCGCCGGGAGCCGGCTCAGCCGCCCCTTGAGGACGCAATCGGAGGCGCCCCGGTGAATGCACTCCACCGCGCTCTCCTCGCCCACCGCGCCGGTCAGCAGAACCACCGGGATCTCGAGACCCTTCTCGCGAAGATACTCCAGGACGTCGATGCCCGACCCATCCGCCACCTCGTCGTCCGCCAGGATGACATCGTAGTGCCCGCCGGCTACCGCATTGCGAAACGCTTCCGGCGTCGACACCACCTCCGCGCGGACCTCCACTCCCGCACTTCTCAACTCATCCAGGCACAGCGCGGAGTCCGCCGGGTTCCGGTTAAGGAGGAGGATACCGAGCTCGGCGGACGGGAAGGCTGGCTCGGGAGAATTGGCGCCCAAAACGCAACCATTCTACCGCCGCGCGACCCGCAAGCGCCAAAACTTAATGAACGCCCACGCTACAATGCCTTTGATGACTCGCTTTCCGGGCGCCCACTTTCTTCGCAACCTCGTGGAGCGCCGCAACTTGCTCTTTCAGCTCGTGCGCCGCGATTTCAGCCAGCGCTTCGTGGGCTCGGCGGCCGGCTGGCTCTGGGGCGTGATCCAGCCCCTGGTGCTGCTGGTGAGCTGGGTGTTTGTGTTCCGCATCTGCATGCGCATCTCCTTGCCGCGCGAAGCCCCCACGCAGAATTTTGCCCTGTACCTCTTCGCCGGCTTCCTGCCCTGGCTCCTGTTTCAGGAGACCGTGCAGCGCTCCGCCACCTGCCTGCTCGACCACCAGAACCTGATCACCAAGACCATCTTTCCCGCCGAGATCGTGCCGGTCTCCATCTTTCTCTCCTCGCTGATGAATCATCTGATCGCCCTGGCGCTGGCCATGGGCGCGATCGGCATCTGGGACAGGCACTTCAGCCCGATGGTGTTGTACCTCCCGGTCTACATGTTTCTGATCGGACTGCTTGCGGTCGGCATCGGCTGGATCGTCTCGAGCCTCCACGTCTACCTTCGGGACACCGCGCAGGTGCTTACGGTCGTTCTGACCTTCTGGTTCTGGTTCACGCCCATCTTCATCGTCGAGGAGATGATTCCCCAGCAGTACCGTTTTGTGCTGCGGGCCAATCCCCTGGCCTACCTGGTTCGCGCCTACCGCGAGCGGCTCCTTTCGAGCCACCCGCCGAGCCTCCACGAAATCGCCGTCATCGCCGCCTACGCCCTGGCCGCCTTCCTCGCCGGCGGCTTCTTCTTCCGCCATCTCAAGCGCGGCTTCGCCGATGTCTTGTGAGCGGCCCACACGCTGAAACACCCCGCTCGCCCGCGGTAGGATTGAATGGTGCCCTCGAAACCCAAGAAGCTGACCGCGCACGTCAAGGCCGCGGGTTGAGCCTCCAAACTGAGTCCAAAGGTTTTGGACCAGGTGCTGGCCCGCCTGCCCAGCGTGCCGGATCGGAACGTGCTGGTAGGGTTTGAGACGTCCGACGATGCCGGCGTCTACAAGCTGACGCCGAAGTGTGCCCTGGTTCAGAGCGTGGACTTCATCACCCCCATCGTCGACGATCCCTTTACCTTCGGGGCGATTGCGGCGGCCAATGCCCTGAGCGACATCTACGCCATGGGCGGGTGGCCGCTCTCGGCCCTGGCCCTGGTGGCGTATCCGGCCAAAGGGGATCTGGACGATCTCGCGGAGATCATGCGCGGCGGCTTCGAGAAGATGCTCGAGGCCGGCTGTATCGTGATCGGCGGGCACAGCATCGCCGACGACGAAATCAAGTTCGGCTACGCCGTCACCGGCATCGTCCACCCGGACCGCGTCGTGACCAATGCCGCCGCGCGCCCGGGCGACCTGCTGGTGCTCACCAAGCGCATCGGCACCGGGGTCATCGCCACCGCGCTCAAACGCGGCGTCGCCGCCCGCACCCACGTCAAAGCCTCTATCGCCTCCATGCTCGAGCTGAACCACCGGGCCTGGCAAACCATGATCGGTTTCGGCGCACACGCATGCACCGACGTCAGCGGCTTCGGCCTCATCGGCCACGCCCGGGAAATGGCGCTGGCCAGAGGCGTCACCATCGAGATCGAGGCCGCGAGCGTGCGGTTCCTCCCCGGCGCGGCCCGCTACGCGCGCCAGGGCGCCATCCCCGGCGGCTTGAAAAACAATCGCGAATTCGCCTCCTGCGCGGTCGAAATCGCGCGCGAGTTGCCGCCCGAGATTGAAAACCTGCTCTACGACCCGCAGACCTCCGGCGGCCTGCTCATCTCGGCCGCCGAGCCCGAAGCCGCCGCGATGGCGCGCAACCTCGACGGCGCGTACCTCGTCGGCCGCGTCCTCGAGCGGCGGGACAAGGCCATTCGCATCGTATGAACCCCCTCATCGTGGCGCTGGACTTCGAGTCGGCGGAGCGCGCCCGCGAACTGGTGGACGCCCTCGACGGCACGATCTCCTTCTATAAGGTCGGCTTGGAGCTGTACGCCGCCGCCGGCATGGAGTTCGCCAGGGAACTCGTCGCCCGGGGCAAGGACGTTTTCCTCGACCTGAAGCTCTATGACATCGGCGAGACGGTGAAACGCGCGGTGGCCCAACTGGCCGCGAGCGGCGTGCGCTTCACCACCGTGCATGGCAGCAGGGCGGTGATGCAGGCCGCCGTCCAGGGGCGCGGCGCTTCCAACTTGCAGTTGCTTGCCGTGACCGTTCTCACCAGTTTCGATCAGGATGACCTGGCCGACCTCGGCTATCCCTGTCCGCTCTCGGATCTGGTCGCTCTCCGCGTGCGCAAAGCCTGCGAGGCCGGCATCGACGGCATCGTGTGCTCCCCGCTCGAAGTGGCGGCGGTGCGCGCCATCGCCGGGCCAAACGCCGTGCTCGTGACCCCTGGCGTGCGCTCCGCCGGGGCGGGGAAGGGCGATCAAAAACGCGTCGCGACGCCCGCCGAAGCGCTGGCCAACGGCGCCGACTACCTGGTCATCGGCCGCCAGATCACCCGCGCCCCCGATCCCGCCGCCGAAGCGCGCCGCATCCTCGCCGAGCTCCAGCGCTAACCATGTCACAATGAGTTTGTGACCGGCCACCAGATCCGCCAGCAGTTTCTCGATTTCTTCGCCGCGCGCGGCCACCGCATTGTGCGCAGCTCCTCGCTCGTGCCCGCCAACGATCCCACGCTCCTGTTCACCAACGCGGGCATGAACCAGTTCAAGGACGTCTTCCTGGGGGTGGAGAAGCGCGACTACCGGCGCGCCACCACCTCACAGAAGTGCGTCCGCGCCGGCGGCAAGCACAACGATCTGGAGAACGTCGGCTACACCCGCCGCCATCACACCTTTTTCGAGATGCTGGGTAACTTCTCCTTCGGGGACTACTTCAAGGCCGAGGCCATCGAATTCGCCTGGGACCTCATCACCCGCGATTTCGATATCCCCAAAGATCGCCTATACATCACCGTGTTTCGCGAAGACGACGAGGCCGAGGAGTTGTGGCAGAAGGTCGCCGGCGTGCCCAAGGACCGCATTTTCCGCCAGGACGAGAAGGACAACTTCTGGCAGATGGGCGAGACCGGCCCCTGTGGCCCCTGCTCCGAGTTGCATTTCGACCTGGGGCCGGGCACCGCGGAAATCCCTGTCGACAACGACCAGTTCCCCAGCGAATCCGGCCGCTTCGTCGAGATCTGGAACCTGGTGTTCATGCAATTCGACCGCGACACCAACGGGGTGCTGACGCCGCTGCCCCGGCCCTCCATCGACACCGGCATGGGCCTGGAGCGCCTCGCCGCGGTGATGCAGGGCAAGCTCTCGAACTACGACACCGACCTGCTGCGCCCCATCATCGAGCGGGCCGCCGCCATGCTCTCCGTAACGTGCGGCGAAGACGCCGCGGTGGATTCCGCGCTGCGCATCGTGGCCGATCACAGCCGGGCCGCCGAATTCCTGATCCACGACGGCGTCGTGCCCTCCAACGACGGCCGCGGCTACGTCCTGCGCAAGATCATGCGCCGCGCCATGCGCCACGCGCGCCGGATCGGCGTGCACGATCCGTTCCTGTATCAGCTCACCGGCTTCGTGGCCGAGCTGATGCGCCCCGCCTATCCCGAGTTGATGGAGAGCCTCGAGCGCGTGGCCCGCATCGTAAAGGACGAAGAGCACCGCTACGCCACCACCTTCGAGGTTGCCGAGCGCATCTTCCACGACGAGGCCAAGGGCGCCGCCCAGGGCGTTCTGCCCGGAGCCGTGGCCTTCAAGCTCTACGACAGCTACGGCCTGCCGCTCGAAGAGCAGGAGGAGATGGCCCGCGAGTACGGTCTCGCCATCGACCGCGACGGCTTCACCGCCGAAATGGACAAGCAGCGCCAGCGCGCGCGCGCCAGTTGGAAAGGCGGTGAGAGGGCCGTGATTGCTCCCGTCTACCAGGAGCTCCTCGCGGGAGCGCGCACGAAGTTTCTGGGCTACGAGAAGCTGGAAGCCCCCGCGCGTGTGGCGGGCCTGATCGTCGGCCAGCAAGCGGTCGAGAGCATCCCGGCGGGCCAGCGCGCCGAACTTGTTCTGGACCAAACGCCGTTCTACGCCGAGGCCGGCGGCCAGGTCGGCGATCGCGGCGCGCTCTACAGCCTGGAGACGGGCGACAAGCTGGCCCAGGTCGAGGATACCTACGTGCCCGTGCCCGGCCTCGCCGTGCACCGCATCCTGTCGCTCGCTCCGCTTCGCCTCGGTGACGAGATGCAAGCCCGGGTGGACGAGGGACCCCGCCGCTCCACCATGCGCAATCACACCGCGACGCATCTGCTCCACGCGGCCCTGCGCACGGTGCTCGGCCCCCACGTCAAGCAGGCCGGCAGCGTCGTGGACCCCGCGCGGCTGCGCTTCGATTTCACGCATTACGCCGCCCTGGACGACGCCGAGCTCGCCGAGGTCGAGCGGCTCGTGAATGCCCAGGTTCTCCGCGACAGCTCCGTTGTGACCGACCTCATGGAGCTCGACCAGGCGCTGGAGACTGGCGCCATGGCGCTGTTCGGCGAGAAGTACGGCGACCGTGTGCGCGTGGTCTCGGTTCCGGGCTTCAGCCGCGAGCTATGCGGCGGCACGCATGTGGGGCGCACCGGGGAGATCGGTCTCGCCAAGATCACCTATGAAGGCAGCATCTCCGCCGGTGTGCGCCGCATCGAAGCGGTGACTGGCGAAGGCGCGCTCGAGCGGCTCCGCGAGACCATGAGCGCCCTGCGCCAAATCGCCTCGCTGGTGCGCGCGCCCGAGCCGGAGCTGGTCGAGCAGGTCGAAAAGATGCTGGACCACCGCCGCGCGCTCGAGCGCCAGATCGAGCAGCTCAAAAGCAAAGTGGCGCAAGCCGCGGGCGGCGGCCTCGAACGCGTGAAGCGACAGGGTGTGTGGGTCGTCCGTGCCGTCGTGCCCGACATGGACCGTGCGCAGCTCCGGTCCCTGAGCGATTCTGAGCGGAGCAAGGGCGCGGACGTGGTCGTTCTCGGCACCAACACCGGGGAGGTGGTTTCCGCCGTGCGCAAGGATCTCAGCGGCAAAGTCCATGCCGGCAAACTCCTTCAGGCGATAGGCGTCCGGGGCGGTGGCCGGCCGGACCTGGCGGAGGGCCGCATCCAGGATCCCGCCGCGCTCGCGGCCGCTCTGGACCGAGTCTACGACGAGGTGGAGAAACTGCTATGAACTTCGACGCAGCGGTTGTGGGCGCCGGGCCGACCGGCCTGGCCTGCGCCATCGAGCTCCAGCAGCGCGGCATCTCCACCGCGGTCTTCGACAAAGGCTGCCTGCTGAACTCCATCTACAACTATCCGACCCACATGGTGTTCTTCACCACGCCGGAACTGCTCGAGATCGGCGGCATCCCCATGACTTCCATCCGCGACAAGCCCAACCGCACCGAGGCGCTGAAATACTACCGCCGCGTCGCCGAGCACTACCGGCTCAACGTGCATCAGTACGAGCGCGTCGAGCGCATCGAGGGGGACGATGGCGCCTTCATCCTGCGCACCATCGACCGCAACGCCTGCCCGCAATCCTACCAGGCGCGCAAGATCGTCCTCGCCACGGGCTACTATGACCTTCCGAACCGCCTCGGCGTGCCGGGCGAGGACCTCGACAAGGTCATCTACTACTACAAGGAGCCCCACCCCTATTACGGCATGGATGTGGCGGTGGTCGGGGGGAACAACTCCGCGGCCATCGCGGCCCTCGAGCTATTCCGCAGCGGCGCGCGGGTGACTCTGATTCACCGCGGCGAGGCCATCACCAGCAACGTGAAGTATTGGATCAAGCCCGATATCGAAAACCGCATCGAGTGCGGGGAAGTCCAGGCGCATTTCCGCTCCCGGCTCCTCGAGATCAGGCCGGATTCAATCCGCGTGGCAACGCCCCAGGGCGAGCTCGAGCTGAAGAACGATTTCGTGTTCGCGATGATCGGCTATCACCCCGACGTCGAGTTCCTGGCTCGCCATGGCATCGTCTTCGAGCCCGACACCCAGCGCCCTTACACCGACCCCGAAACGCTCGAGAGCCACCGCAAGGGGATCTACCTGGCGGGCGTCATCGTGGCCGGAATGCACACCAACGAAATCTTCATCGAGAACGGCCGCTTCCACGGCCACAAGATCGCCGAAGCCATCGCCCGCAGCCTCACCTGAGGCTTCTGCTCCACCGGCGGCGCGGGCATCCGCGCCTGCTCTCAGTCCAGCACTCCTCCCCGGCTGTCGCGGTGCCACGGCAGCTTGCCCCGCAGCACGTTACTGAAGCTACGGGTCGGATTCAGAATGCCCCGCGCCAACAGCCGCGGAACCGGATGCTTGGTCCAGCGCTCGATGCGCCGGACCAGGTAGCGGTCCAGGGCATCTTCCCCCACCATCCAGCCCAGTCCCAGTACCGGCGTGATCACGTGGTCCACGATGCCCGTTCCCTGCGGCGCCATCTGGACGTTCCCGATCGAGGCCTGGCTGATGGGGCCGATCTCGAACTGCTCGCTGTACAGCGCCGCGAATGCCGTGGCCCGCAAGCGGCTCACCCAATATGGTCGCGAGCGCCCAAACTCCAATCGCCGGAATCCCGGGTCGTTCTGCACGGCGATGAACCCGCAGGTCGCCCCCTCCATGGGATGGGCGATGTAGGCCACCGTGAAGGAGTCGCCGTCGCTCCAGCCGCGCAGCGACCGCGCCGAGGTGAAGTAGTCCCGCCAGAAGGGACCCTTCAGGCCTTCCCGCGTCTCTGGCTCGGCGGCAATCCGGACCGCGTGCTGAATCCCCAGGAACAGGCCGGCTTGCTGTAGCGCAGGCCCCCATTGGAACCCCTCTCGCGGTTCGGGGTTAGCCTCCGAATCCTGTGCCAGGGCCGGGGGCAAACAGAGCACGCAAAAAACCGAGGTCCACAAGAGATGAACGCGGATAGTCCGGAATCGTGTCATAGATCGCGCCACAGGCATCTACGCTAAAGACCGTCACGGTCGAGAGGCCGCTTTACGTCGCCGGTTCCGTGCGCGGGCCAGCTACCTCATCCCGAGCCCCACGCACGGCGACCCGCTCCGCTTTACCTCTCCAGGTTACTGATCGACCCCGCCGCGCGCAACCCCGCCCGCGCCACCCAGTTCGAGTTCGAGCGGCAGATCAACAAGATCGGGCACCCGGTGGACCGTTCGGAATGGAGCATGACTCCCCCCGCCGTGAACGCTTACTACGATCCCACCCAGAACAACATCAATTTCCCCGCCGGCATCTTGCAGCCGCCCTTCTATGACAACCGGGCCGATGATGCGGTGAACTTCGGCGGCATTGGAGCGGTGATCGGGCAGGAATTGACCCACGGATTCGACGACGAGGGCCGCCAGTTCGACGCCGATGGCAACCTGCGCGGCTGGTGGACCCCCCAGGACGCCAAGGCGTTCCAGCAGCGCTCCGCCTGTTTCGTCAACCAGTATTCCAGCTTCACCGCCGTCGACGATCTGAAGCTGAACGGAAAGCTGACCCTGGGCGAGAACACCGCCGACAACGGCGGCCTGCGCATCGCGCTGATGGCGCTGACGAACACCCTGGCCGGCAAACAGCCCCCCAAGATTGACGGCTTCACCCCTCAACAGCGGATGTTCCTGGGCTGGGGGCAGATCTGGTGCGAAAACTCGACCGCCGAGGCGCGCCGCCTGCTCGCGCAGACCGATCCGCACTCGCCAGGCCGCTACCGCATCAACGGTGTAGTCGAAAACATGCCCGAATTCCAGAAGGCGTTCGCCTGCCGCGCCCCGCAGCCCATGGTGCGCCAGCCCGTCTGCCGCGTCTGGTGGCCGCCGAACGGCGGGTCGCCCTCCAGTTCCGGGACGCCCCCCGATAACTACTTGAAAATCTGCGAAGAAAGCACTATCATGGGTTGATCCGTTCACGGAGACGAATGGACTTCCTCGGAAACTGCTTTCGGGATGAGCGCGGCCAGGACATAGTCGAGTACGCCTTGTTGCTGGCGTTCGTCGTGCTGACTTCCGCGGCCCTCTTTTACTCCGGGCGCGCCAACATCCAGACGATCTGGACGGCCACCAACAACAACCTCTCCGCTGCCGCCATCTCTGCGTTGCCTCACTGAGAACGCCCGGCTCGCGTAAAATGGAGACGATGCTTTCCGGGCGCGTAGCTCAGGTGGATAGAGCATCAGCCTTCTAAGCTGAGGGTCGCTGGTTCGAGTCCAGCCGCGCCTACCAGTACCACCATAAGACCCATGACCGTACACTCTGTCCCCCCGTGGACAGAGTGTACGGTCACGGGTTTTATGTCCCGTGGGAGTTGCGGCTATGATGGGCTGAGCAGGCTGGTACAGAGAGCGAGTTGACGACAATGCTTCCTGTGATCGCGCTGTTAGTGCTTGCGGGCGGCGCTCTGGCGCAGCCCCCCGCTCCGATTCAGAACCTCCCCGGGCGCAAGACCGTCAGTCTCAACGGCCCGTGGCAGAC
>JBEKMO010000054.1:0-36424 GCA_050008465.1 Bryobacteraceae bacterium
AATCGAAGTGCGTCGCGATATGCACCACCCGGTTTCGGCGGCTCCGCAGATCGTTCTCGAAGGTGTCGCGCGTGAAGTCTCCGTCCATGCGGATGGCTCCTGACAGCGGAGCGCCTCCGGTCCCCGCCTGCCTGAAAATGCCGTGCAGCTCTTCCGGTACCGAGGGCAGCGCGCGGAACCCGGCCTTCGCCTCCGAGACGCCGAATCCCTCTCCCTGCCACACCCCTTGGGACGGTTCGGCCAGCCGAGTCAGGCTGGCGTGCGTGATCAGCGAGTTGCGGAACCGCTGGACCAGGTATTGCTTGCCGTCGTGCAGCGCCGCAATCGGCACGTAGCGCAGCGTGCTGTCGATCGACCACATGATGGTCCGGGCGTGTATGGCCTCCAGATCTTCCCGCAAGCCCTGCGGGAACACGATGCGGTAGAGCTCCTGCGCCAGCGGCAGCGGATCGGAAGCCGGATTCTGCAACGCCTGCCGGAACGCGAAGATCTTCCGGTTCAGATCCGCCTGGCGGATCGGCGTGGTGTAGGCCTTGCGGGCTCCGCTGGTCACCAGCATGGCGATGTATTTGTCCGGCATCACCAGCGTGTAGATGGCCACCACGTCCGGTCCCAGCTTCTGCAAGACGTCCTGCACACCCTCGGCTTCGCGAAACTCCTCGGTGCGCCTGGCCAGCGCCGAGTCCGGAGCGAAGGTCTTCTCTTGCTCCTCGAGGAACCGCAGCAGCACGGTCTTGGCCGCGGCCAGGTCGCTGTCGAGCCGCCCGGCCTCGGCGACTTCCGCCGCGCTGAGCGGTTGTCCCTGGTCCCGCTTGGCCACCAGCGCCGCTCTCTGCTGGCCGAGCGCAACCACCCGGTCGGCGATCTGGTCGTAGCGCGCCAGCGCCTCTTTCTCGAAACCGAGCAGCGTGGCCGGCCGGAGCTGCTCGGCCACGGCGTCGCGCTGGATGAAGTCGCTGGCCTCCTTGTCCTTGAGCAGGTCGAGAACCTCTTCGGCTTCTCCAAAACGCTGCCGTTCCACCAGCAGGCCGGCAAGGTGGCGGTAGGCGGACTCGATCGATTTGGCGTAGCTCCGTTTCAACTCGTCGGGAAGCCGCCGATTGTCGCGACGGACGCTCTGCAGCACGTTCACGGCCTGTTTACCGAACAGGATGGCGGCGTCGGGAAGAGACAGTCGCTGGAACGCCCGGGAGATCATTCCCAGAGCGACGGCCTCGCCCGAGCGGTCTCCCACGGCACGAAAGAGCGGCAGGGCGTTGGTCATGTATTCCATCGCATCCTGTTCCCGTCCTTGCTGCCTGAGGCGGGAGTCGCCGATACAGGTCAACAAAGCCGCCTCGCGGTCCTGGTCGCCCAACGCCCGCACCAGCGGCAGCGCCCGTTCGAAAAACTCCAGCGACTCATCGTTCTTCCCCGTTTCCTGGTAAACGATTCCGATGGTGGCCAGTGCGTTCGCCTCGCCTGAGCGGTCGCCTAGTTCGCGGTAGACGACCAGAGCCCGGTTGTAAGAATCGAGCGCCTTCTGCTCGTCTCCGAGATCGGACTCCTCGACGCCCAGTCCGATGAGCACCAGCGCCACGCCAGCCCGGTCGCCGACGCTCCGGTAGGCTGCCAATGCCTGCTGGTCCGTCTCGAGCGCCTTCTGGTGCTCCCCAAGCTTCGTATAAACCCTGCTTAGATTATGCAGTGCGCCCGCTTCTCCGGCGCGATCGGCCAGGGCCCTCGAGATCGCCAGCGCCTTTTCCCCAGCCTCGAGCGACTTCTGCATCTGTTGCAGGTCGGAATACACCCCGCCCATGTTGGTCAGAACGGAAGCCTCACTGGCGCGATCGCCGAGGGAACGATCGATGGACAACGCCTGCTCGTCCAATTCCAGCGCCTTCTGCTTCTCGCCGCGATGATAATAGACGTCGGCGAGCCCGCCCAGCACGATCCCTTCCCTGGACCGGTCGCCCATTGCACGGGCGAGTGATAGCGCCTGCTGGTAGCTCTCCAGGGCCTTCTGGTTCTCGTTCAGCCGGTCGTAGACACTGCCGAGACCGATCAGTGCGTTCGCCTTGCTGGAAACGTCGCCCAAGGCCTGAACGAGCGAGAGCGCCTGTTCGTAATACTCCCGCGCCTTCCGGTTCTCGCCCCAATTGCTGTAGACGTTGCCGATCCCCACAGTTGCGCTGGCCTCGCCCGCGCGGTCGCCTGCGGCCCGGCTGAGTGGAAGGGCCTGCTGGTAGGATTCCAACGCCTTCTGATTGTCAGCCAGGCGGTAATAGACATTGCCTAGGCCGATCAGCGCGCGCGCCTCGCCGGAGCCGTTGCCGGCCGCCCGGCTGACGAGCAGGGCCTGCTGGTAGGATTCCAGGGCCTTTGGGTACTCGCCCTGCTGGTAATAGATATTGCCGAGGCTGATCAGCGCGCTCGCCTCACTGCCGTGGTTGGCCGCGGCGCGGCTGATCGGTAGGGCCTGCTGGTAATCTTCCAGGGCCTTCTGGTAGTCACCCAGCCGGTAGTGGATATTGCCGATGCCGATCAGTGCGCTGGCCTCGCTGGAGCGGTCGCCGGCCTTTCGGCTCACGGGTAGGATCTGCTGGTAGGATTCCAGCGCCTTCTGATTGTCTGCCAGGCGGTAATAGACATTGCCGAGGCCGACCAGTGCGTCTGCTTCGCCGGAGCCGTTGCCGGCGGCTCGGCTGAGTGCCAGGGCCTGCCGATAGGATTCCAGCGCTTTCTGGCTGTCGTTCAGGCCGTAGTAGACGTTGCCGATGCCGGTCAGCGCGTCTGCTTCGCTGGAGCGGTCGCCCACGGCCCGGCTGAGCGGCAGGGCCTGCTGATAGTATTCGAGCGCCTCCTGGTTGTCGTCCAGCGCATAGCGGACATTGCCGAGGCCGGTCAGTGCTTTTGCTTCCATGGAGCGGTCGCCCACGGCCCGGCTGAGTGACACGGCCTGCTGGTAGTATTCGAGCGCCTTCTGGTTGTCGTTCAGCCCGTAATAGATGCTGGCGGTATCGACCAGCACGAACGCCTCCACGGACCGGTAGCTCACCGCCCGAGTTGCCTCCAGCGCCTGCAGGCAATATTCCAATCCTTTTCGCGGTTGCCCTGCCGAAGCGCTGTAGATAAGGCCCGTATTGAGCAGGCTGAGCGCTTCGCCCGAACGGCTGCCCGCCGCACGCCACAGCGCCAGCGCCCGCTGGTACACCTCCAGAGCTTTCTGCACTTCCCCTGGACCGCTCAGCAGACGCCCCGTTCGATGGAGACACAACGCTTCCTCGTAAGGATCCGAGAGCTTGTGCCAGAGCGACGCAGCCTCCCCGTACAGTCTCAGGGCTTCCTGTACGTCCGCAGTGCCTCCCGCCCGATCCCGGTCCACGGCCCGGTACAAAAGGCGCTCGGCTTGCGCTTGCATGGTATCGCGCTCGCGCGGGGCGCCGAGCTCGGTCAGCTCCAACCGATAGCGCCCGCTAGCGATAAAACGCGGCGACTTGAGCACTTTGACCGTGTAAGCACCGGCTTCCTCAGCCACCCACGTGACCGGTTCCGGCCCCAGTTCATAATTCGGACTGTCGGCGGTGAGCAGTTCGTTGCCCTTCGGAGCCAGGACCGTCACGACGACGTCCACGCCCTTCTGCTCGGCCACGACATGGGCCAACTGGCCCGCGGTCATCTCAATCGTGAACACATCCGTCTGGCCGGGCCCGAGTTCCCGCTCTACCGGCTGATGGAGTTCGAGCGCTCCAGCCTTCCGCACCATTCCCGCGCCGCCCGGTTGCCCCGCCAGCGGCGCCGCGAACAGAGCCGACACCACGAGCGCCGTCCGCCACAGCCTGGGCATAGCTATTGGATGCGCGAAGCCCAGACCCGGATCGAGCGTCTTTACGCAATTCATGTGGGACCTCCCCCAGGGCTCTACCTCCAGTATACGGGTGACCTCGGCTCTACGCACGACCTCATCGCCCGTCTCCGAGCCCCTCCGCGCCCGTCGCACCGCCCGGTATGCCCCAAATTCCAGCAGCACGCGGGAGATTGCGACTCGTAGCGTCGAGCCTTGTTTTTGTCGGGGATCGCGTGGTCCGCCACGGTGGGGCCGGAGCCAAGCCCGAATGCGCAAACGCACCCTTTCTCGACCCCGTTTTGTAGCGTCTCGGACTGAGCTTCCGGTCTGCGCCGGCTAAGTGCGAGTCGGGGAACAACCTTGCCCTGCCAACGTGGCGCACGCAACAGTGCGCAATGCCACTTAGTTTTGCGAGCCCGGGGTTCAACCGAAACATTCCATTGGAGTTATGGTTTGGGTATGGACTCGTCTGCAGTTTTTGGCCTGTACCTGCAGCTGGCGCCTGCGGAGCTGTTTCGCTTGCTACAGCGGCAAATGGGTGTGATGGTGCGCAACGGAATCTATTCGGCGCGCCTGGTGATATGGATGATGATCAACCAGCGGCTGCAGATCCGGGGGACGCTGGCCAGCAGTGTGGAGCAGTTGGTGCAAGGCCGGTTCGATCCCTTGCTGAGCCGGTGTAAGCGAGTGGAAGAGAAGAAAATTGCTCTTTCCACAGGCGGCTATTGCCAAGCGCGGCAACACCTGCCCAAACTGTTGGTGAGCCGCAGCATGGATGAATTGATCGAACGTCTCCGCAGCCGCCTGCTGGAACCCGGATCTCCGCTGCCCCAGCGAGTCTATTTGCTGGACGGATCCTCCCTGCAGTTGGAACATGAGCCAGAACTGGTGAAGGCCTTTCCCCCCGCGAGCAATCAGCATGGCAACTCGCACTGGCCGGTGGTGCGGCTGGTGGTGTTGCACGATTTAGAGACGGGTTTAGCGGAGCGCCCCTACTGGGGTCCCCTGAATGGCCGGCATGCCGCTAGCGAACAGGCGCTGGCGGAGCGCGCCATCGAGCATGTACCGGCCGGGTCCGTGATCGTGGGGGATCGGAATTTCGGCATCTTTTCTACCGCCTATTGCGCTCAGCAGGGGGGACATGGGGTGGTCTTGCGTTTGACTGCGGTGCGAGCGAAATCTCTGATGGGCGGCCCCATCTCGCGCGCCGGCGATTATCCGGTCCGTTGGCGGGCCAGCCGGTGGGACGGCAAAAAGCAGCGCCATCGGCCGGCCGATGCCAGTCTGGAGGGACGCCTGATCGCTTGGCGTGTGGGTCGCGGCAAACACCAACAGTGGCTGTATCTGTTCACGACCCTGTCGCTGCCGGCCGAGGAGGTGGTGGCATTGTATGGCCGCCGCTGGAACATCGAAACCGACCTGCGCAGTTTGAAACAGACGGTCCGCCTCCAGCGGATATCGGCACAGTCCGCCGACATGATGGAAAAGGAACTGCTGGTGGCCGTAATGGCCTACAACCTGGTGCGGGCAATCATGTTCCAGGCCGCGCAGCGTGCCAGGATCGATCCCCGGCAGTTGAGCTTCACCTACGCCTGCAACATCGTGCTCGATGGCTATCCGAAAGTCCTGGCTGCCCGTACGGCCAAGCAGCAACAGCAGGAACTGGAACGGCTTATCGACCTGGTCGGCCGATGCCGACTTCCCAAGCGCACCAAACGCCGCTCGCATCCGCGAGCGGTGTGGGGCCGTGGCTATCGTTTTCCCAGCAGGCGAAGGGAGGAAAACTAAGTGGCATTGCGCAACAGTGCGTCCGCCACAACAGGACCGCCAGACTCACCACGTTATTTGACGACAGTCCCTAAGAGTTGCCTAACACTACTGACGAATCAGGCGGCGATTGGTTTCACTCCGGGACGCGATTCCCACGCCTCCTTGGGCGCCGGGACCTCGGCCCGCCCGCCGCGGTCTGGCGCCCTCCGGACCTGCAACCGGCAGCCTGGCCGGCTGAGCCGCGACTGAATCGTCTACTCTTGAGAGGCCCGCGTCCGGTCCGAACTCGACACGGCCAGCGGCTCACGGTCCGTCTCGCGCCGGTAGAAGACGCGCGGCTTCTGCCGCAGTGCCGCTTCGTCCGGGAGAACGCGTTGTTCTACAGGACGCTGCACGGGGCCGAGGTGGGCGACCTATTTATGACGCTGACCCACACCTGCCAGTTATGTGGCGCCAACTCGTTCGACTATCTGACGGAGTTGCAGCTCCATGCCCGGGAACTGATGGCCAACCCCGCGGAGTGGATGCCCTGGAACTACCGCCAGGCGCTGGAGCCGCCTGGCGTATGATGAATCCTGCATGGCCGAAAAGGATCGTCTCTGGCCAGGCGGGAGCGCCACTCGAAAATGGCCGGAAAAGGGGCGTCTGGCAGGGCAAAATCACGTGCGGTTTTTGGCCAGATACGGAAACCGGCGAAAACGTTTGGTACCGGCCTCTAGGCCCGCGTTTCCACCAACGACCAACAGACCATCCCGTTGCAGTTGCGCGCCCTGCGAGAACACGCCGGCAAGCGGGATTGGACGATCGCTTTGCAGGTCAAGGAGGTCGACGGCGGCGCCTCGCAACGGCAGTCTGCGGGAGAAGTTACTGGAAGCCGCACGTCCCGCGAGCCCGGAGTCTTCATTGGCTCGGCGGACTTCCGCGCCCGGGTCGCGGACGTCGCAACATGCAACGGTCGAACCTTGGTTGGTTTGTGACCGCTCAAGCTCAACACCCATGGCAGTGTCAACAGTTGCTCGAATCCGGCCGCGCCCGGCTCGACGGTTACGATTTTTCCGAACGGCCTGGAGGTCGCCACACCCGCCCAAGTCACCGGCGCCATCGGTTCATCCACCGTTGCAGCAGCCCGACGGCGCTGCTTGTTCCCGGCACCGGCCCGGCAGGCGCTCTTTGAAGTTGGGAGTCGCGGGCCAGTCGAGTCGTCGTACACTATATGTAGACGTATTGGCCCGAGGTGCAGTATGGGAACCCGCCTGGGTGCTGCGGGGTGCTTGGCTTTCGTCGTTGCAGTTTCCGCCTTAGCGCAAGACCACGCTAACCGTATTTTCGACGTATTCACGGGACGGTATCGCTGCGGGGGGCACTGGACTGACTTCCAGTTTAGGATGATACCCGTCATCGGCCCGCTTGGGATCTTAGACCCCGATGCCGGCGTAACCGCGTCAATCACGATCACTTTCCATCGCTCGATCACGAGTATCGACGGTACCCGTTACACCCTGGCTGGATCCTACGACCCAAAGACCGGCCGCTTCCACCTGGAGCCGAAGCGGTGGTTAGATCCCCACCCTGCCGCTTTCGAGTTGATTGGGATCGAAGGCACGTTCGACGCGGCGACCGGAAAAACCACCGCGAAAATGCTGAGCAATCCATGCGATGCGGTGGAGTTGGTCCCGCGCGGCGTGACGCTGCCGCCCCTGCCTGCCGAGGCGTCAACCCCGGCGCGTGTTCGCGACCCGAAGCGGGTTGAGATGATGCTGGGGCCGAGCAACGTCACCAATTACCTGGACCCGACCGCATATAACAATCCGGACTTCGAGTATCTGGTCACAGCCTGGTTTGACCCGCCCGGTACGGTGCACGACGGCGATCCGATCGACGAGTCCGTCGAGCGCATGAAGAAAGAGAAGTTCGCCTGCGGCGGCTCGCAGCATGTGACCTGGGATGCGAGCGGAATGAAGGGAACGGCGCCCGATCAAGTGAACCTTACCGAGCGCTATGTCGTCGAATGCGTGGGCGATTGCAAGGGCGTTTTCTACCGGCCGTATGTCGGAGCCCAGGTCGTGCACTTCGGCTTGACGGAGCCGCTTCCCACGATGCAGATCAAGAGCGTGTGGTTCGGAGGGACGACCTTTCGCTGGAACTTCTCACGGACCAACAGGAGCCAACCGCCGCCGGAGATCTATATCCACCGATGGACGCCCCTGGCGGGCTTCGGACCCTTCGACCCGGGACCCGCGGAAGTGGCCCGGAAGCAAGCCGCCGCTCCCCCGTGCAAGGCGCCAAGAAACAATGGCAAATAGGACGATATAACCCAGAGGTGAATCACATGCGGAATGTTGGATCGATCCTGCCGGTCTTTGTGCTGACCATGGGGGTGGGCTTCGGGCAAACCTGCAATCAGAACCCGCTCAAACCCTCGATACTGCCGCCATGCGCGACGATTGCAGACCTGCTGTCGCGGGCGATGGACGCGTCCCGTGAGTTCAAAAAGGACATAGGGATATTGAATGGCGAAGTCGGCGACGCACGCAGCCGCTACTGGAAACTTTTCCCGAACGGTCCAGGAATCACGGCCGCCGAGACGGCTTTCCTCAGCCAGTTGCAGTACAAGGACCTGTACTATCTGATGTTCGCGTTGCAGGAGGGCGTGACCGGCAGAACGGCCATGCTTGCTAACGTGATTGGCATGGACGCGACTACCACTTCGCAGGATCTCTCGAAGTTTCCGACGAATGTGGACGGCGGCATCCGACCCTTTGCGTTTCCGCTGTTCGTGGCATGGGTGGATGCGCTGCGCAGATCCGAGGGCAGGGACAAAGATGGGCTGATAGCGTCACCGTTCCTGATCGCAAAGGCCATCCAGAACAAATCGAACTGGCGCAAGGCCTACGAAGATGCGCGGAATTGGGCGGAGTTCCTGAGCAGCGGTCTGGACATTTCGAAGTACGTGACAGCGCGGGTGTACCTGGTCAACCAGATGGAATCGGGTGTGAGCCTGTCGCTGGCGCGCTCGAAGCCGGAGGATCTGCCCGACCCCAAAGCCGCCAGCCTGGACCTCTACAATTTGTTCGTCAAGAGCTTCGGCGAAAAGGAAGTGCTGGCAGCCGCAACCGCCCTCCTCCACACCCCCAAGAATTCGATGGGAGGACTCGCCAAGCGCGCCGAGGTGGCCATCGGAACCTATCAATCAGCGCCGTCACCGAATCCGTTTCTGCTGTTCCTTACGCAAGTGACTAACAACTCGCCGCGCGCCTATGCGACCGCTCTTTGCCTGGATCAATACGCCCTGCTGGGCGGCGAGGCTACCGCGACCTTCAGTACCAGGGATCAATGGGCCAAGGCGGCTTCGGGGTATGGGCAGCTTGTGGCCAAGTACGGAGAACCCGCGGTCTTGGCCGCCGCGAGGCGGCTGAAGGACGTGGCGAAGGATGATCAAGGCGGACTGCGGGGAGATCCCAAGGCGAAAGGAACGGTCGTTTGGTTCGCGGAGCTGCTGAAGGATCCGAAGATACCGGTTCCCGACGTGTCGCATTTCCTGGCGGGCTCCTCCGATCCGCGATGGCTGGGAAAAATCCTGGAAGTGCGCGGCACGGTCTCCCGTGTAGACGTGGTAAAGGGCTTTCCGCCGTGGGCCACGATTCATTTCAAGGAATCCAAGAACGATCGATTTACGGCCTTCACCCCGAACTCGAAGATCCTGAACGGCTATGGCGAGGATTTCTCGGGTCTTGTCGGTAAGCCGATTGAGGTTTGGGGTCAAGTCGAGGATTGGCGCGAAGGAATGGGCATCCGCTTCCTGGGCCTGAGACAGTTGAAGGTACTGGATGCTGGCGCACTCGTGAATTTCCGGGAATCCCACCCGGAATGGCTGACGGCGGCCAAGCCCGCCGAGGTCCTGGTCGATTCACCCGTGTACCTCGCCTGGAAGAAATTCCCGCCCGGCGCGAAGGTGACTTTAGAGGCCCGGCTGTTCCTGGAACGCGCCGCCGGCACCGATCAATACACCCGCAGCAGGATAGACCGCACGACCTTTCAGCTCCAATCGATCGATGCCGACCGGGCCGTGGTAACGTATCACTCGACCACGTTTCACGGGAGCGGCGGGGAAACCCAGTCCAGCAATACTCTCACCTACAAAGCCAAGGAACGGCCTGGTACCGCCCACCTCCAGCTCCCCTTCCCGTCGGGCGACGTCACCGAGACCACGACGGGGGAGGAGACGCTGGTCATCAACGGGAATAAGATCGCCACCAAGTGGGAGAAGATTGCCTGGGCCAAAGATCCCGAGGCGTTCATCAAGACCTGGCGCAGCGACGAAGTGCCCGGGGGCCTGGTGCTCCAGCGCTCGCAGGCACGCAACACGGTCGTCAACACCCGGAACATCAGCGAGACAATCTGGGCGCCCGTCGAAGGAGTCGTACCTGAACTGGGGATTCTTCCGGTCAAGCGGCGGCCTCTAACGCGGCGCAACCGGCCGGGAGGAATCGCGATGCCAGACCGGCCGGTACCGTGAGCCGCCCGGACGCCAGGGCCGTGCCCGCCCCGCCAGCCCCGCCGGCGCCACCCCGAAGACTTCCAGTCCCGTCCGCGGCGTCACCCGCCAGTCAGGCGGAGTTCATGAGACACTTCAGCGCGGTAATGACGCGCGCCGCCCAGGACCGGTCGCGTTTGGCCCAAGCTCGAAGAAAGCTGGCCGTTGCGGGCGCCCCCCTTCCGGACGATATCCGCGCCGCTCAAGACCGGCTGACCAGCCAGCAACAGGCGTTCGGGTTGGCGGTGCGCGCGCGCGATGATGCGGCGGCCGAGCAAGACCTGCGTGCCATGGAGGACGCGCTGGCGGTGATCGAGAAGTTCCTAGGGAAGTAGACATGGTACCGGAGCGTCCGCACCTGGGGTGCTCTCGCGAAGATCATGGGTTGCGTCCCTCGTATCCTGGCTGGGCGAAAGACCGACGTTACCAGCTACGGCTAGACAGCGTCAGGCATGCCTGCCGAAAGGACACAATGCCTGTCAGCATCCCCGGTTTATAGGACCGGTCCTCGCACCAGCGAGTCGCCCTCCATCGCTCGGTCACTTTACCCCAGGTTCGCGCAATGGGCGTCGAAGGCGGAGAACTATATCGAACCGGCCGCCACCGAATAGGCGCTGACGGGCGACTGTTCGGCCTCCCTCATGGTTTCGTCTGCCTTTGCCGGGACGCGGTAGCCCAGTCGCTTGACCCATTCCTTGAAGTGCGGCCGCAGAGCGCTGTACTGGATCTCTTCAGGGTGCTCCTGTAGAAAGCGTGCGACCGCTCCCCAGGTCACCCCCTTGCAGCCACCCGCGCCGAAGCCAGTCCCGCACCGTTGCCTTTGTCACCCCCAATCTAGCCGCTATCTCCTTCTGGGATTCGCGCACATCCTCGAGCTTGATTCCGTCGACCAACTCGCCAAGCCACTTCTTCAGCACTGGCGGCCGTTCGGGCGGCAGCAGACCACTGAACTCCTTCACGAACAAGGCCAGCGATTCCACGGGAACTCGGGCGTGCTCCGTCCACAAGTACCACTTCCAGATCCAACGCATGACTTGGCGACCCGTGACCCCAAGCAACCCCGCAACATCCTTCCGTTTGGCATTACGTCGAGGCCTCTGTTGCAATATCTCGGTAAATGTAACAAACTACCGATGTCTGGTAACACGACATGCCGACCGCGTCCGCGCAGATTCTGGAGATCGCAAAACGACAGCGCATCGTCCGCCCTCGCGACCTCACAACCCGCGGGATCGCACGCGAGCACCTGATCCGGCTGCTGCGGAAAGGCGCTCTCATCCGGGCGGCGCGCGGCATCTACATGCTCGCCGGCGCTCCTGTCACCGAGCATCACGGCCTTGCAGTCATCGGCAAGCAGGCTCCCAACGCCGGAGTGTGTCTGCTGTCCGCGCTTCAGTTCCACGGTCTGACGACCCAGCAACCGCACGAGGTCTGGATCGCGGTCGCGGTGAAGGCTCACAGACCAACGACCGCCTGGCCGGCTGTGCGCGTCGTCCGCTTCTCGGGTGCCGCGCTGAGTGAAGGCGTCGAGAATCACAAACTCGAAGGCGTTCCGGTCCGCGTCTACGGCATGGCCAAGACGGTTGCCGATTGCTTCAAGTACCGAAGGAAGATCGGTACAGATGTCGCCATCGAGGCGCTGCGGGATGCGCTGCGAAAGCGGGTGTCGGTGGATGAGATCTACCGCTTTGCGAAGATCTGCCGCGTCGCGAATGTCATCCGGCCCTACCTGGAGTCCGCCGCGTCAGCGTTCTGAGTTGACTATGCCCAGAACCATGCCCACTTGGAACAGGGATGGCCAAGATCGCGGGACAAGATCAAATGCTTTGCCTGCAGGGAGTTAAATCTGCCAGGGAACGACTGAGCCCCTGGTCCCGGGCAAAAGCGCTCACTTGGGTAGGTTCGCTAAGTGGTTGAAAAAAATGGTCGGGGCGAGTGGATTCGAACCACCGACCTCCTGGTCCCGAACCAGGCGCTCTAGCCAGGCTGAGCCACGCCCCGAACCACTTCAGTCTAACATGAATTGGCCGCTTCAGACCGCTCCCTCGCGGCACTGTGAAAAAAGCCTGGGAACAGTCCGCGCCACCCCTGAGAACGGAAATGAGCGCGAGGGCAACCGGGGACAGCCTAAGCCGTTCCAACGGCTGACGGCCGAGGCAGTCCCTCGGTTGCGGGTGCCCGCTTCAGTCGGCGGCGCGTACTTTGGGAATCTTCAGGAGAGTGCCCCGAGGGTTGTCAGAACGGCGGCTTGAGGCGCGTGAATTCGTAGCGGCGCGGGTCGAGGCCGCGCGCGGCCAACTGGCGGATGCAGTCTTCGGGAGACTCGCCGATGGCTTGGATGAGCCGCAGCGGCGTGGTCGCGGGCGAGTAGAGCTCCAGGGCAACGAACTGGCCTGCGAGGTCGATGGTCTCGGTCAGCGTCAGGCGCTCCGGTGCGCGCCCGATGGCCTTCGTGCCAAGGGCCGTCATCGCTCCGAGAACCTCTTCAACTCGTTGGCCAGCGCGGGCAGGCCCCGGCGGCGATAGAGGTCGGCGAGGCGCTGCTCCTCGGGTGAGGGCGCGAGCGCGGTACGCGCGGGGATCCAGATGTTGCCGTCGGCGAACTCGACCTGGCTGACGAACCCCGTCATGCCATCGAGCGCTACGGGCTGACCCGCCCCCCGCGAGAACTTCAATGCGACATCCTCGAAGGCCTGGCTCTTCGCGCCGGGCGCGAGCTTCAGGCCGGAGCTGGAGGCGGGCACGGCGCCGGCCAGAAACTGGCGGCCCTCCCGATCCCGAACGATCCAGCCGATCTCGAAATAGCGGATAGCGCGACTGGAGCGGTTCAGCACCTCGATGTGGGGCGCGCGGGCTTCGCTGCCGGTAACCTGGACCAGGCCGCCGACAGGCTCGATCGGCGAATCGGGGAATGGGAGGAACGCGAACTTGACCTCGCGCTCCTGGGCGGCCAGCGCGGTGGCGCGACCGCGGCGGACCACCTGCACGTCCAGGCGCGAGGCCATCCGATCGAGGCTGTCCACGATCTCCTGGCGCAGTCCCTCGGGGCCGCGCGCTTCCAGCACGGACTTGAAATACCGGCGGTCGCGGCGCGCCTCGAGTTCCCAGACGGTCATTGAGCGGCGGGAGTTCAGCCGGTCCGGGCCGTAGAAAGAGAGGTCGTCGAACAGCACGCCGTCGAGCGACACGCCGGCGAGCGGTCCGCCGCCGGCCAGGAGCGGCCGCAGCAGGCGCAGGTCGATGCGAATCGGGAACGTCTCGCCGGGCCGTACATCGAGGCTGGGAACGGCGACCGAGCCCTTTCCGCCCGGTGTAAATTCCTGGGCCTGAACCAGCAGCATGACGCCGCGAATGCGCCGTTGGCTGGCGTTGCGCAGTGTGAGCGCGGCGTGCAGATCGAGCACCAGGGCGCCGCCGCGGGCCTCGGTGCGAGACTCGCCGGAGCCCACCGAGAGCAGCGCCACCGGCGAATCGGCGGGGAAATCCACCTTTAGCGAGGGGGGCGCCGGTTGGGCCCAGGCGGCCAGAACACCGCCCAGAAGGAATGCGCTGCACCTATTGCGCGTAGACATGGCTGATGGTCACCTGGCCCGTTTCCGCATCCACGTAGCGGGCCCCGGCGACCTCTCCTCTCACGGAAAAAACGACGTTCTCGTTGCGCGGCTGGAGCAGCGTGAAGCCGCGGCCGTCCCTTTGGACGCCGATTCCCGAGGCGCTGGCCTCGACAATGAACTCCGGCGGCGCGGGCTTAAGCGGCGGATGCAAGCTCGCCATGATCCATCCGGCGATCACCACCAGCAGCACGGGCAACGCCATGGCTGGGGCCGGCCAACGGAATCGAGGCGGCTCCGGGCCCGGTTCAGGGACGCTGACGCACCGGCCGGCCGCCAGACCAAGGCGAACATTGGCCTTCATCTCCGCGGCGAGCGAGTCCCAGTGGACCCCGGCGGGCGCCTCATCGTCCTGCGCGCGCATCCATTCGCGAATGCCGCGCAACTCCTCCACGTGCTGGTTGCAGCGGTCGCAGCCGCGCAGGTGGAGTGCGGTCCGGAGGTGTGACAGCAGGCCCAGTTCTGCTCCGGCGTACAGAGCGAGCCGGGATTCGTTGGGGTGGGTCACGACTTCCTCCTGGTCAGATACCGGCGGAACTTCACCCGGGCATTGGCGATGTGCGAGCGGACGGTCGCCTTGGAACAGTTGAGGTGGCGGGCCACCTCTTCGGCCGGCAGTCCCTCGACGTCGCGGAGTAGCAAGGCGGCACGCTCGCGCGCGGTGAGCACCTGCAAGCCGTCCTCCAGCACTGCCTGGCGCTCCGCCCGCAGCAAAACCTGCTCGGGACTCTCCGATGGCGAACTCGCGATCGGCTCGGGCAGGCTGTCGATCTCGCAAAAGCTGACGCGGCCGTGGCGGCGCATGTGATCGATGGCGGTGTTGGTGGCGATGCGCGAAAGCCAGTGGGCGGCTTTCTCGGCGTCCTTGAGCTGGTCCTGCCGCTGCAAGGCCTTGATGAAGACCTCCTGGGTGAGGTCCTGGGCGTCGGCCACGTTGCCGAGCATGCGGTAAATCAGCAGGAAGATGCGCCGTAAGTTGTCAGAAATAAAGCGGTTCTGCCATTCGAGCGTGTCTCTGAGGATCGGCTCTACGGTTTCGCTCATAATCCACACTGGAAGGGTAGCCATGCGCCTACAACAAGATGACGCACGGAAGCCCCGGAACGTGGAACAGGATCGTGACAGCCCCGGGTAACCATACAATCCGCGACTTAGCCCGCCCTTCTCACACAAGATCTACTGCGGCGCGCGATGAGCCCATGTCTACTTCGTTGCGCTCGGGCGACGTCCTCAGCGTACTGTTCAAGTACGCCTCCGGGCGTCGCCTCTCGCCCGCCTCGTATCCGCGGGCTCCTCACGCGCCTCGTCACGATCCTGCGTGAAAAGGGCGGGCTAGCAGCGCTATTCTAAGTATATGAGACCAGTTGCCGTGATTGGGACTGGCAAAACTCAGTTTGGGGCGTTTCCGGACCGAACCCTGCGATCACTGGCCGTCGAGGCGGGCCGCGCCTGCCTGGAGGACGCGCGGGTTCCTCCGTCCCAGGTGGAAGCCTTCTTTCTGGGGAATTTTGCCGGGCCTTCGTTCGCGGGGCAGAACCATCTGGCGCCCTACGTGGGTTCGGCGCTCGGCATCGTCGGAGTGCCGGCGACGCGCATCGAGGCGGCCTGCGCCTCGGGTGGCTCGGCGTTCTTCCATGCGTTTTCGAGCGTTGCCGCGGGGCTGTACGATCTGGTGCTGGTGATCGGAGTCGAGAAGATGACCTCCCAGCCGACGCCGCGCGTGGCCGAAATCCTGGCCGGGGCGGGCGACCTCGCGGGGGAGATCAAGGCCGGCGCCACTTTCCCGGCGCTGTTCGCGATGATCGCGCGCCGGCACATGTATCAGTACGGCACGCGGCGGGAGGACCTGGCGGCGGTGGCCGTGAAGAACCACGCCAACGGAGCCAAGAACCCTTACGCGCATATGCGCAAGGTCATCACCCTGGAGCAGGCGCTGGCCGGGAAACTGGTCGCCGAGCCGCTGACGGTTTACGATTGCTCGCTGGTCAGCGACGGCGCGGCCGCGGTGCTGCTGGCGCCCGCCGAGCGCGCCTCCGAATTCACGGCGCGGCCGGCTATCGTGGCGGGCATCGCGCAGACCTCCGACCGCGTGGCGCTGGATGAGAAAGAGGACATCACTACCTTCCCGGCGGTGAAGAAGGCCGCCGAGAAGGCCTACCGGATGGCCGGCGCCGGTCCGGCCGACATAGAGTTCGCCGAACTGCACGATTGTTTCACCATCGCCGAGATCATCGCGCTCGAGGACCTGGGCTTCGTGAAGCCCGGAGAGGGAGGGCCATACTCCTCGGCCGGATGTACCGCGCTCGCCGGGCCGAAACCGGTGAACGCGAGCGGCGGCCTGAAGTCCAAGGGCCATCCAGTGGGCGCAACCGGCGTGGCGCAGATCTGCGATGTGGTGGCGCAGATCCGCGGCGAGGCGGGCGAATTGCAGTTGCCGCGGCACTCGCTGGGGCTGGCCCAGAACCTGGGCGGATCTGGCGCGACCGCGGTGGTGACGGTGTTGAGGGGGGCATGAAAGTCTACACGGAAACCGTGGTGCACTCGGCGCCCGAGGCGTTTCTGAAGGATGCCCCCTACCAGATCGCCATCGTCGTCCGGGACGACGGCAGCCGCGTTACCGGCCGCATCCTCGGGGAGCGGGTGGCGATCGGAGACTCGGTGGAGTTGGTCGAGTCCCGCGATGGAGTTCCGTACTTTCAGAAAGCTCGTAGCTCGTAGCTCGTGGCTCGTCGCCGGCGCCGCTGGAGGGACGGGAGTCCCTGCTCTCGCGAGTGCTCCGGGCGCCGGCGCAGGGCCGGGCGCGAACCTACGGGCTACGCCGGCGTCCGGGACGGGATCACCTCAGCAGCCACAGGAGAGGGATGAAGCCCAGCAGTGCCAGGCTTACCAGAAGGCATAGGCTCTGGATGCCTGTCTTGCGGTCCGCCAGGAAGAACGCGTAGGCTCCCTTTGCGATGTTGTTGCAGGCCGCGGCGATCGCTATCGCCGCGGAGGCCACCGCCAGGGAAGTGGTTGAACCGGCGGACTGAGTCAACCCCAAGATGAAAGGATCCACATCCGCCAGTCCCATGACGGCCGCCAGAGAGTACACCCCGGCGCTGCCCAGGTGGGCGGCGACCAGATGGGTGACGGTCAACATCGCCAAAAACAGAAGCGCGAAGAAAGCGGCCGCGCGAATCTCGAGCGGATTCCTGGGCACATACTCTCTCTTGACCTCCTGCACGCTCCTGTCGGGCAGGCGGGACCAGAACCAGCCCGCCGCGACAGCCGTGCACCCCAACACCAGGAACGACGGCCCCAGCGTTACCAGCAGGCCCCGGTTGAACAGCCCCAAGAGTACCGTCAGCCGCAGATACATCATCCCGCAGGCGACCAGAGTCCCACCCGAGAAGAGATGGGGGTGTTGCTCGCGGGCGGCTCTTCTCGACATCACCACCGTCGTCACGGTGGAGGAATAGGCGCCGCCGAGGATCGCCGCGAGAATGATGCCGCCGCGCTGTTTGGTCAGCCGGTTGACGACGTAGCTGCCATAGGAGACCGTGCTGACCGCCACCACCACCAGCCAGGTCTTGAAGGGGTTGATGTGAAAAGGTCCGAACTCCTGATTCGGCAATACGGGCAAGACGACGACCGTGAGGACCAGGAACTTGGTGAAGGTCAGGATCTCACCCGGCTCGATCCGCTTGGTCATGCTCTCCAGAACCCCTTTCAACTCCAGCAACAGTATGCTGGCGACGCTCACGGTGGTGGCGATCCAGAACTGGTTGTGGTAGACCAGGGCGCCCACCAGGTATGTGGCCAGACCGGACATCTCCGTGGTGACGCCGGATGCCGTGGGGGCGGACAGCTTATGGCGGTAGGACAGCATCAGGAATCCGGCGACCGCGGCAAAGCCCAGCGCCTGTGGCAGCACCTCGTCCCCGGAGAGCAGGGCCATGGCGTACCCGATCAACCCGATCAAAGGGAAGGTGCGCACGCCGCCGAATGAGTATGCATGATCGGCCTTGTGCTCTTCCCGTTCCAATCCGACCAGGAAGGACAAGAACAGAACCAGGAGGATTTTGAAGCCTTCCGGCGGCAACAACTGGTAGAGATCGTGCACGTTGGCCTCCGTCTGGAATCGTCTATGCAGTCTACGCCGTCGCTAGTGCGCGCGTCAATGCTGGGTTCGACGTGCCGGGTCCGACGTGAAGAAGAGCGGGATCCATGCCAGGCGGGTGATAGACAATAGAAGCCTGGGGGAGTGAGCCATGAAGATCCATCAGTTGTCGCTATTCCTCGAGAACCAGCCGGGCCAGGTCGTGGAACCGTGCCGCATCCTGGCCCGCGCCGGCATCGACATACGGACCCTCACGCTGGCCGACACGCAGCGCTTCGGCATCTTGCGCCTGATCCTCTCCGACTGGCAGGCCGGCGCCAAGGCGCTCCACGACGCCGGTTACGTGACCAACGTGGCCGAAGTGGTGGCCGTGGAAGTCCCGGACCGGCCCGGCGGACTGGCCGGCCTGCTGGAACTGCTCAGCGGATCCGGCCTGAACATCGAGTACATGTACGCCTTTACCTTCGGCCGCGGCGACAAGGCCGTCATGATCTTCCGCTTCAACGATCCGGACCGCGCCATCGAGCTGTTGCAGAAGTCCGGTATCAACGTGGTGGAGAGCGTCGAGGTGTACCAGCGCATCCAGAGATGAGTGTTGCCAGAACCATCACTGGGCAGCTCGACGGGGCCTCCTGGATTCGCCGCATATTCGAGGACGGGGCCCGTCTGCGCGCCGAGCGCGGGGCCGACCGGGTGTTCGATTTTACCCTCGGCAACCCGGAGGTGCAGCCGCCGGAGGCCGTGCTGGCGGCGCTGCGCCGGGCCGCGGGCGTCGGGGAGGCGCATTGCCACAGCTACATGCCGAACGCGGGCTTTCCCTCCACGCGAGCGGCCCGTCGCGGAGCGGCTGCGCGCGCGTACCGGCCTGCCCTATACCGCCGGACACGTGCTCATGACCTGTGGCTCCGCGGGAGCCATGAACGTGGCGCTCAAAGCCATGCTCGACCCCGGCGACGAGGTCATCGTTCTGGTCCCGTACTTCCCCGAGTACCGCTTCTATATCGAGAACCACGGGGGGCGGGTCGTGCCTGTCGAGACCGGCGAGGCGTTCCAGCCCGACCTGGGACGCATCGCCGAGGCGATCACCGCACGCACCAAGGCGCTGGTCCTCAACTCGCCGAACAACCCCACCGGCGCGGTCTATTCCGCACGGACGCTCGCCGAGCTCGGCGCCCTCCTGGCCGCCTACCCGGATGTCGCCGTGCTCAGCGACGAGCCGTATCACGGGCTGGTCTTCGACGGTTGCGAGGCGCCGGCGCCGGCCGCGATCATCGCCCGCACGCTGATCTGCGATTCGTGGTCCAAGACGATGGCCATCGCGGGCGAGCGCATTGGGTATCTCGCGATTTCGCCGCGCGTCGCGGAGTGGCGCGAGCTCTTCGACGCCTGCACCTTCGCCAACCGCATTCTGGGCTTCGTCAACAAGACGGCGATCTGGCAGCGCGTGGTGGCCGAGACCGGCGAAGCCACGATCGGCGCAGGGGCCTACCAGGCCAAGCGCGACCTGTTCTGCGAGGCGCTCGAGCGCATGGGCTACGTGGCGCCGAAACCGGCAGGGGCGTTCTATATCTTCCCCGAGACCCCGATTGCCGACGATATGGCTTTCATCCGCCTGCTCCTGAAGGAGGGGATTCTGGCCGTGCCGGGCTCCGGCTTCGGGCGCGCCGGCTACATGCGCCTGACCCTCACCGTGCCCCGCGAGACCATCGAGCGCAGCCTCCCCGCCTTCGAACGCGCCCTGGCCGCCGCCCGAGCATTATACCGAAGGTGTCGGCAGGAGTGCCGGCTCGGCACGCCGAAGCGTGCGCCACGGGGTGGACGGTAACTGGTAGCGGAAACGGCCCAGCGGTAGAGACCAATTGGACCCCAAAATAATGCATTTCGGAGTCATAAACATGATATTCTGTGTGGCGACGCCGGGCGGCTGTCCGGAATCCAAGGCTGTTGCGGGGTGCAGGAGCGAGGAGGGTGAGAATCATGCGCCGACACCAAGCCGCGTTGAGACCAGTTATGAGACTCGCGCGTATATTAGCCGGGTTTGCGATAGGCTGTTGCCCCGTCGCGGCCCAAGGCATTATCACCACGCTTGCAGGAACAGGATTTTGCAATTACAGCGGCGATGGCGGCCCGGCCGCGGCAGCGACTTTGTGTTCGGCGGGCGCGCTGGCGGCCGATGCCGCCGGCAATGTCTACTTCTCCGATAACCTTCGAATCCGCAGAGTCAGCCCGGATGGAATCATCACCACGATCGCCGGCAGCGGCGTCTATGGCAATTCCGGCGACGGGGGCCCGGCGCTTTCGGCGACGATCGGGAACGTGGGCCAGATGGCAATCCGCGGCTCGGGTCTATGCTTCACGCAGTCGACAGGCTATAAGATCCGTTGCATCGACCTTAGTACGGGATTGATCCAAGGCTTGGGCTCCGGGAATATGGGAACGGGGGGCGATGGCGGCAATGTATCGGGTGCCAGTTTCCTGTCTCCATCGGGCGTCGCGTTCGACGCCGCAGGGAACCTGTACATCTCCGATTTCAGCGCAAACAGCGTGCGGCGGGTAGACGCGGCCACCGGCGTAATCACTCTGTTCGCCGGGCCCGGGCCGGGCTACTGTTGCGTTCCGGTGGGCGATGGCGGTCCGGCGGTGGGCGCCAACCTCTACGAACCGGAGTGGATTTACTACTACGGCGGAGGCCTTTACATTGCCGATTTCGGAAATAACCGGATTCGGCGTGTGGACCTCGCAACCGGCATCATCTCGACCGTCGCGGGAAGCGGATCCCCGTACGATCCCGCCGGCGGCGCGGACGGCGGACCGGCCCTATTAGCGGGCATCGTAGCCAGACAGATCGTGTTGGATCCATCCGGCAACCTGTACATCAACGCAGGAACGTCCGTTCGGATGGTGGATGGCTCCGGAATCATCACCACCATCGCCGGCCACAACGGGATCAGCGGGGGCGGGAGCGACGATATTCCATCTACCGACACGGTATTTGGAGGCATCGGCGGACTCGGATGGGACGCGGCCGCCAAACGGCTGCTGATTTCCGACGCCGGCACGCGCGTTCGCCAGATCTTCTACACTCCCGCCACCACCACCAGCCTCACGCCGTCGGTGAATCCGGTGGTGCCCGGCGGCCAAGTCATATTGGATGCCACAGTCTCGCCGGTCACGGCAACGGGAAGCGTGCGGTTCTACGCGGGCCCCACCCTGCTGGGTTCGACGCCGCTGAGCAACGGTGTCGCGGAGTTCACCTGGACGGCTCCGCTGGGCGGATACTCGAGCTACACGATGCGAGCGGTGTATGGCGGCGACGCGAACGACAATCTGAGCGCCGCGAGCGTCGTGGAAAGCATACAGCAGGGGACGACGACCACCACACTGACTTCGAGCGCGAACCCGTCCACGCAGGGCCAGAGCGTCACGTTCACCGTCACGGTCTTACCGGCGGCGGCGACGGGAACGGTGTCTCTGATAAACGGTTCGACGGAAATCGGCACCGCGACCCTGTCCAATGGAACCGCGACCTTCAGCGTCTCGAACCTGGCGTTGGGGTCGAACTCGATCTATGCGTGGTACCATGCCACTCCAGCCTACCAGTCCAGCATCTCGGCAACTCTGACGCAGGTGGTGCGGGCGGCCACCACGACCAGCCTCAGCACCGGTCCGAATCCTTCGGTGTACGGCGGTTCGGTGACGCTGACGGCGACGGTATCGCCTGCGGCGGCGACGGGCCCGGTGCAGTTCTTCGACGGCGCCACCCTGTTGGGTTCGGCGAACCTGGCCGGCGGCCAGGCCCAACTGTCACTCACCAGCTTGCCGGCGGGTTCGGATTCGCTCACGGCAGTCTACGGCGGCGATACCGGGTATGCCGGCAGCACTTCGGCCGTCGTAACGCAGACCGTAACCAAGCAGGCGTCCACCGTGACGCTGAGTTCCACTGCGAACCCGTCCACGCTAGGCCAGTCCATAGGGCTCATCGCCACGGTATCGCCGTCCGCGGCTACCGGCACCGTGCAGTTCCTGGACGGGTCAATCGCGGTGGGCGTTGCGCCGGTCCATGAAGGCGTCGCGAACCTATCGCTGTCCAGCCTGCCGCCGGGCGATCATTCGATCACCGCGGTTTACAGCGGCGACGCGAATATCGCGGCGAGCACATCGTCCGTCCTGGTCCAGACGGTCTCGAAACGGTCCACGAGTGTGACGCTAACCTCTTCGCCAAACCCCGCGATGGAAGGTCAGACCGTGACACTCACCGCCGTGGTATCGCCCAGCGACGCGACGGGGCTGGTGCAGTTCTTCGAGGGATCGGGTCTTCTGGGAACGGTGGCGGTCGGCGGGGGATCGGCCTCCCTGGTCCTGTCTCCGCAGATCTACGCCTTCCCAGTGGGCGCGCACTCGATCACCGCGACTTACGGCGGCGATGCGAACAACGCTTCCAGCACGTCCGCCGTCTTGATACAAACCATCGTGAAGAGGGCGGCTACGAGCGTAGGGTTGAGCTCCTCGCCGAACCCATCGACGGTGGGCCAAGCGGTCACGTTCACGGCCCGAATATCGCCAAGCTCGGCCACGGGAACCGTTCAGTTCGTAGATGGCGCAGTGGTGTTCGCCACGGCCGTCGTCAGCGGCGGAACCGCATCGGTCACCACGTCCGCGCTGGCGGCGGATACGCACTCGATCTTCGCGGTCTATAGCGGCGATGTCAATTACGCGCCGAGCACGTCGTCTCAGTTGACCCAGGCCGTCTCGAAGATGCATACGAGTGTGACGCTGACTTCTTCGCCAAACCCCGCAAGGGAAGGTCAGACCGTGACACTCACCGCCGTGGTATCGCCCAGCGACGCGACGGGGCTGGTGCAGTTCTTCGAGGGATCCGGTCTTCTGGGAACGGTGGCGGTCGGCGGGGGATCGGCCTCCCTGGTGCTCTCCCCCGAGATCTACGCCTTCCCGGTGGGCACACACTCGATCGCCGCGACTTACGGCGGCGATGCCAATCATGCTTCCAGCACGTCCGCCGTTTTGAGGCAGACCATCGTCAGGAAGGTGGCTACGAGCGTGAGGCTGAGCTCCTCGCCGAACCCCTCGACGGTTGGCCAAGCGGTCACGTTCACGGTCCGAGTATCGCCAAGCTCGGCCACGGGAACCGTTCAGTTCGTGGATGGCGCAGTGGTGTTCGGCACGGCCGCCGTCAGCGGCGGAACCGCATCGCTCACCACGTCCGCGCTGGTGTCGGACACGCACTTGATCTTCGCGGTCTATAGCGGCGATGTCAACTACGCGACGAGCACGTCGTCTCAGTTGACCCAAACCGTCTTGCCCGGCCCTCCGAGCGGTCTGACCGCCACGGCGGCATCCTCGAGCCGGATCGATCTCAGTTGGAACGCTAGTCCAACGAGCGGGGTGACTTACAACGTCTATTCCGCCGCGAGGTCCGACTTCACGCCCTCGGCCTCCAACCGTATTGCTTCAGGCCTCACAGCCACCAGCTTCTCCAACTCGGGCCTGCCGGCTTCCACGACTCGCTATTACCGGGTGACAGCACGGAACTCCGCCGGTGAATCGACGCCTTCCAACCAAGCCAGTGCAACGACTGCTCGGCGCGGGCCAGGCGCAATGTAAGGTCAGCGCGCAGTCGAACGTGGGCTGCGGCGCGATTAGAGGGCCGCGGGCGAGGGCCTCATCGAGGGCGGAGCGGGCGGCGGGCACTGCGCCGAATGCCTGGAGGAAGCCACCGAGGAAAAGCGGAGCGGTTGCGCGGCAGATGGCGGCGAGTCAGACTGCGTGACATGACCAGCCGCTCGTTGGGCCGGAGGTGGGCTGCCAGTGTGCCGAAGTTCGCCATCGGCATCGTTGCCGTGCTCGTGATTCCGGTCCTCGCCATCTTCGCGTTGGCGCCGCACTCGCAGGTCATGCAAAGGGCGGTCTTCTCCATCCGGCGAACAAACGCATTCGCAGCTTCATTGCACGGGCGCGACAAGCGATGCTCGATCGCCGATGTCTGGGCTGCCGGGTCCGGGAAACTGTTTCGGGTCAAGGATCGGATCCACGATGTCAAAAAGGTGGTTGGCGGGGAATTGAACCTCATCCTGGTGGCGACGCCGGAAGGTAGATTCTGGATTCCGGCTCCCGACATCGGCACTTTGGCGGAAACACTCGCGGAAGGGGAACTCGAGGTCTTCAGCCATGATGTGCGGCCCGGCGATGTCGTGCTGGACTGCGGAGCCAATGTCGGGGTGTGCACGCGAAGAGCGCTGGGCAAGGGAGCCGGGATGGTGGTCGAGATCGAGCCCGCGCCGGAGGCGCTGGTTTGTTTGCGCCGCAATTCCGAACGCGAGATTCGGCAAGGCCGCGTCGTCGGGTAGCCAAAAGGCGTGTGGGACAAGGACGCGACCCTGCGCCTGACCACGAACGTGAAGCTCGCTCAATCCGACCCCGACAAACTTCCCGTCCTGGTCCAGCGCTTGAACGCGCAGTATCAGATCCAGTGCAGCGCCTGCGGGACCGCGACCGGCCGCGTGCAGCCGGAAGTCATCATGGCGCGGTAATGAGCCCGGAAACCGGATGGCGGCCGCTCGGCCCCGGAGTTCCGGATGGCGGCACGAGAGCGCTCCCTGGAGTTTGTGGTGTAAGTCCCGGAGAGGCCTGGCGCACAGGACTTCAGCCTGCGTGCTCCTGCCCTTGGTTTTCGATTGCGCAGCCCGGGCAGTTGACGTGCTCGAATTGCACCGTGGTGTGGTGGATCTGGAAGCGCTCCTCGAGCATGGCGTTCAGCCGCTGGAGGATTGAGTCGCTGGCCGACGGCGGCACGTCCTGGATCAGCACGTGACAGCTCAGCGCGCGCGTGGTCGAGCCCAGGCTCCAGATGTGCACGTCGTGAACGTCGATCACGTCCTCGACTTCCCGCATCGCCTCCATCACCGCGTTGAGGTTCAACCCGCGGGGCAGCCCTTCCAGCAGGATGTTCAGCGACTCCTTGATGATGTCCCAGGCCGTCCACACGATCAGCAGCCCGATCAGCGCCGAGAGCGCCGGGTCGACACGCGCCCACCCCGTCTGCCGGATGACGATCGCCCCAGCGATGATGCCGATCGAGCCTAACGCGTCCCCCAGCATGTGCGCCCAGGCGCTGCGCACGTTGATGTCACGGCCACGCTCGCCGCGCAATCCCAGCATGATCGATCCGTTCACCACCAGCCCCAGCGCCGCTACGACCAGCATGGTGGTCTCGTTCACCGGCCGCGGATCGCGCCAGCGCCAGTAGCTCTCGTACAGGATGTAGGCGGCCAGGATCAGCAGCGTCAGCGCATTCACGAACGCCGCCAGCACTCCCGCCCGGTGGTAGCCGTAGGTCCTGCTTTCATCCGGCGGCTTGCGCCCGTAGTACACCCCGAACCAGGCCAGCAACAGCGCCAGCGCATCCGTGAAGTTGTGCCCGGCGTCGGAGAGCAACGCCAGGCTGTGAGCCTGGATCCCCGCACCTATCTCCACGATCACGAAAGCCGCCGTCAGGCCCAGGGACCAGATCAGGACTTTTCCCATGTCGTGCGCGTGGCCGTGTGCGTGCAAAACTGAACCCTTTCCACTCCAGTCTAACCAACCTTGCTCCGTCCCAGCCGCATCGCCAGCATCGCAGCCAGCGTCACCGCGCATCCCACTACCGCGGCCGTCAACCCGAACAGCAGCCCCGGCCCACGCATGGCCGTATTCTCGAGCGCCTCCCGCACCGCCGCAAACGATCCCAGGTACCACCGAAGGATCGTGGCCACCTGCGCCCTCCCGGCGTAGCCCGAATAGAACGGAATCAGCTTCGCCAGGTAGGTCGCCGAGATCACGTAGGCCCACAGGCACACGTACGAGATCGCCACGATGCGCCCGGGCAGCCGGCCGCGCGCCAGGCCCAGGAACAGCACACACAGCAGGATGGGGACGAGCGGCTGTACGTGCCAAGGATAAATGACGATCGAGCCGCCCTTGCCGTAGCCGAAGCTGGCCACCGCCGAATAGGCCAGCCCGGCCGCGAAACAACCCAAGGTGGCCAGCGCGACGCGCTCCGCCGCGGAGGGTGAGTTCCGCCGCGCGCCCGCGGCGTACAGAACCGCGGCCGCCGCGATCGCCGCCAGCATCACACTGATGGTGATCGCTGAGAATGCGGTGAACGAGTTGTTGCCCGTCCACAGGCTCCCCCGGGCGGTCGGCAGGAACAGGCTGCCCCACGGCAGCCGCACCGCCGCGGACGCCAATTCTCGCAACGAACCGTGCTGCGCGGTGAGCTGCATCCCGCTCAGATTGCCGTAGAGCGCCGCATTCCGCGCGTACCATGGGCCCGCCGTCGCCAGCAGCAGCCCGGCAAACCCGGCCGCGCCAAACCACCGCAGCCTGCGCTTCCAGAGGAGCCAGGCGACCAGCCCCACAGCCAGCGGCACGAAGCTCAGGAAGTACGCCTTGGTGAGCAGGCCCGCGCCAAGCGTCAGGGCGAGCGCCGCAGCCGATCGGAACCCGGGGCTTTCCCACGCCTCAATGGCAGAGCTCACCAGCAGCACGGCCAGCGGGATTGCCAGCCAATCGTTGGTGATATGCGCCGTCGCCGCGTAGAACATCTGCCAGGACAGCACCACGAAAACGGCCGCGGCCGCGAACTCTTCGCGCAGCTTCAACTGGCGCGCCAGGCGAAACGCCGCCAGCGCGGTCGCAATGCTCGACGCGACGGCGCACAGCAGGCGCAGCCGCCAGACGCGCTCGATGAGCGGCAGCCGCAACCAAATGTAGTCCGGAACTGCCAGCAGAGCATACGCCAACGGGGCCTGCTGGGCTTCGTAGTTCGAAGGTCCGACACTCGCGCAACCCGTTCCCGGGCGCAGGCTCTCCAATTGTCCGCGCAGCCGCGCTCGATCCACCGCCTCCAGACCGAACCACTCCTCGAAAGTCGTCACCACCGGCAGGTTCTTCTTCACTGCGTAGCTGCCCGGCGCGATAGCCAGCGACTGCCAGATCTCCTCGAAGACCGTAGTCCGCCCGAGTACCGGAAGGCCGCATCCATGGGAAAGCGCCTGCACGTAGCCGTAGTGAAACGGCTCGTCGAAACCGTCCCACAAGGGCAGCAGGGAGACGTACAGAACGCTGTTCAGGATTCCGTAGCAGACCAGGAGCCGCCGCATCTCTCAAACCGCGATGGGCACCTGCTCGACAATCGTAATCCCAAACGCCTCCAGCCCGACCACGCGCCGCGGGTGGTTGGTCAGCAGCCGGATGGTGCGCAGGCCGAGATCCGAGAGGATCTGCGCGCCGATGCCGCTCTCGTATTGGAGCAGCCTCTGCCCATACGGGCCGGTGTAGTGCATGAAATCCGGGGCGTGCGGCACGAGCCGTTTGACTTCTCCTTCGCTCTCGGCGATCCGAACGCCCGGCCCGGTCTGGTGGAGGTAGACCAGCACTCCGCCCTCCGCCGCGATGCGCTCGAGCGACTCGCGCAGTGTCCTCTGGCATTCGCAAGTGGTCGCACCGAAGACGTCGCCATAAACGCAATGCGAGTGCATGCGCACCAGCACGCCCTCCCCTTTCCCCAACTCCCCCCTCACCAGCGCCAGGTGCAGTTCCGGGTCGGTCGATGTGGCGTAGGAGATGGTGCGGAATTCGCCGAACTTCGTCGACAGGCAGCCCTCGGCGAGGCGCCGGATCTGCCGCTCGTGACGCAGCCGGAAGCGGATCAGCTCCGCCACCGAGATCATCTTCAGCCCGTGCTGGCGGCAGAACTCCTGGAGCTGCGGAACCCGGGCCATGGTGCCGTCGTCGTTCATGATTTCGCAGATCACTCCAGCGGGGGTGAGGCCCGCCAGCCGCGCCAGGTCCACGGCGGCCTCGGTCTGACCGGACCGCACCAGCACGCCGCCTTCCCGAGCGCGCAGCGGGAAGATGTGGCCCGGCCGCGCCAGGTCGCTGGGACGGACCGCCGGGTCGACAGCCACGCGGATGGTCCGTGCGCGGTCGGCCGTCGAGATGCCCGTTGTCACTCCTTCCCGGGCGTCGATGGTCTCGTAGAATGCGGTCCCCAGCCGCGACGTGTTGTGCGGCGAGAGCGGGTGCAGGTGCAGTTCCTCGCACCGCTCCGCGGTCAGCGCCAGGCAGATCAGGCCCCGCCCGTGCCGCGCCATGAAGTTGATGATCTCCGGCGTGACCTTCTCGGCCGCCACCGTGAGGTCCCCTTCGTTTTCCCGGTCCTCGTCGTCCACCACTACGAGAATGCGGCCGGCGCGGATCTCTTCGATGGCCTCCGGAACCGACACAAAGGGCATAATATTAGTATCCAACAGTCCAGCGGGCCAGGCGGTTCCCGCCTGCCCGTCAACGATACAGCCGCGCTGCCGAGAGCAGCACCACCCCGCCGGCGAACAGGATCAGCATGGCTCCCATCAGAATTTTGATGGGGAGTTCAGTGTCGCGAAGCTCCTTCCACGCGAGCAGGCCCCAGAGAGCGCCCACCACAGCGGCGCCCTGGCCCAATCCGTAGCTCATGGCTGGACCCAAGCGAGCTTCCGGCGCGGCCGCTACCACGAAACTAGCGATCACTCCGGCGGCCCACATCATCCCGCCCAGGATTCCCAGCGCATGCCGCTTCCAACTTGCCCTCAGGTAATCCAAGATCTCCACCGGCTCCCCTTTCACCGTCAGGTTCATGAAGAACAGGTTGAAGATGAACGTGGAAAAGAAGATTCCGGACGCGAACACGACTGCCAAGCCGACCAGCAGCATCGTCGGATTGCTCAGGGGGTTGCCCGCGTGACTCCAGATTGCGGCCACGATCAGCGCAACACCAAGCCCCACCGGCAATGCCACCGACATCCCGGCCAGCGAGACCGCCGCCGGCGGCATCTTGTTCCCCAGATTGAAAATCACGCCGGCGCCCATCCCATACGCGATGTTACGCCGGCCCTCCCGCATCAGGTCATCGGAGAACAGGAAACCGTCGAAACCCAGGCTGCCGAAGGTCAGTGCGGCCACCGTCGCGGCTACCACCGCGCCCAGTATGAAGTCCCAATAGAACAACTCGAACCGCCAGTTCCCAGCGAGTTTGAGAGTGTTCACCCACGAGCCCCAGCAGATCAGCGTCAGGATCATGAGCAGCAACGCAGCAAGATACGTCTGTTGTAGGACCATAACTCTCCTGGAGATGCGAGATCACCACAAAACCGCGCTTCGTGGCGCACGGTTTGGCGATTGCGTGTGCGGACCTCGCTCGGGGTGTGATACCATCCCGTCGAGAACAGGAGGAACCATGAAAATCACTGCGGCCGCCGCAATAGTTCTTGTTACCGTCGGCTCCGCCTTCGCGCAGCGGCACAAGGTGAGCATCAACGCCCAGACTCCGGAAGGGCAAGCGCTCCAGCAGATCGAACAGGAGTTCGACGAGGCACGAAGGCTCACCCTGCTCGAACAGTTCGCCGCGCAGTACCCCAAGCACGAAGGCGCGGCCTGGGTGTACGAACAACTGGTGGCCGCCTACGCCAAGGCCAACCAGCCCGACAAGCTCATCGCCAGCGGCGAGAAGCTCCTGGCGCTCGACCCCGCCGATGTCGAGGACGCCCATACCTGTCTCAAGGCGGCCCTGGAGTCCAAGCGCGATCCCGACCTCGTGCTCAAGTGGGCTGTCGTCACCTCCGAGGCCGCCCGCAAGGTCGCGCAAACCCCCAAGCCCGCCGAGGAGGACCAGGTCGAGGAATGGACCCGCCGCGTCGACTTCGCCAAGCAGGTGGACATTTACACCGAGTACGCGCTCTATGCCATGGTCCTCCAGACCCCCGAGCCGCAGAAGAAGATCCTGCTCGGCGACGCCCTGGAGCAGCGCAATCCCCAGAGCCAGTACATCACCCAGGTGGCCGAGCAGCGCTTCCTGGCTTACGCCCGCACCGGTGACAACGCCAAAGCTCTCGCCCTTGCCGAGAAAACGCTCGGGAAGGACCAGAGCAACGCTGAGATGCTGCTGGCCGTGGCCGACGGCTACCGCGCTAAGAAGCAGGCCGACAAGGTCGCCGAACTGACCGCCAAGGCCATCCAGGTGGCCGCCTCCAAGCCCAAGCCGGAAGGCGTCTCCGACGCCGACTGGAATGCCTGGAAGACCCAGATTACTGGCCGCGCCAACTATGTGATGGGTCTCACCTACGCCGCGCTCGAGAAGTGGCCCCAAACCGACCAGGCCCTGCGCGCCGCCTTGCCCAGCGTCGGCAACAGCCCGGATATGAAGGCTGAAACACTGTTCTATCTGGGGCTGGCCAACTATCGCATCGCCGAAGCGGGCAATATCGAGCGGGCCCGCGATGCCCTGCGGTTCTCCGAGCAGTGCGCTGCCATCCCCGGCCCCTACCAGGCCCGGGCGCGCACCAACACCAGAGCCATCCGCACCCAGTACCGCGTTCAATGAACATTCTGGTTCCCAATCTCGGCTCCACCTCATTGAAGTACCAGATCCTGGAGATGCCGTCCGAGCGGGTGCTGGCCCGCGGCCGCTGCGAGCGCGTCACGGATTACCGTGAAGCCATCTCCCAGATCCAGGTTGGCGAGGTCCCTATCCATGCCGTGGCATTCAAAGCCGTGCATGCCGGCCCCAAGTATCGCGGCACCTTCCTGATCGACGCCGGCGTCGTGGCGGCCATGGAGGAATTCCTCCCCGCCGCACCCGCTCACAATGCCATCTACCTGACTGCCGTCCGCGCGTTTCGCGAGGCTATGCCCGGGGTCCCGCTCGTCGCCGCGTTCGAAACCGAGTTCCACTCGACCATGCCCGAGCACGCCGCCCGTTACGGCGTTCCCGCCGAGTGGTGCGAGGAATACGGCGTCCGCCGCTACGGCTTCCACGGCGCCTCCCACCAGTACATCGGCGAGCGCGTCGCGGCCATGCTCTCGCGGCCCGCCGCCGAACTGCGTACCGTGAGCTGCCATCTCGGCGGCAGCTCCTCGATCTGCGCCATCCAGAACGGCCGCTCGATCGACACCAGCATGGGCTTCTCGCCCCAATCCGGCCTTGAGAACGCCACCCGCCACGGCGATCTCGACGTCTTCGCCGTGCTGTACATGATGGATCGCCGCGGCTGGGATGCCGCCGAAGTCCGCCGCCAGTTGACCCGCAACGGGGGTCTTGCCGGCCTCTCCGGCATTCCCGGTGGCGATGCGCGCGATCTCGAGCAGGCTGCTGCCGCCGGCAACTCCGACGCCGCCCTCGCCCTGGACGTCTTCGCCTACCAGGTGAAAAAAACCATCGGCGCCTACGCTGCGGCTATGGCCGGCCTGGACGCCGTCGCCTTCACGGGCGGCATCGGCGAAAACGACGCCCGCCTCCGCGCCCTGTGCTGCGCCGGCCTCGAATTCCTCGGCCTCCGTCTCGACCCCATGCTCAACGATCGCGGCGCGGGCGATCGCATCCTCTCCCCACCGGGCGCCCCCGTCGCCCTGCTCGCCGTCGCCACGAACGAAGAACTCATCGTCGCCCGCCGCGCCCTCCGCTGCCTCTAATGGCCGCCAAGCTCCGCGCGGCGCATCGCCTCCGCCTGCGCCAGAGCGGACCTGCGGAAGGCCTCGTCACCCGGCCGCCCTTCGTAATCCCGAGCCGCTTGCTCGTAGCGCGCGCGCGCCTCCGCCAGCCGGCCGGCGCTTGCCAGCGCCCATCCGAAAAGCGAATGCAGGGTGCCGCGCGAGTTTGCATAAGGCTCGGCGGCGGTGAACTCTTCCACCGCCCGCTTAGGCTCTCCGTGGTTCAGGAACCACCAGCCACGCGCTACCCTGCGCTCCGCGGCCACCGCCGGCAATTCAAAGTCCCCGTGGAAGACCAGGACGTCCCCGCCGATTACGTCGTCCGGCTTGCGCGAACGGAACCAGCGGTAAGGAAAGATGTCATAGTCGAGCAAGGTGACGCTTAGAAAAACCGTGGCGCCAAAACGCTCCGGGAGGGGAGGCGGCAGCGAGGAATCCGTCGCTTCCAGGAATGCCGGGCCGGCCAGTGCCCGGCACGGCACACCTGCCTGCTCGGGCTTGCGCATCCCGAACCAGGCAATCCAGCAGTCCTGGATGCGATGGGATGCGACGTAGTCCTTCACCCGCGGCAGGGATTGGCCCCAATCGACGTTGGAGTCGCCAAGATAGAAGCGAAGCTGCCTTGGCCCTCCCCAGGCTTCGTTGGCGTAAGCGATCTCGTTGGGAAAACTCCACAGGGTTGAGGCCGCCTGGAACAGAACCAGGGCGGCGCAGGCGGCCACGGCCCAACGAAATCGCGTGCACAAGTGAGCCGCTCCGGCCGCGGCCAGGACGATCAGGAACGGGTAGATCGGAAGCACGTGTCGTATCCCCATCCCCATACCGCTGCTCATCGCAACGAACAGGAACACCAGCATCGGCACTAACGGCAGCCAGCACTCGCCGCGGTTACTCCTCCAATAACTCGGGGCGGCGAGCGCCGCGAGAACCAGGAACAAGATCGTCAGGGGCGTCTTGATGGAGATGGCGACCGGGAAGTAGTACCACACCGATCTGGCCAACTGCCTCCCAAGCAGAAACGTCTCGCGCGCGCTGTTGTCCACGACGTAGATCAGGCCTCCGACGTAGGATTCCGGCAACAGTCGCCGCTCAGCCGCGAAGGCCAGCAACTTCCCGGGCCAGGTCCGGGCCAACCCGCTCTGCTCGGCTCCTTCGACGATCCCAAACGCCGCGGCATGTGCGTTGGGCAGCGCGTGAAAGCGAAACTGGTAGGTGCTCCAAAGAACGAGAACGGCGATGATGCAGGCGCCCGCCCAACCGGCGGCGCGGCTCCGCCACCCCGGTTTGCCGCTTTCCCGCCCGCTTAGCGAATCCGTCACGAACACCAGCAGCACGATTGCCGGGACCAGGATGCCGGAATGCTTGGCGGCGAGCGCCAGTCCCATCGCCACGCCTAGCAGCAGCATTCTTACCATGCCGGGCCCGCGGAGATAGCGCCAGGCCAGGAACACCGTGAGCAGAGTCGCGGCGGTCACCGCCATGTCGGTGGTAACCAGGACTCCGTGCGCCATCAGGTTCGGTTCGAACACCGTGAGCACGGCCGCCCAGCCTGCCGCCAGGGGACCGAACCAGGCGCGGGTGGCGAAAAAAACCGTCACTAGCAGGATCACGGGGAACAACATGAGGGTCGTGCGCGCGACCCGCAGCAGGTCCTCGGCGCGCGGGCTGTTCATCAGCCGATAGCCGATACCCAACAATTGCGCGTTGCTCGTCGCCGACGCCCCGCACGGCCCGGTGAACTCCGCGATCTGCCAATGCCGGATGGCTGCGGCGGCAAGCAGCTTCGCCAAGGGCGGGTGCTCGGGGTTGATGCCGTAGTCGGCGCACTGCCAATAGCGGTAGCCCGCGGCAATGTGCATGCCCTCGTCGAAGGCCGCCGAGTTCGTCCCGATATAACGCCACAGCAGCACGGGATAGAGAAGCAGCGCGAGGCCGAAGGCAGTCCATGCGAACCGGCTGTGCCATCGGTCTTGCGTCATGGATAGATCGTCAGCTCCACCGGTGCGCCCACCGCGGCCCCTGTCATCTTCGCAGCCGGCGACTGGTTCGCCGCTACTTCCAGGTACCCCGAGCTGCCCACCACCAGGAACAGTTCGCCGAAGTTCCGCTCGCCGAAGGTACGCGCCAGCGTCGTGATCTCCTGCTGGCCCGCGGTCATGGAAAACGGCCGCGTGCGCACCACCGGGAATTCCGCGATGTGGAAGTTCGTGATGAGGTTGCCGAACCGGTCGATTTTAAGGATAGTCCCCTTCCAGACCCGCTTGCCGGTGCGGACCGGCTTATCGAACTCCAGCCGGCAGTAGTCGCCGATGATCTTGCCGAACCGCGCGGCCGGCGTGCCCTTGGCAAGCTGCGCGGCCGCGGGAGCGAACACGTCGCGCCCGTGGAAGGTGTCGCTCACCGGCTTGAGAAAGAACTTCTCCGCGGTCACCGCGCGTACCTTATGCTTTTCCCGCGCGTAGATCATGGAGAGCACGCCGTTGTCCGGCGCCACGAAGTACTGCCCTGCCGCCTCCACCAGAATCGGGCGCCGCAACGTGCCCACTCCGGGGTCGACCACCACCACGTGCACCGTCTTTCTCGGAAACCACCGGTAGGCCTCCGCGACGACGAACCCTCCCTCGCTGATCTCATACGGGTTGATCTGGTGCGTGATGTCCACTATTTGCGCGGTCGGGTGGAGGCCCAGAATCACGCCCTTCATGACTCCCACAAAGTGATCGGAAATCCCGAAATCCGTGGTCAGAGTGATGATCGATCGCGGCATAAACCCTCGCTCTTGTTAGAATGGCTGAAGAAGTCCTGTGGATCGCTTCTACTTCGATCACAACGCGTCGACACCGGTGTCGCCCGAGGTTCTCGAGGCCCTGACGCCGGTGCTGCGCGAGGTCTACGGCAACGCTTCCAGTATCCACCATCAGGGCCAGGCCGCCAAGCAGAGGCTGGAGGCGGCGCGGAGCCAGGTCGCCCAGCTTATCCACGCCCAGCCGCGTGAAATCGTGTTTCTGAGCGGGGGCACGGAGGCCGACAACCTCGCGATCTTTGGCACGGTGCGCTACTCGACGGGCGAGCGGAAACACGTCATTACCGCCGCCATCGAGCACCCCGCCGTGCTCGCCGCCTGCGCCCAACTCGAGCGTGAGGGTGTCGAGGTGACGCGCGCCGGCGTGGGCTCCGACGGCGTTGTCTCGCCCGACGACATCCGCCGCGCCCTGCGGCCCGCGACCGTGCTGATTTCGGTCATGCACGCCAACAACGAGCTGGGCGTCATTCAGCCCATTGCGGAGATCTCGCGCATCGCCCGCGAGGCCGGCGTGTGTTTCCACTCCGACGGGGTGCAGGCCGTGGGCAAGCTGCTCGTCGATGTCGAGGCCCTGGGCGTCGATCTCTACGCGCTCACCGGGCACAAAATATATGCGCCCAAGGGTGCGGGCGCGCTTTACGTGCGCAACGGGACGCGCCTGGGCGCCATCCAGTTCGGCGGCCATCACGAGCGCGACCGCAGGCCCGGCACCGAGAACGTGCCCGGCGTGGTCGGGCTCGGGGCGGCGGCCGAGTGGTTCCATGACCACCTCGAGGCCGAGACCGCGCGCCTGCGCGCACTGCGCGACCGCCTCGAGACCGGCATCCTCGAGTGCGTCCCGTCCGCCAGCGTCAACTGCGCCAACGCGCCGCGCACGCCCAACACCTCCAATATCTGTTTCGACGGCCCGGACGGCGAGGCGCTAGTCATCGCGCTTGACTTGCGCGGCTTCGCCGTCTCGGGAGGCGCGGCCTGCTCGAGCGGCGCCGTCGAGCCTTCCCACGTACTCACCGCCATCGGCCTCGCGCCGGAGCGTGCGCGCGCCTCGATCCGCTTTTCGCTGGGCCGCTCGAACAACGCCGCACAGGTCGACGCGCTCATCGACGCCGTGGCCGCGGTCGTATCCCAGCATGCCCGATAACAAGCCCATTGCGGTGGCCATGAGCGGTGGCGTCGATAGCTCGACGGTCGCCGGCCTAATGCATGGCAACGGCGTCTCCATCATTGGCCTGACCATGCAGCTCTGGAACCAGCGGCGACTGCCGGAACTGGTCCCGGAGGGCGGCCCCGTTGGCCGCTGCTGCTCGCTGGACGACGTCTACGACGCGCGCCAAGTGGCCCAGCACCTCGGCATCCCATACTACGTCGTGAACTTCGAGGAGCGCTTCGAGCGTGAAGTCGTGCGGCCCTTCATCGAGGAATACCTGGCCGGCCGCACGCCCATCCCTTGCACTCTCTGCAACAACCACATCAAGTTCGGGCAATTCCTGGAGATGGCCGCCTCGGTCGGGGCCGAGCAGGTCGCTACCGGACATTACGCGCGCATCGCCCGCGACGAGCGCACCGGGCGCTACCTCCTCCGCAAGGGCGCCGATGCCGCACGCGACCAGACCTATTTCCTCTGGGGGCTCACGCAAGAGCAGCTCGCGCGCACGTTGTTCCCCTTGGGGGAGTATCGCAAGTCCGAAGTGCGCGAGATGGCGCGCCAGATGGGCCTCCCGGTGGCCGGCAAAGGCGACAGCCAGGAGATCTGCTTCGTGCCCAGCGGCGACTATGCCGCCTTCATTGAGGCTTGGTTCCGCGAGCAGGGCGTGGCCCGCGATGCCGCGCGGGGAGAAATCGTCTCGACCGATGGCCGGACGCTCGGCGAGCACGCGGGCGTGCACCGCTACACGGTCGGCCAGCGGCGCGGCTTGAACATCGCCGCCGGCGAGCCGCTCTACGTCATCGCCACCGAGCCCGCCACCGGCCGCGTCATCGTGGGCCGCGACGAGGAACTGCTCAAGTCCAGGCTCAGCGTCACCGGCGCCAACTGGTTCCCGTTTCCCGAGCTGGCCGCCCCGCGGCGCGCCGAGGTGAAGATCCGCAACCAGCACGTGGCCGCGCCCGCCACCCTCTATCCGACTTCCGACCCCTCGCGCGTGGAAGCCCGGTTCGACCAGCCGCAGCGCGCCATCGCGCCCGGCCAGGCCGCGGTCTTCTACGATGGCGATTGGGTTTTGGGCGGCGGCTGGATATCCTAGTGTCTTGAAACCTCGCT
>JBEKMO010000055.1:0-35854 GCA_050008465.1 Bryobacteraceae bacterium
TTCCAAGGCACTTCGCTCCTGCCACGGCATCGGGCACCCCCCTATGCCGAGTGTCTTGGATCCTAAAAAGTGTCAACGATGTCTCCGGACCAATGTGTCAATGATGTCACCGGGCCGGACCGATCCCTGAGAGATTCGCCCGCTACCGCACACTACGGTACTGTGATCGTTCAGTCTTCGACAGGGCCAGGGAGTGTGCGTAACCTCGAGATCTGGCGTTCGGGGTTAGAGCTGGTCAAGAGGACCTACGAGACCACCCGGGCCTGGCCGAAGGAAGAGTTGTACGGCCTGACAACCCAGGTGCGGCGCGCGGCGGTGTCGGTTCCGGCCAACATTGCCGAAGGCGTGGGTCGGGGGACACCGCGCGAAGCTGCCCGGTTTTCGCAGATCGCGCTCGGATCCCTGTATGAGCTCGACACGCTCTTTGAGGTTGCAGATCAGTTGGAATTCGCGGTGCCTTCGGAACTGCGCCAAACGATCGGGAGCCTGATCCGGCAAACTTGGGCTTTCACGCAACACCAGAGGAACAACGTCCGCCGATCGGAACCACAGGCCACACGCCACAAGCCACAAGCCGCTACACACTCACCACCGGACACGGCGACTGGCGGATGATGGCGTAGGCGTTGGTGCGGAGACGGCCGAAGAGTCCCGCTGCCGAGCCGCGGCCGATCACCAGCAGGTCCGCGTTGTGCGCTTGGGCGGCGCGGCACACGACTTGCGGTGCATCGCCTCCTCCCACCTCCAGTTCCGCCTCGGCACCGGCGGCGTCGCGGAGTTTCTCCAACTCCTCGCGAGCGCTCTTGGCGAGGTCGGTCTCCAGGTCGTGGTCGAAGTACTCTCCGGGGCGCGACTCGATGCACGGATAGGCGTGGACCAGGGTCAAGCGAGCCTTGAATTCCGAGGCCATCTCGGCGGCCGAGGCCAGCGCTTTGCGGCTTTGCGGTCCGAGGTCGAGGGCGCACACGATGTGACGGAAGGCGATCGCGCCTACCTTCGGCGCCTGCTCAAGGTGGACGCCCGTCCAGACGGGACAATCGGCGTCGTGGAGCACCTTGGCGGTTACCGAGCCGAGGATGAATCGCCGGAACGGGCCGTAGCCGTGGGTCGGAAGCGCGATCAGGTTCATCCGCTCGTGGTGCGCGTATTCGACGATCTTCTGCGCGGGGTCGCCATCCAGCAGCACCCGCGCCACCCGCACGCCCTCCAGCTCTTCCTCGAGGAGGCCGTCGAGCTGCTTTTGGGCCTGCGCGGCGCGGCTGGCGACCAGGTCGTTCATGACCGTTCCGCCGAATTCCAGCGTGCTGAATTCGTAACGGATCGGCTCCAGGACGTGCAGCAAAGTGATTTCGGCGCGGAAATGCGCGGCCAGGGCCTCGGCGTATCGAGCAGCGCCCAGGCAGCGCTCAGAGAAATCCACCGGCAACAGGATCTTGGTCAGCGGGAACATGGCAGTCGGCTCCGCACCAATTGTAACGCGGTTTCTGGCTCACGCGGCCGGGACAAGGCGGAGCCTTATCCTACTGGAGCCCCAGGTCGGTGAGGATCTTGGGGGCGGGATCGTCCATGGTGAGCAACTGATGACAGGTGTTGCAGTCCTGGACGATCTTCTTGCCATCGGCGGCGCTGTGGTTGTCGTCGTGGCAGCGGAAACAGCCGGGGAAATCCGTGTGGCCGACGTTGTTGGGGTAGGTTCCCCAGGTCACCTTCATCTCCGGGAAGACGTTGCGGCTGTAAATGGCCACCAGCGCCTGGGCGGCGCGGGCGACCTCGGCGGGCTGGCTGCCGTTGTAAAGTTGCTGGAGGGCGGCCGGGATGGCCCGGGCGGCTTCCTCCTGGCTGGCGTAAGATTTCTTCAGCAGCTCGACGCCTCGTTTCTTCGCGAACGGCAGCGAGGGGGAGATGGCGCCCGAGGCTAGCGCCTTGTTGACGGCGCGCTCGGGCAGTTCGAGGGTGTGGGTGGGCCGGTTGTGGCAGTCCATGCAATCCATCAAGCGCGTCGGAAGTTTCTTGAGCGCGTCGGGATTAGCCGGGGCAGCCACGAAGACGGTCCTACGTCCGGTGACGCGGTTCTGGTACTCGACCCGCGGAATCGTCTGCCGGCTTTCATCGTCTGGAGAATAGTGGATTGTGACACCAGGACCGAGGTGGGCGCCGTGGATTCCGGGGCTGCCGTGGCCGCCGCCGATGCGCATGAGCAGGACCGTCTTGGTGAGGGTGTTCTTCTCGTCATCGGCGTAATTGTAGATGACGCGGAGGCGGTCCTCGCCGAACTTCTGCGGCCAGTGGCAGGATTCGCAGGTTTCGCGGGCCGGGCGCAGGTTGCGGACCGGCGTGGGGATGGGGCGCGGATAGGTGTTGAAGGTGACGGCGAAGACCTGGCCGACCCCCGCGAGCTTGCTCCTGACGAACCAGGAGGCGCCGGGGCCGATGTGGCAGGCCACGCACTCCACCCGGGAGTGCGGCGAGTTCTGGTAGGCCGCGAACTCCGGGTGCATGACCTTGTGGCAGGTCTCGCCGCAGAAAGTGACGCCGTCCATGTAGCCGACCGCCTGGTAGGTGAACAGGCTGCCCAGGATCATGTTGGCGACCGTCGTAATGCCGACGAAAATCAGCAGGTGGCGCAGTTCGGTGCTGCGCAGCGTGAGCGGCGGAATGCTGGACGGGTACGCGCCGCTCCTGCGTTCGCGGCGGACGCGCAGCCACATCCCGATGGGGATGATCCCCAGCCCCGCAAAAAAGACCGAAGGGATGATCAGGAACTCCAGGATGCCGAGATAGGGATGCGCGCCTGCCCCGCGAACACTGGTGGGGAAAAAGAAGAACCAAAAGACCACCGCCGAGGTGACCAGCACCACGCCGACGCGGCTCACCCAGTTCGAGCTGAGATGGATGAGGGGCGAAATCAGCTTGTCGAAAGCCGGCCGGGGAGGATCCATAAGGTTATTCGGAAGTCTCTGCTCCTTCCGCGCGCGTTTCTTGGTGCGGCTTGACGGAGACGCCGTTGAGGAATGCGGTCTCGAGCGGGTAGACGTCGGGATCGAAGATCACCGAGTAGAAGTGCCAGACCACGATCGCCAGGGTGGCGAGCACGGCCTCGTACAGGTGGATGGCGGTGGCCACGTCGATGGCGCTCTTGGGCAGCCAGCGCAAGGCCCAGTTGTTGGCCCACAGCAGGATGCCGGTAATACCCATCACTGCGGTTCCCCAAGCCACGGCCCAGTACTCCGCCTTCTCGACATAGCTGTGCGCGGAAATGGGAGGCTTTTTCGAGACCATGCCCAGGTTATAGGCGCAATTCAGCAGGGCTTCCGGCACATCCTGGCGGCGCGGCCAGAGCTCCTTCCAGTGGCGGCGCAGGCGGCGGCTGGCGACGAGTGATATCGCGTGCAGGGCGCCGGTAGCCAGCAGAACCACGGCGGCGATGCGATGGACGGTGCCGCGCACGGGGAAAAAGCGCTCCCAGGAGACCAGGGGGCGCGCCCACCACTGGTCGGGATACTTCAATGCGAAGCCCGTCCATACCAGCACCAGGAACGAGATCGCCGTGAGCGCGTGCTCGATGCGCTCGAAACCGTACATGCGGATCTCCCTGCCCGCCGCACGGGACGCCAGAGCGCGGCGCCCCTGCCGGAAGCGCAGGGCTACCAGCTTTCGCACCCAGTCGCCGAGGTTGTGCAGCAGCATGAAGCCGATGGTGAGCGGGATGAGGATCGCATAGGCCAGCCGGACCCACTTGACCGTCTCCGGTTCCCCGCCGCCCACGGCCTCATGCACGGGGCCGATCGAGAAGCGCGTGCCCGCGCCGGGGTGACAGCGCCCGCAGGTGGCCGGCAAGCTCTTGACGTTGGTCGAGGACTTGGGATCGGAAGAGGGCAGGATGCTATGGAACCCGTGGCAACTGCCGCAATTGGCGACCAACTGAGAGCCGGTCCTGGCGGCTAGCCCGTGGTAGGAGGCGTCGAAGCTGAGGATTCGGTCGGCGGGAAGACCGAACCTGCGCGAGAGCTGCACATTGGCGTGGCACTGGCCGCAAGTCTCGCGGATGTGCCCCGGGTTGACCGAAGAGGCTTGGTTTTTGGGCGCCAGGATGGAATGCTCACCGTGGCAGGTCGTGCAGACAGGGGCCGCGCCAACGCCTCTGGCTGCCGCCTGGCCGTGGACGCTGGCACGGAACTGCCCGGCCACCTCGTCGTGGCACCCGCCGCAGAGGTCCGGGATACCCTTGCGGAACTCGGCGGAGCCGGTGGGCTTGGCGTCATGGGCGCCGCCGTGGCAGACGCCGCAGCCGGGAGCGCCCGGGTTGCCCTTCTGGATCGCCTGGCCGTGGACGCTGCGGGCGTGCTGGGCGGCGATTTCCGAGTGGCATCGCGAGCAAGCCGGCTTGGGAACGCCAGCGGGGTGCGGAAACTCCTCGTGTTTCTCGTGGCAGGACCCACAGCCCACACCCGCGTGAGCGGAGGCAACGAGCTTCTTGCCCTGATCGTGGCACGAAGAGCACCCGCTGTCCGCGGTCTGCCCGCGCCCGACGGAAACCGTTCCCCAGAAGGCGAACCCCAGGATCGTAAGGACGATTGGGGCGCGCATGGATCCGATCTCAACCCAGCTTGACCGACGTATCCGTGAACATGGCGTAGAGATACAAGCCCACAATGCCAAGTCCGTACAGTACCACGATGACGGTGAGGACCTTTCCCCAGAGATCGATCTTCTCCAGCTTCTTGGCAACGACCTCCTGGTTCGAGACCAGTGGAGCCTCCGCGTCCAGCACGTGCAGGACTTCATCGCTCTTCATGTAGATCCGCCGGCGATACAGGGCCAAGAACACGAGCACGGTGGCCAGCCCCGCCCAGATCGCCAAGTGTAGAATCAAGTTCATAGTAAGCTCTCCCATTCTCCGGCTGTCCGCTACCCTAAGCTCGCGGTTGCGTCCCGAAAGACCTGCCCGCGGCTTCCTCGATGGCGGCCACGACATCCGCCAGGCGACCATCCAGCGCGCAGCCATGGCCGCGGCGCGCGCAGGTTCCGTCCAGGGACTGATCGATGCATACCGAGCACACGTTCTCATCGATGGCCCGAAGGTACGGCTCCAGATCATCGCCCTCCGTCGCCAGGATGGCCTGGGCCACCAAGGGGAAAAGCTCAAACAACCGGCACTCCTTCCGGTCTTCCGTTTGACAGGTTCCCTCGGTGGTTCGCTCGGCGCAATCCGGGCAGATCCGTTTTCTGAGGATGGCTGCCAGTTCCTCGAGATTGACGCGGGCCTTCATCTCAGCCACTCCTTTCCCGGGAAGCGGGCGAGGCATGGGGAACCGCGCAGCGCGGGTCGGCCTTCGGGACCCGCAGTTCGGCCGCCATGATCGCCAGGACCGCGGTGCTCAGTGGATCCTCGTTGAACACCACCGAGCGGATGCCGGCGTTCCAGGCCTGTGCCAGGTGCTGGGGATCGTTGCGGGTGATGAGCACCACCCGCTCAGGGTTCGACAGGGGCAAGGGCAGGCGATACAGAGCATCGGAATCGACCACGATCACGCCGTCCCGGCCTGGCTCCGGCACCTCGACGCAGCGCACCTCGAGGGTGCCGTTGCGCTCGAGCAGCTCCCGGAGCGCGGTAGCGTAAGGAGCGTCATGGATCGTGAGTTGAACGGTCTCCATGTCGGCCGGTCCTGAGCTTCGTCAGCTTTCCTCAGGGATGGCTATAGCAATCGAACAGCCACACGCGGCCTGACGGACGCCGAATCGTATCTATCTCGGTTTTCGGAGGTTAATGGCCGAAACCGCCCGCTCTCACAGGGTGGCCGAGGCCGCCTGGCCCCTATTCCAGCGGGGGTAAGAGACCCAAGCTCGAAAGGGATTGCGTAAGGTGACCCAATCCGAACGGCTTAGGAGAAGATGTAAACAGTTCAAACCCCGGATGGGCCTTTGGGTGATTTCACCCACCCGCTGCGCTATCATGAAAGGGAGCCGGCAGCCTTCGGCATCCACCGGATTCCCAGCGGGCCGCCCGGTCGTGGCGAACTCAGATATGTCAAAACTAGTACCGAAATGGCAGCAGTCGAACGTCTTGCAGGCGGTCTTCGACCAGCTTTCCGACGCCTTGGTACTGTACGACAACGAGCAAAACATCACCGGGATGAACCGGGCGGCCGAGAGGCTGTTCGGGATCGAGGCGGAAGACATGGTGGGCCGGAGCTGCCGGGAAGTGTTCGGCTGCGCCCGTTGCGAACCCGGCTGCGGGCTGCTGGAGGGCCTGAACTCCCCTAATTCGGTGCCCCACGGGATGGTGCGCCTGCACACCGAGGATGGGCGCGAGCGCCGGGTGCTCATCCGGACCTCGCCCGTGCTGAACGACGACGGCGAAATGGAAGGGGCGGCGGCCACCATCAAGGACGTCACCGAAGAGATGGCGCCGATGAACCGGGAAGTCATTGCCGAGTCGGCGGCCATGCGCGAGGTGCTGAGCTTCGTTCGAAAAGTGGCCTCCAGCGAGGCCACCACCATTCTGTTGGAAGGCGAGAACGGAACGGGCAAGGACCTGGTCGCCAAGACCCTGCACTACGAGAGTCCCCGGCAGGCCGAGCCGTTCATCGCCATCAACTGCGCGGCCATCCCGGAAACCCTGCTCGAAAGCGAGCTGTTCGGCTACGAGAAAGGCGCCTTCACCGACGCGCGGGCGCAGAAGCGCGGGCTGTTCGAGCTGGCAGACAAGGGGACGCTGTTCCTGGACGAGATTGGCGAGATCCCGCTGACCCTGCAAGCCAAGCTGCTGCGGGTGCTCGAGGAGCAAAGCTTCCGGCGGCTGGGCGGATTGAAAGACATCCTGGTGGACCTGCGGTTCGTGGCGGCGACCAACAAGAACCTGCGGGAAGCGGTGAAGGAGGGGGCGTTCCGGCAGGACCTGTATTTCCGGCTGAATGTGATCCAGATCGTGATTCCGCCGCTGCGCGAGCGCCTGGAGGACATCCCGCCGCTGGTGGAGTTCTTCATCGACCACTACAACCGCAAGTTCAAGCGCCACATCGAAGGCGTCTCCCCCCAGGCGCTGGACCTGCTTCTGGCGCACGATTGGCCCGGAAACGTGCGCGAGCTGCGCAACGCGCTGGAGCGGGCGATGATCCTGGAGGACTCTTCGCTGATCGGGACGGCCAGCCTGCCCATCGCCATCAGCCGCTCGGATGTGAAGCACGCTCCGGCGCCCGAGCCGCAGGTCGAGATTCCGGACAGTGGCTTGTCGTTGGTGGACAACGAGCGCCAGTTGCTGGCGCGCGCGCTGGAGAAAACCGGCGGGAACCAGACGCAAGCGGCGCGGCTGCTGCGCATCACCCGCGACACGCTGCGCTACAAGATGAAGAAGTACAACCTCAGGTAGGGCGGGGGCGCGGTCCTATGGAAGAAATCACCCTTCAAGTCCAACGTGACGAGCAATCGGGCTGGCTCGTGGCATGCTGGGACGACCCGGATGGAGCGGGTGGCATCACCACGCAAGGACAAGACCTCCGCGATTTGCAGCAGCAAATCACGGACGCGGTCGCAGTTCACTTTGACGAAGGCGCCGCTCCTCGTCGAATCCGCATCCACTTCGTCAGCGATCCGATCCTGGTTCAGGCGTGAAGTTGCCCCCGGGACATTTCGGGAGCCGAAGCGCTCAAAGCCCTGGAGCGGCTGGGCTTCTCGATTACCAGACAGACCGGCTCTCATGTTCGCCTGGCCCGAGGGAATCGGCGCGTCACGGTGCCGATGCATCGCAACCTGGTTGCAGGCACGCTCCAGAGTATTCTGCGTCAGGCGGGCGTCAGCTTGGACGACTTCGTGAACGCCTTGTAGGGTGCCGGACAGAGAATCACCATTCACTGCACGGTAACGGGGCAAATGATGAAGCCGCCTGGCTGCCTGGAAGAGTTCGTGCGATTCTGGACGGCCAGGCAGGAAGTCCGTAGGATCTGGTTCAGTCTCTTTACTCCTCAGGTCGGAGACCGACTGCCGGAGATGCTGACGAAGGAAGAGAGGACGCGAGCTGTTGATGAGATGTTTGATTTGCGGCGGCGGTACTCGAAGTTGGACATGCCGCATGGACTTCTCAGCCAATTCGCCGCTCCGCCCGGCAGCCCGGAGAAGTGTGTGTTCGCTCAGACGACACAGACGGTCTCAGCGGACCTGAGAACGCACATAACTCCTTGTCAATTGGGAGGCCGTCCGGACTGCGTGTCTTGTGGATGTGTCGCAGCAATGGGCCTAGCGGCGGCGGCTGCGCACCGGTGGGAAGGATTCGTTCCCGTTAGTGCAATCTTCAAGGGAGACCTGAAGATGGGTATGACAATGGCGCAATTACGCCGAGCAAGGCATGCTGGAGAGACGCTGCAAGTGCTTCGGTAGAGGCCTGAGGCGAGCGACTTCAGTGGTGTCATATGTAGAGCGAACAGCCCCGAGGAGCGGATTTGGCAAGAACTGACCTGCAACCCCGCTCGAAAGCGCTGATTCAGAGCGGGGACAAACTGCGCGGATGAAGTGATACACGCCCGATGCTGATCATCTGCATCGGGGGCGCTCGGGCGACTCAAGCGCCGCCCGATACGGCGTTGAGAGCGCTCTGATGTCTGCTGCGTCGGTGCGGTACGTCCTCGGAAACGGTTCGGAGTGTTTCGCGCTTTTCAATGTGGTCCAGCACAATCCTCACCGTTCGGTCGCATCTCTCTCCCAGGAATTGAAATGCCGAAGAACTCGCGATGCCCGTGCGGGTATACAATTCGTCGCGAAGCATTCTTCGCGACCGGTCCTGTTATCTTGGGGGGTCAGGCGACCGCGGAGGTATTCGGCTGAAGAACCGCTGCAGAGCCTGTTTGCCGTATTCCACTGAAAGACGGACCGCTGCTCCGGATCGGCTCAAGGCATGGTCGATATTACCGCCAGCGGTCGAAATGCTCGCGATGGCGTGCCCATTGCCGGTCGCAACTGCGATCCTCCCTTTATTTCCGGCCAAGATGGTCCGCTGCACAGGGCGCGGACGGGCGCTAGCCAGTGACGGCCTTTCAGTTTCGAAGTCGTCAATTGCCGCCAGCAATCGCGTGTCGAAGTCCGGCCTCATCTTGCCAACGAGCGGCCAGGCCGGCGACTCAGCCCAAACAGCATCGTTCATCGGCGCTCCAATCTCTCCGATGTTCAGAATCCGTCGGGTCATGAGCGGCAGCATGTCATCGCAGGAGTCGCCCCCGCAGCCTCCACGGCAGAGATCCCGACTCAAGAAAGACGCGTGCTTACCTCGCGAAATCCAGACGATCTGGCGCCGAGGTTCGGAACGAGAGCCATCTACCCGAAGAGCATTGCTCGAATCGCAAATTGTTCCCTGGTGGGCCGCTGCATACCAGTAAAGGGCACGCCACGCCGGCGCGGGCCGCCCTATCTGGTCAGCTCGGATCAGAACCGAGACATGCTCAGCATCAAGCTCATGCCCGCGAGCGCCACAGTCGCGTCTCCATAGAAGGTAGTAGTGCAACTCCACGAAGGTTCCGGAAGGGTCTGCGGTTGTAGCTTTGAATGCTTGGCCGTAGATCGTCCCATTGTCTGCGACGGCGATGGGTGTCCGAGATCCTGGCAGGAACTCCGATGGAGCCGTTGCACAATCGCGCGAGGCGATACGGAAGTCGGGCGCGAACAATTCGAGCAGGTCCTGTTCGAACCGATCTGACAGGCCGTCACCGTCGGTATCGATGCTACTTGTGCCTGCATGCAGGACGAGCGCCGCCACACACACGACCAAGGGGACGCCTGCGGAAGGCCTCATCAGTTCGATGATTGCACGGGGCGAGCGGGCCATGCAACGCGCCGAGTCCTCGCGGTGAAGCGCAGCGCGCAAGATGTCGTGAATCGAGAATTCTGTTCCGTCCCATGGTGGCCGGTGTCTGAGATCGAGCTGGCGGACAAGGGGACGCTGTTCCTGGACGAGATCGGCGAGATCCCCCTCACCCTGCAAGCCAAGCTGCTGCGGGTGCTCGAGGAGCAGAGCTTCCGGCGGCTGGGCGGATTGAAAGACATCCTGGTGGACCTGCGGTTCGTGGCGGCGACCAACAAGAACCTCCGGGAAGCGGTGAAGGAGGGGGCGTTCCGGCAGGACCTGTATTTCCGGCTGAATGTGATCCAGATCGTGATTCCGCCGCTGCGCGAGCGCCTGGAAGACATCCCGCCGCTGGTGGAGTTCTTCATCGACCACTACAACCGCAAGTTCAAGCGGCGCATCGAAGGGGTTTCGCGGGGAGCGCTGAACCTGCTTCTGGTGCACGACTGGCCCGGAAACGTGCGCGAGTTGCGCAATGCGCTCGAGCGGGCGATGATCCTGGAGGACTCTTCGCTGATCGGGGCGGCCAGCCTGCCCATCGCCATCAGCCGCTCAGATGTGAAGCACGCTCCGGCGCCCGAGCCGCAGGTTGAGATTCCGGACAGCGGCTTGTCGCTGGTGGACAACGAGCGCCAGTTGCTGGCGCGCGCCCTGGAGAAGACCGGCGGGAACCAGACCCAGGCGGCGCAGGCGGCCGCGCCCGCGCACCGGCCCGGCGCGGGATAATAGGTGCCATGAAGACACTCTTGTGCTGTAGTTTCGTCCTGGGCGCCATTGCGTACGCAGCGGACCCGGGATACCACGTGATCGACAAGATTCATCTCGGCGGGGAGGGCGGCTGGGACTACCTGACTGTGGATAGCGCTGCCCGCCGGCTGTACGTGTCCCACGGCACGCACGTGATGGTGGTCGATATTGACGCCGGCAAGCTGGCGGGCGACATTCCCGACACGCCCGGCGTGCACGGCATCGCGCTGGCGCCCAAGCTGAATCGCGGCTTCATCAGCAGCGGAAGGGCGAACACCGCGACCATCTTCGACCTGAAGACGCTCCAGGCGCTCGGCAAGGTGATAACAGGCACGAATCCCGATGCCATTCTGTACGATCCGTTCTCCAAGCGGGTCCTCACGTTCAACGGCCGCAGCCACGACGCGACGGTTTTCGACGCCGCCACCGGAGAGGTCGCCGGCACGATTGCGCTCGGCGGCAAGCCGGAGTTTGCGACAACCGACGGCCAGGGCAAGGTCTACGTGAATATCGAAGACACCGGTGAGGTGGCCGAGATCGACAGCCAGAAGCTGACCGTGGTGAAGCGGACTTCCATCAAGCCGTGCGAAGAACCTTCCGGAATGGGGCTGGATGCGGCGCATCACCGGGTCTTCTCGGTATGCGGCAACAAAATCATGACGGTTCTGGATGCGGAGGCGGGCAAAGTGATCGCCACGGTGCCGATCGGCGGCGGGACGGATGGCGCGGGCTTCGATGCCGGCACGGGGTTGGCGTTCAGCTCGAACGGGGAGGGCACGTTGACTGTGGTGCGGGAATCTTCTCCCGGCAAGTTCGAGGTGGCCGAGACCGTCACTACCCAGCGCGGAGCGCGCACCATGGCGCTTGATCCGAAGACACACAACATCTATTTGCCCACCGCTGAGTTCGGCCCGGCGCCGGCGCCCACGCCGGATGTCCCGCGCCCCAGGCCGACGCCCATCAAGGACAGCTTCACGGTCCTGGTGGTGGGGAAGTGACCCCGTCCTCGGTGACAATGCCCGCGAGGTACTCGAGCGGAGTCAAATCGAAGTAGTAGTTGACCACGGTGACGTTGGGCGGGGGGTGAGCGAGGATCTCGCGCGGGTCCTTGGGCGGCTCGGGCCGTAGCTCATAGTCCGGCGGCAGGAACTTCTCCGAACCGCACAGCGCATACATCGGGACCTGAAACCGGGAGGCGGCCAGCGCCAGGAGCGCGGTGCCGGTCTTGTTGACCAAGCCGCGCGACGAGACGGCGTCCGCTCCGACCAGCACCAGCGCGACCCGAGGGAGAAAGGACGCGATGGCGGCGTCCAGGATGAGTGTGACCTCGATCCCTTCGCGCCCCAGGCTGGCGGCAAGCGCCGCTCCTTCGCACAGCGGGCGCGACTCCGTGCAGATGACGTGGAAATGGCGGCCCCTCTGGCGGGCCGCGAGAAAAGCCTCGAAGACCGTGGAACTGTAGGAGTGCGTCAGGACGGCGCAGCCGTCGAGAATGAACCGGGCGGCATGCCCGGCGACGCGGGGCGCGGCGGCGCGCATGCGCAGCAAGAACTCGCGGGCGGCGGCGCCGGGGTCGGTGGCGGCCAGAACGAAACGGGTGAGATTGACCAGCGGCGCCATGGCGGGTTGCGCTGCCACCAGCAGCCGCGCGGCGTCCGGAATCGAGTCCGGGGCCAGCTCGGCGGCCAGTGAAAGCACGTCAGCGGCCTGGGCGGTCAGCTCGGCGGCGCCGCTCGTGCGGCTGCCCCGAATCGCGTCGATGCGGTCCTGAATTGGAGGCGGAAAGATCATTTGCTTCAGCTCAATTCTCTCATTGAACTGGGAATGTAGATGGTCTATGCTGACTACGTCCGTAAAAGGGCGGTAATCATGTCCGACGAAACCCAGAAGCCGCCAGTCGTTCCCGACGAGGCGGCCCTGCGCGAGCAGCCGAGCGCGGATTTCCCGGTGGTCGGCGTGGGCGGCTCGGCGGGCGGATTGGAGGCCTTCCGGCAGTTGCTCCAGGCGCTTCCACCGGACACTGGAATGGCGTTCGTGTATATCCAGCACCTGGACCCGAGACACCCCAGCATGCTGCCCGAGCTTCTGTCGAAGGCGACGGCGATGGTGGTCCGGGCAGCCGTGGACGGCGCCCGCGTGGCGCCGAACCACGTCTACGTGATTGCGCCCAATACCACCCTGACGATCTCCGGCGGCGTCCTGGTGGTCCGGCCGCGGGAGCCGGCCGGGCATCACCTTCCGGTAGACCAGTTTCTGCGCTCGCTGGCGCAGGATCGGAAATCCAGGGCCATCGCGGTGATCCTGTCCGGAACCTCGTCGGACGGCTCGCTAGGACTGGTGGATGTGAAGCACCTAGGCGGGATCACGTTCGCGCAGGACGCCTCGGCGAAGTACGACGGCATGCCGCGTCACGCCGTCCAAACCGGAGAGGTGGATTTCATCCTGCCCCCGGACGCGATCGCGCGAGAACTGGCTCGCATCGGCCAGCATCCATACTTGGGCGGCGCGGGGCGGGAGGAGGCCGAGGCCTTCCGGCCGGAATCGACGCACCTTGTGGAGGGGATCTTCGCGCTGCTGTGGGCGGTGAAAGGGACGGACTTCCACTCCTACCGGCACTCGACGCTGAGGCGGCGCATCGCCCGGCGGATGGCGTTGCTCAAAATCGACACGGCGCGGGATTACCTCCGTTTCCTGGAGGGGAATCCCCCGGAAATCGAGGCGCTCTACCAGGACCTGCTGATCAAGGTGACCGCGTTCTTCCGGGATCCCGGCGCCTTCGTGGCGCTGAAAGACGCGGTGATCCCCGCGCTGGTCCAAGGGCGTTCCCCGGACCAGCCGCTGCGGCTCTGGGTGCCGGGCTGCTCCACCGGCGAGGAGCCGTATTCCATCGCCATGTGCTTCCTGGAGGCGCTGGGGGAACTGCCGGCCAACGTTCCGATCCTGATTTTCGCCACCGACGCCAACGAGCGCTCGGTCCAAACCGCGCGGAAGGGAGTCTACCTGGAGAACGTGGCGCCGGACATCGGCCCGCAGCGGCTCGAGCGGTTTTTCCAGCGCGACAACGGGCAGTACCAGATCAACAAGGCGGTGCGTGACCTCTGCATCTTCGCTAAGCACGATGTAACGCGCGACCCGCCATTCTCGAACCTGGACCTGATCAGTTGCCGGAACCTGCTCATCTACATGGCGCCGGCGCTGCAAAAGCGAATCGTCCCGCTGTTCCACTATGCGCTGAAGCCGTCGGGGTATCTGCTGCTGGGCGCTTCGGAATCGCTGAGCGGATCCACGGAGTTGTTCACCGTGGTGGACCGCAAGCACCGCATCTACCTTCACAAACCCAGCGCCGCCCGGTCTGTGTTCGCGAGAACCGCGGGCGTGCCACCGGCGCCGCCCCGGCTGCGGGAAGACTCCGAAACCCTGCCCGGCAACCTGGACCTCGAGCGGGAAGCGGACCGGCTCGCCTTCAGCCGCTACGGGCACGCGGGGGTGGTGGTCACCGAGACCGGCGAGACCGTGGAGTTCAAGGGCGACACGACGCGGTACCTGGGGCAGACGGCCGGGCAGGCGAGCTTCGAGCTGATCGGGATGGCCCGGGAAGAGCTGCAAGTGCCGTTGCGGGCGCTGCTCCTGCAGGCCGCGGCGTCCGGCGAGGCGGCGCGGACCGAGGGCCTCCAGGTCCGGCTCGACGGGGAAGCGTATGCGCAGGTCGATCTCGAGATCCTGCCGCTGAAGCACCCTGCCGGACAGCGCCACTTTCTGGTCCTGTTCGAATCGGCCAAGCCGGCGGAACCCGCGCAACCGGAGCCGCCCACGGCGCGCGAGGAGGCCGAGAACCAGGAGATCCTGCGCCTTCGCCAGCAGCTTGCGGTCAGCACCGAATCCCTCCAGACGGTGATCGAGGAATTGCAGGCCTCGAGCGAGGAGGTGTTGTCGAACAACGAGGAGTTGCAGAGCATCAACGAGGAGCTCGAGACCGGCAAGGAAGAGCTGCAATCCACCAACGAGGAACTGACCACCATCAACGACGAACTGCAAGCCCGGAACGCCGAGCTGGCCCAGGTCAACACCGACCTGCAAAACCTGCTGGCGGCGGTGCAGATCCCGATCGTGGTGCTGGGCCCCGGAATGCGCATCCGGCTGTTCACGCCGGCCGCGGAGCGGCGGTTCAACTTCATCCCCACGGACATCGGACGGCCGTTCACCGACATCCGGTCGAATTTGGAGTGCCAGGATCTGCCGAGCTTCATGGAAGAAGCGGTGCTCCGGGACTCGGTCGTCGAGAAGGAAGTCCGGGACCGGGACGGGAACTGGTACCTGATGCGGGCGCGGCCGTACAAGACCCCCGAGGGAAAGACCGATGGCTCGATGCTGACACTGCTCGACATCAGCAGCCGCAAGCGCATGGAACAGGAGCGCGAGCAATTGCTCTTACGGATCGAGCACGAGCGGGCCCAACTGAACCTGGTGATCGAGCAGATGCCCGCGGGAGTGGTGGTGGCCGAGGCGCCCTCGGGGCGGGTGATTCTGGCCAACCGGAAGGTGGAGCAGATCCTGGGCCAGCCTTTCCTGCCCGTGGGCCACCCCGACGAGCACCTCCATTACCGGGGATTCCATCCCGACCACCGGCCGTACGCCCCCGAGGATTGGCCGCTGGCCCGGGCGCTGCGCCGGGGCGAGACGGTCACCGACGAACAGATCGAGTACGTGCGCGCCGACGCTACGTGCCTCACCATGCGCGCCAGCTCAGCGCCCATCCGCGACGCCTCGGGCAACATCGTCGCGGCGGTGCTGGTCTTCGAAGAGATCACGGAGCAAAAAATCTTGCAGGAGCGACTGGCGCAATCCGAGAAGCTGGAGACCATCGGGCGGCTGGCCGGGGGAGTGGCGCACGATTTCAACAACCTGCTCACGGTGATTTCCGGCTACACCCAACTGGTCCGCGAGGATCCACGCCTGACGCGGCACCTGCGAACGGAGCTGGACGTAGTGCTGAAGGCCGCGAACCGCGCCACGGCGCTGACCAGCCAGCTTCTGGCGTTCAGCCGGCGGCAGGTGATCCAGCCGCGCATACTCGACCTGAACCCGGTGGTCGCGGCGATGGAGAGAATGCTGCGGCGGCTGGTGGGCGAGCACATCGAGCTGCGCACGCGTCTGTGCCCGCGGCCGTGCCGGGTGGAGGCCGACCCGGGGCAGCTCGAGCAGATCGTCATGAACCTGGTGACCAACGCCCGCGACGCCGTGGAACACGGAGGCGCGATCACCATCCTGACGGAGAACGTCGAGCTGAACCGCCACCCGGAGCTCGGCTCCGGGCCGTTCGTGCGGCTGGTGGTCGTGGACACCGGCGCGGGGATGGACGACGAAACCCAGCGGCACCTGTTCGAGCCGTTCTTCACCACCAAGGGCGTGGGCCGCGGGACCGGCCTGGGACTCTCCAGCGTCTACGGGATGGTGAAGCAAAACCGCGGCGAGATGCGGGTGGAAAGCGCGCCCGGCGAAGGCACCCGGTTTGAGATCTACCTGCCGCGCGCGGAGGAACAGGTGGTGCGGGCAGCCCGGGCCACACCGGAACTCTGGCGCGGCAGCGAAACCCTCCTGATGGTGGAGGACGAAGCCAAAGTGCGCACCCTGGCGCGCCGCTACCTCAAGCGGCTGGGCTACCAGGTGCTCGTGGCCGGAGATGGCGTGGATGCGTTGCGAGTTCACGAGAACCACCCGGATGTCATCAGCCTGGTGATCACCGACGTGGTGATGCCGCGGATGGACGGCCAGGAGCTGTCGCAGCGCCTGGGCGCGCTCCAGCCCGGGCTCAAGGTTCTGTTCACCTCCGGCTATCCCAACGACGTCATCGCCGACTACGGGGTGCTGCCCGAGGAGGCGAACTTCCTCCAGAAGCCGTTCACGGGAGCCGAACTCGCCCGCAAGGTGCGCGAGCTGCTGGACAGCGAGAAGCATCCCGAGTCGTAGCCGCCATCCCGTCTTCGTGGGGCGGACAGCCGGGGACAGCCTGGGCCGTCGGCACGAAAACCCGTGACAATACACTGTCGCGGGTTCTTTACGGCGTGGCTTCAAACAGCAAACGGTATTTCTCCTCGCTCTCCCGCAGCGCAGCCTCCGCCCGCTTGCGCTCGGTGATGTCGATAAAGGTGATGACCGCGCCCTCAATCACGTTTTCCACGGTGCGATAGGGCCGGATGCGCATCAGGTACCACACGCCCGCCTTAGTCTGGACTTCAGCCTCACGCTGCGCCAGGGTGTCCAGCACGGTCTCGACGTCCTCCGCCAGGCGGTCGTATCCCACCAGGTTGGAGACAATGTGCGCCACCGGCCGGCCGATGTCGGCCTGGATGAGGTTGATCAACTGGGTGGTGGCGGGAGTGAATCGGGATATGCGCAACTGATGGTCCACGAACAGGATCGCGACCCCCGTGCCGGCCAGCAGGTTGTTCATGTCGTTGTTCGCCCGCGACAGGTCGCTCACCTTGTTGTGCAGCTCGGCGCTGACCGTGGCCAGTTCCTCGTTGACCGATTGCAGCTCCTCCTTCGAGGTCTCCAGTTCCTCGTTGGTGGATTGCAGTTCCTCGTTGACGGACTGCATCTCCTCGTTGGCGGACTTGAGCTCTGGGCCAGAGGTCTCCATCTCCTCGAGGGTGGTCTGGAGATACTCCTCCTTAGCCCGCAGTTCCTGCTCCAGCACGGCGATTCTCCCGTCCACATCCGCGCCCGATGCGGGCGCGATGCCGGCGGCCTTCTCAGGCAGATCCGGGCCTCCCGCCGGCACCTCCTCCAGCAGGACCAGGAACATATCCGGTAGGGCATCTCCGCCGGAGCCCGCCTCCAGCCGCCGCACCGTCAGATTGACGGTGATCGTCTCGCCGTTGGTCCTGACCCGCAGCCCCGTGAAGCGGACCGGATCTTTATGGGCCACCACCTTGTGCAGGGCCGTTTCCAACTCCCGCCGCAGTCCCTCCCGGGCCATGGCCAGGATGTTCACCGCGGCATCTCCAGGGGCCGGCTCCAGGTACTTGCCGGTGCGGCCGTAAATATGGAGGATCTCTCCCCGCCCGTTGATGAGCACGCCGCTCTGAGCGTAGTGCTGGAGCAAGGCCTGTTCCGTCAGCTCGCGGAGGTTGACCCTGCCTTCGCCCCAGCCCTCTTCCCGGAGCTGCCGGCGGCGAGCCGCGGCCTCCGACAAACGTGGACCAAAACCGCCCAGTGGCGGGCGAGGAGCTCCGGGAACGTCCTTCTTGCGCAGATAGAGTTTGGACTTGCGGTCCAACGGGCTAAAGAGGCCCGTAAATTCCCCCACCGTCTCCGAACTTCCCAGGAACAGCGCTCCCCCCGAGTTCAAAGCATAGTGAAACAGAGGGACGAGTTTCCTTTGCAGTTCCGCGTTCATGTAGATCAGCAGATTGCGGCAACTGATCAGGTCCAGTCTGGAGAAGGGAGGGTCTTTGATCACGTCCTGCTCGGAAAACACCAGCAGATCGCGGATGATCTTGTGTATGCGATGGACGCCGCCAGCCTCGTCGTGGGCGAAAAAGCGCGCCAGCCGCTCTGCCGAGACGTCGGCGGCGATGCTGAGTGGAAACACGCCGCTGCGGGCCTGTGCGATGGCCTGGCGGTCGACGTCGGTGGCAAAGACCTGTACCTTGAAGGTCTGTTTCAAGGTCTCCAGGTGCTCCTGGATCAGGATGGCGATGGAATAGGCCTCCTCCCCGGTGGAGCACCCGCAGACCCAAACCCGAACCGCTTCACCCTCGGGCTTGCCCGCAAACAGGCCCGGGATCACTTTTGTTCGCAGGGCCTCGAAGGCCTCCGGGTCGCGGAAAAAGTTGGTGACGCCGATCAACAGGTCGCGAAACAGCGAATCCGCCTCCGCGGGTTTCTCCTGCATCAGGCGGAGATAGTCGTCCGGCCGCTCAATCTGGTGGATGGCCATGCGCCGCTCCACCCGGCGGACGATGGTGGATTCCTTGTACTGGGAGAAATCGTGGCCGGTTTGAGTACGCAGCAAACCACAGACCCTCTTGAGCGTCTCGTGGACCTGGGGGACCGGAGCAGATACCCGGCGCGGCTTTTTTCCAAAGGCGTGGGCCACGTAGGCGACCAGTTGGGCCGGCATGGCGGCGGGCGGCAGCACATAGTCCACCAGGCCGGTGGCAATGGCGCTCCGTGGCATGCCGTCGTAGTCGGCGGAATCCGGGTCCTGCGCCATAGCCATGCCACCCTCGCCCTTGACCGCTCTGACCCCCATCGTGCCGTCGCTGCCGGTGCCGGAGAGCACGATGCAGATGGCCCGCTCGCGCTGGTCCTGGGCCAGGGACCGGAAGAAGAAATCGATGGGCTGCCGCAGGCCGCGCGGCGCGGCCGGCTCCAGCAACTGCAAGGCGCCGTTCAGAAGGGCCATGTCGCGGTTGGGCGGGATGATGTAGGCGCAGTCGGGCTTAACCTCCATCCCGTCCTCGACCTCGTAGACCTGCATGCGGGTGTAGCGCTGGACCAGGTCGGTCAGGATGCTCTTGTGATCCGGGGCCAGGTGCTGCACCAGCACAAAGGCCATGCCGCTCTCCTGATCCGGGGGCATGGCGGAAAAGAAGGCCTCGAACGCCGCCAGCCCCCCGGCCGACGCGCCGATGCCCACAATTGGAAACCTGGTCTCCGGGTGGGCACCTGAATCCGCTATTGCGGCCGGCGCCACCTGAACCGAAGTTTCAGGCGCACTGGCCGCGGAGGGAACCTCCGGCTCTCCGATGGGTTCCTTGGTCTCGCTCATGGCGTCGCTCCCCAGAACCCAGCGTGCCGCTGGGGCGATCAGCTTCCCCAGTATACTCTCAGGCGTGGCTGGTTTCGGGCTGCGCCGAACTCGCTCGGGATGGAAAGAACGAAGGAAGCGGCTCCAACGGAGCCGGTTGGATGTACAATCGATAACTGCCATGAGGCCAAAAGAACGGAAATCCGGCCTGGCATGGCTCGATACTCAATCATAGGCAGGAGCGATAAATGTCAATCTGGTATCCCTCCTCGGGACTGAGCTGGAGTCAGTACCTGCAGGCAGAGTCCTTTGTTCGGGATGTCCGAGGCAGCATCGATACGAGCCGAATTGCACTGAGGTCTGCGGTCTCCAACCAGACGCGGACACTCGTCGCCTCGAATTCGCAACTCGCCGATAGATTCGGCAGAGCATTCGACCAGATGTCCGGTCGGCTTGAGATGGGGCTTCGTGCTATTGAGCAGGGCATCGGCAGCGTCGCCAGCGCGATAGAGGCGTTCCATGCGGATTTCACCTACAGCTTCAGCCTACTGGTCGAGCAGTTGCGAATCCAGAACGGCCTACTCGTGACGTTAATTGATAAGCTTGACGCAATCCACAACACTCTTAAGAGCCCGACGGCCACGAAGGCTCGCGAATTCTATCAGATCGGATGCGAGCGCCTTGCAAGAGGACTGCTGGATAAAGCTCTAGAGGCGCTTCAAAAGGCTGCAGAACTGAACGACACGGATTTCTTCACTCAGTTTCAGATTGGGAAGCTGTACCTCTACGGAATTGACGATGACGACAACGTAGTACATCTAGCGAAAGCGAAAGACCATCTCTTGGAGGCAGCCAGATATGCGAAGGCTGAGGCTGCAGTCGATCCTTCTTTCCTTCGTTTGGCCGCACAGGCTTGCCTACATGCATCAATCGCGTTGTATGCGAGCATCGATGGAAACTCTCGGCCTCAGCGGACCGTAGAACTCTTGAGGGAGGCGGACTCCCTGGCGACCAGGGCGCTTCAGTACGACGCCGACCTTGGCGAAGCTTTCTACCACCGGGCGAAGTACAATGCCTTGCTAAGAAACCCAAACGCAACCGCCCTCCTCAAGTCCGCCATACAGATTGACCGGGACTATGCCGTGAAAGTGGATCTCGATGCCGCTTTTGAGGAGTGCCGTCCAAAGGTAGCGCAATTGTTGGAAAACCTCAGAGATGAAGCACGGGCGCGGGCTGAGGATCAACTTGGCCGTACGCAATATGTGCGGCAAGGAGCGCTAAGCTGGAAGCCCGCGAGTTCTCCGCCGTTGTCCGCCCGCTTAGCCGAAGCCGAGCAGAATTGGACGGAAGCACAAGCGGGTTCCAGGTTCGGTACCTATTTTGGTTTTTTGGATTCGGTGACTGCGGCACAGCACGCAGCTAAACAGTTCGCGGAACTCTTAGCAGCGAGGCGGACCACGGAAGAGGAGGCATTGGCCGCTGCACACAGCCAAGTGGCATCGACCTTGGAACGGGCAGGCCGAATCTTCGCAAATTATAAAGAAGTTGACCATGCAAAGCAATTACTTCAACGCAGTAGCGCTGAAGCCAACGCGAATACGCTCGTCGCTTTCCAACGAGCAAAAGAACTGGCGCGTGAGGCACAGACCGTTGCTGATACCGCACTGAAATCCACCCAGGCGTTCAATGCAGAGGAATACAAGCGCAAGGAGAAGAGACGGCGGCTTGAAGAAGCGGCGGCGGAGATTCCAAGATTGTTCATCAAACTTCCACTCATCTGGGGAGTCGTGAGTTTCCTCGTCCTTGGCTTTGGCAGTTGCGTGATCCATGTGGATCAGGTAGGTAACTTTACCAATGCGCGTTACGGCCTCGTTTATACATTCGACAAATTTCTAATCGGCGCTGGAATCGCGCTGCTCTTCGGCATCGTGTCGTTCTTCAAGAGGCTATAGGCTCCCGCGCCGTTGCCCGGTCGTGCCATGACACAAGATAGTGGGCACAAGAGGGAAATGACGGCTGAAATGGATTGCGGCGGCGCTACGAGGAAGGGAAACCCATCTCCTGGACGTAGATTTCCTGGAACCGCGGGTGCGCGGCGAGGGAGATGTGCTCGACGCGGGCGCGGATCGGGGCGAAGTCCAGGGCGGGAGAGAACAGCGCCAGCTTGGCTCCCAGCAGGGCGGTGTTGCCGGAGGGGTGAACGATCTCGTCGGGGAAATCGACGAGGCCGATGCGGCGGGCGCTGGCACGCTTGACGTAGTTGCCGAAAGCCCCCGCAAGATACAGCCGCTCGACATCCCGAGGCGCCGCGCCGAGCCGCTCGAGCAGGATGCGGATGCCGGCCGCGCAAGCGGCTTTGGCAAGCTGAAGCTCGCGGATGTCGGCCTGCGTCAGAACGACGGGCGGACAAAGCGGGAACGAGGACTGCCCATTGACGAGGCGACCGCTGGGCTGGATGGCGCCGAGCTCCAGGCCGGCGGCGACCGCATCGACGAGCCCGCTGCCGCAGATGCCCCGCGGGGCGACATCCCCCAGCACGCGGCACTGCAGGCGGCCCTCCGCGAGCGTCACCTCGGTGATCGCGCCGGTGGAGGCGCGCATGCCCATCGAAATGCGCCCCGCCTCGAATGCCGGGCCGGCCGCGGTCGAGGCGCAGATCATGCACCGCCGGTTCCCGAAGACGATCTCGCCGTTGGTGCCCAGATCGATCAGCCCCACCAGCGCATGGCTCTGGTGCATCTTCGTGGCCAGGATGCCGGCCAGGATGTCGCTGCCTACGAACCCACCCAGGCACGGCAGGAAGCGCACCGGCGGATCGCCGGCTACCTGCCAGCCCAGGGCGGAGGCGCGGAACAGCTCGAGGCCGTCGCGCAGCGGTTCGAAGGGCACGTGCGAGAGAGGCTCGACGTCGATACCGCAGAACAGGTGGTGCATGACGGTGTTGCCCACGACGACCATGTCGCCAATCGCAGCCTCGCCAGCGCTGGCGGCCGCGGTGAGTTCGCCAACCAGCGCGCCGATGCGGCCGCGAATGAGATCCGTGAGCGAGGCTGTTCCCTGCCCCGCAAGCGCGAACTGGACGCGGCTCATGACGTCGCTGCCGTAAACGGCCTGCGGATTCAGCGCCGCGCGGACGGCGAGCACGCGCCCGGTGCGGAGGGAGAGCAATTGAGCGACCAGCGTGGTGGTGCCGAGGTCGACCGCAATGGCGAGCCCCTCGCCCGGCGTGAAGTCGAACGCCGAGTCGTCGGCCAGGATGGCGGCGTCCCACTGGGCGATTTCGAGCGTCACAGAGGCGTCGGCCCGGGCGTGACACGCCAATCGCCAGCCGTCGCGCAGCTCCTCGGGTGAAAACACGCCCGCGTCTTCCAGGTTGATGGCGAGCGCGCCCTCCAGGACTCTAACGCGGCAACGCTTGCAACGCCCGCGGCCGCCGCAAGGAAACTCGAGGCCGTAGCCGAACAGAACGTCTCGAAGCGGGGCGCCGCGCTGGACCTCGAAGGCTTCCCCGAGAGGCTGCAATTGGATGCGGACGAGGCCGGTGGACATTGCCGATCTTTCATCATAGCCGACGGGCTTTGCGCCGGCCGCGAGCTCCCGGAGGCTGCTATGCTTAAGGTTCCTTCACTTGCATTCGACCGTGGGTTGTCAAGTATACTTGTAAAAACACCCAGGCGCAGCGCAAGCGCCAGGAGTATATGCATAGCACGAAAAGGAAACTCGGTGAGCATCAGTCAATTAGCCCGATCCATCTGTGAATCGCCCACCCTGAAGCTGAACGAAACCGCAGCACTGCTCAGGGAGAAGGGTGAACCCGTCATCCACCTCGGCGGCGGCGAGCCGAAGAGCCGAGCGCCGATCGACGCGATCGTCAATTGCACGGGCGTGCTGAACACCGGCGAGGTCCGCTACGCGCCGGCCGACGGCATCCCCGCTCTGAAGAAGGCGATCATCCGCTACACGGAGGAGAACTATAACAAGCTCGCCGGCGTCAAGAACGTTATCGCCTCCAACGGGGCCAAGCAGGCAATCATGGTTGCCTTGTACGCGATCCTGGAGCCCAAGGACGAGGTGATTTACCCGGCGCCGTATTGGGTGAGTTACCCGGAGATGGTGAAGCTGGCCGGCGGCCTGCCGGTGCCCATCACGCCGGAGGACGGGACGTTCCATCCGCGAGTCGAGGAGATCGCCGCCGCGGTCGGGCCGTACACCAAGGCCATCATCATCAACAGCCCGAACAATCCCTCGGGCGCGATGTACTCGGAGGACTTCATCGCCGAGATCGTGCGGCTCTGCGAGAAAAAGAACCTGTACCTGATCATGGACGACACCTACAACCGGCTGATCTTCGACGGCAGGAGTCCGACCAACTGCTGCAAGTACGCCAGTGCCGACCTGAACAACTCGAAGCTGATCGTGGTCAACTGCGTGTCGAAGATGTACGCCATGACGGGCTTCCGCGTGGGCTGGGCGGTAGGCAATGAAGAGGTGATCGGGGCGATGATCAACATCCAGTCGCAGCAGACCTCGGGCCCGTCGGTGCCGGCGCAGTGGGCTGCCGTGGGCGCGCTGAACGGCGTGCAGTCGTCGATCCAGAGCTTGCGCATGACATTGGAGAACAACCGCAACGTCATGCTGGAACGCCTGCGGGCCTTCGACGGCGTCAAGGTGACCAAGCCCGACGGGACGTTCTACACGTTTCCGGATTTCAGCGCCTACATGAAGGATTCACAGAAGCTCTCGAATTTCCTGCTGGAGAAGGTGCGGGTGGTGACGGTGCCGGGGAAGGACTTCGGCATGGAAGGCCGCCTGCGGGTCAGCTTCTGCGGGACGATCAAGGAGATCACGGAGGGCATCGAGCGGATCAAGTGGGCGCTGGATCCGAATTCGCCGAACGAGCTGTACCTGGGCGACCGCAAACTGGTGAGGGACTGGCAATGAACGTGTACCTGGACATTCCTTCCCCAGCAACGAAACAGGCAGCCGAGAATGCGAGCTTTTTCGGCCTCAACAACCACGGCCTGACCAACCTGCACCGGGTGTATTGGAACCTGCCCAGCCCGGCGCTCTACGAAGAAGCGGTGTTTCGCGGCGAGGGCTGCATCTGCCACGCCGGGCCGTTCTTGGTGAGCACCGGCAAGCACACGGCGCGGGCGGCGGCCGACAAGTTCGTCGTGAGCGAGCAGACCACCGAGAACAAGATCTGGTGGGGGCAGTACAACCGGCCCTTCAACCCCGACAAGTTCAGCGTGCTGCTGACGCGCTTGCAAGGCTTCCTGCAAGGGCGGGACGTCTTCGTGCAGGACTGCTACGCAGGCTCCGACGAGGACGCGCGCATGCCCATCCGGATCATCACCGAGAAGGCCTGGCACAGCTTGTTCGCGCGCACGATGTTCACCCGGCTGCGGACCATCGAGGAGATGCGGCGGCACGTGCCCGAATTCACCATCATCGCGGCACCCTCCTTCAACGCCTCGCCAATCATCGACAGCACCCGGTCGGAGACCTTCATCATCGCCAACTTCGCCGAACGGCTGGCCATCATCGGCGGATCCAGTTACGGCGGCGAGATCAAGAAGACCATCTTCACGGTTCTGAATTTCCTGCTGCCGCTGGAGGGCGTTCTGCCGATGCACTGCTCGGCCAACGTCGGGAGCGACGGCGGCGTGGCGATTTTCTTCGGCTTGTCGGGCACCGGCAAGACCACCCTCTCGGCCGACCCCAGCCGGCACCTGATCGGCGACGACGAGCACGGCTGGAGCGAGAACGGCGTGTTCAACTTCGAGGACGGCTGTTACGCCAAGGTGATCCGGCTCTCGGAGGATGCCGAGCCGCAGATTTACGCCTGCACGCGGCGGTTCGGCAGCATTATCGAGAACGTGGTGTTCGACCCGGTGTCCCGGCGGCTGGATCTGGACGACGACCACATTACCGAGAACACGCGCGCCGCGTATCCGCTGGAGTTCATCGACAACTACCTGCCGGCCAAGCGGGCCGGCCATCCGAAGAATGTCATTTTCCTGACCTGCGATGCCAGCGGCGTGCTGCCGCCGATCTCGCGGCTGACGCCGGACCAATCGATCTACCATTTCATCTCCGGCTACACCAGCAAGATCGCGGGCACCGAGATCGGGCTGGGACTGGAACCCGAGATCACTTTCAGCCCGTGCTTCGGCGGACCCTTCATGGTGCACCATCCCTACGAGTACGCCAGAATGCTGAAGGCCAAGATCCTGAAGCACGGAGCGACCTGCTGGCTGGTGAACACCGGCTGGACCGGCGGCCCGTTCGGCGTCGGGAAACGGATCAGCATCCAGCACACGCGCAGGCTGCTCAACGACGCGCTCAGCGGCGATCTGCACGACGTGGAGTTCCGCAAGGACCCGGTGTTCGGCTTCGACGTCCCGGTGTTCTGCGAGGGCGTGCCCACGCCGATCCTGGACCCGGCCAACACCTGGGGCAGCCGCGAGGAATATTACCGCAAGTACGACGCGCTGGCGGCGCGCTTCATCGAGAACTTCAAGCTCATGAAGGACGGCTGCCCAGAGCACGTGATCGAGTCCGGCCCCAAGCGCCTGAGCCACATTCCCAAGAGCTGAGCGCGACACAGGGGACGACCGGTCCCTCGCGGGCTGCATCGCCGCGGCTTTCCCGCACAATCCGCTTGCTTCTCCGCGCAACCGGGGTGCTGGATGGCACAGGCTTTTCCGAAAACCTTACCGCTGCACTAAAGCCGGACGCAGGGTTTGACGATACCCCCGCTAGCGGTTCTCCGCGCAGAAAGGCCTGTGTGAAGAAGAATCTCTGGTGTTCGACCCTCGCTCTCTTGTGCGTTTCCCGTCTCACGGCTCAGCCCGTCGACGATACCCAACTCAAGCAGGTGATCATCTTCGGCCGTCATGGGGTGCGATCTCCCACTCTCCCTAACAGCACCCTGATCAACTTCTCCGTGCAGCCATTTCCGGTGTTCAGCTCTTCGGGCGGCAACATAACCGTCAACGGCGCCACGAATGAGACTATCCTCGGCGGCTACTACCGTCTTTGGCTCACCAAGGGGGGACTGCTGACCGGCAAGGACTCGGCCGACGCCGACTTCGTGTACTTCCGAGCCATCGGGACTCCGCTGATCGTCGACACCGCGAGAGCCTTCTGGGCCGGCATGCTCCCGGCGGCCGGTGTAAACGTCAATTCCTACGGCCCACAGGAAAGCGACCCACTGTTCCTTCCGGTGGGCGCTGGCGTCGCGCGGCTCGATGAGCGGATGGCGGTCGCGGCCGTAATGGGACGTCTGGGCGGCAATCCGCAGTCGTTGACCTCCGCCTACGCCCCCGAGCTCGCCCTCACGCGCTCGGTTTTATTCGGCTATCCCGCCAGCGAAACTCCGGTGCCCGCAACTCCGGGAGGTAAGGTCGACGTCACCACCATTCCCATCGACGTTGCGGCCGGAAGTCCCACTTTACCGGTAGACCTGGGAGGCCTGGCAGAGGTTAATGGCGCCATCGATCCTTTCTTCTTTGAGTACGCGGATGGGCTGCCGACTTCGGAGGTCGGTTGGGGCCAGTTGACCGCCGGCGGCATCAGCCAGATCTCGCGCCTACTCAGCCTGGCCCTGGATCTGGAATTCCGCACGCCCTATCTGGCAAAGGTGCAGAGTTCCAATGTGGCCTCGCACGTGGTGCGCTCCATGGTTCAGGCAGCCACCGGGAATGCGCTGAGCGGCGCGTTGGGAAATCCGACGACCAAGGTGATCGTGTTGATGGCTGCGAACACCAATGTCACCTCACTCGCCGGCCTGTTCCATCTCGACTGGATTCTGCCGGGATACCAAGCCGACGTCTGCGCTCCGGGCGGCGCCCTGGTGTTTGAACTCCGCCAATCGCAGAGCACCGGGGAGTACATCGTCCGGGCCTCCTACGTCTCTCAGACTATGGACCAGCTTCGCAATCGCACCCCCCTGACGCTGGATACACCGCCGGCCAGCGCCCCGGTGTTCATCCCCGGCTGCAGCGTACGTAATGCCACCTTCGACTGCCCGCTCGCGAAATTCGTGGCGGTGGCGAAGCAGGTGATCGACCCGCTGTCCGTCGACCTGACGAACTGAGACCACGAGAACTTGCGTGACGGATGGCACAGGCTTTTGCGGGAGCCTTGCGGCCGCACTAAAGCCAGACGCGGCGTCTGACGATACCTCTGCTAGCGGTTCTCCGCGCAGGAAAGGCCTCTATGAAGAAGAACTCCTTGTTTTCGACCCTCGCTCGTGGTTTGGCTGCGCTGGCGGTTCTCGCGGCGGCTCTCGCGGCTCAGCCCGTCGATGATACGCAACTGAAGCAGGTGATCATCTTCGGCCGTCACAGCGTGCGATCTCCCGTGACGCCCACCAGCACCCTCAACGATTTCTCCGTGCGAGCATTCCCGGAGTTCGGCATCCCGGTCGGGTACCTGACCGCCAACGGCACCACGCTTGAGAATACTCTTGGCGGCTACTACCGTCTGTGGCTCACGAACGAAAAGCTGCTGACCGGCAACGACTCGGCAGACTCCGCCTTGGTCTATTTCCGGGCCAACGTGATCGAGCGGACCATTGCGACTGCGCAGGCCTTCGCGGCCGGCTTGCTCCCGGCGGCCCGCGTGACCGTCAATTATTACGGCCCACTGGAGAGCGACCCGCTGTTCGATCCGGTGGGAGCGGGCGTCGCGCGACTCGATCAGCGCATGGCGCTCGCGGCGGTGATGGGGCGTCTGGGTGGCAATCCGCAGGCCCTGAGCTCCGCCTACGCTCCGGAGCTCGCCCTCACACGCTCGGTTTTGTTCGGGTATCCCGCCAGCGAGACTCCGGCGCTCGCAACCCCGGCAGGCAAGCTCGACGTCACCACGATTCCTTTCCAATTTGCTGTGGGCGGACAGTCCGGTTGGCCGGTAGACCCCGGAGGGCTGATGATGGTTCTTGCGGCCGTCGATCCTTTCCTCATGGAGTATGCAGAAGGGCTGCCGGCTTCCGACGTCGGTTGGGGCCAGTTGACTGCCGGCGGCGTCAGCCAGCTCTCGCGCTTAACCGACCTGGTCCTGGATCTGGAGTGCCGCACGCCCTACCTGGCTAAGGTGCAGAGCTCCAATCTGGCCTCGCACGTGGTGCGCTCGATGGTTCAGGCAGCCACCGGGAATGCGATGACGGGCGCGCTGGGAAATCCGACCACCAAGGCGATCGTGTTGGTCGCTTCGGACGTCAATGTCAGCGGACTCGCCGGCCTGTTCCATCTCGACTGGCTTGTGCCAGGTTACCAGGCGGACTTCTGCGGTCCGGGCGGCGCCCTGGTGTTCCAACTCCGCCAGTCGCAGAGCACTGGGGAATACATCGTCCGGGCCTCGTACGTCGCGCAGACTTTAGATCAGTTGCGCAATCGCACCGCACTGACGCTCGCTACGCCACCGGCCAGCGCCCCGGTGTTCATCCCCGGCTGCAGCGTACGTAATGTCACCTTCGACTGCCCGCTCGCGAAATTCGTGGCGGTGGCGAGGCAGGTGATTGACCCGGAGTCCGCCGACCGGATGAACTGAGGCCACGAGAAGTTGAAGCTGCTGAACCAAGTTCCGAAGAGCTGAGCGCAGACGCCGGGCCGAAGCCCGGCGGCAGCCCGAAAGGGCTGCCCCACACCAGGGCTGCTAGACCTGGCCCCAGTTGCGGCGCTCCAGGATGGTGGGCGGCTCGTAGACGCGGCCGGCGGCGAGGCGCTTCTCCTCGCGGCGGCTGGTCCACAGCAGCACCGGGCCGGCGAACCCGGCGGCCAGGCGGCTCCACAGGCCGAACTCTTTCTCGACCTCGTGGCGCAACAACCGGATCCGGTCGCTGATGGCCTGGTTGGTTTTCTTCAGGCGCCGCTCCATGGCCCACAGGCAGGCGCTGGCCGCGCTCTTCAACTGCCGCACCTCAAACTCGAAGCGCTCGCGGATGCGGGGGTCGGGATGGTTCTTGTAGCGCTTCCAGCCCTCCAGCGTGGTACGGAAGATGCGGAACAGACTGGGGCCGTTGCGCTCGAAATCGCGGCGGAAGGCCCAGTCCAGGAACTTCTTCGAGTCGTCGCGCCCGATAGCGGCGTGCTGGAAATTGAACTTGTACTGGCCGTGGATGTCGGCCAGCTCGATATCGGGCAGCATGCGGCCCTGCTCGTTCATCTCCTCGTAGAGCGGCGTGCCGGGCACGGGGGTGTAGAGCATGAACTGGTGGAAATCGGTGTCGTGCGAGACGGCGTACTCGATCTCCTCCCGGATATTCTCCGGGGTGTGATGCTCGAGCCCCACGATGGTCGACCCCAGGCACTTGATGCCGTGCTGGTGGAGTTCCCGCGTCAGTTCGAGGGTGTCGGTCCCGTTCAGCTTCGAGTAAGAGGAGTGCGCCGATTCCAGGCCCAGCCAGATCCAGGAAACGCCGAGCTCAACCAGTTCCTCGAAGGTGTACTTGCGAATGGCGTTGGCCGAGGAGAAAACGTAAAAGGCCCAGCTCTTCCCATTCCGCTTCATGAGTTCCAGCAACTCCATCGAGCGCTTGCGCTGGAGCAGGAAGTTCTCGTCCATGATGAAGAACGACTGCACCTTCATGGAGGCTTCCATCTCCGACATCAGCTCGAAGAGCTCGGCGCCGGTCTCGTAGAAGTTGAGCACCTTGCCCTTGCCGCCGAAGAACGCGGAGGTGGTGCAGAAGTTGCAGCCCATCGGGCAGCCGACCGAAGGAATGATGGTGGCGGCGGCGCCGCCGGCGCGGTTCGGCATGCGGATTCCCAGCGCGCGCACGTTGAACCCGGAGACGATATGCGGATGGCGGATGGGGGCATTCTCGTCTTCGCCCAGGTAGCGGCGCATCCAGGAGATTCCGTCCCCGCGGACAATTTCGTCGGCCTCGATCATGTACTGCAAGCCGGGGATGGCGGCCACGTGCCCGCCGACCACGATGACCGAGCCGGGCGAGAGGTGGCGTGCCAGGCGGCACATCTCGCGCACCTTGGCGAGGTTGACGATGATGGAAGAGATGCCGATGATGTCGTAGTGGTTCTGGGTGATTTCCCGCTCGAAGGCCTCGCGGGTGGGGAAATCCAGCACCGTGCAAGGCGCGGCGATGTTCTGCTGGATCATCATGATTCCCCAGGAGCGATGGAACATGCGCAGGGAGAACGGGCCCTGGGCCCGGGTCACCTGGTTGTGGTACAGCTCCATCGGGTTAATGGCGCGGCTGCCGAACTCGTCGTCTTGCGCGTAGGGGCCGAAGACGGACGATAAGAGGACACGGGCCTGGGCGCCCTTGGGGTGCGTGGTCATCACGATTTCTGGCGGGGTTTTTTCGAAGTGGGAAAGAGCCCCAGATCTTCAATCATACCGCGCTTCGGGTCCGGCGGGTTGCGAAAATCGAGACCAATCCGCCGTCACTCGCCCAGCTCGCGCTGGATGGCGGCGGCAATGCGGGCAGTCAGTGTCTCCACCTGGACCAGATCGGGGCCCTCGATCATCACCCTGGCCAGCGGCTCGGTGCCCGAGAAGCGGACCAGGACCCGGCCGGCATCTCCCAGGGCTCGTTCCGCGGCGGCGATCTCCTGGTTGACGGCGGGCAACTCCGACAGGGGCTTCCTGGATTTGATTCTCACGTTCACCAGGCGCTGGGGATAGACCTCGAGATCCTGGGTGAGTTCATCGAGTCCCTGCCCGGATTCTTTCATGATCTCGATGACCCGCAGGGCCGTGAGCAGCCCGTCGCCGGTGGTGGCGTAGTCCGAGAAAATGATGTGGCCGGACTGTTCCCCTCCCAGCACGGCGCCGGTGCGCAGCATCTCTTCCAGGACGTACTTGTCACCCACCGGAGTCCGCAGGAGCCGGATGCCGTGCCCGGCCAGCGCCCGTTCCAGTCCCAGGTTCGACATCACGGTGGCAACGACCGTAGGGTTGCCATCCGGTCCGGTGAGGCGGCCCTCGCGATGCAGCGCCTTCGCGGCGAGCAGCAGCACGGCGTCGCCGTTGACGATCTTGCCCGAGCGGGAGACAAATATTGCGCGGTCGGCGTCGCCGTCGAAAGCGACACCCATCTCCGCGGCGCGGGCCAGAACCGCTTTACGCAGTTCTCCGACATCCAGCGCACCGCAACCCAAGTTGATATTGCGGCCGTCGGGCGACGCAAATAGCGGAGTGACTCGAGCGCCGAGGCGCTCAAACAGCTCCGGGGCCAGCCCGGAGGCCGCACCGTTGCCGCAATCGACGACCATTTCCAGGCCCGCAAACGAGCGTCCGGCGGTGGAGGCCAGGTACTCCATGTAGTGCCGGTCGAGTCCGGGGTCGGGGGCGAGCTTGGCCGGCGCCGGTTCGACGCCCGCCTCCAAAAGGGCGAAGATCTCCTGCTCGATCGCGTGCTCCTGATCGTCCGGGAGCTTGTAGCCGGAATGGCTGAAGATCTTGATGCCGTTGTCCCGGTAGGGATTGTGCGAGGCCGAGATCATCACCCCGGCCACGAACGTGCCGGTGCGCGTGAGGTAGGCGACGCCGGGGGTGGTGGTGACGCCCGCAAAACGCACGCGCGCCCCGTGCTCGGCCAGGCCGCCGGCGACCTGCCCGGCCAGCCACGGGCTCGATTCGCGCGTGTCCATGCCGATAGCGACCTCCGGGCAGGGCGCCACCCGTGCAGCGACATCGGCTAAGGCCGCGCCCAGCGCATGCACCGTCTTGGGATCCAGCGGGAACTCGCTCGCCACTCCCCGCACCCCATCAGTGCCGAACAGTTGTCTGACCATCGGCGGTTTTCTCCAGACTCACAACCACGTCGACTGCTGGCGGCGAAATGAAGCGAACCTGCGGATCCGCGACGAACGTATGAACATGGAACTGAGCTTTGCCCATCGAGTGCGAAAGGTCGATCGGGTCGGTTTCGACGTACCTGACTTGCTGGACGCGGCTCTCGGGACCAACGATCCTCAGGACTTCGGGGCGAACCTCCTGGTGAGCTACGCGGAAGCCGGCCGGGGGCGGACTCGAGAACCGCACGCGAACCGGCGCGTCGGTGGGGGTGCTGCGCTCGAAGCGCAGCCGAACCTGGCCCGGCGCCGCCCGCACCAGCGTGAGGCCCACCGGCAGGTCGACGTGGTTCTGCTCCACCGTGAAGGTGTATTCGCCGGGGCGCTGCACACCGGAGAGATTCAGCACGACCGCCATGCGCGACGAATCGAAACTGCGAAGGCGGGACGAGGGTCCCCGGACTTCCAGGTACACCCGCTCGGGCGCTTCGCCACCCATCTCCAGATCCTGTGGCATGTTCTGGTATTGCAGCGGCGCGGAAACGAAGGTGACCAGCGCCGGGCTGCTGATGAAAGCGGCCCAAAGCATCAGGGCGATCGCGACGGCCAGGAGCTTCCACCTCAGGTTCTGGAACAGCGCAGGGAGCTTCATCGCGCACCCTTCTTCCAGTCGTGTTTACTCAGGGAGTCCTCCGCCCGATGAGTTTCCGGCACGTGCGCGGCAACACCGGAGCGCTCCTCGCGGTGCCTGCGGCTGAAGTGCCGTGCAATTCGTTCCTCGACGCGCTTCAAGCTGACGTCGGTCTCCATTTCGCCGAAGGCGGCCACCGAAATGCGGCCGGTTTCCTCGGAGACGACCAGCGCCAGGCAATCGGCATCCTCGGTGATGCCGATGGCGGCCCGGTGGCGGGTTCCAAGCTTCCGGGCCACCAGGGGGTTCATGCTGAGCGGCAGGAAGCATGCTGCGGCCGCGACACGGTCGCTCTGCACAATGACCGCGCCGTCGTGCAAGGCGCCGCCCGGCTGGAAGATCGCTAGCAACAGGTCGCGCGACAGGCTGGCGTGGAGGGCCACGCCACTTTCGATAAAGGTGCGCAGGCCCGTGTCGCGCTCGAGGATGATCAGCGCCCCAATCCGTTGCTGTGCCAGGCGGCTCAAGGCCAGCAGGACGTCTTCCGTGGATTCGCGGCGCTGGATCTCGCCGCCGAAACCGAGCCAGCGCCGCCGGCCGATGCGGGCCAGCGTCCGCCGGAGCTCGGCTTGGAACAGCACGATGAGCGCGATGGCGGTGTAGGGGACCACCGTGGCCAGAATCGAGCGCAGCAGTTCCAGCCCCGCCCAAGCCGAGAGCGCGTAGACCAGCAGAAGCACTCCGATGCCGGCCAGCACGTGGGCCGCGCGGGTGCCGCGCACCACCATGATCAACTGGTAGATCAGGAACGCGACAATCAAGATGTCGATCGCCGCGGTGACGGTGAGTTTCGGCAGCCAGGATGTGACCTGCGTTATGGAGATCGGCATCGGCTCGCTGGGCGAAATGGCCAGCGTCCTTATATTATCGCAGGCCGCGGGCGCGGGTCTGAAACCCTGCCCTACAAGGTGAATCGGAACCTGGCCCGGGCGATGGCGAGGCCGCGCACTTCGATCCTGGCCAAATCGGTAGTGCCCAGGCCGCGGGCTTCGGCCAGGCGCAACGTATTGTCGCAATGGCGGAAGGGCGGCGTGCCGCGGGGGGCGCGGGGATCGTAGCCCGTGACCGCGGCCGCGACGGCGTCCGTGCTCACGGGATTCGTGCCCGCGATCAGGACTCCGGGGCGGACCAATCGCAGGCCTTCCACCCAGGGACCTTCCCCGCCCGCGATGCTTTCAATGCCGTCGATGATTGCCAGATCGACGGGGCGGGCAGCGGCCAGGTCGGCAACGATGCGCGGGACACGATAGCCCGCATCGCGGCTGGGAATGGCGTTCACCTCCTGCGGCGCGCTGCTCGAGACGCGCCGGTGGGCCAAATGGAGACTTTCCGCGCGGCCTTCGGCCGGGTTCTCGTTCGGCTCGTCCTTGCCGGCGTCGTCGCCGTAGATCGAGGCCGGCGTGATGCCGAACAGGTTCTTGAGCGAGAGCGTGACGCCGCAGGTCTCGTGGTTCTTCAGCTTGGCGAGGCTCACGAAGACGTCGGTGTCTTCGTAGGAGTGATTGAGGTCGAAGGCGGGATACATGAAGGCGCGGCCGGGGACCTTGAGCCGCGAATAGCGCTTCGCCTTGCCGAGATTGTTGGTGTTCTCGAACTCGATGCCGGGGGCGGCGCCCATCAGCGCGCGCACGTTCCAGCCGGAGTTTAGCAGGTACTCCTCCATCGGCGCGCCGCCTGCCGCGCAACTCTCGACGAAACGTATCCGGCGCGCGCCGGCCTGTCCCATGAGGTACGCGACCGCGCCCGCAACTTTCGGATGCGTGTAATGAGTGACGCCGGGCGGCTTCCCCAGAACGCGAAGCGCCGGGCTGCCGGTCAGATTGAGCTTAATGGTGACGGTCTTCGCGCGGACCAGACGGCCCAGGCCGCCCAACTGATCGAACATCGTGGAGAGCACGGCAGTGAGGTCGCCGTCGTAATCGCCGGCGCGGGCGATGGCGACGGGCGCGGCGGGCGGATCGACAGCGGCTACCAGCGGCGCCGCGCCGAGCAAGGCGAGCAGTTCCCTCCGAGTCATACTGATTTCAGTTTACTGCCCGCGCATTGCCCTTGTGGAAAGCTTCCACTCCGTTGAGGGAGGGGTATCCTCGGCACATTGGACCACCTCGGCCTCCGAGACACCGCCTTGCACTTTGGTCACCCGCGCCGATTCGAAGATGGGCAGTGGAGCGAAGACATAGAACTCCATCCCCACTTTCACCCCTTTTGCGCTCCCTGCATCCAAGGTTACTGGGGTGACCCGACCCATGGATTTGCAGCCGTACGACTTCTCGGGACGACTCTTGCCGACGAATAAGATGCCCAACGTAATCGGAGCCGCCAGGACATAGCTGCGGTAATCGCTTGGGACGCCGGGATCGCCGCGCACTGCCTTCCGCTCGTCTCCCTCTCTTAGTAGAAACACGCCTTCCGTCGTCTTGCGTGGCTCAAGACCGGCATTGACCTCATTCACGAAATCCAGCATTTTGTCTGAAGGAATCAGGTAATGGCGATGACCCCAGACTACCGGAGTCAACTCAGGGTCAAATCCCCCAAAACCCGCGCTCCGATTGGGTTGCTCAAACAGAAGCCTGAGCCGCTGGCTTGTTCCTCCGACGCTGCCGTAGTTGAGATCGTAGAGTCCCAGGCAGCCACGCAAGTAGAAGACGAATCCCGACTTGGGAGCTATGAGGAAGCTTACATTCGCGCCCATTCCGACACCCCAATAATACGCACCAGCCCACGGGTGCCCTTTAAGCCGCGCCAGATCTTTTTCGATTCGCTCCGCTCGCGCCTTCGCAACCGCCTGGGAGCTCGCGGACAAGTTGTCGTCGGGTTGCCAAGCGGCGGCAGTGGCGCCTGAAGCGAGTGCAACAAGCAACAGGGCGAGTTTTCGACTTGGCGTCATGCGGCTCTAGCGCGTAAATGCACGCCACCGCGTATCTGCGAGTTCCCGCGCCAGGCCCTATTCTAAACACAGCGTCATAAGTAATTGCGTATGCTTGAGAAGTGTGCTCTCATGGAGACATGAGACCACTCGGCATCGCGGACTCGGCAACCATCGTTCTCGGCTTGCAGGATGAGATCCG
>JBEKMO010000056.1:0-35516 GCA_050008465.1 Bryobacteraceae bacterium
TCACCATCGAGGACCCGGTCGAGTACCAGATCAAGGGCATCACGCAGATCCCGGTCAACGAGAAGAAGGGCCTCACCTTCGCCCGCGGCCTCCGCTCCATCCTGCGGCACGACCCCGACAAGGTCATGGTGGGCGAGATCCGCGACCAGGAGACCGCGCAAATCGCCATCAACGCCGCCCTCACCGGGCACCTGGTCTTCACCACCGTGCACGCCAACAACGTCTTCGACGTGCTGGGGCGCTTCCTGAACATGGGCGTCGAGCCTTACAACTTCGTCTCGGCGCTGAACTGCATCCTGGCGCAGCGGCTGGTGCGCGTGATCTGCACCTTCTGCAAGCGGCGGGCGATTCACCCGGATTCCTACCTGGCGGAGAGCGGCCTCGACCCGGCCCAGTGGCGCGATTTCCCCTTCTACGAGGGCGCGGGCTGCTTCGAGTGCGGCGGCACGGGCTTCCGCGGGCGCACCGCCATCTGCGAGCTGCTGGATTTGAGCGAGCACATCCGCGAGATGATTCTCGATAAGCGGCCGACCTCGGAGATCAAGCGGGTGGCGCGCGAGGAAGGCATGACCTTCCTGCGCGAGTGCGCGCTCGACAAGGCGCAGGCCGGCACCACCAGTCTCAAGGAGATCAACAAGGTCACCTTCATCGAGACCTGACCCGGCGGCTTATGCGAATGACTCGAGCCATCCTGAGGCTGTTCGACGATCCGGCGCCCCACTTCGCCTTCGAGCTTTCCGAGGCCGGCATCGCGGTGGCTAGAGGCGGCCGGCCGCCGCGAATCGGCTTCCAGCCGCTCGCCCCGGACGTGATCTCGGTCTCGCCGGTCAAGGATAACGTGCTGCGCCCGGAGGCGTTCGCGGCCCAGGTGCAGGCGCTCGCCGCCCCCCTCCAGAAGAAACGCCAGCGCGCCGTCCTGATCCTGCCCGATTTCAGCGTGCGCGTTGTGGTGCTCGATTTCGACGCCTTTCCGGACGATCGGGAGCAGCAGCTCTCGCTGGTGCGCTTCCGCCTTCGCAAGAGCCTGCCCTTCGATGTCGAGTCCGCGGCCCTGAGCTACTATCCGCAGCTAGGTCGGACCAACGGCAAGCAGCGGGACGTGGTGGTGGCGGTGGCGCCCATGGAGATCCTGGCGCGATACGAGGCGCCGTTCCGCGCGGCGGGCCTCCACCCCGGACTGGTCACCACCTCGGCGCTGTGCGCGTTGGAGCTGATGCGCGACGCGGGCCTCGCCGTCCTCGCCAAGCTCGGCGGGCGCACCCTGACCCTCGCGGTGGCCGACCGCGGCGCCCTGAAGCTGCTCCGAACACTCGAACTGGCCCAGGGCTCCGCCGCCGAAATCGTCTCCCACCTCTATCCGACTTTCGCGTATATTGAAGACCACCTGGCAGCCCGGCCGGAGAAGGTGCTGGTCTGCGGCCCGGGGACGCTGGCCGAGGAACTGCGCCAGGAGTTCGAGGGCGAGGCCGGGGTCCCCGTCGAGCCGCTGCGATCGCGCCATGGCGCGCCCCACTTCTACGATGCCGGCCTGCTGGGCTACCTGGAATCCGTCGAGGAGCTTGCGGCGTGAGCCTGAAGATCTCCGTCAACCTGGCGAGCGAGCCGTTCCGCAGGACGCGGGCCATGCTGGTCGCCTCCGGCGCCGTCGCGGTGCTGCTCGTCGGCCTGCTCGCGCTGCTGATTACGCTCTCGGTGGCGGAAACGGGACAAGCCGCCGAAGTCCGCCAGAACATCGTGCGCCTGGAAGCGCAGTTGCGCACGCTTTCCGCCCAGCAGGCCAAGCTCGAGGCCGTCTTGCGCAAGCCCGAAAACGCCGAGGTGCTCGACCGCAGCCTGTTCCTCAACAGCCTGCTCTATGCCAAGGGAATCAGTTGGACCCGGCTGTTCGACGACCTCGAGACGGTGTTGCCCTACAACGTGCGGCTCATCCAGATCCGCCCCCAGGTGAACTCCCAAAACCAGATCTCGCTCGAGATGGTGGTGGGCGCGGATTCGAGCGAGCCCGTCATCCAGATGCTGACGCGGCTGGAGCGCTCGCCCCAGTTCGGCGAGACGCTCATCCACAACCGCATGCCGCCCTCGCAATCCGACCCGCTGTTGCGATTCCGGGTCAGCGTAAACTATGCGCAGAAACTCTAATTCATTGACGATTGAACCATTGCCGATTGCCGATTGCGCGGGCGCCACAATCGTCAATGATGCAATCGTCAATCGTCAATTGGCCATATGCCCCGCCGCCTGAATCTCGATCTTTCGAACTGGCGAAAGGACCCGAGGATTCTTGTCCGCCTCGGCCTGGCCGTGCTGCTGGTCGCCAACCTGGTGGCGGCAGCGGTGGTTTTCAAGCCCTGGGCCAGCTCGGTCGAGGACCTCGAGCGGCAGGCGGCCGCGCTGCGCCAGCAGGTTCGCCAGAAACAGAGCGCGCTCGAGAGGACGCGGGTGGTGGTGAGCAAGGTCGAGAGCGCCCGCACCGACGGCGACCGTTTCATGGATAAGTACCTGCTGGGCACGCGCTCCATGGCCTCCACGCTGGTACAGGAACTCGAGCGCATGGCGCGCAAGGCCGGCATCCGCCAGAAGGACACTACCTTCTCCTTCGAGCCGGTCGAGGGCAGCGACACGCTCACCAAGGTGGCCATTACCGCCGTCTACGAAGGCTCTTACGCCGACCTGATGCAGTTCCTGAACCTGCTTGATCGCTCCGAGCGCTTTCTCATCCTCGAGAGTCTGGGCGCCGCGCCGCAACAAGGCGGAATGCTGCTGGGCGTCACCATGAAGCTGAGCGCGCTCATCCAGGAAGGCGGAGAGCCGCCCGCCGAGTTCGCCGCCAGGCAAGAGACACCGGTGAGCCCGTCGCCGGTGGTTGCCCCGCCGCCCCTGAAGCCGCGCGCCACGGTGGTTTCCGGCCCGCCGCCGCCCCCGCCGGGACCGGTCTTTGCGCCGCCCGCGCCGGCGCGCGCCTCGCCAATACCGCTGGAATTGCGGAGGAACAGGGCCACGCGATGAAAATCGGAGCGCAACCCAAGAAACTCGTCTTTCTCGGCGTGCTGCTGCTCGTGCTCGCGTATTTCCTTTACTCGAATCTCACCAGCGACGACCGCCCGTCGGCCGCCCGCGCCGCCACGCCGCGCGCGGCGTCGAGAGGCGTTCCCGCGGACATCGTACCCGGTCCGCCGCCCGCCGCCGAGACCCGCCCTCGCCCGCCGCTGATCTCTGAGTCGCGCCAGTTGCGCCTCACCCTCAAGGACAAGCACGCCGATCCGACCACCACGGACCCGACCTTGCGCCTGGACCTGCTCGCCAAGGTGCAGACCGTCAACCTCGCCGGCGGCGAACGTAACCTGTTCCAGTTCGGCGCCGCGCCGCCTCCGCCCGTCCCGGAGCGGAAGATCATCCCGACTCTGCCGCCCGCCGCCCCGCCGGGGACGCAGAACGACCCCCCGGCCGCCGTCGTCCCTCCGCCCCCGCCGCCCATCCCGCTCAAGTTCTACGGCTATTCCACCAATCCGCAGCCGTCCGTGAAGCGGGTGTTCTTCCTCCAGGGCGATGAGATCGTAGTGGCCAAGGAGGGCGAACTGATCCAGCGCCGCTACAAGGTGGTGCGCGTCGCGGTGGATTCCTGCGTGGTCGAGGACACCGAAACCAAGAACCAGCAGACGCTCCGCCTGGAGGAGCAGCAGCCATGATCCCGCCCCGCCACCGCAGCCAGTCTGGCTTCGCATTGCTGCTGGTGTTCGCCATGGCCGCGATCGTCGGGATCATGCTCTACCTGGAACTGCCGCGCGTGGCCTTCGAGGCGCAGCGCGTCCGCGAAGAAGTGCTGATCCAGCGCGGCGAACAGTACCAGCGCGCCATCAAGCTCTTTTTCCGGCGGTTCCAGCGGTATCCACCCACCATCGAGGCGCTCGAAAACACCAACAACATACGCTTCCTGCGGCGGCGCTACAAGGACCCCATGACCGGCAAGGACGAGTGGCGCCTGATCCATGCCGGCCCCGGCGGCATCTTCACGGACTCGCTGACCCAGAAGCCGCCGCAGAAGAAGGACGGCACCCAGACGGCTTCTTCGGAATCCTCCGCCTCTTCCACCCCCGAGACGCCCGTGGTCTCCATGCTTCCGCGGCGCAGGCAGAGCGAATCCACCCAAGTGCCGATGCCCGGGGCCCCCGGAGTGGTTCCGTCGACCGATCTCCAGTCAGCCCAGTCGAATCCAGCCCCGCCGGAGCAGCCTCCCCAGCCCGAACCCGGGCAGACCGGACAAACACCTGGTCAGCCGATACAGCCCGGCCAGCCCGGGCAGCCCGGCCAGCCCGGGCAGCCGTATCCCTCCCTCGTGCTGGGCCAGCCTGGCTACCAACCGCCCATACCCGGCGTCCAGGCCAATCCTCCGGGCATGATCGTGACGCCCGGCATCCAGCCCGGAGGGGTGGCTGGGCCGGGACAGTCTCCACCGAGCAACATCCCCATGAGCGGACCGGGCCAGCCGCCGTTCGCCCCGCCCCCGTACGGCTCGTCGTCACTGGCGCCCACTGGCGCCGGGCCGGGCAACACGCCCGTCCCGGATCTGATCCACAACATGCTCACGCAGCCAAGCGTGCGGCCTGGAGGACTTGGGGGAGGAATGACCATCGGCGCGGGCATCGCCGGTGTTGCCAGCACCCTCGAAGCCCAGGGCATCAAGTCCTATAACGACCGCACCAAGTATAACGAGTGGGAGTTCATCTACGACCCCCGGAAAGATATCTCCATGCAGATGATGGGGATGCAGCCGGGCGGGCTCCCGCCTCAAAACCTCCCCACGACGCCGGGCCCCTCGCTCTCTACGCCGACCAGCCCTTCGAACCGCGCCCCGCAGTAGCCACGGTCAGATCTGCGGGCGCCGCCGCCGCCGCAGATGTTCGGCCCGCCGCACGCGCGCTTCGTCCATGCCGAAGTAGTGCGCCACTTCGTGCCACACGGTCTCTTCGAGCAGACGCTGCAAGTGGCGGCGGTCCCGGGCCAGGCGCTCGTGAGGGCCCTGGAAGATCGTGATCCGGTCGGGCAGGGTGAAGCCGTCGCTCACGCTGCGGTGGGGCAGGGGGCGGCCGTGGTAAAGCCCCAGCAGGTTCGGCGACGGCGGCTCCGGCTCCACGATGAACACCACATTCTTCAGACGCCGGCGGAAGCGCAACGGGACCACTTTCATCGCCTTCTCCACCAGCTTGTCGAACTCCGCCGGGCTCATCCTCGCTCGGGTCTTACGGCTCCAGCCAGACCCGGACGCGGTTGCTTTCGCGGCCCTCAGATTCCAGGTGCAGCTCGGCGGGGCCGGCGTTGACGATCGCGGGTAACTGGACTTCGACCAGGTAGAGGCCGATGTAGCCCGGAGCCAGAACCGCGCGGGTGACCTCGAGCGGGGAGCGGTCCAGGAATGCGTGAACCGCGGCGACGACCTTGGGCGGTTCGTCGGCAGGGCCGGCCATGCCAGCGGGCCAGTCGGGGCGCACCTTGCCGAGGCCGGTCGCCAGGATCTGCAACCGTCCGTTGGAGCGCACCGGGCTCATCGCATCCAGCAGTACGCCGCTATCGGCGTTCAGCACCAGCGGAGTGCCATCCCGGTCGATGAAGACGGCGGGCGAAACGTTCTCGACGGGCAGCGCCACCTGGAAGCTTCCTTGTCCCGTGTCGAGGGCCACGGAGAGCGAACCACCCCGGACGGCGAAGGGAACCTGGATCTGGGTTTCGCTGTCGGTGGCGGCGAGCACCGGGAAGTCCAGGGCGCCCGCGCGGGCGGTGCGGACCCGGCCGCCAAGCACGCTCAGCAGCGATCCCGGCGCGGCCGGCCGCTGGCTGAAATCGGCGGCATTCACCAGGCGCAGGCTGCCCAGCCGGTGCGGCGCGAGCGCGGCATAGACGCCATAGCCCTCCAGGGCGACGAATAACTGGTTGCCGTCGCTATCCAGCCGGAGGTCGAGCGCGGGCGCCTCGGGCAGCCCGGCCAGCGGGGTCCAGTTGGTCGGCGGCGCGGCCGCGTTCAGGTCCGCGCGGGTGAAGAAAACGCCGCGATCGGTGGCCACATAGACGGCCCCAGTCGCCCGGTCGGCCACGACGCCGTGCATCCCTCCCTCCGGCAGGTCCGCCGTCAGGTCATCCCAGTACTGGCCGCCGTTGATGGTGCGCAGCACGCGCGGCCCTTTGGCCCCGCCCAGTGCCGCCAGCGCCGTGCGCGCGTCTTTCGGATCCACCCAGATGCTCTCGACCGCTCCGCGCTCCGCCGCTGCCGTCGGGCCCGCGAGATCGACGGCGAGCGTCGCGGCGAGGGCGCGCCGCGTTGACGATTCGTCGGAGGCCAGAGGGTCGGCGGCCACGCTGCGCCAGGCTTGCTTCTCTCCCGGCGCCCATTCGATGATGCCGGCGCCGTCGGCCAGAAGCCTCACGCCGCGGCTGCCCTGCGGCAGAGCGGCCAGCTTGCGCACCGGCAGATTGGGCAGTGAATCGTTCAGCCCCGCCCAGGTGAGGCCGCCATCCAAGGACCGCCAAACCCCGGCGTCGTTCGCCACCACCACGTCATCCGAATCCAGCGGCGAAACGGCCAGGTCGCGCATCCCCCCGCCAATAATCGACGAGTGCTGGTAGGCGGTCACGTTAGTCCAGGAGCCCCCACCATCGTCGGAGCGAAAGACGTGCTGCCCAAACGCGTACAACCGCTGCGGATTCAGAGGATTGGAGCGGACCGCGCGGCCTCCCTCCGGCAGTAGCGCATCCACAGGATCCAGCGCCTCGGGCGGCGTCACCGCACTGGGTTGCCATTTCTCGAAATCCGCGGTCTGGAACACCCGTCCCGTGGCCGTGCGCACGAACAGGCGGGCGCCGTCGGGGGAGAACCAGGCGCGGTCGACCGCACCCGAAGCAGGGGAGGCCAGAGCCAGCTCAACCGCCGAATTCCCGATGTGGCGCCAGTCGGGGTGGAGTCCATTCCCGGACCCGGCCGGGGCCTGCGCGAAGGCCACGGCGAGCGGGATCAGCGCGCCCAGCAGCAGAGCGCATCGACGCAATAACCCAGCGCGGTTTGGGGCGCTATGACACATCGACTGAGTCCATTCTAACCTATCGGCGCGGCCCGCCGCCGCCGATATGACCGGGGAAATGCTTTCATGCTAACGGCTTCCCCAAAAAAACTTGCATGGACAAGATATTGCTATGCAATTATAGTGTAGACTAGGGTGTCGAAACGGGCCGATGCGATTGGCACGGCTGATCGAGGCTCGAATGCTGAGAGGTGTGGGGTCATTTTCGGCACATGGGCTGCTCCTGGCAGCAGCGCTTGGAGTGTGCCTTGCCCAGGCCCCCCCCGTGATTTCCTCCGATTCCGCGGCAACCGTAATCGTGCTGACGGGCAGTGTTTCCGTGATGCGCGACTCGACTCCCTGGGCTCTGGCGGAGGGCAGTCCCATCCGGCCCGGTCAGTTGGTCATCACCGGCCCAGACGGCTACGCCAAGTTCCAGGTCTTCGACGGCAGCACCTTCGAAGTCTTCCCCAACTCCAAGGTCGTGTTCCGCAACAATCCGGGCAACTGGAAGGATCTGTTGGACCTGATGTTGGGCCGGATCAAGGTCCAGATTCAGAAGCTGGGCGGGCAGCCCAATCCCAACCGGGTGCATACGCCCACCGCGATCATTTCGGTCCGCGGTACCATCTTCGACGTCACGGTCGATGACGGCGATTCGACCTTGGTGGTGGTGGAAGAGGGGCTGGTCGAGGTGGCGCACCGGAGGATCCCCGGCTCGAAACTGCTTGGCGCCGGTGAATGGCTGCGGGTGAGCAAGGACGAACCGCTGGCGCGACGAGTTGAGAAAGGTTCAGTGATCCAGGCGGTTCTGCGCGCCGCCTCGGACGCCGTCGTAGTCGTGATGAATAAGACCGGCTCACCCTCTGGCGGTGGCACGCCCACCCCCGGTGGAGGCTCGGGTGGAGGATTGCCGGGCGACCATGGCTCGACGACCCCCCCGCCCCCGGCTCCGCCGACCAGTGGCGGAAGCGCTCCGCCCGCTCCCTCCGCGGGCGGAGGAAGCGCGCCCCCGGCTCCTTCCGCGGGCGGTGGAAGTGCGCCCCCGGCTCCTTCCGCGGGCGGTGGAAGTGCGCCACCTGCTCCACCCAAACCGTAATCCAGATTCGGCGTTCGGAGACAACCTGCTCATTCATGGCGCAGCGCCTGCATCGGGTCGATCCGGGCGGCGCGGCGCGCCGGCGCCCACGCGGAAATCACACCAACACCCAGGAGTACGCCGACCGTCAACGTCAGCGTCAGAGGATCGCGCGGCTGGATGCCGTACAAGAGCGACGACGTGATCCGCCCAGCGGCGAGCGACACTGGCAACCCTACGACCACACCCAGCGCGATCAAAAGCAGACCGTCCCGCAAGACCATCCAGGTCACCTTCGTTGCGGCCGCGCCGAGAGCCATCCGTACTCCGATCTCCCTGGTGCGTTGAGCCACGCCGTATGCCATGACGCCGTAGAGACCCACTGCGGCAAGCAACAATGCCAGGCCGCCGAAGAAGCCACTGACGGTCGCGATCATGCGATCCAGGAAGATCGAGTCGTCGATCTGTTCCTTGATGGTCCGCGGCTCGACGAGAGCCACCTCCGGATCCAGTCGATTCAGTTCGCGGCGAATCATCGGCAACATGGTATCGGGAGGGAGTTGCGCACGAACGAGCAACAATTCGGGCGGGCCCTCGTTTTGGGAAAGCGGCAGATACACTGTCGGCTCGGCCTTGGTCTTGAGACCTCTATGCAGAATGTCGCGCACCATGCCGACAATGTAAGTGGGCCGCCCGCCTTCGGGTTTGGCGTCGTCGAAGCTCAACACCCGGCCGGCAGGATCCGCGATTCCAGGAAAGAACTCACGGACGAACGATTCATTCACCACGGCGACTTTGCGAGTTGCGCCGGTGTCGCTAGCCTCCAGCTCGCGACCCCTCAGTGGAGGGCTGCCAATCGTTGTGAAATAAGCGGGACCCACGTCCTGAAAAGCAACGCTGGCGGGCTCCTTCATGGTGCGCAGCGAGCCCGGCACGCGGATTCCAGCACTGAAGGAACTTCCCTGGTACGGCCCCGGATTGCCACAGCTAAACGACACGACGCCTGGAAGAGATGCTACGCGGTTCAGAAGTCTTTCCCGAAGACGGTCTTTATCGGCGGGCTTCCAGGCACTCGGATAATCCAGCCAGAACGTCATCACGTTCTGGTTGAGAAAGCCGGGGTTGACGGACCGGAGACCGGCGAGGCTGTGCGCGAACAGCCCTGCCAGCATGACCAGTACCATGGACAGCGCAACCTGCACCACAACGAGTGCTTTCCGTAAGCCGATTCCCAGTCCGCGCCTGGGCGGCTGCGATGCGCCTTCCTTGAGCGCCATGCCCGGATCCAGGCCGGTCGAGCGCAGCGCCGGCGCCAGCCCGAACAGGATGGCCGACAGAAGCGATATGCACACGGTGAAACCGAGCACGGTAGAGTCGGGCGCCACCGTGAGTGTATCCGCCGACCCCGGAGGAAGAAACATCAGGATGTAACGCTCTCCCCAGAGGGCGAACAACACGCCCAGCGCACTTCCCAGCAGAACCAGCAGCAGACTCTCGATCAGCCACTGGCGCACGATGCGTTGCCGGGTTGCACCCAGCGCGATGCGGAGAGCGATCTCCCGGCGGCGCGCCGCCCCGCGCGCCAGCAACAGGTTGGCGACGTTGGCGCAGGCGATCAGCAGCGTCAGAGCTACGGCCGCCATGAGCACGGTGAGCGGCTTGCCGAACTGATCGCGCAGGCGGGATACGCCGATCCCGCCTGCGCGCACCTCGATCCTTTGCTCCATCGCTTGCCTGCGCCAAAAAGAGTCGGGCGTGCCGCCATATACGCTCGCCAGGTGCTGGCGCAGGATCGTGTTCACCGCAGCCTGGATCTGGCTCCTGGGTACTCCCGGCCGGCTGCGCGCCAACATCCACAGCCAGTTCAGGCGGGGATTCGTGAGATCCGTCGGGCTCATCATGATCGGCGTCCACAGGTCGGCTCGATGGTCTACTTCCACCCCACGAAAGCCCGGCCGGGCGACGCCAACGACGGTCAGCGGCTGCTCACCAACCATCAGCACCCGTCCGAGCACTCCGGGGTCGAGGCTGAAGCGGCTGCGCCAGAAGTCGTAGCTCAGGACGACAACCGGGTGAGCGTGTGGGATGCGGTTGTCCTCGTCGGTAAGCAGGCGGCCCACGGCCGCTCTTACTCCGAGCACCTCGAAGTAATTGCCGGAGACAAACTCCCGCTGAACAAACTCCACTCTCTCGCCGCGCCCCGCGCTGAAGCGGTCCAACGCTCCGCTGCGCGCCAGCACGCCAGTGAACAGTTCTTTGCGTTCGCGAAACTGAAGATAGAGCGGGTACGAGAAACCATAGCCGCTGCCCCAACCGCCCGTCTTGTACAGGGTCACGAGTTCCGAGGGCTTCTCGACGGGCAACGTTCGCAACGTGAGCGTGTCGAGAAGCGAGAACACCGCGGTGTTGGCGCCGATGCCGAGAGCCAAAGACAGCACTGCCGCGATTGTGAAACCTGGATCCCGGCGCAAGCTGCGGGCGCCATAGCGCAGGTCTTTCGCCACGATTTCGAGCCAGGGAACGCCCCGCCGTTCACGGTATGCCTCCGCTGCCTGCGTGACGCCGCCAAACTCCCGCAGCGCGGCGTGGCGGGCCTCCTCGGGGGACATGCCGCGCCGAAGATTCGCTTCGATCTCCATTTCGAGGTGGGACCGCAGCTCTTCATCCAGCTCCCTGTCGAGGTGGCGGGCGGCGAACAGGGCGCGCACGCGGGAGACGAACACGCGATGCCAGGTCACGGGCATTCTCCTATTCGGCGGCGCTCAGCAGACGCGACATGAAGCCGGCGAATCGCTGCCATTCCAGGGTCTCCGTTTCGAGTTGCTTCTTACCCAAACGGGTCAGCGAGTAGTACTTGGCCCGCCGGTTGTTCTCGGTGACCTTCCATTCCGATCGAATCCATCCCTTCTGCTCGACGCGCAGCAGAGCGGGATAGAGGGTGCCCTGGTTCAATTGCAGAAGGTCTTCCGACATCTGCCGGATGCGCTGGGCGATGCCCCATCCGTGCATCGCTCCCAGCGTGTCGAGGATCTTCAAGACCATGAGGTCGAGCGTGCCCTGCAAAACGTCGGACTTGGACTGGCCCATCTGACTCCTTTTGGATGTCTACAGAAACAATATACGCGCACTTCTGTTGGATGTCAACAGAAAGGCGGAACGCTCCGTCCGCCAGCCCCGCGCTGTGCGAAACTGAATGCTTGAGGGTAGAAACCGGAATGGCAGTGTGCATGCGTCTGGGGCTGTGCGGGTTCATGGTTCTGCTTCTCGCCTGGCCCGCGGCCGCACAGTCCGGCGGGGTGCCGCCGGAATGGGAGGTGCGCCAGGACCTCGCCGGCCTGGCTGAGCGCATCCAGCGCTTCAAGCCCATCCTGGACCAGGTGAAGCCGCAGACCTGGCCGGGCGCGCCCGCCGCGTATGTCGATCAAGGCAAGCGCGTCAGCGCCGAGATCGACTACCTGATCGCCTCGGCGCAGGCCCTGGCCGCCCAGCCCGAGAAGCTCACCGCCGCCCTGACGACCTACTTCCGCATGCAGTCTCTCGACCTGATGCTGCGGTCCTACGCCGACGGCATTCGCAAGTACCAGAATCCCGCCCTCGCCGAATTGCTCCAAGGCGCGCTCTCCTCGAGCGCCGCCGACCGCGAGAAACTACGCCAGTACATCGTGGATCTGGCGGCCTTCAAGGAACAGCAGTTTCGCGTCGCCGACCAGGAGGCGCAGCAGTGCCGCGGCGCGCCTTCCCGCCATCCGCAGGGCGCCCGGAAGGAGGAGCGCAAATGACCGAGGTCCGCACGTTCTCGTGCAGTATCTGCGGCGATTCCTCCACCGAGATCTGCGTCTACTGCACCAAGGACGCCTGTCCGAACCACGTCTGCCGCAAGTGCCTTCGCTGTAGCGACTGCTGCGAATGCGAGGTCCCGCTGAACCCGGCCGAGCCGCATCCGGCTGCCGAGCACAATCCGGCCGCGTAACCTGGCGGCTCTGTTTGTTTCAGCGGAGCCTCAAATTGGCCCCAACTCCTCGATGCCGGCTCTACTCGGCTCCGGGCTTGGGAGCGCGGCAGTCTTCGAAACGGGGGCGTTGCCCGTCCACGTAGATGGCTTCCAGTTCGAGTCGCCCCGAACGTTCCGACGCAATCGTCCTGACAAAGCACGCTGTGGCATTCGGCACTGCCGCAAAGCGGCTTCGTTCAAGTCCGGTTCTGGGAAACTAGGCGTCCCGCGCGAGCAGCCTGTCACCTGGCCTCATAGTCGCCGTGCCGGAGACCGGCCCACCACTCATGGTTTCGGCTCCGGCAGCAGGAATCCACGCTCGATCAACTGCCACAGCGGGCCTCCGGTGCCTTTGCTACAGCGACTGCTGCGAGTGCGAGGTCGCGCTGAACCCGCCGGCGCAACCTGGCGCCTCTGTTTGGGAGCGGGTCGTTCCCCGAAACGGATTCAGAGCAATTCCGCGAGGGATTCGATGGCGATCGACGTGAACTGCGCAACTTCGGAGAGGATACCGTGGAGCGTGCCGGTTCTCAGCGGGTTGTGCAGCGGGATCGTGATTGTGTGGGGCGGGAGTCTCTCGTAGCGTTGCCTGACGGCGGATTACACGATCAGCGGACACGCCGCGGTATAGTCGCACGAGGCGGGGGCGCGCCGCGCCGTCTTCCTCCGCGTCGCGAACTTCGAAGATCAGCTCGATCTCAGCCTGCCAGACGCAGTGCGGCGGCGATGTCCTCGGCGACCATCCTTCGCTTGCTTTTCTCGATGAAGAAACTCGGACCGGCTTGCAGGTACGACGGAAAAACCCGCAGGCCACGGAAGAAGTACTTCTGGCCGCGGATCTTGTAGGTTGAGCCGGCGGGAATCACCCGCTTCTCCCCGGCCCGCTGCGCGATGCAGTTGAGCGCCTTGATCGCGACGTCCCCCATCAGCATCAGCACCCTCGCGTTCGGGAACAGAAGCAGCTCCTTTTCCAGCAGCAGGGAGCACTCGCGGATGGTGTCCGCCTGGATTCCATAGCCCGTCTTGCCGCATTTCACAGCCGTCGTCAGATACACGCCCCGGTCCACGATGTCCTTCACCGACGACACGTTTGCACCCGCGTCATTGAACGCCTGGACTGTGGTCTGCTGGAACAGCGGATTCCCCTTGGCGTAATAGTAGTCGTCGGGGTTCGCCGGTGCGGCTTCCGACACCATGACGATGGAGATGGTCTCCGGTTTCAAGCTGACGCTGGGCACGACATAACAGTCATGCTTCACGTCCGAGCAGGGAAATGCCCTGCATCCCACGCATTGGCTCACTCGCACTGCATCCTCCTACCAGCTTGTCTCCGGCCGCGAGCGGAGCGGATCGCAAGCGGCCGGCCCGCTGCTCACGGTTTCGGCACCGGCAGCAGGAATCCCCGCTCGATCAACTGCCGCAGCAGAGCCAGGCAGTTCGGGGTGATCTTCTCCACTTCCGAGTCCGTGGCTGCGGCCAGCTCGACGAGCAGCTCGCGGATCGGGCGCTGGCCGTCGCAACGGGCCACCAAACCCGCCAGCCGCAGATCGATGGGGCTCGAGTAGGTGAGCCCGCGCGCCAGGCGGATGCGCGCCGAGGTCACGCGCCACGCTTTCTCGCTCCACTCACAGGTTTCGTCGAGCCGGACCAGCGGCGTCACACGCAGTTTCTCGCCCAGCAGCGCGTCGTCGGCCTTCACCGTCTCCAGGTAGTCGTGCAACTCGAAGCCCAGCGCGACGTAATCGCCGAACGGCCCGGAGATGTCGTCCGGCGCGTCCTCGATCCGGATCCAGTTGGCCCGCCCGCTCACGCGCCGCATTGCGATCAGCCCCGTGTCGATCGCCTCGATCCCCTTCCGGGCGTAGTAGGCCAGCCAGTCGTCGTAGAGCCGGCCGCCGCCCTCGGGGGTTTCGTGTTCAGTGTCGCGAATCCACATGTGGGCGTATGCGGCCGTGCTGTGGTTGTCGGTGCGCAGCACCCACACATCGCACCCGGAATTGGAGAACCAGCCGGCCAGCCGCTCCTTCCAGTCCTGGCCCGCCACGTGCACCCAATCGCAGCAAATCTGGAAGATCCCGCCCTCGTTCAGGAATTCCGGCGCGCGTCTAGCCAGCTCCTGGCAGAAGCCGTCCAGCTCCACGCCGCTGTCGCGGTACATGTATCGGAACGACGGAGTAACGGCGAAAGGAGGGTTCGAAACCACCAGGTCGAACTTCCGCCCGCGCACCGGCTCGAATGCGTTGCCTTGAAGGAACTCAAGGCCGGCAACGTCATTCAGCCCGGCGTTAAGACGCGCGAACTCGATCGAACGCGCGGTCACGTCGATGCCGCAGACCTGCTGGCTGTGCGGCGCCGCCAGGAAGGCCTGGACGCCGCCGCCAGTGCCCAGATCGAGCGTGGTGCGCACCGGCCGGCGCACGGTGAAATCGGCCAGCGCCGCGCTCGAGGCCGTGATTCCCATCACCTGCTCGAGTTGCCCGCCGGGCTCGACGTTGTCGGTATAGTCGCAGGCCAGCAGCAGATCGCGGAACGGAAGCAGCCGGATGCGGCCATGCGCCACCCCATCGCGAATTTCGACCAGCCCCGCCCTCACCCATTCTTCGAGCGGCAGCGGGTCGAACGCCCGGCGGGCCGCCACCGCGTCCACCGGCGTGCCGACCACGAACATGCGGATCATCGCGTTGAGCGGCGTGGCTTCCCGCGTCAGGTGCAGGAAGTGCGGCAGGTCGCGCCCGGCCCGGGTCGGCAACTGAATGGGGCCGAGCACGCCTATCAGACCTTTCTCGTTGTATCCCGCCCCGCGGAGCACCCCGCGGATGCGCGCATATTGTTCGGGGCCGTCGATATGGAAGATGGTGTCGCTCACGCCAGCCGATTCTAGCACGGGAAACATGGTGGCTGTCCCCAGGTTTAAGATGGTGCCATGATGCATATTGCCGTTCTTGGCGCCATGTTGGGCGCGATCGTGATCCAGGACGTCCGGGTTTTCGACGGCGCGCGGGTACTGGAGCACACCAGCGTCTTGGTGCGCGATGGCAAGATTGCTGCGGTTGCCAAGAACATCGAGGCTCCCGCGGGCGCGCGGGTGACCGACGGCGCCGGTAAGACGCTGCTCCCCGGCCTGTTCGACGCCCACACCCACGTCATCGCTCCCGATGTGCTGAAGCAGGCGCTGGTCTTCGGGGTCACCACGGAGCTCGACATGTTTACCTCGCAGGCCCAGGCTGCGCGGATCAAGAAGGACCAGGCGGCCGGCAACCTGCTCGACTACGCCGACCTTCGCTCGGCGGGCACGCTGGCCACCGCCCCGGGCGGGCACGGCACCGAATACGGCCTCAAAATTCCCACCATCACCAGCCCCGAGGAGGCGCAAGCGTTCGTCGACGCGCGGATCGCGGAGGGCTCCGACTACATCAAGATCATCTTGGAGGACGGCAGCGCGTACGGTCTTAAGTTCCCCACCGTGAGCCAGGCCACGCTGGCGGCGCTGATTGCTGCGGCACACCAGCGCGGCCGGCTCGCCGTGGTGCACGTTTCCACTCTCCCGGACGCGCGAACCGCGATCGAGGCCGGCGCGGACGGGCTGGCCCACGTGTTTGCCGACCAGCCGCCGGACGCGGGATTCGCCCGGCTGGTCGCCGCGCACCACGCGTTTGTGATTCCGACGCTCTCGGTGCTTCGCAGCGTGTGCGGCACGGCGGCCGGCGCTGCGCTTGCGCGCGACCAGCGTCTGGCCCCCTACTTGCCGCCGGCCGAGATCGGAAACCTCGAAACGGTGCCCTCTTTTGGCGTGGCATCCAAGGCGGGTTGCGCCGCCGTTGCCGAGACCGTTCGCCGGCTCAAAGCGGCGGGCGTCCCCCTGCTCGCGGGCACCGATGCACCGAACGCGGGCACGGCGCATGGCGTCAGCCTTCACGGAGAACTGGAACTGCTGGTGGAGGCCGGCCTCACGCCGCTGGAAGCCCTCTCGGCCGCCACCTCCGTTCCCGCCGACCGCTTCCGGATGCCCGATCGCGGACGCATCGCCCCCGGCCTGCGCGCCGATCTCCTGCTGGTCAACGGCGATCCAACCACCGACATCCAGGCGACCCGCGACATTGTCGCCGTGTGGAAGGCCGGGGTGCCGGTTGACCGCGAGGCCCAGCGCGCGGCGATTGCCCGGCAGAAGGCCGAGGATGAGAAAGCGCGGCAGGCGCCCGGCCCCGCCGGTTCCGAGTCGGGCCTCATCAGCGACTTCGAGGGAGAGCGGGTGAGCGCGAAGTTCGGCGCCGGCTGGATGCCAACCACCGACTCGATGATGGGGGGCAAGTCCACCGTGGAGCTGAAGCTGGAGCAAGGCGGCGCCCAGGGCAGCCGCGGATCGCTGCTGGTTACCGGCGAGGTGCGGCCCGGGTCTCAGTTCCCCTGGGCCGGCGCCATGTTCTCGCCAGGGCCCTACCCGATGGCTCCCGTCAATCTCTCATCCAAACAGCGGCTCTCATTCTGGGCCAAGGGTGACGGCCAGACCTGCCGCGTGATGGTGTTCGCCCGCGTCCTGGGAATGCAGCCCGCCAGCCAGACCTTCCAGGCCGGCGCCGAGTGGAAGCAGTTCAGTTTTCCGTGGACGTCGTTCAACGGTATCGATGGACACGACGCAATGAGCATCATCTTCACGGGCGGCCCCCAGCCCGGCAAGTTCGCCTTCCAGATCGACGATGTGCGTTTGGAGTAGCGCGGGATGGGTTCGTTCACGCTTTCTTGCCGACCGCCAGAAGGTGCGGGCTGACGCAGATCAGGCCCGGCTCGTGTTCGACGCTTCGAAGCAGGTCGAGCAGGCGATTGCGGCGCGCGGGGTCCGCCCAGCGCTCGTCGAAATTGGCCGCGAGCCAGCCCGGGCCTTCGACCCCCACCAACTCGACCACCGCGAACCCGGCCTCGACGAGTTCGGCTCGCAGCTCTTCGGGACGATGGAAGAACGCCGTGGTGAAGTACTCCGGCTCGCCGGTGGTGTTGCGGTGCTGGCCGCTCTCGAGGTCTTCTTCGAGGATGGGCGCGAAGCGCGGGTCGTCGATGAAGCCTTGCACCAGGGAAGCCAGCAGCGACGCGAAGCGGCCGATTGCGGCGGCGACCAGGACGCCCCCCGAGCGAAGCACGCGACGAGCTTCCCCGAGCGCCCGGAGCCGATCGCCGCGATCGGTCAGGTGGTAGAGCGGGCCCATGAGCAGGACCGCGTCCACCGACTCGTCGGGACGCGCTATCTGCCGGGCGTCCCCGATTTCGGCCGAGGCGATGCGGGCATCCTGGCGCGCCTGCTGGACGTGCCGGGGCACGGGATCGATGAGATGCATCTCGTAACCGAGCGATCCGAGCCAGCCGCTGTAGACACCCGCCGCGCCGCCGATGTCGAGCACGGTCTTGGGCGGCGCCGGCAGGTGGCGCTGCATCAGTTCCTGAGTTCGCGCCAGTTCCAGTTGACCCCACCCCACCGAGAGGCGGGGGGCTTCCGATACCGCGTCAGGCACGTGTTCGTAGAAGTGGACTACCTCTTCCATAAGAGGCAGTATAGTCGACTCTTAGCGGGAGAATTGAGAAATATGGGATTCCGGACGTCGCTTCATCGCGCCGTAGATCGCGCCCGCGGCCACCGCCAGGAAGCACAGCAGGACGCCGACCCCCAGGGCGATGTTGGTCAGGTTCAGCCACCAGGTATCCGGATCGGTCACGGCGCACCCTCCAGTTTCGTCGCTGCTGCAACTACACCGCGGCGAGCACCGTCTCCCATGAGAGATACTACACCAATCGCATCCGAAAATCCAGTACGAAGCCAGGAGCCTCGGGATGATTCGGATTAAACCAAGCCCCTGGAACAACATGCTGGCGCACGCCCGCGCGGCCTACCCCAGCGAATGTTGCGGCGCGATGCTGGGCCGCGCGGAGGCCGGCTTGAAGGTCGTCACCGCCGCGCTGCCGCTTGAAAACGCATTCCAAGGCCCGCGGGAGAACCGCTACGAGCTGCGCCCCGAGGACCTGCTGGCGGCCACCCACGAGGCCCGCCGCCGGGGGCTGGAGTTGATCGGCATCTATCATTCCCACCCCGATCGTGAAGCCTATTTCTCCCAGATCGACCTGAGAAACTCGTGCCCGTGGTACTCCTTCGTGGTCCTGGCGATCCGCAACGGCGAATTCGACCATGCCAAGAGCTGGCTCCCCGATGCCGGCGAGACCCGGGCCGAGCAGGAGGAACTGATCACTCCCGAGGGAGGGGTATAATCGGTCCGACCGGAGATCCGGCCCGGAGTGAAACGATTCCCATGCATCGCAGATCATTCTTGAGTTCTCTCGGTTGCACCCTGGCCGTCCCAGGGACTGCGGCGAGACTGCTGGCTGGAAGCGCGGCTGGGAAGCCTTTTGGGTCGGGCTCCTTCGGCGAGTGGATTGAGGACGAATCCGGTCTTCCCGCCTTCCGCTACACCTGCGACCAGATCCACGACCCCAAAGCGGTGACCTCTCTGGGGCCGGGCATTCTCTCGCCCACCGATCACATCCACCAGGTCGGGAACGACCGGCTGGTCGCCGTTGTTTCCAACTACGGACACGTCCAGGTGCGGCAGGATGAGGGAGGGCCGAAATTCCTGAACGATCACTCGCCGGAGCGGAGCCAGTTTGGCGGCGGGATCGGTTATCTGAGCGACGGCAAAGAGATCCTGAGTACCTACTATCCGGGGAATGCCAAGAGTTTCGATCGCATTTTCGGCATGGGGTACTTTCGCAAGAAAGTCGCAGGGGAACGTTACTCCGTCGATCAAGTCATCTCGGCGCCCTTCGGCGACGATCCGGTGCTGCTGTCTCAGGTGAGTATCCGCAACCTTGGGGAATCGCCGGTCGAGTTGCGCTGGATTGAGTACTGGGGCTGCCAGGTTTACGAGTTCTCCTTCCGCTCATTCATGGAGGTATTCGCCGGCATCGGGCCGCCCGTGGAGTTGCGGCGCCAGTTCGGCGACCGCTTTACTCACCGCTTCGAACGTCTGGAAGGCGCTGCGGGCCTGCTGGAGACGAAGCGCTTCCAGGGGCGGTCGCCGGCGGAGGAAGGCGCCTGGCAAAAGGTGAAGGCGGTTCTGGCAGCTCGTCCGAATCCATTCTTTGGACCCGTGCAGGATGGTGCGCCCGGGGCCTCCTTCGACGACCTTCAACCTCCGGCAACGTTCCTCGTCTCCCTGGATTCGCCGGCCGACGGGATCGCGACGAACGCGAAGAAGTTCTTCGGCGCGGGAGGCGTCGCGCGCCCTGCCGGTCTCGAGAGCGAACTCGACGGCGACCTGAGCGCGAGCGGGACGGAAAGCGGATTGCTGCTGGAGCGCAAGATCGCCCTGAAGCCGGGTGAACAGCGCACCTTGTACTTTCTCTATGGCTATCTTCCCGAGGGGACGGAGCCGAGAACTCTGATCGGCCGATATCGAAGCAACCCCGCGAGGGTGTGGAAGGATTCCTGCGCGCAGTGGAGGAAAGCCGGGCTTCGGTTTTCCACCGCAAACGAACCCTGGATCAAGCGGGAAGTAACCTGGAACTATTACTACCTCAGGAGCGCTCTTACCTACGACCGCTTCTTCGGTGAGCACATTCTTTCGCAGGCCGGCGTCTACCAGTACACGATGGGATTCCAGGGAGCGGCGCGAGACCCGCTGCAACACGCTCTGCCGCTCATCTTCAGCGATCCCTCGATCGTCAAGGAAATCCTTCGCTACACGCTGAAGGAGGTGCGTGCGGACGGTTCCATTCCCTACGGCATCGTGGGCCACGGCACCGTCATGCCGACCACCAGCGACAACTCGAGCGACATGCCGCTGTGGCTCCTGTGGGCGGTGAGCGAGTACGTTCTGGCGACGCGCGACCGGGCCTTCCTCAACGAGCAGATCCCCGCGCGTCTCGACGCCGGGCCGGGGGCGGGCCGGGAATCGGTGCGAAAGCTGCTGGCGCGGTGTTACCGGCACCTGATCGAACACGTCGGAACCGGCGAGCACGCACTGATGCGCATGCTCAATGACGACTGGAACGACGCGCTGGTTATCGGGTGGGCGCAACGGGCTTTGAAGGAGTGCGTGGAGCGTGGCGAGAGCGTTCTGAACTCCGCCATGGCGGCCTACGTGTTCGACTACTACGCGCGGCTGCTGGTCTACGCCGGGGAGGAACCAACGCTCGCCGCGCAGGCCCGCGAGAAGGCCGAGGAACATAGGAAGGCGGTCCGCGCCCAATGGAGCGGAAGGTGGTTCCGGCGCGCCTGGCTCGGCCCGACTTTGGGATGGCTGGGAGAGCAGGGACTCTGGCTGGAGCCCCAACCCTGGGCCATTCTCGGGGGCACGACAACGCCGGAGCAGGCGCGGGACCTGGTTCGGACGGTGGACGAAGTGCTTCGCCGCCCCTCCCCGATTGGCGCCATGCAGATGAACAAGAGCCCCGACACGGAGCGCGCCGTCTTTGAGGCGGGGACCTCGGTGAGCGGTGGAGTATGGCCTTCGCTCAACGCCACGTTGATCTGGGCGCTAGCGCTGGTTGAGGGGCGGATGGCGTGGGACGAGTGGCTGAAGAACACCTCGGCGCGGCATGCCGAGGAGTACCCGGACGTCTGGTATGGCACCTGGAGCGGCCCGGATACCGTCAACTCCTCGGTCAGCAAGCACCCGGGGCAGACCGTGTCCGAAGGGTTCCTGCGCTACACCGATTTCCCGGTCATGAACCTGCACTGGCACGCCTGTTCGTTGTACGCACTGTCGAAACTGCTGGGACTGGAATTCACCGAGGCCGGCCTCAACCTGACACCGGTGCTGCCGCTTCCGGAGTTCCGCTTCGAGTCGCCGCTGGTAGGGCTGATCAAGACGCCGTCCGGCTTCGAGGGCTGGTATTCGCCCTCGCAGCCGGGCGCCTGGACGATCCGGCTCCAATTGCCCCCGGAAGAGGCCCGGCTGCTGACCAAGCTGGAAGTCAACGGAGCCCGGGTGCGCCGTCCCCAAGCGCCGGCCGGAAGAATCGAGTTCCGGGGGGACAGCCCGTTGCGCTGGTCGCTCCGGCGCCCGTAGGATAAGGCTCCAGCCTTGTCCTGGTTGCCTCCGGTACGCAGCCGGGACAAGGCTGGAGCCTTATCCTACCCCGCCGCGCTCGACCACCGCCAATCCTCCGGTGCCTCGACAAAACCGGCCTTCACGGGATTGCGCTCCACGTAGCGAACGATTTTTTCCAGCTCATATCGGTCTCGGAGCCAGTGGTCGTAGGATTCCTGCTGCCAAAACGGCTGTTCTGGCGTGCCCAGCATCCGGTTCGCCTTTCGCCCGGTGAAGCTCTTCACCGAGCGGGTGATCCGGGCCAATGGAACGTGCGGATACAGAACCACATGGATGTGGTTTGCCATGATGGCCCAGGCGCGCAGGTCGTAGAGCTTGAGTTCCTGTTCCGCATAGCGCAGACTGTCCGACAACAACTGGGCAAGCCGAGTATCGTTGAGCCACCTGGGACCGGTCCTCGCTCCGTCCAACTCGCGGTCGATTGCGGTGAATGCTTTGTCCGGTGGGAGCGCGACTACGTCGCGCGTGAAGCTGGCCGGCAACGAACCGTGGAGTCGCCAGGTTACGAATAGCGCTGCGCCGTCGGGTTGCCAATGCGGGAGGTGTCGCTCGTAGTAGGACACCGATGGGGAAGTGGTTACGAGGAGCGGAAATTCTCAAGAAGGCAGAAAGGACAAGGCTGGAGCCTTATCCTACCGGTACAGCTCCGCGACTGCTTCGCGGAAGTTCTCGAGCACGCGGGCGCGGCGCACTTTGAGGGTGGCGGTGAGTTCGCCGCTCTCGATCGAGAAGTCCCGATCCAGGATGCGGAACTTGCGGATCTGCTCGAAGGGAGCGAGGTGGCGGTTGACGCGGGCCACCGCGTCCTGAACCTCGCGCGCCACCGCCTCCGGCCCTGCCAGGCCCTCAGCTACGCTGCTCGTGACGGTGATCAGCGCGGTGACATGCGGCTGCCCATCGCCCATCAGCACGATCTGGCTCACAATCGGCTCCAGGCGGAACAGCGACTCGATGCGCGCCGGGTAGATCTTCTTGCCGCTGGAGGAAACGATCATCTCTTTCTTCCGGCCCTTGATGGATATGTAGCCTTCGGCGTCGATCTCGGCGAGGTCGCCGGTCGCGAGCCACCCGTCGCAGAGCACCTGCGCGGTCGCCTGCGGATCCTGGTAGTAGCCGGTAAACAGCGTGGGGCTGCGGATGAGCAATTCGCCGTCCTCGGCCAGCCGCGCCTCGGCGCCGGGCAGCGGCATGCCGATGCTGCCGGCTCTCGGGCACCCCGGCCGATTGATGATCATGATGCCGCCCTCGGTAAGCCCGTACCCTTCGATGAGCGGGAGCCCGATCGCCAGGAAGAACTCGTTCAATTCCTTTCCCAGGGGCGCCGAGCCGGAGGCGCAAATGCGTAACCGCCCTCCAAAGCGCGCGCGCATGCGGGAGAACAGGAGCCGGTCGGCGAGTTTCAGCAAGGGCCGCTTCCACAGGGAGAGGCGCCGGCCCGACGGCCGCAGCCGGACGGCCTCCAGCCCCAGCTCAAGCGCCGCCTCAACGATCCCGCGGATCAGCGGCGAGCGTCTGCACAGCTCGGCGCGGATGCTGGTATGCACGCGCTCCCACAGCCGCGGCGGCGCGACGAACAGGGTCGGCTTGATGCCGGCAAGTTCGTGCGGCAGCCGGTGCAGGCTCTCGGAAAACCACACCTGCGCCCCGCAGGCCAGCGGCAACTGCTCGATCACCACGCGCTGCATGATGTGCGCGGAGGGAAGGAACGCCACCGTGGAATCCCGCGGCCCCAGGTCGAGGACCTTGGGCGCCATGTCGAGGTTGGCGATGAGCGCGGCGTGGGTAACCAGGCTCATCTTGGGCTCGCCGGTGGCGCCGGAGGTCAGGTACAGGATGGCGCAGTCGGACGACGCGACTTCCCGCTCCAGGCGCCCGATCAGCTCCGGGTCCCTGGCGATGGCATCGCGCCCCACCTCTCGCAATCCTTCCAGCGGCCAGGCGCCCTCCGCCTCGCCGGTCAGCAGGATCCATAGCACTTCGAGCGGCGTTTTCCCGGCCTTCCGCAACCGCGCGAGCTTCTCCGGGTCTTCCACAAAGACCGCCTGGGCGTCGCAAGCGCGCAAAGTGCGGTCCAGCTCCGCGTACGGAAAGGCGGGATAGAGCGCCGCGGCGATGGCGCCCGCGGCCAGGATGCCGATGTCGGCAAGGTAGAATTCGGCGCGGGTCTCCGAGTCGAGCCCCACCACATCGCCTTTCTGGACGCCCAGTGCCCGCAGTCCCGCCGCAATCTCCTCGGCGGCGCGGCGGTACTCGTTCCACGAATAGACGCGGTACTTCCGCTCCCCACTCTCGGAATAAGGCTGGTGCAAGGCAGGCGCATCGCCATATCGCGAGGCGTTCTCCTGAAGCAGCGAAAAAACCGTGCGCGCCGACATGTCAATTCACTCCGGCCTGAGGAGGCGCGGTGTTCGCAGCGAGGCAAACCCTCAGGCGGACCAGCCGGAAGAACAGATCCTTCACGTGCGCAAAGCTGCGTTCCCGAGGCCAGGCCAGGGCTGCGCCGAGTTCGCCCGCCACCTGGCCGATCGTGTTCTCTCCATTGAATCGGTTGAACACGAGCAGGTTCGCTTCCTCGTTCGGAAACAGTACCACACTCTCGCTCGCGCCGGGGAGCCGCGTGGAAACCTGCCCTTCCTCGGGGACGACCTCGACGCCGGGGCAAACCCGCGGAATCAGAGCGGCAATCGCCTCGGGCGGGAGTCTGGGCAGGTCCGAGAGCTGCATGTTGGGCTTCCCAAGAAGCTCCTCGAACCACACCACGGTCTCCCGGGCGAGGTACCGGAAGAACAAGCGCCGCTGATCGGGTTGTGGCAACCGTTCAATCATACAAGGGAAAGCCGGTGTCCGGCTACATCTTTCACCTCGCCCAGCATTTCGCCGAGGAACCAGGAGCCGCTGGCGGTCAGCGAGAAACCATCCGCGGTCCGCTGGATCAGCCCGCGCTCCAGCCAGCGCGGCGGCCATCAGCGCCGCCACGATGGGCCGTATCCGCTGTTCGAGAGCATTCTCCAGGACACCACCCTCCGGCGCCGGCGCCTGGCACGCCTGGCGGCTGGCAGGTCGAGCCGCTTCAGCAGGTTCCAGATCGCCCCGGACGGCAGTCTGTTAGCCGCCGCCTCGGAGAGCTCGGCCTACCTGTGGTCGCTTCGGGACCTGCGGTTTCTGGCGGTCTTGTCGTGCCAGGCGGCGGGGACCATCAACGCGCTCGAATTCACGCCCGACAACCGCCTGCTGGCCTGCGCCACCGGTAACGGAGCCGTGGTGCTGTGGGATCTGGGAAAGCGCAGCGTGCATGGGATGCTTTTCGATCCGGCGGCGGCGGGTATCGCACCTGCACCTGCGCGCCGGTGCACTACTGGCATCCGAACTGAGTCATGACCCTCGGGGTGGCGGGAGGGCCGTCGAAGGCCAGGGCGCAGGCATAGCCGGGCGCGAGGTCGAGCTCGCGGAGGTTCCAGGGCGGCGCGTCCTCCCCGGGCCGCACGCGGATGCTGTCGAGCGGCGCGGTGAGACCCATTCCGGCGGCCTTCAGCACGGCTTCCTTGGCCGTCCAGAGGCGGAAGAAGGCCTCGGGTTCTGCCATGCAAGCCAGCCAGGCCGTTTCCTCCGGGGAAAAGAACCGTGCGGCAATTTCGCGCCAGGCGATGTCCGGGCGGATCTGCTCGATGTCGATTCCGAGTTCGCGGCCGCGGGAGACGGCCGCGGCGGCGTACACCCCGGAGTGCGAGAGGTTGAAGGAAACCGCACCCGTGCCGGCCAGGCGAGGCTTGCCCGAGTCTCCCGTGACGAAGGCGACACTTTCTGGCGGCAGGTTCAAGTGCCCAGCCAGCAGCAGGCGCAAACCGGCGTGCGAGATCACAGCGCGGGCGCGGTCCCGCGGGAATCGGAAGCGTTCGGCTGCGGCCCGCTCGGCCGGAGACAGTATCCCCGCCAGCTCCGCGCAGCGGCTCTCCTCGAGATCCGTGCGCCAAAGCCACACATGGACAGGGGCCGGCTCGGATGTCAGGCTGGTGTTCAAAACAGGGATTGTAACATTCCGGGACAGGGCTGGAGCCCTATCCTACGCCGGCGGCATCTTATAAGTATGAGAACTGCTGTCTCAATCCTCACTGGAGTGTTGCTAATGGCATCTGCTGCGTTTTCCGCTTCGAGTATCTACGATTTCACGATGAATTCGATCGATGGCCAGCCGGCGCCGCTGGCGACCTATCGGGGCAAGGTCGTGTTGCTGGTCAATGTCGCCAGCCGGTGCGGCTTCACGCCGCAGTACGCCGGCCTGGAGAAGGTCTACGAGCAGTACAAGGACCGCGGGCTGGTGATTCTGGGCTTCCCCGCCAACAACTTCGGCGCGCAGGAGCCCGGCACGAACGACGAGATCAAGTCCTTCTGCTCCCGCACCTATAACGTGACGTTTCCGATGTACGCCAAGAGTTCCGTGAAGGGCGACGACATCAACCCGCTGTACCGTTTCCTGACCGACAAAAACCTTAACGCCAAGACCGGCGGCGACATCCGCTGGAACTTCACCAAGTTCCTGATCGGCCGGGACGGCACGGTCCTAGCGCGTTTCGAGCCCAACGCTAAACCGGACTCGCCCGAAGTCAGCGCCGCGATCGAGCAGGCATTGCAGTAAGGCGCGCGCGTAACACGCTGATTCCACACGGAACCCGGGACAAGGCCGCCTGATGCCAGGCGGTTGTCCGCCGGGGGTGTGGAATTTTGCAATTGTAAATTCTTACTCCTCCGGCGGCCGCATCCCCACAAAAAGCTTCCAACCCGCCTCGTATTGGCGTAGGCTTCTGAGAGATAATAGCCCGAAGTATGTTGTGGTAGCTGAGCTTCTCAGTGGCGGTGGACGGAGGCGTTGTGGATCATCAACCTTCTACCTACGATCTGCTCCGGTCTCACGGCGTGGATCGAAGGTCTTTTCTCAAATTCTGCACGAGCATAACGGCCGCCTTGGGGCTGGAGGCAACGATGGTGCCCCGGGTAGTCAAGGCCATGGAAACCAAACCCCGCATCCCGGTTCTGTGGTTGCACGGGCTGGAATGCACTTGTTGCAGCGAGTCGTTCATCCGGTCTTCGCACCCCATGGCGCAAGACATCGTGCTGAACATGATCTCGCTGGACTATGACGACACCCTGCAGGCGGCCGCCGGGTTCCAGGTGGAATCGATCCGGAAGCGGATCATGAAGGAGTACCCGGGGCGGTACCTGCTGGCGGTGGAGGGAAATGCGCCGACCCGCGACGGAGGCATCTACTGCACCGTCGGGGGCGAGACATTTCTGAACATCCTGCGCGAAACGGCGGAGCAGGCCAAGGCGGTCGTCGCCTGGGGATCCTGCGCGTCCAACGGATGTGTGCAGGCGGCCCGGCCGAACCCGACCGGGGCGAAGCCCGTGAAGGAATGCATCTCGCACAAGGCGATCATCAACGTTCCCGGTTGCCCACCGATCGCCGAGGTGATGACGGGCGTACTGGCCTATATCCTCACCTTCGACGCGATCCCGGAGCTGGACCGTTTTGGACGGCCCAAGATGTTCTACGGCCAGCGCATCCACGACAAGTGCTACCGGCGGTCGTTCTTCGACGCCGGGCAATTCGTCGAGAAGTGGGACGACGACGGCGCGCGCAAGGGATGGTGCCTGTACAAGATGGGTTGCCGCGGGCCGACGACCTACAACTCCTGCTCCACGGTCAAGTGGAACAACGGCGTCTCGTTCCCGATTGGCTCGGGCCATGGCTGCATCGGATGCAGCGAAGCGCACTTCTGGGACAACGGGCCGTTCTACGAGCGGCTGTCTTCGATTCCCATACCGGGCGTGGAATCGACCCCGGACCAGATCGGAAAAACGCTGGCCATTCTTACCGGCGTCGGTGTCGGCGCGCACATGGTCTCTCACGTGGTTCGCCGCGCGACGCACCATCCGCCGGCTCCGCCCGTAGTTGCCGCAGGCGACAAGAAGGAGTGAGGTGACACCATGGCAAACCGAATCGTCGTCGATCCGATCACCCGCATCGAGGGGCACCTCCGCGTGGAGGCCATGCTCGATGATCGGGGCGTCATTCACAACGCGCTGTCGAGCGGCACCATGTGGCGCGGCATCGAGGTTATCCTCCAGGGCCGCGACCCGCGCGATGCGTGGGCGTTCTGCGAACGCATCTGCGGCGTGTGCACCACGGTGCATGCGCTGGCCTCGGTGCGCGCCGTCGAGAACGCCATCGGCATCCGCGTTCCGCCGAATGCCGACCTCATCCGCAACATCATGTTCCTCACCCAGATGGTGCAGGACCACGTGATCCACTTCTACCACCTGCACGCGCTGGACTGGGTGGACGTGGTTTCGGCGCTCAAGGCGAGTCCGGCGGGCACCGCCGCGCTGGCCCAGAAAGTCTCTCCTTCCTGGCCGACCTCGACCGAAGGGTATTTCAAGGACACCCAAGCGACGGTGAAGAAGTTCGTCGAATCGGGCCAGCTCGGCATTTTTCAGAACGCTTACTGGGGACACCCGGCCTACAAGCTCCCGCCGGAAGCCAACCTGATGGCCGTGGCGCATTATCTGGAAGCGCTGAAGTGGCAAAAAGACCTGGCCAAGATCCACACGGTGTTCGGGGGCAAGAATCCGCATCCGAACTACCTGGTGGGCGGCATGGCGTCGGCCATATCCATGCAGAGCGACAACGCCATCAACATGGAGCGGCTCAACCTGGTGCGCGATCTCATCCAGGAAGCCGCTCGGGTGGTGGAGGGGCTGTACATTCCGGACCTGCTGGCGGTAGCTTCCTTCTACCCGGAATGGACCAAGTACGGCGGCGGGCTCGGCAACTACATGGTGTACGGCGACCTGCCGCAGAACGGCATCGACGATCCCAGTAAGTTCCGGTTCCCGCGCGGAGCCATCCTGAACAAGAAGCTATCCGAAGTGCTGCCGGTTGACCCTTCGGACATGCAGCAGGTGCAGGAGGAGATTTCGCATTCCTGGTACAAGTACCCTAACGGGAAGACGGCGCTGCATCCCTGGGAGGGCGTTACCGAGCCGAACTACACCGGCCCTAAGCCGCCCTACAAGCAACTCGACGAGAACGGCGCTTACTCGTGGTTGAAAACGCCGCGATGGAGGGGCCACGCCGTGGAGGTGGGACCGCTGGCCCGCGTGCTGGTGGGATACGCGAGCGGGCGACCCGATTACCAGGAGTTGGTCGCCGAGGCGCTCGGACGGCTGAAGATCCCCGCGGAGGCGCTGTTCTCGACGCTAGGCCGGACTGCGGCGCGGGGGCTCGAAACCCGTCTGGCGGTGCGGTGGCTGGCGGAGGAGTTCGACCACTTACTCACCAACCTCAAAACTGGCGACAGCGCCACGGCGGACACGAGCCTGTGGGAGCCGTCCTCCTGGAAGAAGGACGCGAAAGGGTTCGGCTTCACCGAGGCGCCGCGCGGCGCGCTGTGCCACTGGGTGCACATTCACGACGGCAAGATTGCCAACTACCAGATCGTCGTGCCCTCGACCTGGAACGCCTCGCCGATCGATGCGCGCGGCCAGCACGGTGCTTACGAGGCCGCGCTCATTGGAACCCCGGTGGCCGACGCCAGCCGGCCCGTGGAAATCCTCAGGACAATCCATTCGTTCGATCCGTGCCTGGCCTGCGCCTCGCATGTCATCGGACCGGACGGCCGGAAGCTGGCCGAAGTGGTGGTTCGGTAGGAGGAGAGCATGGCCACCACGGTCCTCGATCTTCCCGATACCGAGCGGAGGTATGGCCGGCGCTACGTCTGGCAGTTGCCGCTGCGCATTTCGCACTGGATCAACGTGCTCGCGCTCACCGCGCTGTTTTGGACCGGCCTGTACATCAACCACCCGGTGCTGGCGCCGGCGGGCGAGCCTTTCGACCACTTCGTGATGGGGCAGATCCGGCAACTTCACTTCATCTTCGCGTACGTGTTCCTGTTCAGCTTCCTGCTGCGCATTTACTGCTTCTGGATGGGGAATAACTACGCCCGGTCGGGCTTCCCGTTCGTCTGGAAAGCGTCCTGGTGGGCCGACCTGCGGGCTCAGGGGAAGCAGTATCTGCGGCTGGAGCGCGGCTACGTCCACCTGGGGCACAACGCGCTGGCCGGGCTCACTTACACGGTGTTTGTGATCGGGCTGGGCTGGGCGCAGATCATCACCGGCCTGGCGCTCTATTCCGAATCCAATCCCGGCGGCTTCTGGGACCGCCTGGTGGGCTGGGTGATTCCGCTCGCCGGCGGCGCCTGGCAGGTGCGGATGTGGCACCACACTTTTGCGTGGGGGTTCGTGGTGTTCCTGATTCTGCACCTGTACATCGTGCTGTTCGATTCGCACCAGTACAAGAACGGTCTGATCACGTCGATCATATCCGGGTACAAATTCTACGAGAAGGGCGACCTGGATCATGACCGCTGGCTCAGTTGAGCCTGGCCCGGACCGAGCGCCGGTGCTGGTGCTCGGGCTGGGCAACCCGCTGCTGGGCGACGACGGCATCGGGCTGCGGATGCTCGAGGAGCTATCGCGCGACGCGGGCCGGTGGCGGGGGGCGGTGGAACTGGTGGATGGCGGCACGCAGGGTCTGGCGTTGCTGGGCTGGCTCAGCCGCCGCCCCGCCGTGGTGGTGCTCGACGCGATCGCGCTAGGCTCCGAGCCGGGCGCGGCCCACGTGCTCCGGGCCGACGACCTCGCCCGCCTCCGCGCTTCCCGATCCGGCACCGCGCACGAAAGCAGCGCATTGGAACTGCTGGCCACCGCCCGGCTGCTGGGCGAGGCGCCGGGGGAAGTGGTAATCGTGGGAATGGAACCCGGGGAGGTCGGTGCGGGGATCGGGCTGACGCCGGCGGTGGAGCAGGCGCTCGGCCCGGCCTCGGAACAAGCGCGCGCGGTGGTGGACCGGCTGATCGGGGAGATGCACGAACACCGCCTGACAGCGTAATCTGGGAGAGAAGGAGGGCGCAGCGATGTGCCTGGCGGTGCCCGGCAAGATCCTGGACACGCAGAACCTCGGCGAGAGCCGAATCGGGCGTGTCGAGTTCGGCGGCGTCACGCGGCAGACCTGTTTGGACTTCGTCCCGGAAGCTAACGTAGGGGACTACGTTCTGGTGCATGTCGGGTTTGCGCTCAGCCGCATCGATGAAGCCGAGGCGCACCGCACGCTGGAACTGCTCGAGCAGATTGGGCTGACCGATCCGCCGCCTCCGGAGAGCTGATGCACGAGTTGGGAATCGCCAGCTCGATCCTGGACGCAGTTCGCACCGAGGCCGCGCGTTACCCCGGGGCGCACGTCCGCAAGGTGGGGGTGCGGATCGGGGAGTACTGCGGCGTCGACAGCGAGAGCCTGCGCTTCTGCTTCGAGGTGCTGGTGAAGGAGGACGATCTGGAGCCGCTGGCGTTGGACATCGAGTACTGTCCCGCGGGCAACGGGACGCGGGGAGACGAGCTCGACCTGAGCTACCTGGAGATCGAGGAGCCCGAGACCTCATGAAACGAGTCGCTCTGGAAGGAAAAGTTCTGGGCGAGAACGACCGGATCGCCGCCGAACTGCGCCAGGCGTTCCGGGCGCACGGAATCCTTTGCCTGAACTTCATCAGCTCGCCGGGCTCGGGGAAGACTTCGCTGCTGGAGCGCACGCTGGAGGGCTTCGCCGCGGGTACGCGAGTGGCCCTGCTGACGGGCGACATCCAGACGGACAACGATGCGCGGCGGCTGGCCCGCTTCGGCTTTCCGGTGCGCCAGGTCACCACGGCGGGAGCCTGTCACCTGGATGCCCGGATGGTCGAGCAGCACCTGAAGGAGTGGGACCTGGCCGCGCTGGATCTTCTGCTGATCGAAAACGTCGGGAACCTGGTGTGCCCGACCAGTTACGACCTGGGCGAAGAAGCCAAGATCGTGGTGCTCAGCGTGACCGAGGGAGAAGACAAACCGCTGAAGTACCCGGGCATTTTCCGGAAGGCCGAGCTGATGATTCTCAACAAGACGGACCTGCTGCCGTACGTCCCCTTCCGCGTCGAGACGGCCCGCGAGAATGCCCGCGGCATCCACCCCGGGATCGAGATCCTGGAGTTGTCGTGCCAGACCGGCGCGGGGCTGGATGGCTGGAGGCGCTGGCTCCAGGAGCGGATGGAGACCCCACGGCAGTAGGCCGTCAACGGCCGGGCTGGAAGTTCTTCCACTCCAGGCGGCAGTCGGAGCATTTCAGGGCGCCGTAGACATTGTAGTAACTGGTGTATCCGGTGCTTGTGTCCGACTTAGCAAGCGTCAGCTCGTCGTGAAAATGGGCGTGCTGGCGACAGAGCGCCCGGCCGCAGGCCGCACAGGCGCCGCGGGCATCGTCATCGCAGAACCAACATTTCATATATTACCCCTCCGTTGCGTCGAGTTTACAGAGCCTCGCAAAATACGGTGACAGTGCGAGGGGCAACCGGGGACAGCCTGGGCCGTCCCCACAGCGGACGGCCGAGGCAGTCTCTCGGTTGCGGGCGCCCGCTTCAGTTGACCACCGTATTCTGCGAGGCTCATCAAGTCAAAAGTCGCTGTTCAAAATGTCGCTGGCGCGCCGGCACAGCTCGGCGGCGTAATCGGTCCACAGGCCGGCGCCCCAATACCGGTAGCAGCTCGTCTGGGTCATCAGCAGGTGATAGAGCGCATTGCGGTAGCGCGGATCCGAGGTGGCCACCTGGCCGAGGGCCTTGCGCGCAAACAGGGCGCTGGCGGCTTCCAACGGCCCGAGGACATGACCGTAACCTTTCACCCAGGAGAGGTTGTTGGTCCAACTGCCGCCCTCCATGTGGAACCGGCTGTCTTCTTTTCGCAGAGCCTCGATGAGCTTTTCCAGAGCCTCCGAGCCAGCGGCGTTGCGGAATCGATCCCAGATTCGCTTCTGCATTATGGGCTGGATGGGGGGAAAGTCGTCCTCCCCGATGCCCATGGCCTGGAGATACTCCAGGTACTCAGTTACGTTTACCGGCGGCGTCTCGGAGCCGGAGGCCTCGCGCATGACCTCGAAGTACTTACTCGGAAACTCGTTCATCATCACGCCGCCATTCTCGCCGTCAGCGACCTGGGTTACCAGCGGGGGAACGGACCGGCCCGCCAGATTCAGGCGGGACAGGCCCTTGGCCTCGTAGTATGGCTGCATCTGGCCCACGAGCTTAGTGTCGCTGCCCTGCGTCTTGATGATGGCGACGATGCTGAGGCTCTTGCCCCGCGAGTTCCTGGCCACCAGGCGGTGCGGAAGGTGCTTCTGACGGAGCCCCTGTCCATCCTCGACTCGCTCGACAGAGTGCTCCTGCGCCAGGACCCATTGGTAGCCGCACTCCTTGAGGGTTTTGACGAACTCGTAACACACATCCGGGTGATTCGGCAGTGCCATTTCAGGCGGGGAGAAGCCCTTGACGCGGCTCAATGCCTCCAGGCCGAAGATGGCGGCGAAGTGGTGCTGCCAGGCCAGAACATGAAGCCGGAAATCCTGCGCCGGCGTGGAGGGCGCCACCGCGTGCCCCCAGGCGGTTCCCAGCCATTCGACCGAGCGGCGATAGGCCGGGTCGCAGGTGATTGTCTTCAAGCTGTCAAAGACGTCGTTCAGGCCCATCGCGCGCAGACCACGCAGCAGGCAGCCCGAATAGTCCAGCATGACGCGAGGCTGTTTGCCTTCGTGGATGAGCTGCGGGATGAACTCCCCCATGCGCTTGTAACACCAGTGGAAAACCGGCGCATTGTGGTTGTCCCCCACGCCCTGGTTGTCCATCATGTACTTGAGATTGCTGATGACGGCAGCGGTGCCGAGGTCGCCGCCGCCGGCGGGAATGAGCGGCTGGTGCATGTGCAGCGCGATCGAGAAGGCGCTGCGGACGCGGCCGAAATCGATCCCGCACCCCGGGAGGTAAATCGGCCCCTTGCGGGCCATGGCTTGCGCGACCGCATCTTCGGATCCGCAAAGATCCGGGAGCCCGTCGACATGCTCTGGCAAACTGGCGGCACTCATCATCCCTCTCCTTGCCGGCAAACCGTCACTTGGCCGACTGCAAGAGCACCCGGCTCGCCATGGGGGCGTAAGCTTCCTCGGCGTACTGCTTGACCATCCTCCGGGCACTGAAGTGCGGCGCCACGGTGCGAATGGCTTCCTTGGCCGTTTGTATCCACTCCCGAGGCACGCCCTTTTCATCGCGCGTGTAGAAGGCCGGCGCGATCCGCTCTTCCAGGAGGAGATAGAGCGCCTCCGCCTGGGCGGCATCCCCGCCGGCCCCGCCGGACTCGATCACCCACCCGTTGGACCCCGAGTAGCCCTCGGCCCACCAACCGTCCGGAACGCTCAGATGAGGCACCCCGTTGAGCGATGCTTTCATTCCGCTGGTCCCGCAGGCTTCCATGGGCTCGCGCGGATTGTTCAACCAGACATCGCATCCCTGGACCAACAGCTTCGCGACATGGAGGTCGTAGTCCTCGACGAAGGCGACGCGCCCGCCGAACCGGGGGTCCATGGCGTGCGCGTAGACGCGCTGCAAGGCGCGCTTGCCGGGCTCGTCGGCGGGGTGGGCTTTGCCGGCCAGGATGATCTGGACCGGACGCCGCGGAGCGTTAAGGATGCCGGCCAGGCGCCCATGCTCGTGGAAGATCAGCTCGGGGCGCTTGTATTCGGCGAATCGGCGGGCGAATCCGATGGTGAGCGCGGCGGGGTCGAGCAGAGTGCCGGCGGCCAGCACCTGCACGGGGCTGGCCTCTTGACCGGTCCATCCGCGGCGGCCCCGCTCGCGCACGAAGTCCAATAGGTGGTGCCGCAACAACTCGCGGACAGCCCAAATCTCTTCGTCCGGAATCCCGGCGATTCGGTCCCAAAAGCCGGGCTCATCGTGGTGCTCCAGCCAATCCGCGCCCAGCCACCGCTGGTACAGCTCCGCCATCGCCGGAGCGATCCAGGTGGGCACGTGGACTCCGTTGGTATCGGCTCGCACGGGTCGCTGGTCTTCTGGAACGCCAGGCCAGAGCGAAGCCCACATGTCGCTGGTAACCTGCCGGTGGCGGCGGCTGACGGAGTTGATGGCGGCCGACCCGCGCATGGCGACGGCCGTCATGTTGAAGAGGTTCCCGTCGCCGTCATGAGCTCCCAACGCCAGGAAGGTATTGCGCCGTGCTCCCGCAGTTTGCCAAAAAAGCGCCAGTTGGTTGTCCAACATGTAGAAGGGAAAGGCGTCATGCCCGGCAGCAACGGGTGTGTGGGTGGTGAAAACGGTGCTGGACCGAACCTGATCCAAGGCGACCAGGAAACTCTCGCCCCTTTCCACCAGCTCCCGAAGGCGTTCCAGCACTACGAAGGCCGTGTGGCCTTCATTCAGATGCCATACCGTGGGGTTGTAGCCGAGCGCGCGCAGTGCCCGGACGCCACCCACGCCGAGAACGATTTCCTGTCGCAGACGCGCCTCGTGCTCGCTCACGTAGAGCCGCGAGGAGAGCTCGCGGTCCCAGGTGGCGTTTTCCGGCACGTCGGTATCCAGCAGAATCAATGCGACGCGGCCCAGCCGCACTCGCCAGACCGCGACATGCAGCGTACCCATGCCGAGAGGGACCTGGATCCGGCAGGGACTGCCGTCCGGAGCGGCCGCGCGCTCCACCGGCACGTCGTCGTAACTCAGCCGGTCGTAAACCTCGATTTGCCGTCCCTCGGCCGAGATCTTCTGGTGGAAGTAGCCCATCGGATACATGAAACCGACGCCGACCAGCGGCAAGCCGAGATCGCTCGCCTCCTTGCAGTGGTCGCCCGCCAGGACGCCCAGTCCGCCGGCGTAGATGGGCAAGGATTGATGTAGAGCGAACTCGGCGGAGAAGTAGGCGATCTGACAAGAGGCCAGTTCGGGAAACCGAGCCGACCACCAGGTTCCAGCCGCTCCGCGCGCCCGATCCAGCAGCCCGATCGCAGCATCATAGGCCGCGAGGAACGAAGGATTATTGGCCGCGCGCTCCAAGCGCTCCGGCGAAATCGTGCGGAGCAAGAGAACCGGATTGTGCGCGGTCATCCTCCACAGCGGGTAGTCGAGACTCCGAAATACCTGCCGCGCCTCGGGACTCCAACTCCAGCACAGATCGTGGGCCAGTTCGCAAAGGCGGCCAATCCGATCTGGCAAAGCAACACCGCCCGAATCTGAACACGAGCTCATCAGGCTTTCCGCCCTCCCTAATATTACCGTGTTACAAATGAAACATTCTGCTGTATACTTGTTTTCGTGGGTGCGCAATCGTATGCGGCGCCAGGCCCACAGCAGAAACGCTTTGCGGCATACCTGGATGGCCTGGCGCTGGCCGCAGGG
>JBEKMO010000057.1:0-34408 GCA_050008465.1 Bryobacteraceae bacterium
CCGGATCTCATCCTGCAAGCCGAGAACGATGGTTGCCGAGTCCGCGATGCCGAGTGGTCTCATGTCTCCATGAGAGCACACTTCTCAAGCATACGCAATTACTTATGACGCTGTGTTTAGAAGGCCGAAGTACACGCCGCCCATCGGGCGTCCGTACGTGGTGAAGAACAGAACCAGGTTTCTTATGAGCTGACCAGGGCCCCGGATCCAGAAGGAATAAATGTTCATCGGATCGTAGTTGTTTAACCCTCCATAAATACCGGGACCGACGAACCGGACGAAGTACAGAAGGACGATCGCGGTGAATCCGACGTAGAGCAGCCGGAATCTGGGCTGTGCTGCGCGTTCTTCGGGGCCACTCGAGCGAGTAAGTACACACATCGAGTGGGCGTGGGGTGCCTGTACAGTCGCCATGGGGAACCTAGCTCCGTCCGCACCCCTAAGACAGGCGAGCCTACCTGCTGACGACAGCTCCGCGTAGCTGCCGGCCGCTTGCTCGCGCGCGCGGCTCGGCAAGCTGTTAGTGAGCCGCGACCGTCACGGAGCGGTACTCAATACTTCAGCCCAAAGCCGTACTTGAACAGGGGATCGTAGTTGGGGTCTCCGGGGTGGCTGGGGATCTGGGCCATGGAGCGCGGCCAGGAGAAGGAGAGCTTTCCGGTGGGGCTGTAATCGCCGAACAGCACGTCCGCCACGCCTTGCCCCTCGGTTCCCGGCAGCCAGGCGGCGAGGAACGCATCCGCTTGTTCGAGAACCTGGTTGAGGATCATCGGCCGGCCGGAAACCAGGATCACTACCACCGGGATGCCGGCCTTCCTCATGTTGCCGACCGCCTCCACATCCTCTTTCGCGAGGGCCAGGTCGGCGCGATCGCCGAATCCTTCGGCGTAAGGCTTCTCGCCGATCACTACGATGCCGATCGCCGCGCCGGCTGCATCCGTGCCATCCTTCGAGAAGGTCACCTGGGTGTTCTTCGAGACCGCTTTCTTGATGGCGGAGAGGATGGTCGTGCCGCCCGTGGTGACGTCGCCGCTCCGGCCGGTCCAGGCGATGGTCCAGCCTCCGCACTGGTTGCCGAGGTCGTCTGCGCTCTTGCCGCCGACGTGGATGCGGGTCACGCGCTTGGAGATGGGCAGCGTCTTGCCCTCGTTCTTGAGCAGCACCAGGGACTGGCGGACGGCCTCGCGCGCCACTTGCCGGTGCTGGGCGGAACCGAAGCTCTTGTGGAGGCTCCGGTCGGCCAGCGGAGAGCGGCCCTGGTCCATCAAGCCCATGGCGAACTTGACGCGCAGGATGCGGGTGACGGCATCGTCGATGCGCGACATGGGCACCTTGCCCTCCTCCGCCAGCGCCTTCAGCGAATTGAAGAACTCGCGGTACCTCCGGGAGGTCATCACCATATCCATGCCGGCGTCGATCGACATCTCGACGGCGGTTTTGTAGTTCGGGGAAAGCTGGTCGATGGCGTTGAAGTCGGAGACCAGGAAGCCCTCGAAGCCCAGCTCCTGCTTGAGAATCTCCGTGAGCAGACGCTTGCTGGCCGAGCACTTCACGCCGTTCCAACTGCTATAGGACGGCATGATGGATCCAACACCGGCGCGGATGGCCGCGATGTAGCCCGGCAAGTGGATTCGCCGCAGGGTCTGTTCGTCGACGCGGGTGTCGCCCTGGTCCAGCCCGAAGCCTCTTCGCGTGGAGCCCCAGGCCGTGCCACCATCCCCGGCGTAGTGCTTGGCGCAGGCGAGCGCTGCAAGCGGGTCGCGGAGATCGGAGCCCTGGAGGCCGCGAACCTGCGCTTCGCCCAGAACTTTGACGACCTCCGGATCCTCCGAGAAGCCCTCGAAAGTCCGGCCCCAACGAATGTCCTGGGGAACCGCCACGCAGGGCGCGAAGGCCCACTGGATTCCGGTGGCGCGGACTTCCTCGGCGGTGATGCGCGCGATCTTTTCGGCGAGCGCGCGGTTGCGGGCGCAGCCGAGGCCGATGTTGTGTGGGAAGATCACGGCGCCGAGCACGTTGTTGTGGCCGTGCACGGCATCGATGCCGTAGAGAATCGGGATGCCGAGGCGGGTCTTGCGGGTGCGCTGCTGGAAGCGGTCATACAGGTCGGTCCAGGCTTGCAGGCTGTTGCCTTCCTGGGGATCCGAGCTGCCGCTGCTCAGCACGGAACCGAGAAAGTAGTTCTCGACGTCGGCCAGATCTTTCACGGACGCATGATCGGCTTGCGTCATTTGGCCGACCTTCTCTTCCAGGGTCATCCGGGAGAGCAGTGGTTTGACCTGCGCGTCGTAAGAGGAGAGCGCCGGGGGTTTGGGTGCGGCGTCCGTGACTTGAACGGACACCGAGAGAGCGCACAGGGAGACGGCACAGAGCACAGCCGCAATTGGCCAGGCGTCAGGTTTCTTCATCGCATCGGCTCTCCTCAATGCTCCAGTTTACCTGTGCTTCGCGCCTTGCTGGTCTGCGGAATGGCCGGACTCACGTGGCGTGGGCTTCAGCCTGCCGTGTCGGCACTCGTGCCGACACCTTGGCGCCGAGAAGAGTCTCGACGCGGCACGCACGAGTGCGTGCGCCACAAAACCTAGCTGCGCCGCAAGGACTCCGCCTGGTTGAGCGCGGCAGCCAGCGAGGCGAGCGTCACGGGCTTGGAGACGTATACGTCCATTCCAGCACTGAGGCAGCGCTCCCGATCATCGACCAGCGCATGAGCGGTCATCGCCACGATGGGCGTTCGCGGGAGGGCGCCCGCGGCGGTGGCCTCGGCCTCACGGATCAGGTGGGTGGCCTCGAAGCCGTCCATCTCGGGCATCTGAACGTCCATGAATATCGTGTCCAGGCTGCCTCGCTTCCAATTGTCGACCGCCTCGCGGCCGTTTTGCGCCACCTGGACCGCGCAGCCGAGTTTCTCGAGCATCCTCGCGGCGAGCCGCTGGTTCACCAGGTTGTCATCCACGACCAGCACTCTCGCGCGCGCCGTCTCGGGAATGGACGGTCCGATCGCCGGTGCCGATCCGCGGGCCTCCCGCCTGTCGGACGATGCGCGCTCCAGAGCCGCGATCAGATCGCGCTCGAGAACGGGTTTGGATGCATATCCGGCGATGAGTCCGCGTGCCAGCAGATCACCCGCCCTGGTGTTCGCCGCCGGCGTCACCAAAACAATGCAATCCGCTGCCACACCACACTCCCGCAGCGCTCCGGCCAGCTCAATGCCATCCATTTCGGGCATTTGCTGGTCCAGGAGGTACAACGCGTGCGCGATGCCTGCGCGCTGAGCGCACCGCACTGCTTCCAGCGCCTGGGGGCCGCTCGCGGCTTCAGTCACCGTCATCCCCCAGCCGGCCAGGATGGCTCCGAGAACGCGCCGGGCGCTGGCGTTGTCATCCACGACCAGAGCATGCTTGCCCGCCAAAGCGGGTGGGCGGAGTCTCGGCCGGGCGCCACAGCCGGCAGGCAATTCGAGCTCGACAGTGAACGAGAAGGTGCTGCCGGCGCCGGGCTGGCTTTCCACGTGGAGCTGCCCACCCATGAGCTGGACCAGTTGCGAGGAAATCGCGAGTCCCAGGCCCGTGCCGCCGTAGCGCCGCGTAGTCGATGTATCGGCCTGAGAGAAGCTCTCGAAAATGAGCGCCTGTTTCTCCGGGTCGATTCCCACGCCGGTGTCGAGCACCGACACCGACACGGCCACGCGGCCGTGTGGACGGGACTCGGCCGCGGTCTCCAGGACGATCTCCCCGCGCTCGGTGAACTTGATCGCATTGCCCACCAGGTTGTTGACGATCTGAACGAAGCGGATGGGGTCGCCAATCACGCGGTCGGGCACTTCCGGGGCGACCGCGCAGATCAGCTCCAGTTGTTTCGAGTGCGCCTGCACATTGAGCAAACGCATCGCCATACCCACACGTTCCCGCAGGTCGAACTCGACGCTCTCCAGACGCAGCCGGCGAGCCTCGATCTTGGAGAAGTCGAGGATATCGCCGATCACGGTCAGCAGCAGATCGGCGGAGTACCGGATGGTGTTCACGTAGTCGCGCTGCTCCGGGTCGAGACGGGTGATCAGCACGAGCTCCGTCATCCCGACGATGCCGTTCATGGGTGTGCGGATCTCGTGGCTCATGTTGGCCAGGAATTCGCTCTTGCACCGGCTGGCTGCCTCGGCGGCGTCCCGGGCGCGGCGCAGGTCGTCCTCATTCCGTTTCAACTGAGTCACGTCGATGGCGGTGGTTTCGTAGATTGTGCCGTCGGGCGTGTCCACCGGAGTGATGTTCTCGAGAAGGCACACCGTACCGCCGAGTTCCCGGCGCAGGCAGGATTCGCGATTGCTAAGAGCCTCGCTAGCCAGAGTGCGGCGCAGTTGCTCCTGTTCCGCCGAGTCGAGATCGAAGCCCCAGTAGGAGCGTCCGATCAGTTCGTCGCGGGAACCGAATCCGAGCATTCTGGCGAGCGCGGCGTTGCAATCGAGAATCGTCCCGTCCGGCCGCCAGCGAAACACCCCGGCCAAGTTGCGCTCGAACAGCCGGCGGTATTCGGATTCCAGCCGCGATTCGTGCTCGAGCCGCGTGCGGATGGTGGCTGTCTGCCTCTGCACGGTTCGGCGCAGCAGCCAGATCCACACCAGCGTTCCGGCCACCACGGCGCCCATGGCGCCCAGGATCTTGAGCGCCAGCCCGGAGGCCAGCCGGCCACTGCCTTCGAGCAAGACCAAGTCGGCCTGCGACCCGACGAGAATGAGGAGCGACGTCGGCCACTCGGGGGTCCCTTTTTGGATCACGGCCACCCCCGTCAACCCGAGCACCGAATCGCGTGGCAGGGTGACGACATGCTGCCCGGAGTGAGCTTTCGAGAGCGTCGCGGTGAACCGCAGTTTTCCATCGTCGAGCAGAAACACATGATCCTTGGGATTCTCGGTCTGCTCGATCAAGCGGGCTTTGAGGCGCACGCGCCTTCCGTTCAGGGCACGCTGGAGCACCTCGGCGGCAGTGAGTTGAGGCGGCACAACCTTGCCCCAGCCAGCCGCGTCGCCGCGGGAGCGCACCTGCGAATCGGACAGGGCGAAACCGTAGTCGCCGTGAGCCGGGAAACCGGCGACGTCCACAAGCTCGTCGCCGCGCACGATGATGTGTCTCTCGGTTTGCACCGAGATCCCGCCGGTCTCGTCCTCCACAAAGAAGAGGCCCGGCATCTGCCAGGTCACCGAACCGCGAACATGGACCGCACGGACGAAGCGCTGGTCGGCCTCGGCGGCGCGAAGCGAGTCCACGCGACGTGGCGGCGAGGCGAATGGATCCTGCGGCGAGGGAACTTCGACTTCGATGTCTTCCAAACGGGACAGGAAGATCTGCGCGCCCAGGCGCTTGCCGGTTGAGCCAATATTGGAGCCGCAGACGCCGCGAACCCGAACCGTCGCCCCAACCAGCCGCTGGCTGGCCGGAGTGTCGGCCAGAGGCGCGACCACCAGCGCCCAGACGGTCCCATCGAAGATTCGGAAGCAGACGCGGTTCCAGGGCTGATTTCCTCGCCGCAGCACACCCCGCGTGACGATCCAGCGGCTGTCCGCCGCTCCGGTATCGAGTTCGGCGAGGCTGCGTTGTTCCGGGGCGAGGGGCGCTCCTTGGCCCAGAACGCGGAACCGCGGCTTTAGAAGTACTGGCAAGACGTCTCCCGGCCCCGTCACCGCGTCCACGCGAAGCCGCGTACCGGCCCGGAAGGAGACGCCCATGGCGTGGGTATTGATGTAGATCGCTCCCGTATCGTCCTCGACGAACAGGAGTCCCCACTCGCTGTCGGAATATGTGACGACCCCAACGATCTCAACGGGATACGTGTGCGCGGCCTCGGCGTTGCTCAGCCGGTTCACCTGTTGTACGGTGCGCAGCGGCTGCCGGAGCGGACCGGGAGGACTCGACTGTGCGAGCGCGAGCGAAGGGAGCAGCAGCAGCGCTACCACGACACCGCCAGCGGGCTGGAAATCGAACGATCTTCCCACGAATCTCTCATCGGCGCCGAGGCGCTGGATTTTAGGGAACTCTCCGATTCAGCCGAGGCTGCGCGCTCCTCCTTTGTGGCGCACGCACTTTTGCGTGCCGCCTCGACACTAGTGTCGAGGTCGACACCGTGCATCGAGATGAGTCTCGACGCGGCACACTGAGAGCGTGCGCCACCAAACATGGGATTAGGGCCGGGCTTCGCGGTGCTGGTCGCGCAGCACGTTGGGATCGTCCATCTTCGGCGAGGGCTCGGGGTCGAGTGGCTCGCGCACCTTGGCCGGGTCGAACAAGCGCGGGTCGATGGAGAGGGCGTGGTAGGGCGCGAAGTCGGGCTCGGCGGTGAAGCAGTCGCCCAGGTCCGAGGCGGCCGCATCGAACAGGTTCAAGGGGGGCGCGCCGAGCAGGCGGAAGATGGTCTTGAGCAATCCGGGGAAACTGGAATTCACGTGCGAGGCGTAGTTCCTGCGCGCGTAAGGGCTGGCCACCAGCAGCACGGTGCGGTGCGAATCGATGTGATCGACCCAGCCCTGCGCGTCGTCCTCGGTGACGAAGATCGCCATCTGCCGCCACCACGGGCTTTTCGAGAGGTACTCGAGGATCCGGCCCAGGGCGTAGTCATTGTCGGCCATGTAGGAAGCTGCGTAGGGATATCCGTCTTCGGGGCGGGGTTTGGCCAGGTGGTCCTGCGGCAGGTGAATGAAGATGAAGCGCGGAAAAGGCTCGCCGTCTTTCACGTACTTGCGTTCGACCTCGGCGATGAACTGAGAGGCGCGGTACTGGTCGGGGATGTTCATGTTGAATTGGGGATAATCCCGCGACGCGTTGCGGTACAGGGGATCGGGCGCCGGTACGTTGGTGAGGAAGCGCGCGCCCGTCGGCTTGAGGCCCTCGCCCTCGTCGGCGCCCGCCAGCTCGAAACCCTCCCCGTAACTTCGAAAGGAAATTCCGTGACGCTCGAGATGGTGCCAGACGGCGCCGGCCTCCAGTTGCTCTTCGGGGTGGACGGCGGAGTGGCTCTCGGCGAAACTCAGCCGGCCGGGGGCGGTGGTGGGCAACCGGAAGTCCTTCTGCCCGCCGTATGCGGCCATCATCGAGCTTTCGGTCCAGGCGTTGGGATAGGAACCGGTGAGCCAGTGGTGGCCGTCCACGCTGACTTCGGAATCGGCGTAAAAATTGTCGCTGAAGGCCCAGCGCGCGGCCATCTCGTGGTGGTTGGGGCTGACGTTGGCGCCCATCAGAATAGGGCGCTGGCGGAGTCCGTGGCGCTCGCTGGTGACGTTGCCGTGCCGACCGAGCCGCGCCAGAAGCGGGTCGCCGGCCACCGGGCCGTTCGCGGCGCTGGCGATATCGCCGAACACTTCGTCGAAGGTGCGGTTCTCCTTCACGATCAGGACCACGTGGTGAATCTGCTGCGGCAGCGCCGCCAGCGCATTAGCGGCCGGCGTGAAGCCGTTGTTCTCCATCACCTGTGCGGTCAGTTTGGCCAGATCGTTGGCCGCGTGCAGCGGGAAGATCGAGATGCTGCCCCGGCGGAATGCGCCCTGAAAGGTGTCGCCGGAGGAACGGTCGTGGTTGGGCCCGGTGCCGAGGCCCTTGGCGTTGGCGACGAAAACCATGTCGCGATCCACCAGCACGCGGGTTGGGAACCACCCCGCCGGCAGGTGCCCCAGCACCCGCATACGGACCACATCGACGACTGCGACCGCGTTGATCCCCGCCTCGGCGACCAGCAGCCAGTCCGAGTTGGGCACGCGGGCGAGGCCGATCGGCAGCACGCCGCGCAAGGTCTCCAGTCCGGGAATGCGAATTGGAATGGTGGCCCGGATCTGGCCCGTGGCGGCGTCGATGACGGTGATGGAATCGTTGTGGCCGTTGGAGACGTAGACCGCGTCGGAGCTTGCGGCGACCCCCGATGGGCTGCTGCCGCCCAGGCTCTCGCCTCCGAACGGCAGCCCGGTGCGCACCAGCGCCTGGAGCCGTGGCGCCAGCGGATTCAGCAAGTCCACAATCGCCAGCGAGTTCGACTCCGGCGCGTTGGGATCGCCCAGCCCGGGCACGTCCACCGGGCCGCGCGCGGTCTCGCGGCGAGCGCCGTCCCGCGCCTCGGGCGAGGGAAAACCGAAGGCGGGGAAGGGCAACCCGGTGTGGCGAGCCTGCTTGGGGTCCGCGCCCGGCAGCGCCTGGTACTGGAACATGCCGAGGTTGGTGACGTAGGCCCTGCGCGCGTCCGGCGAGAGCGCGATGGCGAACGGCAGCCGCCCCAGCTTCAGCGAGGCGGCGACTTGCCGCTTCCGAATGTCGATCACAACCAGGCGGAAGTTGGCCTGATCCAGCACGTAGAGGAAGCCGCGCTCGCGATCCAGCGCCAGATCTCCGCTGTAGCTGTCGCGGAAGCTGTCGCCGTTGAGTTCGTACACGCGCTTCTTCTCACCGGTGGCCGGGTCGATCAGGCGCACGCGGCCGGAATTGCCTTCCGACGCGTAGAGCGCGCGCTCGCCGTCGAAGGCCAGGCCCATGAACACGCTGCGCCAGTCGTCCTCCTCCTTGCCCGCTTCCCCGGCCGCCATCTGCCGCACCCACCAGTACATCTTGTCGCGCCGCAGCAAGGTGAGCGAAAACTGATCCGGGCCGCCGTTGGCCGTCGCCACCTGGTTGCCGCTGGGGCTGATCGCGAGGCCGAAGGGGCCCGGTCCGGTCGAGTAGGAGCGTCCGAGCGGCGTGATGATGCGGCCGCCGGGAAGGATGCTCTCCGCCCCGGGCCGCCGGATGGCCGGACGCGTGCCGGCTGGCGCGGCGTAATCGGCCGCCATCGCAAGCGACGCCAGGATGACCAGCAGCAGAGGAAGCAACTTTCGAGTGTATTCTATTCCGGCTGCGAAACGCGCATCCGTCCTCGAGATCAAGAAGCGTCTCAACCTGCCGCCGACCGGTTGAGGACATTTTCCGGCCGCTCTCTCCCCCACAGAGACCCCGCGCGTATGCCAGTCACGGGACCGTTGGGTAGTGCGGCAGTTTCAGATTTGCCGACGATCCATTCCCAATCCGCGCCGGCCACGTCTACGAGATGGGCGTGGTACGTCCGAGTGGCGCGAGACAACTGTGATATCCGTGGCGATCCTGCGAGAGCTCCCGGGTATGGTCCGGCCGCAGTGATCTAGTTCTCCCATGGCGGCTTTGCAAAGAACTTGCGCGCACGCTCGCCGCTGATAACGCCATCGCCTCCGGCCTCGCGAAGGTATCGATATAAGTCGTCGCGCAGCCTGGCACCTCCGGGAAAACTCAGCGACCCGGCACGCTCAAGCGCACGCATTTCTTGTATCAAAGCGTCCTTGGCCACGCAGGAGCCGAAAGCGGACAGCATGATTCGTCCGCCGTGCTTTTCCCAGAGGGCACGGGACAGGTAAAAGCTGCGAACCGTCCGCTGAACGAACCATTCTCCCATCGGGCCTGCAGCCCCCCCGCTCCGTTGCTGCCATTTGTGGCGGACAGCACTGAAAACCTCCGGCGACGGCTCGAGCCCGTTTTCGCGAAGGTACTGCTTCTCAAACATCTCTTCCACCATCATCGCCAGACCTTTGAGCGGCTCGTGTTCGTCCCAGCGGCGAGCTTCTTCGGCTGTGATCTCCCTGTTCCACAACCGAACGAGCGGTTGGGCCGCCAGCGGTGCCGCCGCTAAAACCAAAGCCATCGCCAAAAGTCGCATATCCGATATCGGCCTCACTGAGAACAACAGCGTCCACCGCGATGGCGCTCCTGCTCCGCCGCCAGCCAAATCGAGGCAACACTGGCACAAACCTGCGTCAAGTGCAACGTCCGAGGCAAATTCGTCCCGCGGGCCATATGCACTGTACCACGAAGAGTGGCTGGACGAACGTTCAGCCACTTTCGATCCATTCGGACGGATAGAGAACACCGAACGCGCTGGCGACCGCTTACGGCGTTCTACATGGAGGTAACGCCGACTCGTAGATCTGCCAATCGCGGACCAGATGCGTTAGCGGAGGTTTCGGACGAGGTCACGTCTGCCGCCGACCACACAAACCCGACCGCGACGGCTGGATAGACCTGGCCATTGCCCGCTGGATTACGCAACCAAGCGAGCGGCTGGCCTGCACTTCTGGCCGCGATACACCGGAGCGGTGGTATTCAACCATCCGCGCCGCCCAGCCGCCGCATCAAGTGACTGCTGGTCAACAGGTTGGCGTTTGGCTGGCCGCGTGCATTAGGGAAAGCGTAACGTGGCGCCCAATGGAGGTGCACCATGAAGACGATCATCGTTCAGTCGGTTATTCGCCAGGCGCTTCGTCTGGTTTGTGTTCCGCTTCTGGCTGGCGGCCTAATGGTTGCGCAACAACTAGCGCCTCCCGAGCAAGCTCCCGCACAACTCCTTCCACAGGAACAGTTGGACACCCTGGTCGCGCCCATTGCGCTGTACCCGGATGCCTTGCTGAGCCAAGTGCTGGTGGCGGCCACCTACCCGCAGGAGATCGCCGAGGCGGGGCAGTGGCTGCAGCAAAATCGCAATCTACAAGGCTCCCAACTGGTGGATGCGGCGCGTCAGCAGAATTGGGATCCCAGTATCCAGGCCCTGGTGGTTTTCCCCGATGTGATCAACCGTTTGAACGCCGACATGCGCTGGACCACCGATCTCGGCAACGCATTCCTCGCGCAGCAGGCCGATGTAATGAGCGCCGTGCAGCGGATGCGGGCCCAAGCCATGGCGGCTGGCAAACTGCGTTCCAACCCGCAGGAAACCGTCACCACCGAGATGCAAGGGGACCAATCGGCGATTGCGATTCGACCAGCCAACCCCGAGATGGTCTACGTGCCTGAGTACAATCCCGAGTACATCTGGGGACCGCCCGGCTACGGTTATTATCCGGCGTGGGATTACCCGTATTACGGCTATGGATTCGGATTCGGCCCGGGCATTTACATCGGAGGCTTCTTCGGCGGCCTGGGGTGGGGTGGTTGGGGCTGGGGACCGAACTGGTTCCATCACTCGATCTATCAGAATAGTTTCTTCTTCAATCGTTACGGTTACGGCGGGCGCGGATTTCGAGGTGGCGGCACCTGGGCGCACGATCCCGGCCATCGTCGGGGAGTCCCCTATTCGAATAGTGGGCTCATGAACCGTTACGGCGGAGCTTCCACGGCGCGCGGCGCATCCCGGGCCGGGCGATTTGGCGGACAATCCTATGCGGCGGGCCAGCGCAATTCGGCGCAAGCCGGCGGTTGGAATCGTTTCGGCCAGGCCGGGTCCAGCAGCCAGGGCCGCCGCTCCACTCCAGCCTATAGTGGAAGCAGCGGATACCGCGCGAATCCGTCCTACCGCGGCGGCTACGGCGGAAGCGTGCCCAGCTATCGCTCCAACCCGTCATACGGCAACAGCGGCGGATACCGCGCGAGTCCGTCCTACGGCGGCAGCTACGGCGGGAACCGCAGCGTGCCCAGCTATCGCTCCAGCCCGTCATACGGCAACAGCGGCGGATACCGCGCGATGCCGTCCTACGGTGGCGGCAACGGCGGAAACCGCAGCGTGCCGAGCTATCGCTCCAGCCCGTCCTACGGCAACAGCGGCGGATACCGTGCGAGTCCGTCTTACGGCGGCGGCTCCGGCGGAAGCCGCAGCGCGCCCAGCTATCGCTCCAGCCCGTCATACGGCAACAGCGGCGGATACCGCGCGATGCCGTCCTACGGCGGCGGCTCCGGCGGAAACCGCAGCGCGCCCAGCTATCGCTCCAGCCCGTCAAGCGGAGGAGGCGGTGGCTCCCACTCCAGCCGTTCTTCTAGCGGCGGTGGCTCGAGCCATTCGAGCGGCAACTCCCGCGGCGGCCACGATCGTCGCTAACGAGCTGAGTCAACCTGTTATCTGGGGGCCGAAGCACTGAACGGTCCCCAGCACCGAGGCGCGACCCGTAAGAAGCTGTGAAACAATTCGGGGACACTCCGAGCTGGTTGCAGCGTACCAACCACCTCCGCAGCACGGCAGGCGTGTCCCCAGAATTGTTTCACAGCTTCGTACGGCAGCGGTCCATGCCTGACGAACCCGCCACCAAGCAGGATCTCCGGGATCTGGAAGCCCGGCTGGACGGAAAACTGAACGCGCTCGAATCCCGCATCCGCATCGCGGTTGAGGAAAGCGAAACCCGCCTCCTGACGGCCGTCGACGGCTACACGGAAACGATTGGCGCCCGGCTGGACGCCAGCCCCCGCCGGTTTGCGGGCGTCGAAGAGCGGCTCAACCTGCCGGCGGCAGGTTGAGGACGTCCCCCCCGCTTTCTTCCCGACAGAGACCCGATGCGTATCGCAGTCACGGGAGCGCTCGGTAGTGGGGCGAATTCCGATATGACTACTCGGCGATGTGGATTCCAGAAGGCTTGCGCGCCGCAGCCCGTAGCGCGGGAGATAGCCGACCGGGAGCCAGGCTTTCATCTGGCTTATGCGGCCTAGACGCAAGCCGAACCGGAAGTCGCCGCCCCACTCGGGCCTCAAAGCGAAATTGACCCGGCATACAGCCGAAATTCCTACGTCCGCCGAAGCTCGATCACTTCGCCACCCCCGCTTGGTTCGCGCGAGAACAAAAGCACCTTTTCAAAATCGAAAGCGAATTTCCATTCTGCCAAGTGCTCTGGGCGTGCGTAAACTTCCCCCGGCCCTAAGAAACGGTCGTTGACGATGAGAAGCCACATTCTGGGAGTCGAGAGGCGATACTCCGGCAGTCGCTGATTCTTCTCTTCAATGCGAGATTCAAGAAGTTCCTTAGGCGCGAGGACTACATCGAACGCCCTCATGGCATGCCAGTGTCCCGTGGGGTATTTGCGTCTTAGCGGCTCATGAATCGCAACGTAACAGTAGCCGTTGGGCAAGTCTCTGGTCCGTGTGACGCTTGATCCCCTGTTCTTCCGGTTCCGATAAACAAACTCGGCAAGTGAAGTTGTCAAATCGTTGAACCTCGCGGATTTTGCCTGCACCGAGAATACTGCACTGACATCCACAGTTTGAGCGTTTGGCATTCGGTTATAGATGGCCTTCGCTTTGTCAGGCACCTTCGACAGTCTCCCCGCTTCCGCTCTCGGCTCTTCGCGGCACAGTTCCGTAATTTCAATCCCGATAGTTCCGCCTTCGGTATGCAGCAGGAAATCAGGTTTTTCCTGGGGGACAAGCTCACCACGCGGAAACACCGATGAGGCGCGGCGAGCCTCTTCCATGTAGTGGGTTTCTACTCGCTTCTTCTTCGGGTTTGTTCCCAGGGTGCTCATTCATTTCCATTTTATAGCGTTCCTTGGGCGTTTAGCGTTCTTTGAGCGTTGCGCGAAGCTTGAGTTTCGCGCTGTGTCCGTCGATCAGCTAGGCCTCCGTGGACAACCATTGGACGCCTGCGACGTCGTCCGGGGAGTTGTGGCTTCTGGCTGATCCCGCCCCAGCACTTGTCCGCGTAATGCCTAGACCGTAAACTGGCCCACTGCCGAGCGTTTGAAGGTTGCCCAGAGAATTATGGTGACAGTACTTGACACTGACATGTTTCTGCACTATGCTGGGGGAGCATGAACGAATACTTGACGCTGGCGGAGTTGGCGGAGGCGTCGGGGGTGCCGGCGCGCACGATCCGGTTCTATATTGCGCGCGGGCTGGTTGACGGGCCGGTGAAGGCGGGGCGCGGCGCGGCGTATACGCCGGAGCACGTGGCGCGGCTGGAGCGGGTTAAGAGCCTTCAGATGGAAGGCCGGACGCTTTCTGAGATTGGCCGCATTGTGGGTGGCGTGGAGGCGGAACAGGGCGCCGCGGCGCCCACGGCATGGTGGCAACATGCAGTCGCAGATGACGTCGTGGTGTGGACGCGCGCGGATATGAGCCCCTGGCGAACACGGCAGGTCCGTGCGGCGATCGGCGAATTGGGGCGGTTTCTTGGCAAAGAAAGGAAGGAGTAGGAGATGAGCACGACAGCATTGAGTTTTGCGCCGGTTGCGGCGGCGACTGGAGTTCCCATACGCCTGGCGATGCAGCGGCTGTGGTTGACCGGGCGCGTTTTGCCCGCGGGCGCGCGCCTCATGGTGCAGCACGTGTTTCGATCGGGGGAAGACAAGCCGCTGGAGGTGATCTACTCGTTTCCTTTGCCTCGCGATGCGGCGTTGCGCGCGTTTCGGATCACGGGCGAGGGTTTCGAAGCGCACTCGGAGCTGCGGCAAACCGAGGAGGCAGTGAAGGCGTATGAACAGGGTATCGCGGACGGCTCGCTCTCGGCGCTGGCCCGCCAGTACGGCGACGGCGTGGTGAATCTGACGGTCGGCAACATTCGTCCGAACGAGACGGTTACCGTCTATCTCGAGGTGCTGGCCGGAGTCGAGCTGCGCGACGACGGGTTCCGGTTCCGCTTTCCGTTCACACTCGCGCCGGCGTATCACCCGCGCATGAAAGCCGCTGTTGTGGCGGAGGGCGAAGGCGAAATGGAGCTGCCGCCCAGCGAGTTCGGCGACATGATCCTGCCGCGCTTCCGCGAGGACGCCGCTTCGCTGCACGAGGTGGGATTCGACCTCTCGATACTCCATCAGCTCCCCATTGAGGAGATTGGATCGCCATCGCACTCGATTCGAGTGAGACAGGACGGGGTAGCGCTGGCGCCGGAAAAGGACGTCCCGAATCGCGACCTGGTGCTCGACGTCCGATTCAAAGAAGCCGCCGCCCAGGTGTTTGCCGGCCCGGCCGGGGAGGGGAAGCGGGCTTTTGCCGCGATCGTGCCGTCCACGCTGTTTGGAGTGACCACGGAGGCGGCGCGCCGGACGGTTATTGTCCTGGACCGCTCGGGATCGATGCAGGGCGCGCCGATTGCGCAGGCGCGCAAAGCCATCGAGGCCTGCCTCGCCGCACTTTCAGAGAGCGACTGGTTCGGCCTGGTGGCGTTCGACGACCAGGTGGAAAGCATGTCCGCCGGATTGCTTCCCGGGACGCGCGAGAACCGCGAGAAAGCGCGCGCGTTCCTGAGCCAGGTGGACGCGCGGGGTGGAACCGAGCTGGCACGAGGGTTCCTGGAGGCCGCGCGCATGCTGGCAGGCGGTGGCGACGTGCTGATCCTTACGGATGGGCAAGTAGCCGGCACGGAACAGATTCTGACGCAAGCGCGCAACGCTAAGATCCGCCTGTCCTGCCTGGGCATCGGCAGCGCCAGCCAGGACCGTTTTCTGGCCTTGCTGGCCCGCGAGACGGCGGGGGTCAGCCGTTTTGTCACGGCTCGCGAGCGGGTGGACCTGGCTGCCGTGGATCTGTTTGCGAGCATCGGGCGGCCGGTCGCCTCGGGGCTGAAGGCCTCCGGCAACGTGCAGCCCGAGCCCCCGTCGGTGGTGTTCGCCGGCACTCCCGTCCTGCTGTTCGGCGAGACGGAGGAGGGGCCCAGCGCCGTGGAGCTCACCTGGGACGGCGGGCGGCTGGCCTTGCCGCTGCCTTCAGGCGATAGCGAAACCGGCCAGACTCTCCGATTGCTGCAAGGCTCGCGGCTGATCACGGATTGGGAAAGCCGGTACCTCAGCGAAGACGCCCTGGCGCCGCTCGAAAAACGCAAGCAGAGCCGGGTGGGCGCACGGCTGCTGGCTTTGAGCCAGGCGTACGGGCTGGCCAGCCGCGAGATGTCGCTGGTGGCGGTGGTGAAGCGCGCGGGCGATCGCGCCGGCGAACTGCCGGAGACGCGCGTAGTGCCGGTCGGAATGCCGCAGGATGTCAGCTTCGGCGCCTATTTCGGCGCGCCGCCTGCCGGCGCCTCGATGGCGGCGTGCGTGATGCCGGCCATGGCGGCGCCACCCTCCGCTGCGCCAGCGGGAAAAAGGTTCGCGCTGGGCGCCGCATTCCAGGGGATGTTGAGCAGAGTGCGTGCTCCCAGAGAAGCCGAGGCGGAATTGAGCGTCGATCCTCTCATGGATCTCGCGTCGGAACTGGAACCGGACGGCGGGATGCCTGGTGAGAGCGATTCGGCGCGGGCAGCGCGCTCGGTTGCGGCGGTGTTGGCGTTCGTGGCGGAAGGCCATACGCTCACAGCCGGCGCATTCCGGTCGCACGTCGCCCGGCTCGTCAAATTCCTCAAGTCGGCAGGGGGAGTCTCCGATCGGGAGCGAGCGTTGATTGACCGGGCGATCGAAGCGGCCTCGAGCGGAAGCGCGCCGCGCGGCGACTGGCTTGCGCTTGCTCGCGCGCCGGGCGCGAAGTGGGCGCGGATTGAGGAGGCTCTGAAGACTGGAGGGCGCTGAACGGCGGACTTGGCGGCACCCCCGAGGGGCGACCGGGGACGAAAACCCGTGACAGTACACTGTAACGGGTTTTCGCGCGGAGCCTTATCCTACTGGTGTACCTTGAGTAAGATATGGCCGAATCGAAACCGCTGGTAGCCGTGATCATGGGCAGCAAGTCGGACTGGGAGACCATGCGCCACGCCGACGAGACGCTCAGCCGTTTTGGGGTGGCTCACGAGGTGCGCATCCTCTCCGCGCACCGGACGCCGGCGCAGACAGCGAAGTACGCGGCCGCGGCGCAGGGCCGGGGCATCGAGGTGATCATCGCGGGCGCGGGCGGCGCGGCGCACCTGGCCGGAGTCATCGCCGCGCACACCATCCTGCCGGTGCTGGGAGTGCCGATGGAGAGCGCCGCGCTCAAGGGCCTGGACTCCCTGCTCTCCACCGTTCAGATGCCCAGCGGCATCCCGGTGGGAACGCTTGGCATCGGCCAGGCCGGGGCCACCAACGCGGCGCTGCTCGCGGTTTCGATCCTGGCGACGCACCGCCCGGAGTATCAGGAGAAGCTGCGCGAGTTCCGCGAGGAGCAGTCGAACAAGGTCCTCGAGCAAAGCGTACCGTAAGCGATAATAAGGACTTGTGAACCAGGCTCGGGAGTGGATTCGCGAGGCGACCGCCATCACCGTGCTTACCGGCGCGGGCATCTCGGCCGAGAGCGGCATCCCCACGTTCCGCGGCGCGGGCGGCCTGTGGAAGCAGTTCCGGCCGGAGGATCTGGCGACGCCGGAGGCCTTCGCGCGCGATCCCAAGCTGGTTTGGGAGTGGTATGACTGGCGGCGCACGCTGATCGCGGCGGCCCAGCCCAACGCCGGCCACCTGGCGCTGGCCGCCCTCGAGAAGACCAAGCCGCGCTTCACGCTGGTGACACAGAATGTGGATGGGTTGCACGAGCGCGCCGGGAGCCGCAACGTGGTCAAGCTGCACGGCGACCTCTGGACGCTGCGCTGCATGGTTTGCGGCCGCGAGCAGCGCGAGGAGCGCGCGCCCCTTCCGGAACTGCCTCCCCATTGCGGTTGCGGCGGCATGATGCGGCCCGGAGTGGTGTGGTTCGGCGAAATGCTCCCGCCGGCGGCCTGGGAGCAAGCCGAGCAGGCCACGCGCACCGCCGGCGTGTTCCTGGTGGTGGGCACTTCCGCGGTGGTATACCCGGCCGCCGGCCTGGTTCCGCTGGCCAAGGCCTGCGGCGCCAGGGTGATTGAGTGCAATATGGAAGAGACGCCGTTCTCGGCGGAGTTGGACCGGTCCTTCCGGGGAGCGGCGGGCGAACTGCTGCCTCAATTGATCGCACCATGAGAATCTGTTACCTGGACGCCTTCTCGGGAATTAGCGGCGACATGCTGGTTGGCGCGCTGGCCGACGCGGGCGCCGGCACGGGCGCGCTGTGCGAGGCGCTGGGGGCGCTGGGGACGGGAGCCTCGTACGCGTTCGAAAAGACCTGGCGCCGCGGCATCGCGGCCACGAAATTCCACGTGGAACACGGCGAGCAGCCAGGCCACCGCCACCTCTCGCAGATCCTCGACATGATCGCGAAGGCCGCGCTGCCGGAGCGCGTGAAACAGAACGCGGCGGCGGTGTTCCAACGGCTGGGCGAGGTGGAGGCGCGCGTTCACCAGGTCCCGATCGAGCGCGTCCACTTCCATGAGGTGGGCGCGGTGGATTCGATCAGCGACATCGTGGGCGCCTGCCTGGGTTTCGAGCTGCTGGGCGCCGAGGAGATCCACTGCTCGCCGCTCAACCTGGGCGGGGGAACGGTCGAAACCGCGCACGGAACTTTGCCGGTGCCGGCGCCGGCGACCGCGGCCCTGGTGGAAGGGAAGCCCGTCTACGTGCGCGGCCCGGCGGTCGAGTTGACCACTCCCACGGGCGCGGCCATCGCCACCACGCTCGCTGTTTCGTTCGGCCCGCTTCCGCCGATGCGGGTCTCGGCCATCGGATACGGCGCGGGCGGGCGCGATTTCGCCGAGCACGCCAACGTGCTGCGTGTCGTGATCGGGGAGGCCAGCGGCGTGAGCGAGGCCGCCACCGTCTCGGTGCTCGAGGCCAACATCGACGACTCGAGCCCCGAGGTCTTGGGCTTCGCCATGGAGCGCCTGCTCGAAGCTGGCGCGCTGGACGTCACGCTCTCCCCAATCTTCATGAAGAAGAACCGCCCGGGGACGCTGGTGCGCGCGATCGCGCGGCCCGAGGACCAGGAGCGGCTGGCGGCCCTGCTGTTCGCCGAGACGACGACCCTCGGCCTGCGCATTTATCCGGCGGAGCGCCGCGTGCAGGCCCGTCGCACGGTCGAGGTCCAGACGCCGCACGGAACGGTGCGGGTGAAGGTCTCCGAGGAAGGGAATTTCGCGCCGGAGTACGAGGACTGCCGCCGCCTGGCGGTCGCGACCGGCGTCCCGTTGAAACAGATCCTGGCAGAGGCGAACTTCGCATACCTGGCACAGAACCGATGAAGTACTACCTGACAACTCCCATCTACTACGTCAACGCCGCGCCGCACATTGGCCACGCCTACACGACGATCGTGGCGGACGTGGTGCGCGGGTTCAAACGCATGCAGGGCTACCGGGCCGTGCTCACCACCGGCTCCGACGAACACGGGGTCAACGTCGAGCGCGCGGCCGAGCGCGCCGGAAAGACGCCCCGAGACTACTGCGACGTCATCGCCGCGGAGTTCGAGCGGCAATGGCAACAGCTCGGGCTGAAGATCGACCATTTCCAGCGCACCACCAGCCCGCAGCATGCGCGAGTGGTTCAGGATCTGTTCGAGCGCTGCCGGAGCAACGGCTACATCTACAAGGGAGCCTACACCGGGCAGTACTGCATCCACGACAACCTCTACGTCAACGAGGCCAAGCCGGGCGATGCCTGTCCCGACTGCGGGCGTCCCACCGAGACCATCACCGAGGAGAACTTCTTCTTCAAGCTCTCGGTGTTTCAGGACCGGCTGCTGGACCTGTATGAACGCGAGCCGAAGTTCATCCAGCCCGAGACGCGGCGCAACGAGGTCATCGCCTTCGTGAAGCAGGGTCTGAACGACCTCTCGATTACGCGCACCAACATCAAATGGGGCATCCCGGTGGAGGGCGAGGCGCCGCATGTTTTCTACGTGTGGTTCGACGCGCTGACTACTTACATGAGCGCGGTGGTGGGCGAGAACCTGTGGCCCGCCGACCTGCACCTGATCGGCAAGGAGATCGTGCGCTTCCACGCCATTTACTGGCCCGCGTTCCTGATGGCCGCGGGCGTGCCGCTTCCCAAACGCATCTTCGCCCACGGCTGGCTGCTGTTCGAAGAGAGCAAGATGAGCAAGTCGCGGGGCAACATCGTGCGGCCGGAGCCGATCCGCCAGGTGATGGGAACCGACGCCCTGCGCTACTTTCTGCTGCGCGAGATCGTCTTCGGGCAGGACGGCGGGTTCAGTTACGACGCGCTGGTGGGCCGCTACAACTCCGACCTGGCGAACGGCCTGGGCAACCTGGCCAGCCGCACGCTGACGATGATCCACCAGTACTGCGGGGGAGCGGTGCCCGCGCCCACGACGGAGGGCGCGATCCCGCAGGCGGCGCGACAGACGATCGATGCGGTCATCGGTGCGTTCGAGGAATTCGAGTTCTCGAAGGGGCTGGAGGCGATCTGGGCGCTGCTCTCGGCCGCCGACAAGTTCATCGTCGAGCAGGCGCCCTGGACGCTGGTGAAGAAGCCCGAATCGCGCGCGCAGCTCGACGCTACGCTCTACACCGCCGCCGAGGTGCTGCGCATCGCGACCGTGCTGCTCGCGCCGGTGCTCCCGGAATCCACCGCGAAGATCTGGGCGCAGCTCGGAATGCCGGCTCCGCTCGAATCCGTGCGGCTCCAGGAGCTAGCCTGGGGACAGTTGCAGATGGGCCAGAAGATCGGCGAGGTGGCGGCGGTGTTCCCGCGCATCGACGCCAAGCAGGCGATCCCCGAGATGCGCGCGCTGGAGGTGAAAGAAACCGCGCGGCAGGCGGCGCTGCTGGGCCAGGCGCCCGCGTCCGCGCCCGATGCCGAAGCGGCGCCCAAGATCGCGATCGAGGATTTCGCCAAAGTCGAGATGCGGGTCGGGCTGGTGCTCGAGGCTGAGCCGGTGAAGGGCGCCGACAAGCTGCTCAAGCTGAAGGTGGACATTGGCGAGAGGGAGCCGCGCACGCTGGTGGCCGGCATCGCCGAGGCCTACAAGCCCGAGCAGTTGATCGGCCGCAAGGTGGTCATCGTGGCCAACCTGGAGCCGCGCAAAGTTCGCGGCGTCGAATCGAACGGGATGATCGTGGCCGCCTCGATCGAGGGCGGCAAGCCGGTGCTGGCGGGATTCCTCGAAGACGTGCCGGTCGGGGCGCGCCTGAAGTAATGCTGGTCGATTCCCATTGCCATCTCGACGATCCGCAGTTCGACGCGGATCGCGAGGCGGTGATCCAGCGGGCGCTCGCGGCGGGCGTCGAGCAGATCCTGGCGATTGGGTCCGGGCCGCCCGATCTGGGAGCGGGCATCCGTCTCGCCGAAGCCTGGCCGCACATTTTCGCGAGCGTGGGCGTTCACCCGCACGAGGCCAGCAAAGCCAGTGAGGGGACCTTCGAGCGGATGAAGGAGTCGCTCGCGCACCCCAAGGTCGTGGCCATCGGCGAGATCGGACTCGACTACCACTACGACTTCTCGCCGCGCGAGGTGCAGCGCGAGGTGTTTTCGAGACAACTCGCGATGGCGCCGAAACCGGTCATCATCCATACCCGGGAGGCCTGGGACGACACTCTGCGGCTGCTCCGCGAACATCCGGGCGCAACAGGCGTCTTTCACTGCTTTTCGGGCGGGCCGGAAGAGGCGGAGCAGGTTCTGGCGATGGGTTTCTACATCAGCTTCGCCGGCGTGGTGACATTCCCGAAGGCGCTGCGGATTCAGGAGGCCGCGCGCCGCGTCCCCGGCGACCGCCTGCTGGTGGAGACCGACGCCCCGTACCTGGCGCCCGTGCCCAAGCGCGGGAAGCGCAACGAGCCCGCGTTCGTGGTGGAAACCGCCCGGCGCGTGGCCGAACTCCGCGGCGAGCCCCTGGACCAGCTCGCGGCTGCTACCACGGAGAACTTTCAGCGGCTGTTCGCCGCTGGCTTGTAGCTTGTGGCTTGTGGATTCCGCGACGGCTCCCGGCGCTCCGCGACCGGCCGTAGAGGTACTTGCGCCGCTGGTGCGAAGCGGGTGTGCCGTTGCGGGATCCACAAGCCACAAGCCAGCGGGAGGGTGCTTTGATGAGACTGCTATGACTGTTGAGAAGAACGAGCAGTAGGCTCAGCGCGGACCAGCGACTGGAACTTCTCAATCCCTCGGAGGGGAGCGAGCTCGGAGTCTTCCCGGGCCTCCTCCGCATTCCCGGGCGAGAGTGCGATGCAGCGCTCAAGATCCTTGAGTGCCAACTGTTGGACCTTTTCCTTCCCGGCGCCATCGGCGCTCCCGGCCTTCAGCGAATACGTGCAGGCCCGGTTGTAAAGCGCGTCCGCGAAGTCGCTGTCGCCCGACTAGCCCTGCTGGGTTGCTGCGTCAAGGAAGGCGCCGAGTACCTCGATGGACTTGTCGTACTGACGCAGTCTGCCGTACAGCCGGTCCAGGACGATGTGGAAGCTGCGGTGGGTTGCGAAGTCCTTCCGAAACGCTTCCAGGCTGTTGATGTCCTCTTGGAGGGAACCGCGGGAAGCCTCTCGGCGGGCGAGGTCTTGGAGAGAGTCATTAGTGTCCCCGCCCATTGGCAGACTTCGTCCCATTCTCCCTCAAAGCACTCCCTTGACAACGCTTGGCGTCGCTGGCTAGAATGCATCATCAAGTGCTTGAGTATTTTGACCGATGCTCAGGGCGTCCGGCACTTCTTGCGCCTAGTCCATGTCGCTAGGTCTAGTGAACACGCCTTTTCAACATTTGGGCGCGTTGAGTAGTGGGGTAACGCGAATGCAGGCATCCGACAGACCACTCGAGCATTACCACCACCAAACCCTATTCGATCCAATCAGTACACTCCAGCTCGCCAATGCGCGCCTAGCCGAAACCCCGGACTCTGCGGCAGCCCACCTCCTCGCATTCATGTCACACGCTGAACTCTTCGGCCGCAGGCACCAGTCCCAAAACAAGAACGCCGCAGAAGAGCACTACAAGCGTGCCATTACTCTCGACCCTTCGCTTGCTCTCTTTCCCAACCGATACCAATTCCAGGAACTCATCGGCGTGGGCGGTTTCTCCTACGTCTTCAAGGTTGATACCGGCGGCACGCCGCAAGCCCTAAAGCTCATTAAGCCCTCCATTAGTCTCGGCGGTGATTCCTGGCTACAACTTGCCAGTGTTCTCGGAGCCCTTTCGAAAGTCGACTCTGCCGGAATAGGGAAGCTTATCTCCGTCAGCCAAGAGCCAGGACCTCCCTTCTACTACACTCTTGAGTACGGCCCCTCCGCGTCGCTCCGGGACTGGATCGCACTCAACACTCCATCAGACCTCACCAGTCTCCCACAGCGCGGGATTGATTTCTACAGAACAGTCGTCGAGATAGCGTTGCGTGCCGCGCTCGCTCTCAAAGCCGCCTATGACAACGGCGTCCTACACCTTGACCTGAAACCTGAAAACATCCTCATTGCACCTTACGATGATCCACCCACCATCACAATCATTGATTTCAACCTGTTAACCATACAGCGTGCGGCCCTTTCCAGTCTCAGCCTTGGCGTCTTCCAGAGTTCCATCAAGTACCTCGCTCCCGAAGTCCTCTCCAATGTCAGCCTCGCGACAGACCGCTCAGACATTTACTCTCTTGCGTTAGTCATCATCGAGATGTTGGGCGGCACGGTCGATCCTGGTGGAACGTTTGACATTCTGACCCGCCTCGCGAATGACGAACCACGTCTCGGGGTCCTTTTGATCCGTTGCCTCCACAACAGTCCCTCCGGCCGCCCGGAGCACTGGGCAGCCGTCATTGACGCCCTCAAGTCGATACGTGAAGAACTCCTTGAACGAATCCACACCATCAACTCCATTCGGCCAAAACTTGATCGCCTCAAGCAACTACTTCTGCCAGATGTCTCCGATTTGGCGATTTTCTTAACCCACCTCATGAGAGGTAAACACTGGCGCCAGGCAGAAATAGGTCTTGGCTTCATAGTACCCCTATTCCTCACTGGTCACCTCGTTAGGCAACTCATTACAGCGATTCAGACTTTCGGCGTCCGCACCGCCTTTCTTCCGTGTCTTTTTGCCGCCCTCTCGTTCACGTGGCTTTCATTCTACTACTTCATACGGCTTTCCTGTAGAGTGCAGTATTACAACTATTCCATTGGTGTAGCCACGCGATTCATCGTGGCTTGGGCGTATTTGTTCCCTGTCCTGTGGGGCGCGACGCATTATAACCTCTGGCCTATTGGCGCTGCCTTCGGCGTGCTTCTCGTGGCAATTAACAACTTGTTGATCTTGAAGTATTTGACTCGGGTGCCCAGTCCTTCGGGAGCTGTCTTCACAGGAAACAGAGAGTTTTTGACCGTTGCCTTGAGGGGCTATGCTGTCAGTGCGTTCTTCTATAGCGGGAGTCTGGCCATATCCGGATGCTTTCTCGAAGCGATAGAGAAATCATATCCCCATGATCTACTACCCTTCTTGTTCAATTGCGTCTTGGCTGGCGCGTGTGTTGCTGTTAACGTAATGCTACAGTTCACAAAGGTCTCCGCGGGCAGTGCCGGAAAGATCGTGAGGGGTGTCGCGCTGGAGACGGCGCTACGCGGGAAGTGGGGCCATATGCCGTTGAGCGAGTCAGCGAATATTGCGTGCCGCAACAACCCTGTTATCATGGAGATCAAGCGATGGGCGGAGATGCTACGAAGGGGTCAGAGTCTGGCCGGCCTCCCGACTAAGGTTGGTCTTGTGATCGAGGGCGGCGGTATGCGCGGTGTATATTCAGGCGGCGTGCTTGTCGCTCTCGAGAGCCTCGGTCTGAAGGACGTGTTCGATGAGGTCCATGCAGAATCAGCTGGGGCGATCAATGCCTGCTATTTTTTGGCATCCCAAACTGAATTCGGCGCGTCCATTTATCTGGATGACTTGTCGCGACCGGAGTTTATAAACTTCCTTCGGATCAGGCGTGTCCTGGATATGGACTACTTGGACTGGGTGATGAGTGAGCCGAAGCGCCTGAACGTGGATGCTGTGAGGAACTCACGAACGCGCTTGTTTGTGTCCCTCACCGATGCTTCGAACGGTCAGACCCGAAGGATTGACGTTAGCAAGGAGAACTTGGATCTGCGGGTGGTTTTGAAGGCGACAGCCGCCATTGTTCCTTTGTATAACTCGGCCGTAGAACTTGATGGCGCTCGGTACGTGGACGGTGGTATTGCCAACCCCGTTCCGGTGCGAGACGCAATCGATAGTGGCTGTACGCACATCTTGGTTTTGTTGACGCGTGGCACGAGGTATACTCCGAGAGGCTTTAACAGGCTGGAGCGTTTTTGTGTTGACCGTCTTCTGAAAGGTTGGAGTGAGCGTTTTGTCGAAGTGTTCTACTCAGTGAGATGGCGGAGGTACAACGAGGCACGTCAAATAGCGTTCGGGACTAACGTGGTTGATGCGAACGTGAAGATGGCGGTCATTTGTCCTGATGAGATGACACCACGGGTTTCGCGATTGACTCGCCGACGGTCGGAATTAGTGGCCGGGATGGAGAGTATGAGGGTGAAGACTCTGCAGATATTCGAGTGATTATCTTTGTGAGCGAGTCGGAGATCTCTTGCGGGTTTGTGTTCACCCGATGGGCGGGCTTAGACGGGGAGCGAGTTGCAGCGCAAATCGATTGGAGGGGAGGGTGAAGGAAGCAGCTGCTTGCCCCGCAGACTGCAGGGAATGGCAGAGAGGGCGCCCGTTGCGCGACCCTGGACCAGCTCGCGGCTGCCACGACCGAGAACGTTCGGCGCCCGTTTGGCGCTGGCTTGTAGCCCGCAGCTCGTAGCCCGTAGCTCGTCGCCACGGGCCACAATCCACATGCCACAGGCCGATGCTAGACTTAAAAGCATCCATGGAGTCCGGCAACGCTGGGATTTCGATGACGTCGCGGGAGATCGTCGGGCTGGTTGAGGCGGAGTTGCGGCAGGTGGAGCGGGAGATCAGCCTGGAGTGGATCGCGTCGGTGGATGCGATCACCACCATCGGCCTGTATTTGCAGGCCAGCGGCGGCAAGCGGCTGCGTCCCATGCTGGTGCTGCTGGCTTCCAAGCTGATCGGCGACGGGGGAGAGAGCGCCATCCGGCTGGGCGCGGTGGTCGAGATGATCCACAGCGCGACGCTGGTGCACGACGACATCATCGACGACGCGCGCACCCGCCGCGGCCGGCCTTCCACCAACATCAAGTGGGGCAACCACACTTCGGTGCTGGCGGGCGACTGGCTCTACATGCAGGCCTTCCAGATCGCTTTGCGCGAGCGCAACTTTCACATCCTCGACCTGCTGATCGGCGTGACGCAAACCATGGTCGAGGGCGAACTGCTGCAACTCCAGCGCATCGGCTCGATGGAGGTGACCGAGGCGGACTACATGGACCTGGTCGAGCGCAAGACGGCCGACCTGTTCTCGACCTGCGCGCGGCTGGGCGCGATCGTCGCGGGCGCCGATTCGGCCACCGAGGACAAACTCGGCGAATACGCCTGGAACGTGGGCATGGCCTTCCAGCTCATCGACGACATTCTGGATTTCACGGCCCACGAGAATGTGCTGGGAAAGCCGGTGGGCAACGACCTTTGGGAAGGCAAGGTGACGCTGCCGCTCATCTACGCGCTCGAGGAAGCCGGCCCCGAGGAACGGCGCATGGTGGCCACGGTCCTCGAGGACCGCAACTACGAACGCGTACCCTTCACCAGCATCCTGGAACTGATTCGCCGGGGCCGGGGGGTGGAGCGGGTGCGGGAGCGCGCCCGCCTGTTCACGGAAAGGGCCCGCGCGCTGATCGGCGAGTTCCCCGAATCCGCGTATCAGCGCGCCCTTTACGCCGTCACCGAATTGGTGACGGATCGCGATCACTGAAGCCGGCGTCGCCAAGAGTGGCGGGCCCAGAGGGCACCCCGGCACGCTGAAGCGTGCGCCACGGCATTGGAGGGCCCCGATGGTAAAATGAGGTCAAGCCATCATGGATTCACGCCGTAGATTTATCGGGAAGTTCGCCAGCGGGCTGGCTGGGACACTCGCGGTGCCCTCCGGAGTGCTGGGCGCGAACGAGCGGATCCGCCTCGGAATGGTTGGCCTGGGGGAACGCGGCATGCAGTTGGCGCGCGAGGCGATGGAGTGCCCGGACAACGAGTTGGTGGCCTTCGCCGACGTGTACACCAGGCGCCTGGAAGAGGCCAAGAAGCTCGCGCCCGGCGCCAAGACGTACCTGGACTATCGCTCTCTGCTGGATGACAGGTCCATCGACGCCGTGCTCATCGCGACGCCGCAGCACCTGCACTGCGAGCAATTCCGCGCCGCGCTCGACGCCGGCAAGCACGTCTACCAGGAAAAGACGATGGCCTTCACCGTCGAGCACGCCAAGCGCATGCGCGCCGCGGTTCAGAAGGCCGGCAAGCGCACGGTCCAGATCGGTCACCAGTGCTGTTCCTCCGGGCAGATCACCGATGCCGTGGATTTCATGGCCACCGGGTACGCAGGCAAGCTCACCGCCATCCTTGCGCACATGTTCCGCAACACGCCGCACGGCAAGCCGCAGTGGAGCCGGCTGGTCTACCCGGACATGACGCCGGAGAGCATCGTTTGGGATTCCTTCCTCGGCGAGGCGCCCAAGCGCCCGTTCGACGCCAACCGCTTTCTCAACTGGCGGTTTTTCTGGGACTACTCGGGCGGCAACTTCCACGAAAACATGTGCCACCAGCTTGCCTTCTGGTACAAGGTGCTCGGCCTGGACGTACCCAAGGCGCTCACCGCTACCGGCGGCATTCTCTTGTGGAAGGACGGGCGCGAAGTGCCGGACACGATGAGCGTGGCCATGGAGCACGCCGAGGAGTTGCTGTTCACCTGGGACTCCGGCTTCGGCAACAACTATTACGGCGTCACCGAGAACGTGCTGGGCACCGACGGCACGATCTCCAGGGGCCAGCAGATCCGCTATGCGCCGCAGAAGGTGAACCGGCCGGAGGCCATCGAGATGCTGGGGCAAACCATCGCGCGGAAGAACGCGCACATGCAGAACTTCCTGGATTGCATCCGTTCCGGCAATCCACCGAATTGCCCGTTCGAGCTGGGTTTCCGCGTTTCCATCGCCTGCCGGATGGCGGTGGAGAGCTATCGAAAAGGCCGAACGGTGCGCTGGGATCGGGACAAAGAAGAAATCGTATAGACCGGAATGGATTTCGAATACTCGCCCGAGCAGCTTCAGCTCCGCAAGACGGTGCGTGAATTCGCGGAAGCGGAGCTCGCGCCTCACGTCCTGGAATGGGACGAGGGGCAAATCTTCCCGCGCGAGGCGATCCGGAAGATCGGCCAGCTTGGCTACATGGGCTCGATCTTCCCGGAGGACTTGGGCGGCGCGGGGCTGGGATACATCGAGTACGCGATCATTATCGAGGAACTGGCGCGCATCGATCCGTCGGTGGCGCTGATCGTGGCGGCCCACACTTCGCTCTGCGCCAATCACATTTTCTCCGCGGGCAGCGACGAGCAGCGGCGGCGATATGTGCCGCGCCTGGCTACGGGCGAATGGATCGGCTGCTGGTCGCTGACCGAACCGGAAGCCGGATCGGATGCCGCCGGCACCCGCACCAGCGCGGTGCGCGAGGGCGACTGCTGGGTGCTGAACGGGGCAAAAACGTTCACCACCAACGCACATGAAGCGGAGGTTTGCGTGGCCATGGCGGTCACCGATCGCGCCGCCGCCCAGCACGGCATCTCGGCGTTCATCATCGACAGGGGCACGCCCGGATTCCGCCTGGGCCGCAAGGAGAACAAGCTCGGCATGCGAGCCAGCTCCACCGGCGAAGTGGTCTTCGAGGACTGCCGCCTGCCGGAGTCGCAGCTTCTCGGCCGTCTGGGCGAGGGCTTCGTCGACAGCCTGAAGATCCTGGATGGGGGGCGCATCTCGATCGCCGCCCTGTCGGTCGGAACGGCTCAAGGCGCCTACGACGTGGCGTTCCAGTATTCCCGGCAGCGCCGCCAGTTCGGGCGGCACATCTCCGAGTTCCAGGCGATCCAGTTCAAGCTCGCCGACATGGCCGCATCGATCGACGCCGCGCGCCTGCTCACGCTCCGCGCCGGGTATCTGAGGGACCAGGGCCGGCGGGTCACCAAGGAATCGGCCATCGCCAAGCTGTTCGCCTCCGAGACCGCGGTCCGCGTGGCCGAGCAGGCAGTACAGGTGCTCGGCGGGTACGGTTTCATCAAGGACTACCGTGTCGAGAAGTTCTACCGCGACGTGAAATTGTGCACGATCGGGGAAGGAACCAGCGAGATTCAGCGCCTTGTCATCGCACGCCAGCTCCTCAAGGACTGAAATGTCCGCCTGGGCCGCGCAAATTCTCGGCGGCGACGTGCGCGCGCTGGCCCGCGCCGCCAGCGCCATCGAGAACCGCCGTCCCGAAGCCCTGGCCCTCATGCAGGAGCTGTTCCCGCGGACCGGGCGGGCGGTGCTGATCGGCGTCACCGGGGCGCCGGGCGCGGGCAAGAGCACGCTAGTCGATCAACTGGCGCGCGCGCTGCGCGCCCAGGAGCGCACCGTCGGAATCCTCGCGGTCGATCCCACGAGCCCCTTCTCGGGCGGCGCGATCCTGGGCGACCGCATCCGCATGCAGCAGCACCACGCGGATGTGGGCGTGTTCATCCGCTCGATGGCCTCCCGCGGCACGCTGGGCGGGCTCGCGGCGGCGACCACCGACCTCGCCCTGCTGCTCGATGCCGCGGGCAAGGAGGTGGTGTTGATTGAAACCGTCGGCGTGGGGCAGGACGAGGTGGAAGTGGCGCGACTGGCGGACCTGACCATCCTGGTGCTGGTCCCCGGCATGGGCGACGATGTGCAAAGCATGAAAGCGGGTATCATGGAGATCGCCGACATCTTCGTGATCAACAAGGCGGATCGCCCGGGCGCGGACACACTCGAGCGCGAGGTTCAGGCCGTGCTCGGCCTGGCGGCCCAAACCGGCGACTGGCGCCCGCCGATTCTCAAAGTGGTGGCGACGGAAGGCACCGGAGTCGGCGCCGTCCTGGAGGCGGCCCGGAAATTCCAGGAAACGGGCGCGAAGAGAGACCGCCGCGCGGAGATGTGGCGCCTGCGCTTGCGCGACATGTTGCGCGAGCGTTTGTTGGAGCGGGTGCCGGCCGGCGAGATCGAGGCCGCGGCGGAAGAAGTGGCGGCGCGCCGCCGGGACCCGTATTCGGTGATCGATGAGTGGCTTAAACGAATATAGGATCGACCACCTCGGCATCGCCGTGCGATCGCTCGAGACCGCGCTCAAGTTTTACGAGGGCGTGCTCGGGATGGGCGCCAGCGGGCGCGAAACCGTCGCCGCGGAGAAGGTGAACGTGGCGATGCTGCCCCTGGGCGGACCGCGCCTGGAACTGCTCGAGCCCACGGAAGCGGACTCGCCCGTCGGCCGCTTCCTCGACAAGCGCGGCGAGGGGTTGCATCACGTCGCGCTGCTGGTCGCGGACCTCGAGACGGCGGTCGAGCGCCTCAAATCCGCGGGCGCGCGGCTGGTGAACGAGCCACGGCGCGGCGCGGGCGGCCAGCTTTACGTTTTCGTGCACCCCGCCTCGACGGGCGGGGTCCTTCTCGAACTCATTCAGGAACCATGAATCCCGGAGAACGCACTTGAAAGCACAAATCGGAATCATCGGCGGCAGCGGGCTGTATTCCATGCCCGGCTTTGAGTTGCAGCAGGAGGTGGCGTTCGAGACGCCCTGGGGGCGGCCCTCGGACAGCTACGTCGTGGGAAAGCTGGGTGCGAAGCAGGTGGCGTTCCTGGCGCGGCACGGGCGCGGCCACCGCATCTCTCCCTCGGAGCTGAATTTCCGCGCCAACATTTATGGCTTCGAGTTGCTCGGCGTCGAACGCATCATCTCGCTGAGCGCGGTCGGCTCGCTCAAGGAGGAGCACCGGCCGCTGGATTTCGTCATCCCGGACCAGTTCTTCGACCGGACGCGCGGGCGCGCCTCGACCTTCTTCGGAGACGGGCTGGTGGTTCACATCGGCTTCTCCGACCCGATCTGCCCGCAGATGGCCGAGGCCGTCCACCAAGCGTGCCTGGCCGAAGGCGTGAGATCCACGCGCGGCGGAACATACTTATGCATGGAAGGCCCGCAGTTCTCGACTAAGGCGGAGTCCAACGTCTACCGGAGTTGGGGCATGGACGTCATCGGCATGACCAACCTCCAGGAGGCCAAGCTGGCGCGCGAGGCCGAGATCTGTTACGCGACCGTCGCCATGGTAACCGACTACGATTGCTGGCATCCCGATCATGACGCCGTGACCGTAGACCAGATCATCAGCAACCTCATGAAGAACGCGGAGAACGCCTGCAAGGTGGTAGCGCGGGCGGTGGCGGAGCTGGCCGAGGCGCGGGCCTGCAAGTGCGGCTCGGCGCTTGAGCACGCGATCATCACGGACCGCAGCCTGGTTCCCGAGGCCACGCGGAAGAAGCTGGCACTGCTTGTCGGAAAGTATCTCTGAGATCGCCCGACGAATTCTCGACTGCTCGATTCGACGCGAGCAGTTGCCCACTGCATCCGTGATGCGTCTGTTCGAGGAGGCGGCAAGCGAGGAGGGCAGCCGCGCGCTGTTCGGCATCCTGGCCGAGGGGCTTTCGGACCGGTTTGACTGGTACTTAGTGGAAGTCTACGCGGGGATTTTTGCCTATGTTATCGCCTCGGCACTGCCCGGAGGCGACCCCGCCGAACTGCTGAGGCGTTACTGGCGCGTACGTGAGCCCCGACGATTCGAGGGCAATCCCGAAGCGGTGTACGTCCTCTCGCGCGTCACGCTGGGCGCCGATGTGGCCATCACCAGTCAGGTTCTGGACGCCGCAAAACGGCGCTTCCCCACGGCGCGCATCGTGCTCGTGGGCGGCGAAAAGAGCTATCAGCTATTCGCCGGCGACCCGCGCATCGAGCACCTGCCCGTGGTCTACCGCCAGGGAACGCTCCGCGAGCGCCTGGAAGCCTGCCCGCGGATCGAAGAGCCAGCGAGCATCGTGATCGATCCCGACTCCCGCCTCACGCAGCTTGGCCTGGTCCCCGTCTGCCCGGAGGAGCGTTACTACTTTTTCGAGAGCCGGGCGTACGGGGCGGACACCGAAGAGTCGCTCGGCGCCCTGACGCGGCGCTGGATCGCCGAAACGTTCGACGTGCCCGATGCGCAGGCGTGGATCGCGCCCGCTGTGTTTCCGGAGGCAGCCGCGGATGTTGCGGTCAGCCTAGGCGTGGGAGAGAACTCTGCCAAGGGCATGCCGCCTTCGTTCGAGGAGCGCCTGCTCGGGGCGCTGGCCGATCGCGGGCTGGACGTCATTGTCGATTCCGGCCCGGGCGGCGACGAACAAGAGCGCGTGCGCCGCGCCATAGGTGCGCGGCAGGACCGCATCCGGATGTTCCAAGGATCGTTCGCGGCCTTCGCCGCCATCATCGAGCGCAGCCGTCTGTACGTCGGCTACGACTCCGCGGGGCAGCACGTGGCTGCGGCCTGCGGCGTGCCGCTGGTGACCGTGTTCGCCGGTGCACCCTGCCCGCGTTTCGCGGCCCGCTGGCGGCCGACCGGCTCGGGCCGCATCGAGGTCATTGACGCCGCCGATCGCGAAGCGGAGTGCGTGCTGGAGAACGCGCTGGAGGCGGTGGACCGAGTGGTATAACTTGAGTTATACTAGGGGTATGAAGACCGCCGTGTCGCTCCCCGACGACCTCTTCGGCCTGGCAGAAGCCGCGGCCGGCCGGCTCCGGGTATCGAGAAGCCAGCTCTACGCCACCGCGATTTCCGAGTTCCTCGACCGGCGGCGAACCGATGCCGTCACGGAACGCCTGAATGAAGTCTACTCTCGCCGGCCCGCGAAGGTCGATCCGGCATTGCACCGCGCCCAGCTTAGGTCCCTCGACAAGGACTCCTGGTGACCGGGATGGGGGACATCCAGCGCGGCGAGATCTGGTGGGCCGATCTCCCCAAGCCTCGCCGCTCCGAACCCGGATTCCGCCGGCCGGTGCTCGTCGTGCAGGCCGACTCCTTCAATCGCAGCCGCATTCAAACCGTCATCGTCGCTGTGATCACCAGTAACCTGGCGCTTGCCGATGCCCCAGGCAATGTTCTGCTGCCCGCCCGCTCCTCGGGGCTTCCCCGCGACTCGGTGGTCAACGTCTCCCAAGTCCTGACCCTCGACCGCGAGTTCCTCGCCCGGCACGCTGGCACGCTCCCGCCGCGCCTGCAAGGCTCCGTCGACGCGGGCTTGCGCTTGGTTCTGCAACTGTAGCCCGATGAGCTGGCAATGCCAGCGAGGAGCGGTTCTTACCCGTACGGCCCAGCCGCGCGAGGAGATCCTCGGGGAGTAGGATCAATGGCCGCATTACAGCAGCGCCGTGTCCAGGGCGGGCATGGCTGGTGCGGCGGCGGCGGGGCGCTCGGGGGCGGGCTCGCGGTGGCGCAGGTAGGAGATCAGCGCTTCTTCCGAGTTGCCGAACAGCGTATCCACCAGTTCCTTGACCGCCAGGCGCTGTAGCGTCTCGCGAGAGAGGACCGGCGAATAAAGGAACGAGCGGCCGACTTTGCGGCGCTCGACCGCGCCTTTGCGGGCCAGGCGGTCCATGATCGTCATCACGGTGGTGTAGGCCAGGCTGCGCCGCGACGAGAGGGCCTGCATGACCTGCCGGACATTCGCCTCCCGCAACGCCCACAGCGCTTTCAGGCACTCGAGTTCGAGCGGCGGCGGAATCTCGCGCGGCGGGCCCGGCTTACGCATCGTTGGCCTGGTCCTCCCGCGTCTGCAACGCCCGTCCCAGCTTCTCCGCGAACAGCGTCGGAACGCCAGTCTCTCTGGACGGCGCCTCGGGCGGCGGCGCGGCCTGCTCCGGAACCCCTTCCGCCAGGTACTTCAGCTTCTTCAGCACCACCCGCTCGAGTTGCGGGTTGTAAGGGGTCCAATGCCCTTCCACCTGCCGGTCGTTGTCGATCAGCCGGCGCATGCACTCCATCTTCGCGTCCAAATCGTCCAGGTAATGCAGCAGCAGCGCCTCGGGGTACAACGGCACTTTCGGCGAGCCGAACTCCAGCGCGCCGTGATGGCTCAACACCAGGTGCTCGAGCAGCGCGCGCAGCTTGGGCGGGAAGTCCGGCAGCCCGCGCAGCTTCTCCTCGATCAACCGCATCCCGATCACGATGTGGCCCAGCAACTGGCCCTCGCTGGTGTACCCGAAACCGCGATCGTAACTCAGCTCGTAGATCTTGCCGATGTCGTGCAGAATCGCGCCCGCGAGCAGCAGGTCGCCGTCGACGCTCTTGTAGTGCTCGGCCGCCAGCCGGCACATGCGGCACAGCGACAGCACATGCTCGAGCAGGCCGCCGAGGTAGGCGTGGTGAATGAACTTCGCCGCCGGCGCCTTGGCGTAGCGCCGCAGGATCTCCTCATCCGCCAGGATCAGCTCGAGCAGCGCGCGCAGGTGCGGGTTCCCCACCGCCCCGACGACCTCCCGCAGCTCGGCGAGCATCTCGCCCACGTCGCGCGCGGAGGCGGGCAGAAAGTCCGTGAGATCCACGGAGTCCTCTTCCACCTTTTGCAGCTTGTGGATGGTGAACTGCGGCCGGTTGTTGTAGATTTGCAGCAGCCCCTTCACGCGCACGAAATCGTCGGCCTCGAAGGCGTTCATGACCTCGGCGACGTTGTCCCACATCTTGGCGTCCACTTCGCCCGTGCGGTCGCCGAGCAGCAAGGAGAGGTAAGGCTCGCCAGTCTTCTTCTGGCGGATCTCCTTCCCTTGAACCAGGAAGGTGCCCGTGGCGACCTTGCCGGTCTCGAGTTCGCCGACGAACGGGGATTTCATCTTCTGGACTTCGCGCCGGTCTTGGTGCCCGGGACCGGCACCATCCACAGCAGCCGCTTCCGCCGGATGCGGCTGGCCACCTCTTCCTTGGTCACCGTGGCCGGCACCAGCTTGGCCGGGTCCTTCCACGAGGTGTCCTT
>JBEKMO010000058.1:0-34218 GCA_050008465.1 Bryobacteraceae bacterium
GCGTCCAGCGACCCTTCGGCCGAGCCGGCCCCCACCAGCGTGTGCAGCTCATCGATGAAGATGATGGCGTTCTGGTTCTCCATCAGCTCCTTCATGATGGTCTTGAGCCGCTCTTCGAACTGCCCGCGGTACTTGGTTCCGGCGACGATCAGCGACAGATCGAGCGCCAGGATGCGCTTGTCGGCCAGGAATGACGGAATGTCGCCATCGGCGATGCGCTGCGCCATGCCCTCGACGATGGCGGTCTTGCCCACCCCGGGCTCGCCGATCAGCACCGGGTTGTTCTTGGTGCGGCGGCAGAGGATCTGCACGACGCGCTCCAGTTCGTAGTCGCGGCCGATCAGCGGGTCCAGCGTGCCATCCAGCGCCGACTGGGTGAGGTCGCGGCTGAACTCGGTGAGCAGCGAGCTTTCTTTCGGCCGGCTGGAGGAGACTTTCTCGGAAGAGGTCCGGGAGATTTCCTCCCGCACCTGGGAAAGCCGCAAGCCGCGCTCGTGCAGGATCTCGGCGGCGAAGCACTTCTCTTCACGGAGCAAACCTAGCAGCAGGTGCTCCGTGCCGATGTGCTTGTGGTTGAGCCGCTCGGCTTCCTCGGCCCCGTAGGCCAGCACGCGCTTGCATTCGTGGCTGAGGGGCAGGTCTACCGAGGTGGAAACCTTCTCGCGAGCCGTGGTGTGCGATTCGATCTGCTTCCGGATCGACTCCAGGTGCGCGGCAGACCGCAGGAACCGGTTTGCCAAAGCTTTGTCTTCGCGCAACAAACCCAGCAGAAGGTGCTCGGTCTCGATATAAGGGCTGCCGAACTGGCTGGCCTCATACCGCGCGAAGAAGATCACCCGCCGTGCTTTTTCCGTGTATCGTTCAAACATAGCTGTTACCGCCTTGGAAGCTTGCCGGATTCCCAAACAGCGTGGTTTCGAGCAGTGCTCCGCCTTCCAGCTTCAAAACCCGATCGCACCGCTTGGCGAAGGAGAGATTGTGAGTGACGTAAATCGAGGTGAGCTGATGCGAGCGGTGCAGTTCCCCCAGCAGCCCCATGATCATGTCGCCGGTCCGGAAATCCAGGTTCCCCGTCGGCTCGTCCGCCAGCAGAAATCTCGGATTGCCGACCAGCGCCCTGGCCAGCACCACGCGCTGCTGCTCGCCACCGGACAGCTCACCGGCCCGGTGCGACGCCCGGCTTCCCAGTCCCACTTCCTCCAACCTCGCCAGCGACGCCGGCGCGGCTTCCGCGTGGGAAACTCCCCGGATCAGCAACGGCATCATCACATTCTCCAGTGCCGTAAACTCCGGCAGCAAATAGTGAATCTGCCAGACGAAACCTAGCTCCCGATTGCGGAAGTTCGCCAGGTCCGCATCCGGCAGCGTTGTCAGTTCCTTCGTTCCGAACTGTATTGTACCCTCCGTGGGCCGGTCCAGGGCGCCCAACAGATGGAGCAGCGTAGACTTGCCGGCGCCGGATTCGCCCACCAGCGCCAATTGTTCGCCCTGCCGGACCTCGAGGTTCAGCCCCTCGAACACCACCAGATCGCTGGAGCCAGAGCGGAACCGTTTCGTCAGGTTGACGCCCCGAATGGCAATCTCCGCTGGCATAGACTGATCCCTTGCTGGAACCCCCTACTACTACGCTAGCACGGCCGGGAGGCTCAACTCTTAGCCCGCCCCGCCCCGGAGTGCTGTGCGTCACCCCAATACCGGCCGGCGCCCGCGCGCACCGGTACGCTCGGTTCCGAGCCGCGACCGCGAGGGAGCGGTCACTCAGACGTGCGGGAGGACCGCTTGCTCGCGCACGCGGCTCGGAATCAGGGATCGCGGGCATCCACAGAAATGTCGCGCACCCGCCCCGCTCCGGAGTGCTGTACGCCAGCCAGCAAGAGCCGCAACACGCCTCAAATTGGCGATCTGATATCATTTACGTTCTCATGAAACACGCCAGGAAACGCGGGCCCGCGATCCGCATACCGTCGCCGCGCACGCGCCATTGGCTGGCGATGGCGGCGCTATGCCTTGTCACGTTGCTCGCCTATTCCAACTCCTTCAGCGCCGGTTTCACGTTCGACAACAAGGGGCTCCTCCTCCAGGATCCGCGGATCCGGGAAGCGAGCGCACAGAACCTCGAGCGAATCCTGCAACGCACTTATTGGTGGCCATATGGCGAGAGCGGTCTCTATCGCCCTCTCACCACGCTCACGTATCTGCTCAACTACGCCATCCTTGGGAACGGCGATCGGCCCGCTGGGTATCACTGGCTCAACTTTCTCCTGCATGCCGCGAACGTGCTGCTGGTGTACGCTCTGGCGCTGCGGCTGATCCGCGAATTCTGGCCGTCGGTCTTCCTTGCGGCGCTGTGGGCAGTGCACCCGGTTCTGACCGAATCGGTAACTAACATGGTCGGAAGGGCGGACCTGCTGGCGGGCATGGCTTTGCTGGGCGGGCTCCTGATCTATCTGAAGAGCGCCGAAAGCCAGGGCTGGCGGAGGTGGACCTGGCTCGCCGGTCTCGCGGCTGTGACCACGCTCGGAGTGTTCTCAAAAGAAAGCGCGGCGACGATTCTCGGAGTCATCGTTGTCTTCGAGCTGACCTGGTGGAAGGAGCGGAGACAGGGCCGGGCGCTCTTTCTGGGGTGCGTGGCCGTGCTGCTGGCGCTCGCAGCGATGTGGTACGCACGCGCGGCGGTCTTCAGCCGTTTGCCGGCCACGTTGTTTCCATTCTGGGATAACCCCCTGGTCGATGCGGACTTCTGGACGGCGAAGCTCACCGCGATCAAGGTCATCGCGAGGTACCTGGGGCTCCTGGTATGGCCGGCCCACCTGTCCTGCGATTACTCCTACACGCAGATCCCGCTGGCAACCGGCTCTCCGCGGGACTGGCTCGCGTGGCTCGTGGTTGCCGCGGTGGCGGCCGCCGTGGTGTGGACCTACCGGCGGAACCGGACGGTGTTTTTCCTGGCCTGCGTGGCGTTCCTCACCTTCCTGCCGACGTCCAACTTGCTTTTCCCGATCGGCACGATCATGGCGGAGCGTTTCCTCTACCTACCGGCCATCGCGCTGGCGGCGTGCGTCGTCTCGGGGGTTTACGCGATCGCCAGGCGGACCGGCCGGGCTGGGCTCGCGCCAGTCGCGTTGTGCCTGATCATCGCCGCATGTGCCATCCGCACCTGGGCCCGGAACTCGGACTGGCAGGACGACCTGAGCCTCGCCAGCGCCGCCGTCGAGAACTCGCCGAACAGTTACAAGTCGCATAAGTTGCTGGCGGAGGCGCTGTACGATTCCGGCACCAGCCATGCCAACATCGATCGCGTAATCGCTGAAGCGGAGAAGAGCCTGGCAATTCTCGACCCGGTGGCGGACTGGCACAATAACCCGGATGCGTATCGACGGGCCGGCGGTTACTACCTCACCAAAGGCGACTCGGACGGCTTCCAGGCATACCGCCGGTCGCTCGAGCTGCTGCTGCGCTGCCGATCCATCGTGCGAGCCTCCAACCAGCGGTTGGTCTCGAAGGATCCCCAGCCCGACAAGGCCAAAATCGCCGATCTCGAACGGACCATTTCCGTCGCGTATCTGCGGCTCGGGGACCCGGGGAAGGCTCTCGACGCCGCAGCCGCGGCGCGGGAACTGGAGCCGCTGAACGCCCAGAGCTACCGGCAGCTCTCCGCCTCACTGGTGGCCGGCGGCCGGGCGGACGAAGCCGCGGTCGCGTTGGTCGAAGGCACGCTGGTGACATCGGACATGAGTTTGAGGCAAGAGCTGCTGAACCTCTACCAGAGCGGCCTCGACACCAAAGGCTGCGCCATCACGCCGGGCCCTTACGGCCCAGCGGTCAACCCGTCGTGCGAAATTGTGCGCCAGCACGCCTGCGCGGCAACGGCCGGAGTCCTCCGGCTGTACCGCAAAATCGGACGTGAGGATCTGGCCGGCCAGGCAAGGGCTTTGGCATCGGCCAGTTTCGGCTGCCCCGAAAACCCGTGACAGTACACTCTGTCCCGGGTTTTCGCGGGCGCCTGCAACCGAGGGACTGCCTCGGCCGTCCGCCTGTAGGATAGGGCTCCAGCCCTGTCCCGGTTGCCCCTCGCACGCATCTTCATCCTCACGGCTGACCCTGGATGCCCGTAATGAGCCACAAATCCTGGCCGATCTTCCTCGCCCTGACCGCCCGGAACCCGCAGGATCTTACCGCCTGCACCATCTCTCCCTTCGTTGCCAGCCCGAAAGAGGCTCCGACGAAATGCTCCACCAGGCGATCCAAAGGCTTGGTGCCGTCGTCGCTGAGGAAGCGGTCCACCAGCACCAGCAGTCCCCCCGCAGGCAGGCACCTGTAAGCGCTCCTCAAGAGCGCATCCGGCACGGAGCCGATGTCGCAGACCAGAACGACGTCGTAGCCCTCCGGCAAGGCTCGCCGAATGTCCCCCGCGAGCGTGCGGATGCGCCGGGAAAGCCGCGCCCTCCTCGCATTTCTTGCGGCGATCTCACATACCGGCGCGATGTCGAAGATACAGGCGCGCAGGTGCGGGTTCTTCTTCGCCAGCGCGATCGACATCACCCCCGAGCCGCCGCCCACGTCCAGAACCGCCCGATGACGGGACAGGTCGAGGCAAGCCGCCAGAGCCTCGGCGTCGCCCTGGTGTAGATGAAACAGCATTTGCGTGAAGTCTTCGGCCTCGCGCCGGTCGCGCTTCATGCGCCCCAAGTAACTCGGCTCCTTCAATCCCTGGATCGCCTGACAGGATCTTCCGGAAGCCAGGGCCTTTTCGAGCACAGCGAGCGCAGCGTAGTCCCGGAGGCACTCCGCCGAAAACTGGCGGGTCCAATGGATCGAGCGCTCCTCGACGAAGTACTTATCGGCGAAGGGCGTGTTCCAGTAAGTGTCGTCCGTCTTTCGGAGCAGCCCCAGAGAAACCAGCGAGTTCAGGAAGGGCCGAAGATAGAACCGGTGGATCTTGAGCGACTTCCCGATCGCATCCGCCCTCATGCGCTTCCCGCGCAGTGCGCGAAACACTTGCAGCCTCTCCGCGGCGACGATCAGACGGGAGACGATGAAGGCCGTCTGTATGTCGATCTGCGCGAGCACACTCTTGGGGAACTTGTCGAGGGTCGGCCTCTCCATGCAACCTCCATCCGAGAGCGGTCCGCGATTACACTTCCAGCTTCCACGGCTCGCGATAGTGGTACGTCAGGTACTGGCGAGCCTCCGCCTGCGCGACGGTCTCCTGCTGGTCGTCCCAATCCAGCCGCAGCTTGCTGCGGTAGGCCACGTTGCCGAGCTGGCAGGCCGCCGTCGACCTGCGGCAGAGCTCGATGTCGCTGATCGGCATCCGGCGCGACTTCACGCAATCGATGAAGTTCGCCCAGTGCGCCATATTCATGTCGTTGGAGGCCTTCACTTCCTCGGCCTTCAAATCGGATTCCTTTTCCGGGATTACCCGATAGAGCCGGCGGTTCACGAAGAGCGTGCCCTCGGTCCCGCAGAACAGCGTGCCGGGACCCATGGGATACGGACCTTGCGAGGTGCCCGAAAGGGCCTCGAAGGTGGCCACGAAGGCGTCCCCGTACTGGTAGGTGACCAGCAGCGTGTCGGGCGTTTCCCGATTGTCCCTGACCCACAACTTGCCGCCCACCGCGGTAATCGCGGAGGGCATCGGCTCATCCCGGCCCATGTGTACGATGTCCAGCAGATGGACGCCCCAGTCGGTCATCATGCCGCCGCCGTAGTCCCAGAAATAACGGAACCAGGAATAGGGCCTCTTCGCCATCTCTGGATGCACGCCCCACCGGTTGGCATTGAAGGGACGCTTCGGCGCCGGCCCGAGCCACATGTCCCAGTCCAACCCCTCGGGCGGATCGCTATCCGGCGGGTTGCCGAACCCCTCGGGCTTTTCCGGTTCGTCAATCCAGGTGCGGCAGAGCGTGATCTTGCCGAGCGCGCCGCTATGGGCGATTGCGGCAGCCTTCTGGAAGTGCGTCCCCGACCGCTGCATGGTTCCTGCCTGCACGATGCGCTGATACTTGCGCGCGGCGTAGACCATTTGCCTGCCTTCGTCCACGCACAAGCAGATGGGCTTCTCGACGTAGACGTCCTTGCCGTTCTTGCAGGCTTCCACGGTCGTGTAGGCGTGCCAGTGATCCGGGGTCGAGATGTTGACGATGTCGATCGATTCGTCTTCGAGGATTTTGCGGAAATCCGCGACTGGCCTGACGGTCTTGCCGTCCTTAGCGGCTACCGCCACAGCCTCGTCCATATGCGGCTTGTAGACGTCGCAGACGGCGACTACCTCTACGTCGGGCTGCCGCATCGCGAAGCGCAGGTTCTCGATGCCCATCTGGCCCATGCCAATCACCCCGCAGGCGATCCGGTCATTGGCGCCCTTGACGTTTCCAGTGAAAATCGAGGTGGTAAATGCAGCGGCGCCCGCGGTTTTCAAGAAGTCGCGCCGGCCGCTCGGTTCTTGTGCCATGGCTACCCTTTCACGACGATGTTGATGAGCTTGTCGGGAACGACGATTACCCTGACAATCTGCTTCCCCGCCACGAAACCCTGCACCTTCTCGTCCGCCAGGGCCCGCCGTTCCAGCTCCTCTTTCGGGGCTCCGAACGGGGCGTAGATGCGGCTGCGCAGCTTGCCGTTCACCTGCACCGGGATTTCGGCTTCCGGCTCGCGCGCCAGCTCGGGATCGTAACCCGGCCACGCCTGGTGGAACACCGGTCCCTGATGGCCCAGTTCCTCCCACAGCTCCTGGGTGACGTAGGGCACGAAGGGCGCCAGCAGCAGCACCGTTTTCTCGAGGATCTCCGCCAGCGCGGCTCCGGAGAGCCGCGCCTCCAGCGGGTGCAGCTCGTTCATCAGCTCCATCACCGCCGCGATCGAGGTGTTGAAGTGCCAGCGCGAATCGAAGTCCTCAGTGACTTTCTTCACCGTCTGGTGCAGTTTGCGGAGCGCCTTGACGTCCGCGTCGGTGCGCTCGCCGCCCGCGCGCGCCCGCTCCGCGTTCCGGGTCGTGAAGCGGTACACGCGGCCGATGAATCGGAACATGCCGTCCACGCCCGCCTCCTGCCATTCCAGGTCCTTCTCAGGAGGGGCCGCGAAGAGCACGAACAGCCGGCCGGTATCGGCGCCATACTGGTCGGCCATGTCGTCGGCGCCCACCACGTTGCCCTTGTTCTTGGACATCTTGGCGCCGTCCTTGTACACCATGCCCTGCGTGAACAGCCGGGTGGCCGGCTCACGGTTGGCAATCAGGCCGAGGTCGCGCATCACCCGGGTGAAGAAGCGCGAGTAGATCAGGTGCAGGATGGCGTGCTCGATGCCGCCGATGTACTGGTCGATGGGGAACCAGTAGCCGATCTTCGCGGAGTCGAAGGGGGCCGTGCCGTTGCGCGCGTCGCAGTAGCGGTAGAAATACCACGACGAATCGACGAAGGTGTCCATGGTGTCGCTCTCGCGGCGCGCCTCCGCCCCGCAGCTCGGGCACTTCGCGTGGATGAACTCCGGCGCGCCCTCCAGCGGCGAGCGCCCGGCCCCGGTGATCTCCACGTTCAGCGGCAGCACCACCGGCAGTTGGTCTTCGGGAACCGGGACCACGCCGCAGCGCGGGCAGTGGATCACCGGGATCGGGGTGCCCCAATACCGCTGCCGCGAGATGCCCCAGTCGCGCAGGCGGTAGGTGATGGCGGCTTTCCCAAAACCCTCCGCCTCGGCCCAGGCCCCCATCCGCCGCCGCGCCTCCCCGCTCGCCAGGCCGGAAAATTCGCCGGAATTCTCCACTACGCCATCGTCGCAGAACGCCTCTTGCATCGAGGATTCCTCCGCGATCGCTCCATCCACCGGCCGGATCACCGGCCACACCGGGATGCCGTACTTGCGGCAGAACTCGAAGTCGCGCAGGTCGTGCGCCGGCACCGCCATGATCGCTCCCGTGCCGTACTCCAGCAGCACGAAGTTGCCCACCCACACCGGGATGCGCTGCTGGTTGTACGGATTGATCGCATAGTGGCCGGTGAAGAACCCTTCCTTCTCCAAATCGCCCTGGTCCTTGTGCCGCTGGGCGTCGATCATCGCTTTGACCCGCGCCCGGTCTTCCACGCTCACCAGTTCCCCCGTCAGCGGATGCGCCGGCGCCAGGATCACGCAGGTGGCCCCGTAGATGGTGTCCACGCGCGTCGTGAACACGCGCACCGGCTGGCCGGAGCCCAGCACGTGGAAATCCACCTCCGCGCCGTCCGAACGGCCGATCCAGTTGCGCTGCATCTCCAGCACCCGCTCCGGCCAGCCGCCCGCGAGCTGGTCGAGGTCCGCGAGCAGCTCCTCGGCGTACTCGGTGATCTTGAAGAACCACTGTTCCAGTTCGCGCTGCTCGACGGGCGTAGTTTCGTGCCGCCAGCAGCAGCCGTCCACCACCTGCTCGTTCGCCAGCACGGTGGCGCACTCCGGGCACCAGTTCACACGCGACTTCTTGCGGTAAACCAGCCCGCGCTCCAGCATCTTGAGGAAGAACCACTGGTTCCAGCGGTAGTACTCGGGTTCGCAGGTCGAGATCTCGCAGTCCCAGTCGTAGCTGAAGGCATAGCGCCGGTGCGTCTTCTTCATCTCGGCGATGTTGGCCAGCGTCCAGTCCCGCGGGTGCAGGCCCCGCTTGATGGCGGCGTTCTCCGCCGGGAGGCCGAAAGCGTCCCAGCCCATGGGGTGCAGCACGTTGAACCCGCGCATCCACTTGTAGCGCGCCAGGGCGTCGCCGATGGTGTAGTTGCGCAGGTGGCCCATGTGCAGCGTGCCGCTCGGGTAGGGCAGCATCTCCAGCACGTAGTATTTGGGCTTGCTGGAGTCCTCCTCGGCCCGGTACAGCGCGGCGCTCTCCCAACGCTCCAGCCACTTCAGTTCGATCGCCTTGTGGTCGTAGTTCTTTTCCGGCATAGCCTCTTCAATGTCTCCACGTCACGCCGGTCGTCGCCCTCCCGGTCTTGTGGCGTCTCCAGAATAAACGGTTTCGCGCGCAGCTTCGGATGCGTCAGGATGCGGCGGAATCCCTCCGCCCCGATGAACCCTTCCCCGATGTGCTCGTGGCGGTCGACATGCGACCCGAGCGGCGTCTTCGAATCGTTGGCGTGGATGATCCTCACGTTCCCGAGACCCAGAATCCGCTCCGCCTCCCGCACGGTGGCGCGCAATCCCTCGGCGCCGGCCACGTCGTAGCCGGATGCCAGGCAGTGCGCGGTATCCAGGCAGAAGCCGATCTCGGCGTCCTCCGACACCTCCTCCCGGATCAGCCGCAGTTCCTCGAAGCAGCCTCCCAGCTTGGTTCCGCCGCCCGCCGTGTTCTCGAACAGTACCATGAGCCGCTTCATCTTCAACCCTCGGATCGCCGCCCGAAGCGATTCCGCGAGCGTGCGTACGCCCCGCTCGAGCCCCGGGTCTCCGTAGCTGCCGGGATGCGCCACCAGGTACTCCGCGCCGATCGTCAGCGCCCGCCGCACTTCGCCGCGAAACGCTTCAATCGACCGCTCGCGGATTCGCGGGTCCGCCGCCGCCAGGTTGATCAGGTAATTGTCGTGAATCGCCAGCGGCGTCAAGTCGAAACGCTCCCGCGCCGCCTGGAGTTTTCGAACCTGGTGTGGATCGGGCTCGCCCGCGCGCCACATCCTGGGACTGGCCGAGAAAATCTGAAACGTGTTCGCGCCGAGTCCGGCGGCCTTCAACGCCGCGCTCTCGAGCGACCCCGCGATGGAGGTATGAATCCCGATCCGCAGAGTCCCATCCTATCAGAAACCGGCACCCTTCCTGGCGCGCCCGCATCCAGTCAGGTATGTTGCAATTGGCTGTCCTGCCGCTGCTTGCGGCCTCCCTCGCCTACGACATTGGACCGGCCGCCGGAAACCGCCTGGCGCTCGAAGTCTACAAGACCGGGCTGTGGAACGGGCGTAAACACTCCTTCACGTTCGAGCGCTACCAGGGCTCCCTGCTCTACGATGCCGAGGCGCCCGAGCGCTCCCAGGTGCGGTTCACCGTCGACGCCGGCAGTATCGCGCTCCACGACGCCTGGGTCAGCGAGAAGGATCGGGCCAAGATCGTGAAATACGCCCTCGCGGAGTTGCTGCACGCGGACCGCTACCCGGAGCTGGCCTTTTCCTCAACCCGGATCGCCGCCGCTGCCCCCGGCCGCTTCGAGGTCCAGGGCACGCTCACAATGTGCGGCAAGGCAAAGCCCGTAACCGTGCAGGTCACCCTCAGGCCCGACTTCTCCATCGAAGGCAGCGCCACGCTGCGCATGTCCGACTGGGGAATGAAGCCTCCCAGCGCCGCCCTCGGCGCCATCGGCACCCGCGACGAAATGAACGTTTCCTTCCTTCTGAAACCAGCCGCGCACTAGTGTAGTGCGTCATACAGAATAACGAGCAGGCGTCTGGACAGTGGGGCAGGCTTTACAGCCTGCGGACCCGCTTTCCAGCGGGTCCAGCCGGCCGGAAGGCCGGCTGCGGGCAAGATTGCCCGCCCCACATCTCTTCGCGCTGCACTAGGAATAGAAATTCCTGCCCCACGCCTGCTTCCGCAGTTTCTGCATCGTCTCAGCGTCCAGCTCTCCCATGTCGGACACCGCGCAGTTGGCCACCGCGTGGTGCACCTTCCGCATGCCCGGAATCACGGTCGAAACCGCAGGGTGGGAGAGGCAGAAGCGCAGCGCGATCGTGGGAAGACTGCCAGCCACGCCGCCGAGGTCGCGCAGGAGCGCCCTGGCACGCTCTTCCACCTGTTTCTTGCGGTCGCCGCGGAAATAGAACGCGCGGAAATCCCCGGGTTCGAACTCGGTATCTGAGCGGATCGTGCCCGCCAGTCCGCCTTCGTCCAGCGGCACGCGCGCCAGCACCCCAACGTTTCGCTCGAGGCACAGCGGGAACAGGTTTCGCTCCGCCGACTGGTCGAAGATGTTGTAGATCACCTGCACGGCGTCGACCAGACCGGTCTCAATGAGCCCCAGCGCCGAGTCCGGGTCGTGATCGTTGATCGACACCCCGAATGCGCGGATCTTGCCGCTTTGCTTCAGCTCCTCCACCGCGCGCCGCCACTCCTCGCTATCGACCCATTCCGGGTTCCACACGTGCAGTTGCTGGAGGTCGATCTGCTCCAAGCCCAGGTTCTTCAGACTCCGCTCGGTCGATTCGACGATGTAGCGGTCGGGAAAGACCTGATCGATGCCGATGCCCCGCCGCGCCGGCCACAGGCCGTTCATCGGTGGGACCTTGGTGGCGACCCGGATCTTCTTGCCCGCCTCCCGGACCACCTGCCCCACCAGCGCCTCGCTGTGGCCGTCGCCGTAAGCCAGCGCCGTGTCGATGAAGTTCAGCCCGAGTTCGATGCCCTTGCGCAGCGCCGCCAGCGCCTCCTCGTCGCTGCCCCCGCGCCATTGTGTGCCGCCGATCCCCCAGGCGCCGTATCCGATCTCGCTGATTTCCCAACCGGTCCTGCCAAGTTTCCGGTAGCGCATGTGTGACTCACATTTTGACAGGTTTCGCTAGCAGCAGCGCGGCCCCGGCCGCCAGAACGGCGCCGTACAGAAACGTCGCTGGGGCCCCGCACCATTGCCAAAGCAGGCCTCCTATGGCGGAGGCCAGGAAAGTGGCCAATCCCGTCGCCATGGAGTAGAATCCGAGCGCGGTAGCGCGGTGTTCGGGCGGGACCAGATCCACAACCAACGCCCGGCTGGTCCCATCGGTCAGGCCTTGGTACAAGCCGTAGACCAGGAACAGCACGCACACCCAGAACGGCGCCCCCACCAGCCCGAACCCCAGGTAGACCAGCGCGAAAACGCCCAAACCCGCCACCATCACGCGCCGCCGGCCGATGCGGTCCGAGACCACCCCGGCCGGATAGGCCGACAGAACGTAGGTCAGGTTGAAGGCGGCAAACAGCAGCACGATCTGTTGCGGTGTGAGCCCCACTTGGCGCGCCCGCACGATCAGGAAGACATCCGAGGAGTTCCCGAGCGCGAACAGAAGCATGGCCCCGAGAAACCCGCGGAATCCCGTTCCCCATGACGCCGCCTGCAACCGAGGGACTGCCTCGGCCGTCCGCCGTGGGGACGGTCCAGGCTGTCCCCGGTTGCCCTCACGCCGATCGTCATCCGCAGGGGTGGCGCGCACGGCCTTCCCTCGCCGCCCCGTTTCGCGCACCGCGACGAGCGTCGCCACGCCGATGGCGGCGGGGATGACAGCCACCACAAAGACGGCGCGGTAGTTCTGATGGAAAAGGCTCAGCAGCGGCAACGCCAGCAGCGGTCCCAAAACCGCGCCCGCCTGGTCCGCGCTGCGGTGGAATCCGAAGGCGCGCCCGCGCAGAGCCGGTTCGCTGGAATCGGCGATCAGCGCATCCCGCGGCGTCCCCCGAAGGCCCTTGCCGAAGCGGTCGAGCACGCGCGCTGCCAGCGCCATCGGCCAGCCGCCCGCCAGCGCGAGAAGCGGCTTGGCGAGGGCCGCCAGGCCGTAGCCGCCGATCACCAGCGGCCGCCGCAAGCCGACCCGGTCCGAGACCCACCCGGATACTCCCTTCAGAACGCTGGCCGTGGCCTCCGCCAGCCCCTCGATCACCCCCAACACCGCCATCGGCGCGCCCAACGTCTGCGTCAGGAACAGCGGGATCAGCGGGTAAATCATCTCCGTGGAGGCGTCAGTGCAGAAGCTGACGACGCCGAGGATGAAGACATTCAGCGAGATGCCGGCAATCGGCGAACGCTCACGCGCCGGATCGGGGGGCACACTACCGTGCTAAAGCACCCTGGGACACAAAGTCAAATGAAGCGCGTTCCACCGCCGGCGGCTTGCGCACACAGGATGAGAGGACGACGCGGCCGGATGTCTCCCCGCACTCGCACAGGCCCTCCGTGTACCGCCCGATCAGCCCAGTGAGCATGCGCAGCATGGGATAGCGCAGGCCTGCCAGCGAGGTCAGCAGCAGTTCTCCGCCGCCCCCGTTTCCCGGCGCTTCCACCACCGCATGTTCCGCCTCGAGGTGCAGCCCAGTGTGGGCTTCGCACTCCCAGGCCAGCAGCTCGCCGTCCCAACCGCGTAGCTGCTCGAAAACGGGCAGCTCGAACACCCGCCAGAGCGAGTCGCGGTCCGCCTCCCGAAGCAACCCCCGATCCACGCGGCTGTGCACCGTGACGCGGCGCAGCGTGGGGGCCATCGACAGCTTGCCGCTCCGTATGCCGCGCGCCAGACTCTCCAGCGCCCCGAACGACCCCGCCAGGGCGTGCGGGCGGAGACGCAGAGTGCGCCGCCATCCTCCGGGGGCCTCCTCTTCCGCCCGCTCGGCCTCCAGTCCTGGGACCGCACGGAAGGCCTGGTTGCGGAAGCTCTCGGGGCGTTCGAGAAAGGCGCGCAAGTTGACGGCGGGCAGCCGCGCCAACCCGTCCTCGATCTCCCGGAGGCTGCCTACCTCCCAGGGAGTAGCCAAACCCGCCGCTTCCAGCCGTGGGGCGTAGTACTCGGTGTGCCGGGCCGCCAGCAGGACCTCCTGGAACCTCTCCAGCCGCGGCTCAGGCCTCCCCCTCTTCACCTTGATGGGAATCGTCATGTTGTACCTAAGGGAGTGCGTTCGGCGGCCAACATTTCTCACGCCGGTCCGGCGTGCCATACTGTGAGCGGAGGGCTCGACCGGCCATGCGATCGCACCGCGCTCGCGGTCTGTTCCAGCGGTTGCTGGAAGGCGTGCGCGGCCGCGAGCAGATGATGGTGCGCGCCGGCCAGGACCTGCCCTTGCTGCTGCTCAGCTTTCCCTCCGCGGCGCGCGAGGTGGCGTGCGAAGTCGAGGCCGCCTACGCGCGTACCTTCCGGAGGCTCAGCCCCGAAGCCCGGGGCCTGTACCGCGAACTGCTGGAATCGGCGCCTGCCATCGTGGTTCTGGTGTTGCGCCCGCTCAACCCGTGCCAGTGCCTGGGCCATCATCACCCGGCCGGCACCGAGTCGCGGCTGACGCGGCGGCTGGAGGCCGACCTGGGCGAGCGGATCGGGGAAATCGACCTGGCCTACGAGGGGATTCGCGAATGGCGTCCCGAGCCCCTATCCACACTGGCGGCGGGGGATCTGGGAGGCCGGCTTCCGGCCATTCACTTTCAGGCGGCGGTGCTCGCCGTTCTGCTCCACGAGCTCGAGCACCTGGTGTTTCCGGACAAGACCGAGCAGGAGATCCGCCTTAAGTCCAACCGCTTCTATTCAACCGCAATGCAGCAACTGGTGACGGAGGAGTCCGGCGCCGATTACGGCATGGCTTCCCCGCCGCCACGGCCGTAGCGGTTCAGGATCGAAGCGCAGGTCTGAAGCAGGCCCGCCACCGCGATCCACACTTGCCAGTGCGAAAACAGGCCGCGGGAGATGGCGAACTCGCCGGTCCAGTTCAAGTCGGCGCTGAGCCGCCACACTCCCAGCACCAGCGCCATGACTGCCGCGGGCGTCAACAGCGCAGCCGCTACGGAGGCGAGTTCGCGGTTGCGGGCTAGGCTCCTCCCGAATCTCGGCCCCACCCGTAGGCGAATCTTTACCTTCATCGCTCAGCCTGCCAGAGAAATACCCCTCACCCTTCTAATCTAGCACGAGGCGGGCGTCGTCGAAGAGCTGCGGCTCCAGCGCCGCCCAAAACTCATCGTCTTCGTGCCACGGGTGCATCCGGCCTCCTGTTCCGAATCCGAAATGCTATTGTCGATCCAATCCCGGCGCGAGTTAAGCCCAATACTGTTCACTTTGTCTTCGTGGGGCGGACCTCTGGTCCGCGGGCCGACGTCCTCGTCGGCCCTCAAATTCGTGCCAGTGGCAGCCTCTGCGGTAAGTGAACAGCATTGAGGTTATGCCTGTCCTACACTGGAGTCAAATGCCCGCCACACCGCACCTGGAAAAGCATTTCACCGCCACTGCGGCGGTTCGCGACGTGGTGATCGGGATGTCGGACGGCCTCACGGTCCCCTTTGCCCTGGCCGCGGGCCTATCCGGCGCCGTCGACAAGACCAGCCTCGTGGTGATTGCCGGCCTGGCCGAGATTGCCGCCGGATCCATCGCCATGGGCTTGGGCGGGTACCTCGCCGCCCGAACCGATTCCGAGCACTACCACGCCGAGCTCGAGCGCGAATACCGCGAGATCCGGGAACTCCCCGACCAGGAGGTAAAGGAGGTCGCCGAGGTAATCGGCGGCTACGGCCTCTCCGAGGAGCAGGCTGCCCCGGTGGTCGCCGCCATCTGCTCCGACCCGAAGCGCTGGGTGGATTTCATGATGCGCTACGAGTTGGGCCTCGAGGAGCCCGACCCCCGGCGCGCCCTGCGTAGCGCCCTCACCATCGGGTTCTCCTACATCGCCGGCGGCCTGATTCCGCTTTGCCCCTACATGTTCAGCCACACTGTGCTCGGCGGGCTCTGGGTCTCGGTCGTCCTGACGTTGGTGGCCCTGTTCGTGTTCGGCTACGGGAAGGGCCGGGTCACCGGCATCCACCCCCTGCGCGGCGGCCTCCAAACCGTGGTCATCGGCGGCCTCGCCGCCGCCGCCGCCTTCGGCATCGCCCGTCTGATCTCATAACACCCAGAGTAGCCAGGGATTTTCGGGCCCTGCTGCACCACGCGCTGGCGCGCGCGGCTCGGAACCACGACCGTAAGGGAGTGGTTCCCCGCGAAAACACATCATCCCCCGGTCAGAACACGAGTGTAGTGCGGCAGGCAGATCGACGATTGTCCAGTGCGGCGCAGCCTCTGCTCGGCACTCGGCACCACGGGTCGCGCCACACGCATCGTCTTGGCTCCTTCTATTGTCAAGACGACGCGCGACAGGCCATTACTTCGCGGCGGCGGGCACCGGCACAAGGTGGTAGTGGACCACGTAACCTTTCGGCCCGACTACCCAGCCGTTGTCCAGCGCCGGGAAGCTCATCGCCGTGCGCCCTTCCGGGAGTTGCCCGATCGTCGCCCATTTGCCGCCGCCGTTCGAGGTCCGATAAACGATATCCGGGCGATTGCTTCCCACCAGCAGAAAACCGTCGCGCTCATTTACGAAATGGATGTCGCGAAGGGGACGGTTTTGGCCCGCGCCAGCGTACTGCGAAGCCCAAGTGAGGCCTCCGTCCGTGGTGGCCAGCGGCCCCCCATTATGATCGCTGGGCAGTATCCAGCCGATTCCGGGGGAGACAAAGTAGACTCTCCTCAGGTTGCACCTGACCGGCATCGGCGGTTGCTGCCAGGTGGCGCCGCCATCGTTAGTGAACGCGTACCGGCCGTAATCGCCGGCCAGCCAGACGTGCTGGGGATCCAGGACGAAAACCGACCTGAAGTCGTTGCGCGGCAGCTTCGAGATATCGGTCCAGGTTGTGCCCCCGTCCTCGCTCTTGAAGAGACGGTCGCTCGTGCCGAACTGGCCCGTCTGCAGGCGGATGGTCCCCACCGCCCCACCATCCCCGAGGCTCTTGCGGTCGGGCAACGGCGATGCCGGACGCCAGGATTCGCCACCGTCGGAAGAATGCAGCAGGATGTTGCCTTGCGCCCAGCCTTCTTTGGCATCGGTGAAGAGAATCGAGGAGAATTCGTTCCCTCCCTCCTCCCGTTCCAAAGCACGGCTCCAGGTCTTGCCGCCGTCGACCGTCTTGAGGATGGTGTTGTTCTTGCCAGCCGCCCAGCCGGTGTTGACGTCAATGAAGTACACCGAGTTGAGTTGATCCGTAACGCCGCTGTCTTGCAGGTCCCATCGCGCCTCGTACCGCACTGCCGGAGCGGCCGGGACTTGTCCAGCCGCTGACGTTACAAGTGTGGCTGTGGCCAGCAGCAGGAACCGAGCCAGGTTGCCGCGGTTCGCCTTGATGGACGAAGCGATCATGGTCTTCATAACAAGCCCCCCATTGGAGTCCGGGTACCCCGTGACGCTTAATCGGATGCACAGGACGACGAAAGGTTGCAGGAGACTGGACCACCAAGCCGGAATGCTCCCAACCGCCTCCGGGGGAGCGATTGATGTCACTGTCGCTCCAATCCCGCCGCTAGTTCACTACACCGGAGTCAAATGCCTGCCACACCCCACCTGGAAAAGCATTTCACCGCCACCGCGGCGGTTCGCGACGTGGTGATCGGGATGTCGGACGGCCTCACCGTCCCCTTTGCCCTGGCCGCGGGCCTCTCCGGCGCCGTCGACAAGACCAGCCTCGTGGTGATTGCCGGCCTGGCTGAGATTGCCGCCGGATCCATCGCCATGGGCCTGGGCGGGTACCCCGCCGCCCGAACCGATTCCGAGCACTACAACGCCGAGCTCGAGCGCGAATACCGCAGGCCGCCCCGGTGGTCGCCGCCATCTGCTCCGACCCGAAGCGCTGGGTGGATTTCATGATGCGCTGCGAGTTGGGCCTCGAGGAGCCCGACCCCCGGCGCGCCCTGCGTAGCGCCCTCACCATCGGGTTCTCCTACATCGCCGGCGGCCTGATTCCACTTTGCCCCTACATGTTCAGCCACACCGTGCTCGGCGGGCTCTGGGTCTCGGTCGTCCTGACGTTGGTGGCCCTGTTCGTGTTCGGCTACGGGAAGGGCCGGGTCACCGGCATCCACCCCCTGCGCGGCGGTCTCCAAACCGTGGTCATCGGCGGCCTCGCCGCCGCCGCCGCCTTCGGCATCGCCCGGCTGATCTCGTAGCAGCCGGGCACGCCAAACCGCCGATCTTTCGCCGCGGCTCACACGCCTTCGGTGAGTCATTCATGGATGGCAGGCGGATCAGGCTCGGCTACTCGACCTTACAGATCACCGACGTGATGTCGTCGAACTGTGACAAGCCGCCGGCGAACGTGCGAGCGGCTAGGTAAAGCCCGCGCACAATAGAGCCCGCGGTGCTCTGCTGCTGGAGTCTGATGAAATTCAGCGCGCCCTCGGAACCAAACATGCCCCCATCGGCGTTCGTCGACTCCGTGATCCCATCTGTCAGCAGCACAATCGTATCTCCGTGCTCGAGCGGAACAACCTGAGCGGAACAGAACTGCTGATCGGGAAAAAGTCCCAAGGGCGGCACGGTGCTGCCAAGCACGGCTCCGATATCGCCGGAATAGCGCAGCAGGTATCCCGGTTCATGTCCCGCGCTGACATACTCCAGCGACCGTTTCTGTGGGTCGATGCGGCCGAGGAACATTGTGACGTACCGATTTCCAGCGAGGTCGCCAGCGAGGGAGCGATTGAGGCAGGTGAAGAGAGAAGATATGTCCGGCGCCATGGTCGCATACGCCCGCAGAGTTGCTCGCGTTTCCGCCATCAAAAAAGCGGACCCGAACCCGTGACCCGCGATGTCGGCGAGGATGATGTAGAGCGAGCCGTCCGGCTGCGGAAGGAAATCGAAGTAGTCCCCCCCCGTCTCATCCGCGGGATAGGCCGCGGCCGCAATGTCGAAGCCGGCGAGCGAAGCCGTCGTGGTGTAGTACCGCTGTTGGATCTCCCGCGCCAATTGCATATGAAACTCCTGTTCCTGTTTCTTCCTCGACGCGGTCATGTCCTTCAGCACGGAGACAAAGTGGGTTGTGGCCCCAGCGGCATTCCTGATCGGGTTGATCGTCTGATCGCTCCAATACAGTTCGCCCGACTTCTTGCGGTTGATGATCGTTCCCCGGAACCGTTCGCCGGAGGCGAGCTTGCCCCAGAGGTCACGGTAAAACTCGGCGTCGTGCTTTCCCGACTTCAGCACACTCGGCTTCTGCCCCAGCACCTCGGCAGCGGAGTAGCCGGATATTGTCTCGAAGGCGGGGTTCACGTATTCGATGATCCCCCGGCTGTCAGTGATCAGGATGCTGTCAGCCGTCTGCTCGACCGCCATGGCTAGCTGGTCGTACATCGTGCGGAACAGGCCGAAGCGTTCGGAAACCACGTCGCGGCGGTCCTCAGCCGGATCGCACGGCTCACGCGCTCGTGTCAAGAATGCCGGAACGGGCGCTTTGTTGCGCAGCAAGCTCTCAGGTACGCTGACATCCGAAAAAACGACAACGCCACCGCGCAACGTGCCCGAACTGTCCCGCAGCGGCTTTCCGCTGGCATCTATCCAGAGCCCCGCGGGCTGTCGCGGGTTCCTGATGAAGATCAACTCGTGGAGCGCTTCCTCCCCTCGCATGGCCCGGGCGAGCGGCAGTTCCTCTGGTGGATAGGGTGTCACCATGTCGGGCCGGTAACAACCGTAGTGGGCTGACCACTCCACGACTCCCGCCTGCATCTCCCCGCCGCCCAGTATCCGCTCGGCCTCCGGGCTGAAGAAGATGAACCTCCCGTCGATGCCACAAACCACCACACCCACGGCGAGGCTCTTGAAAATGGCGGTCAGGATGTCAGTGTCTTCCAGACGTGCCGAGTCCCCCCTGCCACCGTCCGTCACGTCTGTCGCCCCCCCTTGCTTCTATTGTACGTCAGATAGTAATCGCTGAAACTCGATTGCTCAGATCCACCAATTCCGCGGAGCGGCGCGCCCCCCGCAGCGCGCTCATCATCGCGCTCTCCTGCATCGTCGGAGGGCTGATTCCGCTTTGCCCCTACATGCGCAGCCACACCGTGCTCGGCGGGCTCTGGGTCTCGGTCGTGCTGACGCTGGCGGCCGTGTTGGTGTTCCGCTACGTCAAGGGGCCGGCTCCGCGCTCGCGGCCGGCCGCGACTCGATCGCATCGATGGCCACCGAGATCAAGTACCGGGTTCCGCGAGCGAACTCGAAGCTCAGGTCGCCCCACGCCTGCTTGTACGTATAGGCGAACTCGTTCGGAGCGGCGGGTTCCGGCACGCTGAAGTCCGGCCGGGATCCGAAATGTTCGGTGACTGCCTCCGGCGTGATCCGCGCTGCGGCGTCAACGGTGAGGATCGCAATTCCGTCCTTCTTGGAACTAGCCGGGGTCGGGATTCGCAGCTCGACCTCTCGCATTGGCGCTCCAGCCTCACGATCGGACATGAACGTCGCGAAGTACTCGTTGGAATCGAGTGCCCGCAGGGTCGTCTGCGTAATCCGGCTCACCGCGCCCACCGTGAACGGCCTTTGCCGGATGAGAGCTTCGATCGCACGGAACAAGGCGGCTTTCATGTCAGACTCCGTCCGGCGCCCCGGCAATCCCCTCGATCGTGCGCGGCGCGCTGCCCTCGAAGCGGTTGTTGACGAAGATGAACGCCGCCTCGCCATACCCCCGCGCGCGCTCGATCAGGTCGCGCAGCGCCTGCCGGCCCTCCGGGTTCGGGTCCTTGATCTCCTCGTAGGGCGAGAACAGCTCGACGGCTTGCTCGTAACTCCGGCCCCGGCGCAGCAGCGCGCGGCACACCGAGTAGTCGGCCGTGTACGCGTCCGCCAGCCGTAGCTGCGCGCCCAGCTCGGGCATTCTGCTCCAGGCGTTGAACACGTGCGCCACGCCCTGGCTGCGCAGGCATGCGAAGTAATCCGCGCCCAGGTACTCCGGGTTGCGGATCTCCACTGCGTAGCGCATCGGGCGCGGGATCGCCGCCAGGAACCGGTCCAGGTCCCGCACGAATTCGCGCACGCCGGGGTAGGCCGTTCGGGAGAACGTTCCGAATTCGAAAATCAGCACCGCGACCTGCTCGCGATACGGAGCCAGCGGCTTGAGGAACAGCTCCTCGAACAGCGCGCCATCCAGGAACGTGGAATTGGCCATCCCGCCCTGCGCTCCGTAGCGCGGGTGTGACGGGAACACGCGCGCCGTGATCTGCTCCGGCACTTTGAAGGCGAACCGCAGCGTATTCGGGGCCGATGAGAACAGCCGCCGCCAGTACTGGTCGGACGGGAATTGGTAGAAGGAGAAATCGCCGCAGACGATGGGAAACGTCTCGGCGTACTCCCGCAGGCACTCCGCCTCGAACCGTTTCTTCGAGAAGCCGCCGCGCGCGAGGTAGCGCTCGCGGCTGTAGATCTGCCCCATCCAGCCCTCGTATTTCCACGAGCTCGTACCGATCCAGATGCGTTGCTCGGCCAGGCGGCGGAGGGCATCGGCCAGCCTGCCCCGGTCAAACGGCTCGCGATCGTCGAACAACGGCGTCGTTGTCATGCGTCCAGGCGCGCTCGGCTATGATGGTAGCATCATGAGCGAACTCTCCGAACTGCTCGAGCGTTTTCGCCGGGGACCCGAGCTGGTCGCGACGCACCTGACTGGCGCGGCGGGACCGGAGCTGGATTTCGTGCCCGCCCCCGGCAAATGGAGCGTGCGGCAGATCGTGGCCCACCTGTCCGATTCCGAGATCGTCGGCTCGGACCGTTTCCGGCGCGTGATTGCCGAGGAGAATCCCGCGCTGATCTGGTATGACCAGGACGCCTGGACCGCCAACTTGAATTACGCCCGCCGCAAGACCTCGGAGTCGCTGGAGACCTTCCGCCGTCTCCGCGCCGAGAATTACGAGTTGCTCAGAGAGCTTCCCGAGGCGCTGTTCGCCCGCACGGGCACGCACTCCCAGCGCGGCCCGATGACGCTGTTCGCCCTGCTCGAAACCTATGCCGCCCACGCCGAGGGGCACGCGCGGCAAATCCGGGACGTGCGGGACAAGTACCGGGAAGCCCGCCGCCAAGCCAGCGGCCAATCCTAGGTGAGTGCATGCCGTCGCTTCCGTTCACGCCACTCGCCGTGGCTGTCCTGATCGTATCCAGCGCCCCCGCCCAGACGGCTGCTTCGGAAGCGGCTCGCGCGCTTGCCAGGCTCGTGCCGTCCGGCGAAGCGCTCTCCTATTCCATCGAGTGGCGCCTGACCCACGCCGGCAACGCGCGTCTCAGTTGGGCCGCCGGCAACACCTCGGGATGGCAGGCCAACCTGTCGCTCCAATCCGCCGGCCTGGTCTCGCGGCTCTACAAGATCGACACCGAGTATTCCTCGGTCCTCAACGACCGGCTCTGCGTCACCAGCACTCTGTTGAAGGCCAACGAGGGATCGAGGCGCCGCGAGACCCGCGCGACCTTCGACGGCGAGCGGATGAGGGCCACCCTCGTCGACCATGACCTGGTGAAGAACATCGTCGTCAGCCGGGAGATCGATATCCTGCCCTGCGAGCACGACGTGATCGGTGCCCTCTACCAGTTGCGCGCCATGAACCTCGAGCCGGGCCAGTCCGCCCAGATCCCGGTCAGCGATGGCAAGAAGGCGGCGCTCGTCAGAGTGGAGGCGCAGGAACGCGAGAGCGTGAAGACCGCCAGCGGCGCCTACAAGACCATCCGTTACGAAGCCTTCCTGTTCAACGGCGTTCTCTATCGCCGCCAGGCCAGGGTCTTTGTGTGGCTCAGCGACGACCAGCGCCGGCTGCCGGTGCAGGTCCGGGTGCGCATGCCCTTCTACATTGGCACCGTGACGCTACAGCTTCAGAAACAAGGGAAACCATAGCCATGAAACGAGCTCGATTCCTAGTGGCGGTGTGGCTGCTGATCGCCTCCCTGGCGCAGGCGCGCGCGTTTTCCAACAAAGAGGCGTTCGATCTCTACGGGCGCACCGTGCAGTTGCTGGAGTCCACCGCGGTGGCCGTCCCCGAACTGGCGCGCGCGGGCGCTCCGATTACCGAGAACGCCCGCCAGGCGCTCCTCACCATGCGCGCCCTGGACCGGCAGAACTCCGGGCTCACCTACACCTTCCTGACCAACCTGCGCGCGTATCTGACGCTCGCCGACTTCGTCCCCAAGCCCTCCCCCTTTCCCGAGGAAGCCGCCAGGCAGTTCGCCGAATTGCACGACGGGCTGAACCGCATCGAGGCCAATTTCCGCGCTTTGCTCGACCAGAGAGAACGGGAGCTGGTCGATCCGGATCGCGACCGCCTCTCCCGCTACGCCGACGCCAACAGCAAGCTTCCGCCTCCCCAGCCCGCCAAACCGCGCGTGGTCTTCCTGGGCGACTCGATCACCGACCTCTGGCGCTTGAACGAGTACTTCCCGGATCGCGATTTCGTGAACCGGGGCATTAGCGGGCAGACCACCGGCCAGATGCTGGGCCGGCTGAAGGCCGATGTCCTCGATCTGAAGCCCGCGGCGGTGCTGGTGCTCGCGGGCACCAACGACATCGCGCGCGACATTCCGTTCGGCGCCATCCAGAACAACCTGGCGATGATCGCCGAGCTGGCGCAGGCGCACCACATAGCGCCGCTGCTGGCTTCCGTGCTGCCCGTCAGCGACTACCACAAGGACGAGAATCCGGCCTGGGAGATGACCCGGCGGCGCCCGCCGCAGGCGATCCGCGCGTTGAATACCTGGATTCAGAGATTCTGCCGGGAGCGCAACTATACCTACGTGGACTACTTCTCCGGCCTGGTCGACCAGGCCGGTTTCCTCCGCGCCGACCTGGCCAACGACGGCCTGCACCCCAACAGCGGCGGCTACCGCCTCATGGCGCCGATCGCCCTGGCGACGATCGACAAAGCGGTCCCGGCGGCCCCGCTGAAGACCAAACGCCGCTGGCGGTAGGATAGGGCTCCAGCCCTGTCCCGGGCCGAGGCTGTCCCCGGTTGCCCCTGCATGCCAAAATAGAAGTATGCGCGCTAGGTTCGCAGTCCTGCTTCTGGGCCTCTCCTTCTGGCTCCCGGCGCAGACCAAACTGACCGTCGACCAACTGGTCGGGATGATCCGCTCCTCCATCCAGCTCAAGCATCCCGACAAAGAGGTGGCGAGCTACGTGCGGAAGCTGGCGCTCAGCCAGCGCCTGGACGACCGCACTATCGAGGAATTGCAGGGCCTGGGCGCCGGGCCGAAGACCGTGGAGGCCCTCAACGCGCTCCGGGACGCCTCGAAGGGCCTGCCCGCACCCCCGCCGGCCGCCGCAGTGGCGCCGGAGACGCCTGCCCCCCCGGCGTTTCCTCCGCCCAGCCCGGAGGAGCAGCGCAGGGTGATCGGTCAGGCCCGCGAGTTCGCGCTCGGCTACTCCAAGAACCTCCCCAACTTCATCTGCACGCAGGTGACCCGCCGCTATGTCGACCCCAGCGGCCTGGAGTACTGGCAACAGCAGGACGTCCTCACCGCGCGGCTCAGCTTCTTCGAGCAGAAGGAGAACTACAAGCTGGTGCTGTGGAACAATCGCGCCATTACCGCCGACGTTCCCTATCAGTCGGTGGGCGGCTCCATCTCGACCGGCGAATTCGGCAGCATGATGAAGGAGATGTTCGATCCGGCGGCCGAGGCGGACTTCCGCTGGGAGCGCTGGGGGAAACTGCGCGGCCGCGTCGCGCATGTTTACGCCTACCGGGTCGAGAAGGCCCGTTCGAAGTGGCACGTCACCTACGAGAAGACCGATGATATCGTCCCCGGATACCACGGCCTGATCTTCATCGACCAGGCCACCAACATGGTGTTGCGCATCGTCTTCGAGGCGGAGCTCCCGGTCACCTTCCCCATCCAGCAGGTGACCGACACGCTGGATTACGACCTCGCCCCCATCGGCACGCAGGAGTTCATGCTCCCGCTGAAGGCGCAGGTGCGGATGCGCCAGGGGAAACTGCTGGCCAAGAACGACGTGGAGTTTCGGCTCTACCGCAAGTTCACCGCCGAGGCGGAGATCAAGTACGACACGCCGGAGCCGCTCTCCGAAGACAAGACCAAGGAACAGCCGCCCCGCTAGCTGCGCTACAATCTCGGTGGGGCGGGCTTCAGCCCGCGCGGGACTTCAGTCCCGCTTGGATGAGCTTATGAAACTCTCTCGGCACGCTCCGCTGCTGTTCCTCGTCGCGCTGGCTCTGCCGGCGCAAACCCTGGTCGAGTATTCCCTCGGGACGGCTGGCGCCGCTGGCGCGGCCGCCGGCATGCGGGGCATCGGCAAGGCCACCGCCGCACTCATGGATAGGGCCACCAAGACTCTGGAAACCGCTCCCAAATCCGCCGGCACGGTGATCGTCCCTCCCAAGTCCGGCGCCCCCGCTGCCGTTGTCAGGCTCTCGCCGCCCCCCGATCCGGCCGCGCTGAAGCTCTCGCCAGCCCCCGATCCGGCTGCCGTCAAGATCGGCATGGACGCCCAGGAAGTCATCGCTAGGTTCGGCAAGCCCGCCATGAAGGTCAGCTCCTCCGACGACTCCCAACTGCTGGAGACCTGGTCCTACGGTTCCCCTCCCAACGAGGTGACCCTGACCCTGCGTAACGGGAAGGTCTCGGCGGTCTCGGCGGCCTCCCAGCCCAAGGAGGCCAGACTGCAAGAGGTCACGGTGTTGCAGTAGTATGCGTTTCTGGCCAACCTGGGGCAGGCGGCGCCGCCTTCCCGCTGGCGCCCCACCGGCCTTCGACGTGTTCGTCTTCCCCGTCGTGGATTGGGACTACCGTTTCCAGCGCCCGCAGCACTTAAGCCGGGAGTTCGCGCGCCGCGGCCACCGCGTCTTCTACTTCTCGACCACGCCGGCTCCGGCAATGTCCCTGTCCCAGGCTGAGCCGCGCCTTATCGAACCGAACATCTACCGGCTCGACCTCCCCGCCGGCGAGGATCCTCCGGACATCTACCGCGACCTCCCCACCGAGATCCAGCTTGCCGTGATGGAGTCCGCAATCGGCCGCCTGAGGGAGAAGTTCGCGATCGGGGCGACCCTTTCGATCGTCGACTATCCGTTCTGGGCGCCGCTCGTGCGGCGGCTCCGTAATAACGTGGTGCTTTACGATTGCATGGACGACTACTCCACCTTCAGGAACGCCGGCCGCCCGGTCCGCGAGCTCGAGCCGCAACTGGTTCGGGAAGCCGATCTGGTCGTCTGCTCCTCCACGCACTTGCAGGGGCGCGTGCGCGCTCTGGGGCGGGAAAGTGCGCTGGTACGAAACGCGGCCGATCCGGGCCACTTCGCGAATCCGCCGGCGGCGCTCGCGATTTCGCCCGGCCGGCCCGTTGTGGGGTGCCACGGCGCATTCGGCAGTTGGACCGACCTCGAGCTGCTCGCGTTCGCGGCGCGCTCCCTCCCCGAGATGCGTTTCGTGCTGGTAGGCGGCACGGAGGGCGTCGCGCTGGATTCGCTGGCCGCCCTGCCCAACGTCACCCTCACCGGCGAGGTCCCCTACGGGCGCCTGCCCGAATACCTGCATGCGTTCGACGTTGGCCTTCTCCCCTACCGCATCTGCGATTACGCCCTGGCCTCCGATCCGCTGAAAGTCTGGGAATACCTGAGTGTGGGCAAGCCCGTGGTGGCCGTGCGTTTCCCCGAGATCGAGCGTCTGGCCGGCCTGATCGCGCTCACCCGCACTCCGCGGGAGTTCGTCGACGGCATCCGCGCCGCCCTGACCGGCGACAGCCCCCAAAAGGCCGCCGCGCGCCGGGAGTTCGCGCGCGCCAACACCTGGTCCCATCGCTGCGACGAGATGGCTGTGGCGGTCGCCCCCTTCTTCCCCCGCGTCAGCGCGATTGTGCTGTGCCACAACCAGTGGAGGTTCACCCGGGCGACGCTCCTCAGCCTCGAGCGCTTCAGCCACTACGCCAATCTCGAGATCCTCCTGGTCGATAATGGCTCCACCGACGGCACGCCGCGGTTCTTGCGCGAGTGGGCCGAGAACCGGCCGGGCGTTAAGGTCGTCTTGAACGGCGCCAACCTGGGATTCTCCGCCGGGAATAACGTCGGCGCGCGCGCCGCCACCGGCGACTATCTCGTCTTCCTGAACAACGACGTCTACGTCACCGAGGACTGGGTCGGCGGCCTGCTTGCCCACTTCCGCGCGAATCCCGGGCTCGGCCTGCTCGGACCGGTCACGAACTCTTCTGGAAACGAGAGCGTGGTCGACATTGGAAACTACTCCAACATGCAGGAGATGGCCGCGCTGGCGCGCCGGTATACGCGCGCGAACCGCGGCCGGCTGACCTCGCTCCGCGTGATGCATTTCTTCTGCACCATGGTGCCGCGCCGGGTGTGGGAGCAGGTGGGCGAACTGGATGAAGCCTTCGGACTCGGTCTGTTCGAGGACGACGACTACACTATGCGCGTCCTCGCCGCGGGTTACGCGGTGGCGTGCGCGGACGACGTTTTCGTCCATCATCGTCATTCCGCCTCCTTCGGCGCGCTTCCCCAACGCGTCTACGACGAGTTGTTCGCGCGAAACCGGCGCTACTTCGAATCCAAGTGGGGGCCCTGGGTCCCGCCCAGATTCCGTCCGGAGGTCCAGGCCAGGGTGGGATCGTGATCGCCGAACGCGTGGCCTATCGGTATGCGGAAATCGAGAGAAAGCACCGCTTCCGCTTCCTGTTCGACCCGCTCCGGCTGCTGACGCAGACCGAATTCGTGCGGCGCTACCTGGCCGGCGAAAACCCCTTCCCGCTCAGCGTCGAGATCGATCCCTCCAACGCCTGCAATCACGACTGCGGCTTCTGCATCTACCACGCGCTGCACCAGCCGGGCCGCAGCGAGCGCCTGCCGCGCGATCTCCTGTTCAGCCTCGTGGACCAGGTGCGCGAGCTGGGCTCGACCTCCGTCCTGTTCGTCGGCGGCGGCGAGCCGATGACCAACCCGAACACGGTCGAGGCGCTCGAGCGCGCCTCCGCCGCCGGTTTGTCCTGCGGGCTGGTCACCAATGGCTCGCTGGTCGATGCCGGGCAAGCCGGCCGCTTGAGAAAGGCCGCCACCTACGTCCGCTTCAGTCTCGACGCCGCCAGCCCGCATACCCACCTCAAGCTGCACCGGCGCGGCGACTTCCCGGCCATCGTCCGCAACTTCACGCACCTCGCGCACGCCGCGGGCCAGGCGACCGTCGGGACCGGCTATTTCATCCACCAGGACAATGTCCAGGAGATCGTCTCCGCCGCGCGCCTCGTCAAGGACGCCGGCGGCGACTACATCCAGTTCAAGACCTCCTCCGGCATCGCCTTCCCCCCCAGCCTGCACGAGCGGGTCTTGCTCGAAATCGAAAAGGCGCTCGCGCTCGCCGATGCTCATTTCGATATCCATGTCATGGAGCGGATCTTCGAGAACCCTACCTTCCAGGTGCGTGGCTACTCGCGTTGCCACTTCCAGGCCATGAAGACCGTGATCAACGCCGACGGCTTGGTCTACCTCTGTGCCCAGAAGCGCACCAGCCCCGACGCCGCGATCGGGAGCGTCCACGACAGCTCGCTGGCCGAGATCTGGCGCGGCCAGACGCGCCAGCGGGTGGTGGACAGCCTTCAGCTCGTCAACTGCCCCTACTGCGTCCACGACCGGCAGAACACCATCTTGGAGTTCCTGGCGCACTTCCGCGCCCCCCACCCAGGTTTCTACTAGTCGGTGGGGCGGACTTCAGTCCGCGCGGGACTTCAGTCCCGCCGAGAGCCTCTCGTAGTCCTCCGCCGTCTTGATCGCCGTCCAACACTCCACCCAAACCGCGATTGCCTCCACCCCCTCGGCGATCAGGCTCGTGAGCGCGGCCTCGTACTCGCAGCCGGCGGCCAGCCGTTCCGTGAGCGCGCCAATCAAGAGCGTTCCCGCCAGGCGATGAATCATGATGTTGGCCGCGCTCCCGGGCGGGCAGCCGCCGGCCGGCTTTTCCTCGATGGCCCGCACCCGGTCCGTCCCGGGGAACAAATGCAGCCGCCCGCCGGCAAAGGTGCGGTCGAGCAGCCGGCTGGGTATCACCATGCTGGCCCCGGCTCGCCCGGCCTCCTCGATCCTGCGGTAGTCGTCGTCGTGAACCAGGTCGTTGACCGAGACCAGGTAGACCGCCTCAGCCGGCCCGGCCGCCTGCAAGCCGGTGAGCGCCGCGCCGGACATCTCGGGCGCCCGTTGGAGTACGCAATGCGCCAGTCCTCGCAAGGCCGGTAAGTTGCTTTCATTGCACACGGCGATGGCATTCGCCACTCCGATCTGGCGCAATTGGCGCAGATGGCGCGAGATCAGCGTCTCGCCGCCCACTTCCAGCAGCGGTTTCTCCCGGCCCATGCGCCGGCTTGCGCCGCCGGCAAGCAGGATCGCGGTGGGGTTGCTCATGGATCGAAGTGCAGGCCGTACCGCTCGGCGTAAGGAAAGGAAAGCCCCGCCTGCGCCGCCAGTTCGGCGTTACCGCGCGCCGCTATCGAGTCGTATGCTTCGCCGCCGGCGTTGGCGTATCCGCCGAATTCCCGGCGCCGTTCGTACATCGACTGATGCGCCCGGATGGCCTCGCGCTTGATTCGCATGACCTCTTCTCCGAATCCAAGATAGGTGGTGACCGGCGCGCTCCACTCCTCCGTGGACAGGCACTCGTAGGTGATCAGCCGGCAACCGTCGAAGGGCTTCAGCGCCTCCCTGACTAGCGCGGTGACGATCCGGTGCATCAGCAGCTTGTCCCGCGGCTCCGGGACCGCGCAGAGGACCGGGCCGTCCTCGATCAAACTGCGAAACTCCGCAAGGGCGTCTTCCTCCACCGGTCCCGGCTGAAAGCCCCCCACCGAGCGCAGGCTCAGATCCGGGTACAGGAATTCGTTCGGGGTTCGATGGGCGGTGAACCAGCGCTGGCTGGCGAGCAGCCGGACGGACGATTCCCCGAGCCCCAGCCGGACCGCTTCGGCCCTGCTCTCCCGGACGCGAATCGAACCCCGCAGCGCCCGCTGCGCCTCTCCGCTCATCGATTCATGGCCACCGTGCCGGGCCAGGACCGTCCAGGGCATGCTGGCCTCCGATCCGTCCGTTGCCAGAACGATGGTGGTCGGGATCGGCGCCCGGGCTGCGGTGATGGCTAGCGCCCCCGCGGAAATCCCAACGTCGTCCGGATGCGGGGATACCAGCAACAGCCGCCTGGGCTCGGGAATCCCGAAAGGGACTGTGGAAATCACCTCAACCCTATTCTGCGCACGGCTTCCGAACTGGTTCAAGGACGGCGGGAGCAACCCGGGTTGGCGGTGCGGTCGTTTACTCCCCCCGAAGGGAGAGGACCTTGTGGCTGCGGCACCCCAACATCCAACCGCACCACCCGGGATCGCTTGTTACAATTAGTAGCAAGTTGCAGCGGCGACGGGAAATTCATTATTTCTATGCCGCTCATTCAAGTTTTGTTTTGAGACGGTCCGGCCGGCGCCTATGGATCTCGACCAGCTCCACACGTTTCTTGAGATCGTTCGATTGAAGAGCTTCTCCAAGGCGGCGCAAACCTGCTACCGCACCCAGCCCGCCATCAGCGCCCAGGTCCGGCAATTGGAGCAGGAGCTCAACACCCAGCTCTTCGAGCGCTTTGGCAGCCGCATCTCGCTGACCACCGCGGGCCGGATCTTCTGCCAGTTCGCCGAGCAGATCCTGGGCTTGCGGCGCCAGGCGCAGGACGCCATCGGCGAGCTGGAGCGCACGCCCCGCGGCGAGCTGGTGATTGCCGCCAACGAGGCCACCTGCATCTACGTCCTGCCCAAGGTCTTCTCCGAGTACAAGCGCCTGTTCCCCAATGTACAGTTGCTTGTGGAGCGGTCCTACGGATCGCGCATCGTCGAGGCGCTGCTCGAGAACGTGGCCGATTTCGGCATCACCCAGATCCCCATCCAGGAGCGCAGGATCCAGGTGGTCAAGATCCATTCCGACGAGATCAAAGTGATCGTCGCGGCGGGCCACCCGCTGGCCGGCAAACGCTCCGTCGCTGCCGCTGAACTGGTGGATTATCCCTTGCTGCTGCCCAAGTATGGGACTACCCGGGCGCGCCTGAACGAATGGCTCGAGCTGGTCGAGGACTCCGTCAACGTATCCATGGAATTGGACTCCACCGAGATGGTGAAGCGATTCGTGATGGCGGGGCTGGGCATCTCCTTCCTGGCGGTCTCGCATTGCCTGGACGACCTTGCCGCCGGCCGCCTGTGCGCCCTCTCCCTTGAGCCGGAGCCGATGCTGCGGCGGATCGCCCTAGTCTACCGCAAGGACAAAGCCTTGTCCAAGGCCGCGCTGGGCTTCATCCAGGTGGTCCTGGCCCACGCCGGCACCCAGAGCCGCCCGGGGCCCCAAGAGGCCCGTTAAGAATCCCCGCGGCCCCGCCGATAAGTTGCCCATGGCGCCGTCTGTCACCCCATTTTGCGAGGCTCTCTAAGAATCCCCGCGGCCCCGCCGATAAGTAAAGCATGGAACAGCGAGGGGAACCGCGCATCGATTCTCAGCAGACCGTCCGCCTAACCACGCTGGGCGAGCAGTCCGAGGCGCTTTCGGCGCAAATCGCCAACCTCTCCGGGACGGCAATGCGGCTGCTGGTCGACCGGCCTATCCCGGCAGGTGTGACACTCCGGATCGAATGGGACCAGATTCTGCTGCTTGGCGAGGTGTGCTACTGCCAATCGGCGGATGGGGGCTACGCCATCGGCGTGGAGCTCGAGCACGCCCTGCTGCACACCCGCGACCTGCATCGCCTCGCCCGCGAGTTGCTGGGAGATGTCGACCCCTCCTGGAACGGCCATCCCCAGGCCGCGCCCGTCAAAAAGCGGCCAGACCGCTGATTCCGTGGCAGACCGAGAGAATCAGGACGGACAGCAGAATCAGGTAGAGCAGGGTCCTGATGCGGCCGGTCGGCGAGCTGTTTCTGGCATTGCGCATCTCGTTTTCCCTCCCGCTCATCTTTTTGGATGCCGCGCTGCGGCTGGAAGTTTCAGCCGGCCTGATCCGCGCCGCTTTGCCTTTCGCCCCCCCGGTCTTGTATCGTAGTGCTCTTATGTCAAAACGGGCGGTCGTATTCGGGAATCTGGGTCAGCTCGGCGTGGAGCTGATGCGGGAGCTGGGCGAGCGAGGCTATGAAGTCATCGGCTCCGACCGCGCCCAGTTGGACATCACCGACCGCGAGCGGGTAGAGCAGCATCTGGCGCAGGCCGATCCCCAGGTGGTCTTCAACGCCGTCGCCTACAACCAGGTGGAGGTCGCCGAGCAGGAGCCCCAGCTCGCCTTCCTGGTGAACGCGCTGGCCGTGCGCAACGTGGCCCTCGCCTGCCGGCAGGTGAACGCCCGGCTGGTCCACTACTCCACCGACTATGTTTTCGACGGAACGGCCAGCCGCCCTTACACCGAGGAGGACCCCACGCATCCGCTGGGCGCCTACGCGGTCTCGAAATTGGCCGGGGAACTTTACGCCCAGGCCTACCTCGACGGCGCGCTGATCGTCCGCACCTCCGGACTGTTCGGTCTGGCCGGGCTCCAAACCGCGCGGGGGAACTTCATCGAGCTGATGTTGCGGCTGGCGGAATCGGGCAAGCCGATCCGGGTGGTCGAGGACCACGTTGCCTCGCCCACCTACGCGCCGCTGCTGGCGGCGCGCTCCGTGGATCTGCTCGAGCGCGACCAGCACGGCGTGTTTCACGTCGGTGGCGGCGAACCGATTTCCTGGTTCAACTTCGCCCGGCTGATCTTCGAGGTGGCCGGCCTGAATCCCGAGTTGCGGCCCACCAGCGAACGCGAGTACCGCACGGCCGCCCACCGGCCGAAGTACTCCGCGCTGTCGAACGCCAGAATCGAGCGCCTGGGCCTCCCCAAGATGCCCCCCCTGGAGGCCGCCGTGCGCGACTATTTCGTGCACCGCAAGGACCTGAGTGGGGCGGACTTCAGTCCGCGCGGGACTTCAGTCCCGCCAAGCGGCTAAGGCGCTCGGCGGTGCCTTCTACTCCTCCGGCTTCGAGGCGAAATAGCCCTTGCGAGCCTGGACCCTGAGGTCTTTGTCTGTGGTTTTGAGGTCGATGTGGCGGAAACCGCCGTCTCTGACGGCATTCGTCGGGGTGTAGCCGATCGCGTATTGGCTGCGCATCTCCGCCTGGATTTCCGCGAATGCCTCGCTGAGTGTGTGCTTGCGGCTGACCTTGAACACGCGGCCGCCGGTCTGCTCCGACATCTTTCTGAGCTCCGACTCGCCCATCCCGCCGCCGATCCCGAACCCGAACCGGCCGCCGTAAGCGCTGGGATCCTCGTAATCGATGCTGTAGATGATGGCGTCGCTCTTCTGCGCGGCGCGCAGGGCATCCGAGATCTTGAGGCGGCTCCCCATATCGACGCCGTCGGTAATCAGCACCAGCACCTTGCGGCCCACCTGCCCCTTGAGCTTCTCGTCGGCTGCCAGGAAGACCGCGTCGTAGAGCACCGTGCCGCGCGGTTGGTAAACGGTGGGCACCGGGCCCGGCATGCGGCTCAGGGTGCCGACGGGCGCGTTCACCTTCAACCCGGAAAGCCCCGCCCGCAGCAGCCGCGCCGAGCCGGTGTAGTCCTGGAGCAGCTCGCATTCCTCGCCGAAGCTGATCAGGAAGGCCATGTCCTTCGCGCGCAGCACTTGGGAGAAGAACTGCGAGGCGGCGTCCTTTTCGATATCGATCAGCCGCTCCTGGCTGCGGCTGACGTCCACCAGCAGCCCGATGGTCAGCGGCAAGTCCGTCTCCCGCGTGAAGTACTTGATGGTTTGCGGCTTGGCGTCCTCGCTGAGGACGAAGGCGTCTTTGTCGAGGTTCCCAACCAGGCCCCCCTGTTTATTACGGACCGAGGCCAGGACACTGACCACATCGACCTCCACCTTGATGGTGGGTTGAGTGTCGGGCTCCTGGGCCAGCAGGGGAGCCAGCGTCACGGCGGACAGCATCAGCAGGCGCAAAGTGACCATAGGCTCAGATGTCATACTACTAGATGCGCGCGGCGCGCGTTATGTTTCTCCCATGCAAGAAGCTTTGCTCCACCTGAAAGCCTGCGATCCGGTTCTTCGGCGGCTGATCGATGAGGTCGGTCCTTACGCCGTCGAGTACCTCGAACCGGGTTTCGAGACGCTGGTTAAGTCGATTGTTTACCAGCAACTAAGCGGGAAAGTGGCTGTGCTGATCTTCAACCGCCTGGCCGCGGCCGCGGGCGTCGGGCGGCTGACCCCGGAAAGCGTGCTGAAACTCAGGCCCCGCAAGATGCGCGCCGTGGGCTTATCCCAGCGGAAAGTTGCCTATATTCGGGATCTGGCGCGCCGCACGCGTTCCGGCGAGGTCGATTTCAGCGCCATCCAGGCATTGCCGGACGACGAGGTCTGTCGCGTGCTTACCGGCGTGAAAGGGATCGGCGTCTGGACCGCCCAGATGTTCCTGATCTTCGCCCTCCGCCGCGCGGACGTCCTGCCTTCGGCCGACCTGGGGATTCGCGCCGCGGTCCGCAAGCTGTACGGGCTCCCCGAGCTGCCCAAACCCGCGCAAATCGAGGAACTGGCGCGCCACTGGCGTCCCTACTCGACCGTGGCCTCCTGGTACCTCTGGCGCAGCCTGGAAGGCAAGGCCAGCCTGTAGGATAGGGCTCCAGCCCTGTCCCCGTCATACTAGTTCAACGTCAAAGATAGTGTTTTGAGCCAATCGAAGCAGGTCATCGACCGGACCAGGTCCGGCTGATGGTGGAGATATCGCAGGCCCACGCACACCTGATTGACGACGGCGTC
>JBEKMO010000059.1:0-32921 GCA_050008465.1 Bryobacteraceae bacterium
ATCTCCGGGCTTCGCTGAAGGTCCGTGGGCGCGAGCATCAGCACGCCTTTCTGATCGCCGGATCGCCATCCGTTGGGAATGCGAAACACCGTGTCGTGAAAGCGCGATTCCACCTGCGCCGTCGCGGATGTCAACAGGAGGAAAAGGGCGCAAAACAATCGCTTCATGATCGCTCCTCAAAGCCGGGGTCTCCAGGTGCATCATTTATACACCAGTTCCCTGCCCAATACAACCACAAATTGAGGTGGGCGCCTACGCCAACCGCGACCATTACGTCGGCCTCATCGAGATGGTCTTGTCGTTAGCCGTCATGTACGCCGTCGACATGGGTGGGAGCTCCCCCACGGATGACCTGAGCCGTCAGGGCGCACCGCAGCCCTGGCAGGTTTGGAGGCGCAGAAGAAGCTTGTGGACGAGCAGATCCTCCTGGTGCAAATGCTGCTTGGGACGGCTCCGAGGCGGCGCGGACGCTCGCCGAAGAATGCGGTGCAATCCGCGTAGGCACAAACGCTGGCGCCCAGGAGACGCCGAAAGTTGAGCGCCGCGACCCGAAGGAGGATGGCCGAAGCTGGAGCTCCTGTCGAAGGGACTTGGGTGAAGGCCGCCGGATCCGCTGGGGCGTTGGGGAAAGGGTGGTAAGGAGAAGGCGAACAAAAGAGGCTAGAAGCTAGAAGTTTCGCCTCGTCTCCCTCCCGGCGACACCCCACAGAACTCAGCGAATCTCGATTCGAGTCCGTGTACGCGCCGTGCAACAGTCTGTCATCGAGCATTTCCGTTTTGCCATCCTGGCCAGGATGGCAAAACGGAAATGCTGGATTATACTCATATCTGGGGCGCTCGTGCTTAACGAGCCCGGCAGGTAACGCATGGCTTACCACGTCGTAAAGCAAGGCGAGTGCATGAGCGGCATCGCCGACACGTACGGTTTCTTCTGGCAAGCGCTGTGGGACCACCCCAACAATGCCCAGCTCAAAGAGAAGCGACGAAACCCCAACGTGCTCATGCGGGGCGACCAGGTGTTCATCCCCGACAAGCGAGTCAAGGAAGAGCAGGGTTCCACGGCCCAGACCCACACGTTCCGCCTGAAGGGCATTCCCTGCCGCTTCAACCTGCGCTTGCAAGACGCCATCGGCAAACCGCGCGCGGGCATCCGCTACACGCTGGTCGTCGACGGCAAGAAGACCACGGGCTCAACCGGCGGCGACGGACTGCTCTCCGAAATTGTTTCGCCCAATGCCAACCAGGCCGTCCTCACGCTCCACCTGGGCGACGGCAGGGAAGAGAAGTACAGCCTCGATCTGGCCTATCTGAATCCCGCCGACCATGCGAGCGGAGCGCAGGCCCGGCTCAAGAACCTCGGCTATCACTCGGGCGAGATCAGCGGTCAGATGGATGAGGGAACGCGCAAGGCGCTGGGCAAGTTCCAGCAAGATGCCGGCCTGCCGGTCACACGCGAACTGGACGATGCGACCCGCGACGAACTCGTCCGCCGGCACGGGAGTTGATCGATGAGCAACGGCACGACGGGGTCCTCGCAAACCGGCCACGCCACGTTGCAGGGCGACGGCAACGTCGCCATCAACACGCTTCAGTGTCCGTCAGAGAACATCGTGCTGATTCCCAGGAAGGCGAAGAACATCTTCGCGGACGACAAAAGCGTCAGGATGCTTTTGCCGGATCGCTACCCTGCGAGGGGTAACTTCATTAAGGACATCGAATACAACTTCTACCCCGACCTGAACGTAAAGCGCACGATCACGGCTGTGGTCACCGAGGTGTGCTGGTCGCCGGAAATCGAGCGGAGGCCTGCTCCGCGCGCAAGCATTCCCGTATATTTCTCGCTGGGCGGCACCGCCAAGGCAACGCTTTCGGCTAATCAAGCGACCACCGACGCCGAAGGCTGCGCGTCCGTGGACGTGACCATACCGACGTTGCTCAACGACAAGGACGCCCTCAAAGCCGCTTCCACAGTCGAGGTGTTTGCGTCGCTCACGACGTCCTGTCAGGCCGGTAGTCCCAGTGTGAAGCTGACGATTCACCGGAACGAGGACGTCGATGCCGCCCTTGCGCCGGCCGAAGCGCCGGGGGATTTCGCCGCAACGCTGGCGCCGGTGCTAAACCTGAGCACGTGGATCGTGCGGCAAAAAACCAAGTTAGTAACGAGCAACGGGGCGAAGGCGGTGCAACAGCTCCTGAATCAGGTCGCGTGCCGCAAGCTTAGCGGCGGGCACAAGTTCTGCAAGCCGGACGGCCAGTTCGGTCCGGGCGGCGCGGAGGAGGCGGGCCGGTTCATCCAGGACTTCTCGGGAAAGCCGGCCGCGGGCGACGCCCCCACGGTCTCTTACCGGCGGCAACGCTTCGCCGTCACGGTGGAGGACGACGACACCACGAATCGCGGCGTGAAGAGGTACGTGCGCGCCGAATACGGCAGCTACACGGAAGGCGACGTCATCGACGCCCACTTGCTCGTCGGCCCGGCAACATGGACACGCGGCGCCGGCAGCAATGTGATGGCGGCCGACGGCCTTCTGGACATCTACACCGCGGTCGTCTGGGAGTTCCTGGAAACCATGCGGTTGCGAGCCGACGAGTACCGCAACCTGAACACCAACTGGTACCGGCATCCGAATGACAACGGCGGTACGCCCAATTGGCCGGCCGCAGTGACCCAGGGCGAGTCGTACTGGTTCGGGGGCGCCCGGAAACTTGAAGATTTTCAGGCGGACCTGGCGGCCAATTTTGCCACGCCGCCGAACCAGGCACAATCCTGGTATCAATACCTGAACAACGACAATTGCCGGATCGGGCTCCATGGTGCGGGCGACCAGGTCGACATCCCGGCCAACGACTACAGCACCTACGCGCACCTGAACACGGATGGCGACATTAGCAATGCGGGCTCCGTCAAGAACCCGCATTGGGTGCTGCACCACCCTTACATCGACCGGGTGAAGCGTCAGTACACCGGGATTGACTGCTCGGGCTTCTGCCACCGGGTCGCCATGGAGGCGGCCTTTCGTCCGGCGCACTGCCTCGATCTGGCGAACCAGCCGATCTGTCCGCGGCTTCCGCAGATCACCCACGCCAACGGTCTGGCCCAGGGCAGGTTGACTACCTCCTCGTGGCCGAGCCACTACCGGCTGATGGGGGCACCCACGTGGCGGAGGGAAATTTCGTTCCGCGGCGACTTGATCAACGTCCCGGGTCATCACATCGTGATGCTGGAGACAGCCGATCGCAGCCTCTTGACCGGCCAGCCGGCTGCGGCAGCCGACATCCAGATCTTCCAGGCAAACGGGGAAACGCAAGTGGCCACGGCGGTTCAGGCCATCTGGCCACAGACCGAGTGTGTCCGCCGCGTGGTGTATTCACCGCTGGCGCAGTGGGGAACGGCATGGACCGCGTGGAACGGCAATGGTGCGGGAGTGCAATTTGGAAGGATCTACTTGTGGGACTAAGCTTCGCTCGCCGCGGCCGAAAGCGCACGCCCGGCTTCGCCGTAGCGATCACCCTTAGCCTGCTGGCAGCCTGCGGGCGATCCGCCGCAGACAAGAGCGTGGACGCCGGCAAGACGGCGCAATCGAAGCGAGGGATGAGTATGACAGAAGCGGCGCAACCTCAGCAGGGCAACAACGAAAAGGCCCCGGAAATCCTGATCTTCGCTCTCCGGCAGGTGGCCGGCATCGTACCATGGGGACAGGGCCCCGGCGAGATCCCCCACCGTCGTTCGGACATGGGCGGCCCGACCGACGCGGGCTACTCGGAACTGTTGAACGTTGCCGCGGGAAGTTTTTGGGTTCGCAACGGCGTCGACGGAAGTATTTTCGTCGTGGATCTGGGGAACCGGACCACGTCGCGCGTCGAGTTCGAGAAAGCAGTTCCGGCAGCCGCCCGCGGCGGTACGGTCTGGTCCCTCGGGATGGCGCAGGCCGGGGACCACGTGGCGCTCCTGGTGGGCGGGCGAGAGCGGGGACAGCAGGGCGCGGGTTTCGGTGTGGTTCTGTGCGGCCTCAGCGGAAATCCGAAAGCATTCATCCCGCTGTCGTTTGCTTTTGGCGTCCGCGATGTACCGGAGCATGTGGCCGTGACGCCGGCTGGAGCGATCTGGGTGTCCGCGGCCGTCAGCAGCCAGCTTTTCAGTTCGAAGGGAGAGCACCGGGCCACCATCCCGGCCGGCGGTGTGATGCTGCCGGGCGGTTCCTTTCTCACGAGCGGTTCCGCTCCGAAGCTTTATGGCGAGAATGGAGAGCTGCTCGGACAACTCGCCGTCCCGAAAAGGCCCGAGCCATACTGGTTTCTGGCCGCTGGGCCGGACGGCGCCGTGCTTGCCGCCGGCGGCGCCGCAGCGCTACCGGAGGCGCTCCACGAGCGGGTCGAGTTGTTCGACGTTCTGCTCTTGGTGGAGTCCAAACGCGAACTAACACTACAGGACCGGATCACTATCCCGGCAATGACGCTCGAGAAGCCTCCTTCCGGTGAACTGATGGATGGCCTGCCGGTGCGGAGCTATTTTCCACCAGCCGGTTTGAGCTTCGACGCCGCCGGGGACATCTTCATGCTCGAAGTGACGAGCTCCGGATGCCGATTTCATGTCCTGCGGCGAATCCGGGACGGCAGTCGCGGGCGAGAGAAGTTTGAGCATCCGGACGATCTGAGCGCGGGCGAACTCTCGATCGCGAGGGCCGAGTATCTTGCGCGCCTCGGGCGGCGGGCCGAGGCGGGCCCACTGGCGCGGCTTTTCGAGGGGATGGCGTGGGGGGACCAGCTCAGACACCCTCCGGATCCGACGGCAGGAACTGCCTCCGATCAGGTGCTGGCGCGGCTGGACCCGAGCAAGGCGACATTACGCTAGTGGGATCACGACGGTGGCAAGTGGCTGAGGGGCGGGCGGTTCGGCTCGTTGTCACGCGGTCGCGCGGCGCCATCCTCGCCAGCCTGGCCGGGGCGCCGGCGGCGTCCGTTGCACGTGTTTCTGCTGCGTTTATCGGAAACCCTCTCTGAGGCAAGCAGCGACTGAGGACGGGCCGTGGGGAGCCGGGAATCCGGTGGATTCGGCGAAGCGCGGCTTCGTTGACGATGATCACGTGATCCAGACACTCGCGCCGGATCGAGCCGATGACCCGCTCGATGTGGGCCCGTCGCCAGGGCGACCGAGGTGCTGCGAGCACTTCCCGGATGCCCATGTCCTTGACCTGTTTTGTGAAGTCGTTGCCGAAGATGCGGTTCGCGATGACGCACCATGCCGTGGTTCTTCCGGATAGCGCGAACCAGGAACTGCCCCGTTTCGGCGATATTTCTCGGACACCTCTCCGTCCCCATCTCCTTTTCTTTGCCAGATGTTCGCCTGCCAGCAGCCAGGTTCTACCCCGCTGGCAGCGGCAGAGCTTCGATCCGCCGCACCATGCTTCCAAACAAACGGCGCGTGAGATGACTCTCCGCCCGCATCAGCCAGCAGTAGCGGGCGTGTTTGACCAAACGGCCTCCCGCCTTCACGAGCCGCTGCTGCAAACTCGTCAGCGACCAGTTATCGATCCTCTTCGGCAGCACCAGCCGCTACCACAGTTCAGAACGGAATCGGGCTGTTGGCGGCGGGGAGCACTTCGATGGTGAGGGCATTGCTGTAGAGGCTGTTGACGGTGCGTAGGCGGACTTCGTGGGGGCCGGGGTCGAGGCCGGAGGGGAGCCAGAAGTTCGCCTGCCAGCCGTCGCCGCCTTGCGTGGCTGCGGTCAGCGCGGGTACGCCATAGCCGTCCAGTTCGATGCGCAAGTACCCGGTCGTCAGGTCCCGCTCCTGGGAGGTGAAGAAGCAGCAGACGTAGAGGTCCTTGTTCTTGGGGAAGCGGTTGCTCCAGTCGCGGTTGTTGGCGGCGGCTTTGAGAACCGGCGGGGCGTAAGTGGGATCGAGCGGAGGCGGCTCCCAGCGGCGATAGCAGGTGACGTGCGCGCGCTGCTTCACCACCTCGCCCAACTCGACGCGCACGAAGCCGGCGGAACGGCACAGCGCCAGCAGGCAAGACGTCGTCGGGCCGTACCAGTTGTCGGTCTGCCCGCCCAGCTCGTCGGTCTCGTAGAACTCCATCAGCGGCGGGCCGGGCTGAAGCCCATCATCGATCACGAAGGATTCCACCGCCGCCATATCGCGCGTCAACTGGCAGATCCTCTCGAGCGACAGCAGCGGATGCCGCAGGTGGTAGAGAACACCCAGGAACAGCACGATATCGAAGCGGCCACAAGTGGCGGGCGAGAGCTCGTCGACGTCCAGCACGCGGTAATCGACCTTCGAGCCGAGCAGTTGGTGGGCGATGCGGAACTTCTCCATGTCCACGCAGTCCACGGCCACTACCTCGGCGCCGCGCCGCTCCATCTCGAAGCTGAACCATCCGTCCCAGGCGCCGATGTCGAGCACGCGCTTGCCGCTGAGGTCTTCGGGGATGGGGAAGCGGCCGATGCGGGCTTTGAGATGGTCGATGCTCTGGACGCCCTCGATCACCTGTCCGCCGGGAAGCTGGATGCTGTGGTACCAGCCCTTCTGGTTCAGGATGTCGATCTGCTCCTTCACCCACTTGGTGGATTTTTCGTCCTGCGCCTTGAGCCACGCCATAGGGGTATGGTAGCAACGCCCGGAGTCGCATTTGAATCGCATCTTCGCGCGGCGCTAACCTCAGAATCGATGGGGAGGCCCGAAGCGGATGGATCGCCGCGGGGGACGACCGTGTACACGATCGGCCACTCGACGCGCAGCATCGGGAGTTTTCTCGAACTGCTGAGGGCGCACGGCATCCGCCACCTCGTCGATGTGCGGACCACCCCACGATCGCGCCACAACCCGCAGTTCAACCGCGAGTCGCTTCCCGGCTTGTTGCGCACGGCCGGCATCGTCTACTCCCACATGCCGGAACTCGGCGGGCTGCGCCGTGCGCGGGAAGACTCGACGAACACCGGTTGGCGCAACGCCTCCTTCCGAGGCTTCGCCGACTACATGCAGACGGAGGAGTTTGAGGCGGGCCTGGAGAGATTGATCGCACTGGCCGGACGGGAGCCAACAGCCATTATGTGCGCTGAGGCGGTGCCGTGGCGGTGTCACCGCTCCCTGATCTCCGATGCGCTGGCGGCCCGCGGGGTTGGGACCAAGCACATCACCGGCCCGGGACCGAGCCAGCCTCACGCACTCACGCGGTTTGCCCGGGTGGAAGCCGCGCGGGTGACGTACCCTGCCGACCTCTAGCCCGCCCTTCTCACACGGGATCGTGGCCCAGCACATCGAGAAGAAACTGCAAACCGCGGTGCAGCGACGGTTGAGAATGGGCGGGACCTTACTGCTGCACGACTCGCTCATTGCCGGGCAGATCGACGTCTACCCCGAGTGCGCCGGCGCGGCGCTGACGGTGATTCTGAAACTGCCCGTCTCCTTCGACCCGGTTGTGGCAGAGGAGAGGCTGAAGCGCGACTGCGCGGGGCTGTACCTCGAGTGGATGGCGCCGCTGGGCTTTTCCAACGAGTTTGCGATGGTCATGCGGGGCGGGGATGCGCGCGCCAGCAAGCTCAAGACGCTGAGCGACACCGCGCAATACAAGCTGGGATGGTCCGTGGGGGGCTGAGGAGTTCCTGGACCGCACCGACGGCTACGCGAGGCTGATGAAGACCTACAGCCTGCCGGTCAACGGCGCCCCGAAGATAATGCTGGCAGGCGAGCCGTATCGCGCCTTGCAGAAGAAACAGGTCAGCATGGTGGCCGGCAGCGCCTCAGCAGAACCCGGGACTGCGGCAGGCGCTCGAGCAGCTCATGGGCAAGTTCTCCAGCGAGGCCGTCCGAAGGCTGAACTCCGAAGTCGACGGCAAGCACCGCGGCGTCGCCGAGGTGGCCAAGGAGTTCCTGAGCCAAGCGGGGATGCAACCCGCACTTCCATCCGGGCAAGACGCCCCCGCAAGCCCGGCCTTCGGATATTCGGATGCGGTGCTCGGCACCCGAACACGCTGAAGCAGAACGTTGTACAATTGCTTCAAGCCTGGGAAACCATGGAAACTGCGCTGGGGCTATCCTTCTCCCACTACCGGATTGTCGACAAGCTCGGGGAGGGCGGGATGGGGGTGGTGTACCTGGCGGAAGACACGCTGCTGGGCAGACGCGTCGCGATCAAGTTTCCGTCGGCCGCACCGGCCCACAGGCAGCGGTTGCTGGTGGAGGCCAGGGCCGCTTCCTCGCTCAACCATCCGGCCATCGCCGCCATCTACGACTGCGGGGAACACGAGGATCGCCCGTATGTCGTGATGGAACTGGTGGAGGGGCGCGGCCTGAACGAACTGCTGCGCGCGGGGCCGATTCCGGCGGAACGCTCGATCGAGATCGCGGCGCGGGTGGCCGAGGCGCTTCAGGAAGCTCACAGCCGGCACATCATCCACCGCGATATCAAGCCCGCGAACATCCGGATCAGCGACCGCGGCGCGGTGAAGGTGGTGGATTTCGGACTGGCGAAGGACCTGCGGGACGCGCGGGCGATGGGAGCCGGCGTACGCACGCTGGCTCGGACACAAACGCTCGAAAACACGGTATCGGGCACGCCCCATTACATGTCGCCGGAACAGGCCCGAGGGGAGAGCGGGGACGAGCGCAGCGATCTCTTCTCGCTGGGCGCGGTGCTTTACGAATGCCTCACCGGGCGGAAGCCGTTCGGGGGCGCGACGGCGATGGACGTGCTCTCGGAAGTCCTGCAAGTAGAGCCTTCCCCGCCTTCGAAGGTGAATCCCGCGGTTTCGCCGGAACTGGACCGCATCACGCGAAAAGCGCTGGCCAAGGACCCCGCCGGGCGCTACCCATCGGCCAGCGAGATGCTGCGGGACCTGGATGCGGTGCGCGGGCGGGCAGCAGGCCGCGGGCCAGGCCGGAGGCGCCGCGCAGTGTGGGTCGCGGCCGCGCTCGCCGCCGTCCTGATCGGCGCGGCGATCTGGGCCACGGCGCGGCGCACAACGCACGCACCCTTCCCGGAGGCGCTGCGCTGGTATGAGGAAGGCGCCAACGCCATTCGCGACGGCACCTACTATAAGGCCACCCGGGCGCTGGAGCGTGCAGTCCGCCTCGACAAAGGCTTTGCGCTGGCCCACGCCCGGCTCGCCGAGGCCTCGAACGAACTGGACGATTCCGGCGCGGCGCGGCAGGAGATGCTCGAGGCGCTCACCCCCGCCGGGCAGCGGACCAGCCTTGCGCGCGCCGACGAGCTGACCATACAGGCCATCTCCCGCACTCTGACGTTCGACTACGCGGGCGCGGCTGGCATCTATCGCGAAGTTCTTGGGAAGGCGTCAGCGGGAGAGCAGGCGGGAGTGTTTCTGGACCTCGGCCGCGCGTATGAGAAGAATGAGCAGCCGGGCGAGGCCATCTCGAGCTATCTGGAAGCCACCCGGCTTTCGCCGCAGTACGCGGCGGCGTTCCTGAGGCTGGGGATCCTCTACGGACGCCGGCGGGATCAAGCGAAGGCTGCCGCGGCGTTCCGGCAGGCGGAGTCGCTGTACGGCGCGCTGAGCAACATCGAGGGTCAGGCGGAAGTGCTCTTCCAGAGCAGCGTGGTCGCCAACAAACGCGGAGACCTCGCGGAGGCGACATCGCTGCTGGAGAAGACGCTCGAAATGGCGCGCACGGCCGGCAACCAGCACCAGCAAGTCACCGCGTTGCTGCAACTGAGCAACCTGTCTCAAAAGAAGGGCGACCCGGCGGCGGCGGAAAAAGACGCGAACGAAGCCATCGAGCTGGCGCACACCAGCGGCCTGGAAGCGCTGGCCTCGCGCGGCCTGCTCGAGTTAGGCAACACCTGGTTCGTCCGCGGCGACTTCGCGCAGGCGGAGAAGTATTTTCAGGAATCGCTGGAGTACTCCCGGCGGTTCAGGGCGCAGCGTAGTGAAGCGCAAGCGCTGCTGTCGCTCGGCAGCCTGCGGATCCAAAAAATGGAGCTGGAGCAGGGGATTCACCACGTGGAACAGGCGCTGCCGTTCTTCGAGCGCGGCGGCTATGGAAAGGAGACGTCCCAAGCGCTGCTTCTGCTCGGGCGCGCCCGGCGGGACCAGGGCGACTACGCAGGCGCGCTGCACGTGTTCAGCGAGCAGCTCGAACGTGCTGGGAAGGCCGGTGACTGGGACCAGTCGGCCTCGGCGCAGGAGGGAATCGCCAGGGTCCTCCAGTATCAGGAACGGTTCCCCGAGGCGCTGACTCACGCTCGCGAGTGCGTCTCGATCAGCCAGGCGCACGGCGACCAGCTCATACGGGCTTACGGCCAGGCACTCAGCGCGAGTGTGCTCGCGAACCTGGGCCGGTATGGGGAGGCGCGGGAGGCGTTGGCGGAGGTGGCGAGCGCGGCGAGGCGGCCGGGCGGCTACGCGGCGCTGGCCAGGCTGGTCGATCGATTGGAGGCCGAAATCGCGCTGAGCGAGGGGAAGCTCGCCGCCGCGCGCGAGAGCGCCAGCAAGCTGCTCCGCGCACCGGAGAAACTGGACATCGAGGGGCTGACGGAGGTAACACGCATTCTGGCGGACGCTGAAACGCTCTCCGGCGCGCGGCGCGAGGGGCTGGCCTCGGCAGGCAAGGCGCTCGAACTGGCCCGCAAGTCCGCCGTGCCGCGGCTCGTCCCGAGGGCCTTGCTGGCGGAGGCGGAAGCGCTGGCGGAATCTGGCGAAGCCGCCCGGGCAATCGAAGCCGCCCGCTCGGCGCGGGAGCAGTTCTCGCGGACTGGGCAGAAGGAATCCGAAGCCAGGGTCTGGCTGGTGGCCGCCCGAGCGGCGCGAGCGTCGGGCGATGCGGCAGGTGTGCGGGAAAACGCCGCCAGGGCGTCCCAGTCATTCGCCGAACTCCAGCAGACCTGGAGCACGGAAGATCGCAACAGCTACAACTCCCGTCCTGACGTTCAGCAATGGCGGAAGCAAGTCCAACAACTGGTTCAAGGAGACACTCATGTTCCGATGGAAAATGTCGGGAGCACTCACGATTCTGGCGATAGCCGGGTTCGGCGGCAGGCCGCTGGCACTCGCCGTGGGCCCCCCAGTCACGATCAATGACGGATCGCCGTTGAAAATCACTTCCCCACGAGGGTGGATCGAGGGCAGCGACGACCAGGAACTCACCGACACCGATCCCAGCCTCACGGTTACCAAGGTGCGGGTAACGCAGAGCGGGGGAAAAGCGCAGGAGGTCGACTTCTCAGGCGAGCTTTGCAGGATCGATCTCAACCACGGCCCGCGGCACGTGTTCGCCAGAGGGAACATGAATGGCGGCAAGGGCCTGTCGGTGAATTCGGGCGGGAGCCTGAAGGGGGATTACGATCACACTCCGGACAGGACCAGGTACACCAGCAGGAACGCCGGCGACCGGATTGCCAACGTCACCGTGACGAAAGATGGAAAGACCGTGCTGGACATCCCGAAGGCGGCCTCTCCGGTGCTGATCGAGATTCTGTATCAGTGAGGCGCCTTCACTACGACGGCAGGGAGGGGTCCTCGCTGTGGGTGATGAACTCCGGGTAGGCGCCGGCGCCCAGCTCGTGCAGGTCCATGCCCTGGCGCTCGCCCTCCTGGGCCACGCGCATCGGGTAGGAGCGATTGAGGAGCCAGTTCAGGCCGTAGGTCAGCGGCAACACGAAGCCGAGCAGCGTAGCGATGCCCACGAGTTGGGCCAGCCACTGGCCGGACGCGCCGCCCGCGTTGGGGCCGGTGAAAAGGCCGGCCGCGAGAACGCCCCACAGTCCGCCCACCGCGTGCACCGAAACCGCGCCACCCGGATCGTCCACCGCCAGCCGGGATTCCAATAACTCGACCGCGAAGGTGGTCAGAGCGCCGGCCGCCAGACCGATGATGAGCGCCTCGGCCGGACCGGCGAAGGCACACGCGGCGCTTGCGGCCACCAGCCCGGAGACCCAACCATTCGCGCACAGCGAGGCGTCGGGCTTGCCGAAACGGATGCGGGTGATCGCGGCGGCCGCCAGGCAGGCCCCGGCCGCGGCCAGCGTCGTATTGACGGCGATCAGCACCACCCGCCCGAATTCCGCCCCGGTGAACAGGATGGCGCCGGCCGAATTCAGTCCCAGCCAACCCACCCATGCCAGCAGACAGCCAAACAGCACCAGGACGGCGTTGTGGCCGGGGATGGCCGCCAGCATGCCGCCCAGCGCATACTTGCCCCGGCGGGGACCCAGGATCCAGGTGATGGACAAGGCGGTCAAGCCCCCCAGCGCTTGAATCGAGCTGGCGCCTCCGGCGTCCACAAAGCCGCGGCCCAGCCCGTAGTTGACGCCGAGTTGCGCCAGCCAGCCGCCGCCCCAGACCCAGTGCGCGAACAATGGATAGGTCCATCCGGCCAGGAGCGCGGCGGAGGCGCAGCTTGCACCCAGCCGCCAGCGGTCGGCTCCGCTGCCCAGCGGGATCAGTGCCGCCAGGCCGACACCGAACAACTGCAACAAGGCCGCGAGCGAGGCGGGAGAACCGTCGAGTTTGAGCCCGCGGAAAAAGAGCGGTTCGGCCGCGATCCAGTTCCAGGTTTTCCCGGCCAAGGTGACGACGTGCGCCGGCCGGCCGGCAAATCCCTGCCACGCGAACCCGCAGATGAAGTACATCAAGGCGGCCACAGCCATGACACACAACGACGCCGCCATCGCGTGAGCCGCGCTGCGCGACCGGCCCAGTCCGGTGTTGATCAGCGCGAGGCCGGCGCCGGCGAAGGGGACGAGAACGATCAGGAAAATGCACACCGCCACGGCGGATTCGGAGAGCGCGGGAGCGGGCGTCATCCTCTCCTCGGGCGCGGGATCCTATGGGAGCGCACGACCAGGGCCAGCCCCAGCACCTCTACGCCTGTGCCGGCCAGCACAAAACCGGATTGCGGCGGCCCGGATCTAAGGAGCCCTACCGCGGCCAGGACGATCCCCCATCCCGCGAGCAGCAGCAGAAAACCCGCCAGCTTCATAGAGCACACCACGCTGAGGCAATTGTAATACCCGCCCCGGGGCCTGTCCAATCCATACTTCTTATCCCGCAAGCATAGAAATCCTTTATCTCCACCATACAAAATTCCCGCTTGGTTATTGTCCCCGTCCGGCTTATCGTAGTAGATATCAGGGCAGCGCCCCCAGGATGCGGGCGCCGCGATCCTCGCCGATCAAGCAATCCATCAATCTAAGACAGGAGAAACTGTATGGCGGACACCGCCCCAGTGATGAAGACTACCCTAGGCTTGACCGGCTTGACGATGAACGCCATGGCGCTCATCGCCCCCGGCGCCTTTCTTTGGCTCACGTTCTACTTGCAGGCCTCCATGGGCGTGACCGGGCCGGCGATGTGGCTCGGCATCGCCCTCGCCGTAGTGCTCTGCCTGGCCACCGCCGTTTGCTACGCGGAGATGGCGAAACTGTATCCGGGAACGGGCAGTTCGTATTACTTCGCCGAACAGTCGTTCCTGAACCACGACACGGCGTGGCGCTATGCCCGGCTGTCGAAGTTCATCGTCGGATGGGCGTCGCACCTCTACTATTGGATCTATCCGGGGGTGATGGTAGGGGTGATGGGAATCCTCTGCGGCTACGTCGCGGGGACCCTCTGGCCGAGTTTCATGAGCGCCTCCAACCCCGGCCCGATGTTCATGATGGCCATCGCGATCGCGTTTTCATTCGGGGTGGCCTATATCGCCAACCGCGGAGTCAACGGCTCGACGGCGGTCAACATCGCCATCAACGTCATCCAGATCACCGCGCTGGTGGTGTTCTCGGTGCTGGCGCTGGGCTACCGCATGAACCATCCGCCGGGCAGCGTTGCATACCAGTTCGATTCGACCTCGGGGGAGGCGTACACCTACGAGTTCGCGACCGAGAAGACGGTCGCCAACGGGCAGACCACGGAAACCGTTCTGCGCGAAGCGGACGGGCGGCCCAAGCCCAAGCTCGACGCAGCCGGAAAACAGGTGCCGTTCCGCATCAATTACCAGACGCAGGATGAAAAAGGCAACTTCCTGGCCCACGCGGACGCCGCTTCGGTCGTTAAAGCGCATAACTGGGGCTGGGTGTTTGTGCAAGCGACGATCGCGATCCTGATTCTGGTGGGATTCGAGTCGGTGACGGCGATGGGGGGCGAAGCCAAGAACGCCAGGCGCGACATACCGATTGCAGTGATCTTGTCCTTGCTGGTTCAAGGAGTGGTTTGTTACCTGTTCGAGTACTTCGCGGCGAACTACTTCCTGAACAGCGGCTATAGCATGGCGAGTGCGGCGACCTCGGCGGCGCCCATCGGCGACATGATGGTAGTGGTGGGGACCGCTCTATTCGGGGCTGGGCACGGGCGAACCTTCATGCTGATCGAGGCGTTCACCGTATTCCTGGCGCTGATCGGCACCACGCTCTCGTGCATGAACACCGGGGCGCGCGTCACCTACGCCATGGGGAAGGACCGGGAGGTTCCGGAACACTTCGGCCTGCTGCACTCGAAAAACCTGACTCCGCATCGCGCCATCTGGACGCTGGCGGCGATTTCGGCGGTGGTGGGCTGCATTGGCGTGGCGCTGGCGTTTGGCGATGCGGGCGCGCCTACGGACGCCGCCGTAAAGGCGTTGCCGCAGGGCCTCTGGTCCAGCTTCGGGTACCCAAGCCACGACACGCTGGCGGCTCTGCCCAATTCGCTCATTGTGGTCACGCTGGCTTCGAATTTCGGCACGTTCCTGCTGTACGCGCTGAGCTGCATGACTTGCATGGTGGCCTACCATCGGCATCCGAAGTTCAGCCTGGTGCGCCACCTCTTTATTCCCGTGTTCGGACTGGTGGCGAACCTGGGCTGCATGGCCTTCTATCTGATCGGGCCGTTCATGGGGTACGGCACCAAGATGGAGCCCTTGCTGGCCCTGGGGATCGCGCTGGTCTGGGCGATCTACGGAGGGATCTACTTCGCGCGCTCGAGCAAGCGCGAGGGACGGACGACGCTGGTCCTAATCCGCGAGCAGACGGCGTGACGCATGGCGGGCAACGTTGCCGTAGATACCAGCCCGCAGCGGACATCCATGCTTGACGTGGAGTTCGCGCAGCACTCCGACCGCGGGAGCGTGCGTGAGCACAACGAGGACTACCTCGGCCACGCGCTCCCGGCGACTCCGGAACAGGTGCGCACTCATGGCTGGCTGTTCGCCCTGGCCGATGGGGTCGGCGGGCACGAACTGGGCGAGGTGGCTTCGCGAGCCGCGGTGGAAAGCCTGCTGGCCGGGTTTCGCGAAGCCACCGGGGAGGAAGCGCACACCGCGCTACTACCGCGCCTGGTGCGGGCCGCCAATGCACATGTGTTTGAGACCGCACTGGCGGCCGGTCACCACGGCGCATCCATGGCGACCACGCTGGTAGCCTGTGCCGTGCGGTTCGATCGCGCGGTGGTGGCGCACGTGGGCGACTCGCGCTGCTACCTCATCCGGCTGGGCCGCGCGACGCTGCTCACGCGCGATCACACCGTGGCCGGCGAGCAGGAGCGCCTGGGACTGCTCTCGGCCCGGGAGGCGGCCAAGGCGGAGACCCGCCACGTGCTCAGCCGCTCGCTGGGGAGCGATCTGTTCGTCAACGTCGAGGCCAGCGAGAACCAGGTGTTCACGAACGACGTGCTTCTGCTGTGCTCCGACGGCCTGCACGGATCGGTAAGCGCGGCGGAGATGGCCGCTGCGGTCAGCCAAGGCGCCGATCTGAATGCGGCGGCGCGAAGACTGGCGGCTCTTGCCAATCAGCGGGATGGCAGCGATAATATTAGCGTTCAGTTGATACGCGTTCGAGGCGTGGAACGCGTGGGCATGTACCGCGGGCGGCCATACAGGCTTCGCTAGCCCGCGGCCCTTCGCCGCTGACCTGCGCTGACGATGACTCCTGTCCATCCTGGCGACCGGCTCGACCAGTACCGCGTTGACAGCGTTGTCGCGCGCAGCGGCATGGCTTCCATTTTCCGCGGCACGGACATGCGTACTGGCCGCTCGGTGGCCATCAAGGTCCCGCATCCCGAGATGGAGTGCGACCCGGTGCTGTTCGACCGCTTCCGCCGCGAGGAGCAGATCGGCATAAAGCTGGATCACCCCGGCGTGCTGAAGGTGTGGGCCGGCGAAGACCGCAGCCAGGTCTACATGGTCATGGAGTGGGTGGAGGGCCGGCTGCTCCGCCAGATCCTCGCCGAGCAGGGGAAGCTCCCCAACCGCCGGACGGTGAAAATCACGCTCGCCATCTGCGACGCGCTGGACTACATTCACAGCCACGGGGTGGTGCACCGCGATCTGAAGCCCGAGAACATCATGGTGGACTCGGAAGATCGCATCAAGATCATCGATTTCGGCATCGCTTCGCAGGCCGGTGCGCGGCGGCTGACGTTTGCCAAGCTGTCGCAGGTGATGGGAACGCCCGAGTACATCTCCCCCGAGCAGGTGAAAGGGAAGCGCGGCGACGGGCGCAGCGACATCTACGCGCTGGGAGTGATGTTTTACGAGATGCTGACCGGGAAGACGCCCTTTTCCGGGCCCAACCCCTTCGCCATCATGAACGACCGGCTGCTGAACAATCCCGTCCCGCCGCGCGAAGTCAATCCGGAGATTCCTCCCGAGCTCCAGGAGATCATCTACCGCGCCCTGGAGCGCGACCCGAAGAACCGCTACGCCACCGCCCGCGAGTTCGCTTGGGATCTCCAGCATCAGGACCAGGTCGGCGTGGCCGAGCGCCCCGAGATGCGCGACTGGAAACGGCGGCGCACGCCGTGGCTGAGAAGAATCCTGTTCTATGTGATGCTGGCGCTGATTCCGGTGGTGGTGTTCGGGCTGCTGCTGTACGTGGCACGGCGCGGGTAAGTGTCAACTCAGGCAGAGGGCCGACGTGGACGTCGGCCCGCGGACCAGAGGTCCGCCCTACGAAGACGCTACTTCTTTGCGGAGAAATACAGCACCAGGCCGGCCAGCAGCGTGTCCTGGTTCTTGTAGGTGCCTGGGGTAGACCCGCGATCGAAGAACGGAGCATTGGACCAGTCGCGGCGGTATTCCAGGCGGGTCAGGACTCCTTCCCGGATCTTGCACTCGCCCGTGATGGTGGCTTCCTTCACTTTCTGCACCGTCCCGGTCATGAAACCATCGGCGTCGTTGAACCACTCCAGGCGGGGCGCCAGCGCGAACATCTTCGAAAGCTGGAAGCGCGCGGCGCCGGCGATGCCGGTCCAGCGGTTCTCGCCGCCCAGGATCTTCTTGTCCACGCCGTAGTCGTAGTTGACGTAAAAGCTGGTGGTTTTGGTGGCATTGACCAGCACGGTGGTGTCATAGAGGTGGCGCAGCCCTTTGTTGGTACCGGTCTTCTCGAGCCCGACGTAGTAGTTCTGGCTCCAGGTGACTTTGCCCACAACGAGCGCTCCGGTCAGGCCGACGGACTTTCCGGCGTTGTTGTCCTCGAGGTCGTTCCAGCCGTTGACGAGCTGCACGCCGCCGGTGAAATACTTGCCCAAGGGCATCGTCGCGCGCAGGCCGAAGTGGTAGTAAGGGATGGCCCAGGCGAACAGCAGGGAGCGCGAGTAGTTCCAGTTGTCTTTGGTCTCGAAGACTTCGGCGCCGGCGGACGTCACAAACTGGCCGAAATCCACTTCCAGGCCCTTCGCCTTCGGCGGCTTGAGGCTGAGGTACATCTGTTCGACGTAGTGGAAAACCCTGGGCGCCGTGTCGGTGCTGTGAAAGGTGTCGAACGCCCGGCCGGCCCCGATGTCCAGGCGGAAGCCGATCGGATCGGGATCGTGCGACAAAGTGAGCTTGACCATGTTCAGGTTGAACTGGTCCGCTTTCATGTCGAAGTTGCGGAGCAGGTTGTTGCCCGAGGCGGGGTGGTCGAAGTTGAGGTCGCCGTAAACGTCGAGTTGGCCGCTGAGATCGACCGGACCCAGAATGGATCGTGGCGCGGCGGGGGCCTCGGGTGCTGGCGTCTGCGCGCTCGGAGCGGGCTCCGGCGCAGGCTGGGATGGCGCCGGTGTTTGCGCGACGGCCGCGGAAACGAGCAGACAAACCGTCACGGTTGTACCCACGCACTTCATGCGTTCCATGTGCTGAACCTCCCTGTGTTTTTGGTGGAATCCTCTAGATCGGGCGCGACGTGGGACCGAACACTAGCTCGCGCTGCCGTGGCGCTAATTGAATTTTAGACGCTTCCGCCCGTGAAACCAAATAGAAATTTCATATCGGAATCATAAGGATCTTCGACCTTGAAACGGCGGCGAGCGTCGGTCCGCCGGAGGCGGCCTGCCGCGCGGTTAGCGCCGACGCATCCGCAAACCCGCACGGCCGTTCTCGTAGTAGCCCGGCACTTCTTGAATCCGGCGGAAGCCGAAGCGGCGGTAGAAGCGGATCGCCTCTTGGTTGTCCACCCGCACCATCAGTTCGACTGAGCGCACGCCGGATTCCCGCAGACGCTCGAGCGTGTGCTCGAGCAGCGCCGCGGCGATGCCCTTTTTCCGGTGTTCGGGATCGACCGCCAGCGAGATGACCTCCGCCCTGCCGTCCCCCGCGCAGGTCGCGATGTATCCGGCGATGCGGCGGGCCAGCTTGGCGATAAGGAACAGTTCCCCGCACTCCGAGTACAGGTTCCGGAAGATCGCCCGAGTGTAGGGTTCCTCGGGGAACGCCGCGCGTTCGATATGGAGGATGCGGGCCAGGTGACGCGGGCGGAACCGGACGATTTCGACCGGCGCCGGCTGCGTGGTGGCGCTTCGGGTTGTAGCCGCCATCAAGCAAGGATGATACCGTGTTTGCGAGACTCATTAATGGTCTTGGCCATGCGATTTTGTCATATCTTGCTTTGGTCCGCCGTTTGCCTGAGCACGGCCGGCCTCCCGGCGCAGGCGGCGGCGCAACAGGTCCGGATCAACGCGCCTTACGTCGAGACGCCGCCCGAGGTGGTGCTCGCGATGCTGAAGGCGGCCCAGGTCAAGCCCGATGACGTGGTGTACGACCTGGGTTGCGGCGACGGGCGCATCGTCATCGCCGCCGCGCAGAAGTTCGGCGCCCGTGGAGTCGGAGTGGACCTGTACCCGGGGCACGTCGCCGAGGCGCGGCGCAAAGCGCGGGAAGCGGGCGTGGCGGGCCGCGTGGAATTCCGCCAGCAGGACCTCTTCGACACCGACCTCGGCCAGGCCACCGTCGTGACGCTGTATCTGCTGCCGGAGGTCAACCTCGAATTGCGTCCGAAGTTGCTGCGGGAGCTCAGGCCGAGTACTCGCATCGTCTCCCATGCCTTCGACTTCGGGGATTGGAAGCCCGACAAGCAGTTCGAGGTGAACGGGAACAAGGTTTTCTTGTGGGTCGTGCCAGGACGCGGCACTGCCGGCAGAACTGCGCGGTGAAGGCTGCCCCGCGGATCATCCTTTTCCATCGGGCGATGACTCGGCCGGCGGCTCGGCCATCTCCTGGCCGAGTTGCTCGAGCACGTCTCCGCCGCGGGGGGAATGAAAGTCGGCGTCCAGCCGGCGCAACGCGACGCGGACCACGTCGCGGTGGTGGAGCTTGGACCCCAGTCCTTTCTGGCTGAACTCGAGCCACAGGCGGTGCAGGAGATCCAGGTCGTCGGGCCACAGCCGGGGCGGATGCGGTCCCAGGTTGAAGTACAGGGATTGGCCCTTGACCGGGTCGTAGATCTCGAGCGACAACTGCGGGCGGGGCTGCGGCAGCTCCTCCCAGGCGTCGCCGAACCGCTTGGCCTGCTCGGCCGCGCTCATCTTCCCCGACTGGCCCACCACCACCAGCGAGGAGCGGAGCCGCTGGGCGGTCTCCGCGAGCACGCGGTCCGGATTCCGCCCGGTGACCACCATCAGCTCGGCGTGCTTGCCGGCCTTTTCCGCCAGGGTGACGACCAGGCTGAACAGGCGTGCGATGTCCGCGGAGAACACCTCGTCGCTGGTGAGCTCGTGTTCGCCGAAGCCGGGCTGGCCGGCGTGCTTGACCGTCACCACCGCGACGTCCATCTTGCCGGTGTCGGTTTTCTCCAGGATTTTTCGCAGGTGGCCGAGCAGGTTGGGATTCCGGACCGCCACCAGCACGTTACCCGGGCGGACGGCGGCCGACGCGGCGGTCAGCTCCTCGGGCGTGTCGAGCCGGAATTTCTCCAGCTCCTGGCTGTGGGCCGCGCGCTTGCGGCGATTGATCCGCTCGGAGATCTCGAAGGTGACGAAGAACACCACCGTGAAGCAGATGCCGGCGATGGTCGCCACCTGCTTGGTCAGCAGGTTGATGCAGGCGATGGCAAACAGGACCACGGTGATGAGCCCCAGCCCGACGGGCAGCTCGGTCTTGCCCCAGCGGAAGTTGAGCGGCACTTTCCACTCGCGTGCTTCCGGCTGCTTGTAGCGCAACACCAGTACCGAGAGCGCCTTCATGGCGAAGCTCCAAACTACCCCGAAGGCGTACGCCTCGCCGAGCATGTCCACGTTGCCCATGCTCAGTACGATGGTGACAATCTGAAGGATGACGATCAGGTTGATGAACCGGTGCGTGGTGCCGAAGCGCCGGTGCGGATGGCGGAACCAGTCGGGCAGCACGCCATCCTCGGCCACCCGATTGAGTACGCCGTTGGAGCCGATGATCGCCGTGTTGACCGCCCCGGCGAGGATCACCGTGCCTACAATCACCACGAACGCGTGAAACAGCAGCAGCAATGGCACCGGCCCGACCAGGTGCATCGACAACCCGCCGATCAGGTTGCCCAGGAAATTCCCGCGGTCCGAATCGGGGATGATCATCACCGCGAAGAACGATACCAGCGAGGTGAACAGCATGCTGTAGATGAAGATCACGAACCCGGTTCGCTCCAGGTTCTTCAGCTTGGGAGCGGCAATCTCGCGGTTCACCTGCGCCAGCGTTTCTTCCCCGCTCATCGCCAGCACCGAATGCCCCAGCCCGACCAACACCAGGATCCACGGCAGCGTGGCCAGCCAACTGCCATGCAACCAGCCGAGGCCTTCCTTGCCAATGTGGAGGTTCCCAGGCGTCGGGAAAGGCACCGGCTGGAAGCCACGGGTGAGCAGCGTGGTCACGCACCACGCCACCAGGATCACCACCATCACCGTGGTGAGCTGCATGATGCGCAGGGCCTTTTGGCTGGACTCGTGAATCCCAATGATGTTCTTGCGCCAGAAGTAGAGCGTCACCACGATTGCGAACACCGCCGCGAAATAGGGCGGAGGCACGTGAATGCCCGGGTGGCGGAGGCGCTCGGCCAGTTCGTTGATCAAGCCCGCCAGGTACAGCCCGGCGGAGACGGCGCTGATGGGGCCGGTCAGCACGTAGTCGAACAGCAGCGCGGAGACGGAGAACTTGGCCAGCGTCGGTCCCAGCGCCTCGTGAACCACGCGATATACGCCCCCGCGCACGAACATGCTGCAACTCTCGATGTAGACGGCGCGCACCGCGTAGGAGAACAGCATGATGCCGAAGATGAACCAGGGCGCCGATTTCCCGACGAAGGTTTCGGCGATGCCGCCGGCATAGAACGCGGACGAGGCGAGGTCGTTCAGAACAATGGCAGCCGCCCTCCAGAAGCTTATGAAGGACAGCATGACCGTGGTGGCGACGACGACTTTCGTCGCGCCCGGTTTCGGCAGGGAATCCACGCAGTACCCCCTCGTCAATCCGTCCCCATGCGGATTGCCTTCAAATCGGCCTGCGAAGTTAGCTGACGGGCTAAGGCTTGAAAGTACCCCGTCCGATTCCGAATCGGACTGCGCCCCAACTGCTCGGGTCCTCCGCCTCCTGGGTGGAGTTCGGCTCTCCCCTATGTTAGCACCGTGCGTTACAGTGTCAGCCCGCCGTCGACGGTCAGGACCTGACCGGTCACGTAGCTGTCGGGCTCGAGGAAGAAGCGGACGGCGCGGGCCACATCAAGCGCGGCGCCGAAGCGCGGGATTGTGCCTTCGGTGAGGTAGCGGTCGTATTTTCCCGAGGCGATGCTGGCTTGGGCCATGCCCGCCGCAGTCACACCCGGGCAGACCACGTTGACGCGGATGTTGGCCGGTCCGCGGCACTCCTTGGCCAGGATGCGCGCGGCGGCCACGAGCGCCGCCTTGGGTGCGGCGTAGGCGGTCGAGCCGGGGAACGGGAACATCGCTTGCATGGTGCCCATCACTACGATTGCGCCGGGCGTGCCGGCTTGCCTCATCCGCTCGGCCGCTTCGCGCGCGAGCAGGGCCGGGCCGCGGTAATTCACTTCGTGCGAGCGGAGCATGGTTTCCTCGATGCGCTCCGGTGCGGCAACCCGCGCGGGGTCGCCGGCGAACACGACGACGCCATAGAGCTCCGGCGCGGCATCGAGCAGCCGCTGGCGGTCGGCCGCCACTGTCAGGTCGGCCTGGACGACCCGCGCGAAGGCGGCCAAGGGCGCCGCGCGCTCGGCGTCCGAGCAATAGCTCACAATGAGCTGGGCGCCCTCGGCGGCCAGCAGTTCCGCGGTGGCCGAACCCAAACCGCCGGAGCCGCCGGCCAGCACGATCCGCTTTCCGCGCAGCGTGTCAGGCACCGGCGGGCTCCCTCCGGCCGGCTTGGCCGGCCGCGACGTACCCGCAAGCCACTACCGCCAGGAACATCGCCAGCACCTCGCTATCGCCCAGGTTGACCTCGAAGATGCCGGCGATCATGATGGCCACCACCACCGCCACCGCACCGTGCAGAACGGACTTCTCCTCTCCCGGCCCGGTAGGGAGACGGCGAAGGGCGCGCAGGAAGTCCCAGAGCACCATCCCCAGCAGCCAGAGGAGAGCCAGCATGGTGGGCACGCCACGCTCGGCCGCGTAGTGAATGTACAGGCTGTGCAAGTGGCCGTACCAGCCGTCGGGCAGCGGCCGCGGTATGTCGCTCGGAACGTATTCCATGAGTTTCGGACCGACCTGTTCCGGCCCCACTCCAAACCACGGGTGCGCCCGGATCATCGCCCAGCCGGTGCGCCAGCACACCACCCGGTGCTGGTTCGAGTCGAGTTCTTTGCGCGGCATGAAACCGGACTGGAAACGCACGCGCACCGATCCCGGATTCAGCCATAACAGCAGCGCCAGCAGAACCGGCAGGCAAATCAGCAACCAGCGCTTCCAGAACCACAGCAAGTAGACGCTGGCGCAGGCCGCCGCCAGCCAGACGCCGCGCACGTAGGACGCCAGCATGCCCGCGCCCATCACGCCCGCGGCCAGCAACCCCAGCCAGAGCAGGCGCCCACGCGCCCGCGGCGAGAACATCAGAAACGCCCCCAGCATCGCCAGCACGATCACCAGCTCGCCACCGAAGGTCTGCCAGTGGCTCATGAACCCGGTGATGCGCTCGTGGACGTAGTAGTCGTAAAACGTGCCGCCATAGGCGCGCGCTCCCTGGATCTTCCGCCCGAACTGCACGAGCGCGACGACCGCCGAGACGCCGCCCACCAAGGCCCAGGCCAGCACCAGCCGCCGTACGTCCACCAGCGCGCGGAAAGTGGAAAACACCACGAGCAGCGTCAGGTGCACGTAGAATTTGCGGATCTGCGGGCGGCCCGCCAGCATGTCCCCGGAGAGCAGCAGGGAAAGCACGGTGCCGGTCATGAAAAGCGCCAGCGGCAGCCAGATCCTGGGCAGGCGCAGGGGGGTGCGGGAAACCAGCACGGCGATGACTGCCAGGCCGAGCAGGATCTGCGAAACCGCGATCGAGAACAGAACCGACACCGCGGAGGCCCAGGTGATGTAGAGCGCGGCTCGCGTGAGGGCGGTCTCGGAGTCGGGGCTGGCGGCTGCGGGCGTCAATGAACTCAGTATGCCAGAATATCCAGAGATGGAAATCTACCTGCTGAGGCACGGAGACGCGGAGGAATCGCTGCGCATCCCGGATGAGGAGCGGTCGCTGACGGCGGAGGGCCGGCGCAAGCTCGGGGCGGTGCTGCTGCGCGCGCGGGCCGCCGGCGCGGGCGCTTCGCTCATCCTGGCCAGTCCAATGCGGCGCGCCGTGGAGACCGCGGAGCTGGCGGCCGGAATCCTGGGCACGCGGGCGCCGCTCGTCAAAACCAACGCGCTCCTGCCCGGCGCCGCGCCCGCCGAGGTCTGGGATGAGATCCACGTCCACCGGGACGAGGGCCAGTTGCTCCTGGCCGGCCACGAGCCCTTGCTCGGCCAAGTGATCGCCTGCCTGCTCGGCGTGCCCTCCGCTCAAATCGACATGAAGAAGAGCAGCCTGGCGCGGGTGGACCTGGATCAGTTCGGTTCCGCGCCACGGGGCGTGCTGCGCTGGCTGCTGCCGCCGCAGTTGGCGGCTTGACTTCAGTCGTTGCCGAGGTGCTGTACCTGGTGTTCAGCTTCCGGCCGGCGTAGGGCGGCCATCCGGGGGTTGGAATCGCGCGCGGACCAGGGACATCGCCTCTTCGGCCGTGCGCACTTGTCCTTCGAGCTGCGCGTCCTCGATGGCCGCGAGCATGGGAGCGAAGGCCGGCCCCGGGCGGTAGCCGGCGGCGATCAGGTCGTGGCCGGTGATGAGCGGGCGGGGCTTGAGCTCCTCGCGCGGCAGCTCCTCGGTTTTCCGCTTGACGAACTCGTAGTTGCCGAGCATACCGTGGCTCATCACGCAATCCAGGCGGTGCAGCTCCAGGTGCTCCTCGAAGCCCTCCTTGCGCAGGAAGCGTTTCAGCGTGCTGTCGCGCATTTTCCGGACGTCCTTGAAGCGGAGGTGGTTGGCGACGAGCGCTTCCACCTGCCGGATCTCCTGGTTGGAGAAACGCAGCCGGCCCAGGATCCGGGCAGCCATGCGCGCTCCGGTCTCCGCGTGCTCGTCGAAGCGGATGCGGTCCGCCACACGGAAGGTGGAGGGTTTGCCCACGTCGTGCAGGAGCACGCCGAGCGCTAGCGTGAGGCTGGGCGAGCGCAGCCCGTCCAGCATCATGAGCGTATGCGTCCAGACGTCGCCCTCGGGATGAAACTCGGGCGGCTGCTCGATTCCCTTCATCGCGGCCACTTCCGGGAGGATCTCGGCGAGCAGGCCGGAGGCGTCGAGCAGTTCAAACCCGCGCCGCGCTCCACCTTCGGTGAGGATGCGCGCGAGTTCGTCGCGGCTGCGCTCCGCCGAGACCAGCCGGATCTTCTGGCGCAGCCGGCGTATGGCGTCGAAGGTGGCCGGCTCGATGTCGAAACCGAGGCGGGCGGCGAAGCGGATGGCGCGCAGCATTCGGAGATGGTCCTCGCCAAAGCGGGTGTCAGGATCGCCGATGGCGCGGATGAGGCGCGCTTCGAGATCGTGGCGGCCGCCCACGAAGTCCAGCACCTCCCCGCTCGGTGGGTCCATGAGCAGGCCATTGATGGTGAAATCGCGGCGAACGACATCCTGCCGGGGATCGGTTTCAAACTCGACGGCGATTGGCCGGCGCCCGTCGCGGTAGGCGTGGTCGCTTCGAAAAGTGGCCACTTCGACGGAGTCGCCGCCGCTTGAGACCACCACCACGCCGAAGTGAGCGCCCACCAACCGGGCATCGGGGAACAGGCACACGACTTCATCGGGGCGGGCGCCGGTGGCCACGTCGTAGTCCCGAGGTTCGCGCCCGAGCAGAAGGTCGCGCACGCAGCCGCCCACCAGGTAGGCCTGGTACCCGCGGGCTTTCAGACGGTCCACGATTTCGGCGGCAAGAACGGCGGCGGTGGAGCCAATCATTAATATGATCGTAGAATAGACGGGTACCGTAATGTCATCGATTCTCCGGCCCGGCTGGATCCCGAAGGTCGTGGTTGCCACCACCGTCGCGCTGTCTTTCATTTCCTTCTGGCGCGGCGCCGCCATCGTGCTGGGCGACCTGGCTTCTTCCGCCTACTATGCGGGCGGCATCGCCGAGCGCGCGGTTGGCACTTCGGCGCCGTGGTTCATCCTGGGGGCGATGCTGTTCACTTTCGCCGTGCGCTCGGTCTACATGGAAAGCTGCAGCATGTTCGTGCGCGGCGGTGTGTACGTGGTGGTGCGCGACAGCATGGGGCCCTTTGTCGCGCGGCTATCGGTTTCCTCGCTGGTGTTCGATTACATCCTGACCGGCCCGATCAGCTCGGTGACGGCGGGACAGTATCTGGGGCGACTCCTGAACGAGTTGAGCATGATGCTCTTCCACCAGCACATCGTCAACCCCGACAGCAACCCGGAGTACTTCAACTACTTCGCCGCCTTCTTCGGGGTGTGCGTCACGATCTATTACTGGTGGTACAACACCAAGGGCATCCAGGAATCGAGCACCAAGGCGCTCCGCGTGCTCCAGATCATGACCGTAATGGTGGCCGTCCTACTGATCTGGTGCCCACTGACGCTGATTCTGCGCGGCAACGTGCATCTGCCTCCGGCGCCCACGCCTGCCAACCTGCACTTCTCCGGCGATGCCTTGGGATGGTGGAAGGGCACCCGATTTCTGGGGATTCCGTTCGTGGTGGTGATGATTGCCTTCGGACACGCGGTGCTGTCGATGAGCGGATTCGAGACGCTGGCCCAGGTCTATCGCGAGATCGCCTACCCCAAGATGAAGAACGTGAAGATCACCGCGAACATCATCTGCTTCTACGCGCTGATTTCCACGGGGCTCATCACGGTGTTCGCGGGGATGATCATCACCGAGCACCGTGAGCGGTTCTACGACAACCTGATTGGCGGGCTGGCCATGAACCTGGCGGGGCCCGAAGGCCTGAAACTGGTTTTCCAAACCTTCGTGGTGATCGTCGGCGTTTTGATCCTGTCCGGCGGAGTGAACACGTCGATTATCGGCGCCAGCGCCGTTCTGAACCGGGTGGCCGAGGACGGGGTGCTGCTGGACTGGTTCCGCAAGCCCCACCGGCGCTTCGGCACCACCTTCCGGATCATCAACACGGTGACGGCGTTGCAGTTGATTACCATCGTCCTGAGCCGGGGCAACGTCTATCTGTTGGGTGAGGCCTACGCCTTCGGCGTGGTCTGGAGCTTCCTGCTGAAGTCCATCGGCGTGCTGGTGCTGCGCTACCAGCGGCACGACCAGGAATACAAGTTTCCGTTCAACCTCCGCATTCGCGGCGTCGAGATTCCGATCGGACTCGGCTGCACCACACTGGTGCTGGCCCTGGTGGCCATCGCCAACCTGTTCTCCAAGCAGATCGCGACCATTTCGGGCCTGGCATTCACCGTGGTGTTGTTCGTTGTGTTCACGATTTCCGAGCGTATCAACGCCCGCAAGCACAAACACGCGGACGGGCTGCTCGAGAAGTTCAACCTGGAGACCCACCCGAAGGTCGACGCCGAAACCATCCGGGCGCGCCCCGGGTGCGTGCTGGTGGCGGCGCGCGATTACAATCGCCTGCTCCACCTCCAGCAGGTGCTCGGAAAGACCAACCTGCGGCGCCACGATGTCGTGGTGATGACCGTCCGACCGGTGCTCACCCGCGCCGGCGAATACGAGCTGTCCGAGGATCAGTATTTCGGCGACTACGAGCAGGAGCTGTTCAGCCGCGTGGTGCAGATCGCGGAAAAAGAGGGCAAGCCGGTGGAACTTCTGGTGGTGCCCGGCGTCGATCCGTTCGACGCCCTGGTGCAGACCGCCGCCAAGCTTCAGGCTTCCCGGCTGGTGACGGGCGTCTCGGCACAGATGGATTCCGAGGAACTGGCGCGGCGCATCGGCCTGGCTTGGGAGAGGCTGCCGGAGCCCCGGCATCCGTTCTCGCTCGAGGTGATCAGCCCCGGCCGCCCCTCGGTTTACGTCAACCTTGGGCCGCACCCACCCCGCCTGTGGCCTGAGGACGTCGGCCGCCTGCATGAGCTCTGGCTCGCGCTCAGCGAGCGCGAGGGCCTGGGTTCGAAGCTCCATCACCGCGACGTCGTGGGCCTGGCGCTGCGCCGGCTGGAGAAGGAACTCAGCAGCGAGGAGCGCCAGCAGATCATCGAAGACCTCAAGCGCGAACTGCGGATGTAGCCGGCCGGCTGGGCGGCAAATGGGGGGTTGACACCCGATTTTAGCCGGGGCACAATGGTAGTCAGACAGGCGAACAAAACGCGAAAGGCGGCCCCCGTGAATTCCCTCGCACTCGACCCTCTGGTGGCCGCCCAGCGCACGTTTCGGCTGCGGCCGGCGCTCGAATTCCTCCCGAGCGGCGTGGCCCCGCTGGATGCGCTGACCGGCGGGCTGCCGCGGGGCGCCATCACCGACCTCTACGGCCCGGCGTCCTCGGGCCGCACCAGCCTGCTGTTCGCCACACCAGCACGACGTCGATATCGCGGCGGCGCACCACGTCGAGCAGTCGCTCGCGGGCTTCTCGCTGCGCTGCCCCGGAGCCAACCGAGACCGTTTCCGTCAGTCCTACAGCCATGACCGGCTATATTTGCGAGAACATGACTGTAGTTTCGGCTTGCGCCGAATGCGAAAGACCCAGGCGTGGATATCACGGATGGCCCACAATTGACTGGACGGCCAGAGAACTGCATTGAGCGCCGATTCCATCTATCTCCCCACTTCTTCAGGCAGCGATGCGTGTTTGCCCTCACCTTTGAAGACTGATCTTACATAGTTCTGAAACACGTAAGGCCATGGAATCACAGTAAGATCCAAAACCACTACGATTGCAAATAACTTCACCGTCCCAGATACCAGATCCAAGTGGCCGGCTGACCACATTGGATACGCAACTCCGGCCAACCATATCAGTTTGTAAAGTACTTGTAGCAGCAGCAATGGGAGCATTCTGATCGGAAGTCGCACACCCAAAAGCATCAGTAGTGAGTAAGCTGCGTAAAGGCTGAAAGCAACGCTATGTATAAGATCCCACGGCTTTCCCGGATTGATGATTTCAGGCCATGCGCCTATTCCCAGAACGATGCCGTTAAAGAGATAAAGGAACCTCATTGAATACAACCGAACTGTTGACAGATCCCGATTCATCGTTTCCTCCTGAGTATGTCAAGTGACGTTTGGCGTCCGTTCGGCCTTCCCTATGCCAGGGACGTGTGTGCGAATCAGATCGATCCCCGCCCTGAGAACAGCGAACCGGATCATGTGCGCTTCGTCATGGAGAGACATACGAAGGCGGGAGTCCGAGAGTTCCACTGTTTTAGGCTGTCGGGGACGGGAAACTCCCCCCGCCGGATTACCGGCTCGCTGACCAGTTCGCCGGTCCGAAGACGGGCGCGGCCCTCGGCGTATCGGCCCACAGAAAGCCCGAGCCGCTCTTCAGACCGGCAGAGGACCAGCAACGCCACGCCGGAACAGGCGACGCGGACCACGGTCCACCCCCAGGTCAGAGTCCGGCCGTTTTGGGACCAGGGAGAGGGGGGTTGACAGCGGAATTTGGCCGGGGCACAATGGTAGTCGGATAGGCGAAGAAAAAGCGAAAGTAGGTCCCCCGTGAAAGCCCTCGCACTCGACCCTCGGCTGACCGCTCAGCTCACGTTCCGGCTGCGGCCGGCGCTCGAATTCGTCCCGAGCGGCGTGGCCCCGCTGGATGCGCTGACCGGCGGGCTGCCGCGGGGCGCCATCACCGATCTCTACGGCCCGGCGTCCTCGGGCCGCACCAGCCTGCTGTTGTCGATTCTGGCCGGGACGACGGGGCGGGAAGAGGTCTGCGCGCTGGTGGATTCGAGCGACGCGCTGGAACCGGCGTCGGCCGCCTCCGCCGGGGTGGATCTCGAGAGGCTGCTGTGGGTGCGGTGCATGGCGAACCCCGAGCACGCGCTCAAAGCCACCGACCTGTTGATTCAGGGCGGCGGGTTCGGCCTGGTGGCGCTGGACCTGGGCGACGTGCCGCCGCAGATCGCGCGGCGCATCCCCCTGGCGGCGTGGTTCCGCCTGCGGCGCGCGATCGAGGACACGCCGGCGGCGCTCGTCGTCGTCGAGCGCGAGCCGACGGTGAAGTCCTGCGCCTCGCTGATCCTGGAGATGAAGCGGGAGGGAGTGGAGTGGAGCGGCTCGGCGGGCTGCTCGGAACTGCTGCGCGGGGCGCGGCTGGCCGCCACACCGCGCAAACCGGTGCGGCCGCAAGCGGCCTCCTTCGACGCGAGGGCCTTGGGGTGAGGGATGTTCGCTTCGATCCATGTTCCGGGCATCGCCCAGGAGAGCCGCGCGCGGCTGCTCGAGTGCGCGCTGGATTTTTCGCCCTGGGTGGAAGAGACCGCGCCGGATACGGTGACGCTCGATATCGGCAGCCTGACGCACCTGTTCGGTTCGCCGCGAAACGTGGCGGAGGCGATGGCGCGGCGGGCGGCGGAGCTGGGGCTGGCGGCGCATGTCGCGGTGGCGGCGAACCCCGACGCAGCGGTGCATGGGGCCCGTGGTCTCACGGGCATCGTTGTTATATCGGAAAAAGAGGCTGGCCTCCTGGCGATCGATTTGCTTGAGGCGCCGCCGGAGATTGCCGCGACGCTGGCGATGTGGGGTATCCGGACGTTCGGCGAGTTCGCGGCGTTGCCCGAGGACGGGATCGCCGAGCGGCTCGGCCCGCTGGGCGTGCACCTTCAGAAGCTGGCGCGTGGCGCGGGCAGCCGGCCGCTGAAGCCGGCCAATCCCCCGTCTGCGTTTGAGGAGTCGTTCGATCTCGAATACCCGCTGACGCTGATCGAGCCGCTGTCGTTCCTTCTTGCGCGGCTGCTCGGGGCGCTGTGCGCGCGGCTGGATTCGCACAGTCTCGCCACGCACGAGCTGCGGCTGCGGCTGAAACTGGAAAACGGGGGCGCGCACGAGCGGACGCTGCGGCTTCCCTTCCCCATGCGGGATGCGAAGGCGTTCTTGAAGCTGCTTTCGCTGGACCTGGATGCGCATCCGCCGCCGGCGCCGGTGACAGCGGTTTCGCTCTCGGCCGAGCCGGTGAATCCGCGGGTGGTCCAGCACGGGCTGTTCCTGCCGCCGGCGCCCGAGCCGCAAAAGCTGGAGTTAACGCTGGCGCGCATCGCGAAGTTGGTCGGCGAGGGAAACGTGGGCGCGCCGGAACTGCTCGACACGCACCGGCCGGGCGCGTTCCGGATGAAGCGGTTCACCGTGGCGCGGAACGGCGGGGCGGGGGGGAGGGTGGGTTGGAGGTTAGCGCTGCGGGTGTTTCGTCCCGCGCTGCGCGCGCAGGTCGAAGCGCCGAATGGCCGGCCGGCGCGGGTCGAGGCGCGCGGGGTGCGCGGCCGGGTGTTGCAGATGGCCGGCCCCTGGCGCACTTCGGGCAACTGGTGGCGCGCGGACGCCTGGTCGCGCGACGAGTGGGACGTGGCGCTGAGCGACGGCGCGCTCTACCGCATTTATCGCGACCGGCATGGAGAGAAATGGTTTATCGAGGGCCGCTATGATTGACAGCTACGCCGAACTGCACGCGCGCTCCGCGTTCAGCTTTTTGCGCGGCGCTTCGCTGCCGGAGGAACTGGCGGGCGTGTGCGCCTCGCTGGAACTGCCGGCGCTAGCGCTCGCGGACCGCGACGGAGTGTATGGCGCGCCGCGCTTCCATTTCGCGGCGAAAAAGGCGGGGGTGCGCGCGCACGTCGGCGCGGAGGTCACCTCCACCGATGGGGCGGTGTATACGCTGCTGGCCCTCAACCGCGCGGGGTACAAGAACCTGTGCCGGCTGATCACGCGCATGAAACTGCGCGCGAAGAAATACGAAGCCGCGGCGCGGCCGGAGGAAATCGCCGAGTACGCCGGCGGGCTGGTTTGTCTGACGGGCGGCGCGGAGGGGCCGCTCGCCGCCGCGCTCGAAGCAGGTGAGGAAAAACAGTGCCTGGAACGGCTGGCGGCGGCGTTCGGCCGCCAGAACGTTTACGCCGAGTTGCAGCGTCACTTGAATCGCGAAGAGGAGGCGCGCAACCAGGCGGTCGTGGAATTGGCGCGGCGAATGCGGATTCCGCTGGTGGCCACCAACGGCGTCTGCCACGCCAACGCGGCGGAGCGCGAGATCTTCGACGTTCTGACCTGCGTAGGCAACAAGGCGACGCTCGAAAGCGCGGGCCGGCTGCTGGCGAACAACGCGGAACGATACGTGAAACCGGCGGCGGAGATGGCGCGGCTGTTCGCCGACCTGCCGGAGGCCATCGCCAACACCGGCGAATTGTCGTCGCGCCTGGAATTCGCGCTCACGGATTTGGGGTACGAGTTCCCCAAATATCCCGTGCCAGAGGGCGAGACGATGAACTCGTTCCTCCGCAAGCGGACCGACGAGGGGGCGCGCCGGCGCTACCAACCCTATCACGAGCGCGCGCGGCGGCAGATCGAGCGCGAGCTGGCGCTCATCGAGAAGCTGAAGCTGGCGGGCTACTTCCTGATCGTCTGGGATATCGTGCAGTTCTGCCGCGCTAGCGGCATCCTGGCGCAGGGGCGCGGCTCGGCGGCCAACAGCGCCGTGTGTTATTCGCTCGGCATCACGGCGGTGGACCCGGTGGGTATGGACCTGCTGTTCGAGCGCTTCCTCTCCGAAGAGCGGGGCGAGTGGCCGGACATCGACCTGGATTTGCCCAGCGGAGAGCAGCGCGAGCGCGTGATCCAATACGTCTACGAGCGCTACGGGAAACACGGCGCGGCGATGACCGCCAACGTCATCACCTACCGGGGGCGCTCGGCGGCGCGCGAGGTGGGCAAGGTGCTCGGCTTTGAACAGCAGGTGGTGGCGCGCCTCTCCTCGCTGGCGCGCGCCTGGGAATGGAAGGACCCGGTGGAAACCAGCGAGCGCCAGTTCCGCGACGCGGGCCTGGACCTCACGCACCCGCGCGTTCAGAAGTTTTTGGAACTCTATCGCGCGGTGCAAGACCTGCCGCGGCATCTCGGCCAGCACTCCGGCGGAATGGTGATTTGCCAGGGCCAGCTCGACGCGGTGGTGCCGCTCGAGCCGGCCACGATGTCCGGCCGCGTGGTGGTGCAGTGGGACAAGGACGACTGCGCCGACCTGGGGCTGATCAAGGTGGACCTGCTCGGGCTGGGCATGATGGCGGCGCTCGAAGACACTCTCCAGCTCATTCGCGAGTCCCGCGGCGAGGA
>JBEKMO010000006.1:0-92417 GCA_050008465.1 Bryobacteraceae bacterium
AAGGTCCAGAAGCCCAGCAGCGAAAGGTAATAGCTGTAGATGGGGCGCCCGATGATCTTGGGGATGAAGTAGTAGGCCAGCGCCAGGCCCACCGGCGTGAACCACACCGCCAGCGCGTTGTGGGCGTACCACCAATTGACCACGCCGTGAACCACGCCCGAGTAGATCGGGAGATTGGCCACCACGTAGAGCAGCGGGAACCAGACCACCGAGGCCAGGATGTACCACAAGCTCACGTAAACGTGGTCAACCTTCCGCAAGCTGAAGGTGCGCAGGATCGAGGCCGCGTACAGCAGGAACGCCAGCGCGATCAGGGCGACGGCCGGCAGCGGGAACTCGAGCCACTCGACGCCGGCGGAGTATCCCAGCAGAATCGAGCCGACGCCGTAGACCAGTCCGGCGTTCCAGAGGGCGGCCGAGGCGATCAGGCAGGCTCGCCACTGCACCGGAACCAGGCATAGCCGCGACGTGAGCCAGACCAAACAGCCCGCCCCGGCCAGCGACGCCCATCCGTACATCACGGCGTTGAGGTGCGCCGGGCGGATGCGCCCGAAGGTCAGAGCGGGAATCGAGCCGAGCCAGTCCGGCGCATTGAACTTCAGCGAGGAGCCGACCCCGAGAACGGTCCCGACCAGCAGCCACAGGATGCCGGTCCCGAAGTAGAGCAGCACCGGCAGGGCCGCCCGTTCGTCCATTTGCCGCCGCAGCGGCAGGAGGGGATCGCTCACTGGGGCTCCTCGTCGTCTCGGAAGATCACCCGGCCGCCCGCGTTGGTGGGATCGAGCTGCCCGTCGCGCACCGCCCAGACGAAAGCGCCCAGCGCGACAGCGGCCCCTGCTACGGCCACTGCGACCAGCACAAGCACGGCGGGCGGGATGTTCATGCGACGCTAATATCTTTTCATCGCATTCGGGCGCACGTCAAGAGGGTGACCGCTTTGGGGGTACGGGTGACATGCTCATTCAGTTCTGAAACGAATCAACCTGATGGCGTTCGTCGAATTCCTCCAATCAGTTGTCATGACGGAGACGTTGGCGGCAAGAACGAAGTCCGGGCCTGCCGGCAAGAGCGTGACGGAAGAGAAGATGGCAGAGAACGGCTCCAGTGGATGCGGGAGGTGCGTCCAAACCGGCTCACCATCCTCACGGATCCGAAAGGCCCACAGTCCGGCGTCCCTCACCCCGGCAACTACATAGCCTCCGCTTGCCACCGCTTCGACTTGGAACATGTCCGGCCCTCGCATGCCCCGAACCAATTGGCGGCTCCAAGTGGGCCGAAGAGCCGCATCTAGCCCCTGCACACAGACATCGAACCCCCATTCAGCGCCGCTTGGCCGATTCAGGAGTACGGCGAATGCTCCGCTGGCGCCCTGCACGATTCTCGGGAACGCAAAGGCCGAGGGCTCACCTGGCAGAACGGACTTCCGGATCACTTTCCCTTCGGGATCGAATTCAATGGCATAAAGCCGGTCAACCTGGAACTTGCGGGTGCTGCCCTTGCCCCCACGGCCACAAACCCTCCGCCGCGCCGCTCAATCCCGTCGAGCAGAACATCGACATCCTCGCCGGCGGACTTCTTCCATAGCAGAGTTCCGGATGTCGTCAGCTTGGCGATGAATCCACCGGGGGCGCCCAGCCCCATCAACACGAGCACGTTGTCCGACACGGAGAGCAGTCTGGTCACAACGATGTCGCGGCCGTCCAGTTGAACGATTTTGTCCACGACGAGTTTGCGGGTTGCGGAATCAAAACCCGTCAAACGGACAGCGCTGCCGGCCTCGCGAACACACAGGTAAACCCTTCCTTCGGTGGCAGCCACCAAACCGTCGTACGGACCAAATCGTGTGTTGTCGGGGAAGATGCGCTTCAGATCGCTTGTGGAAACCGTTTTGCCTTTTGAGTCCACCTGTACGAGTGACAGTATCGCAGGCGGCCCCGGCTTTCCCAGCGGGCCGCCGCGGGCCACCAGCCACGTCCATGATCCGCTCTTGGTTGTGGCGGCAGGAATGGGGCCAAAATCCAAACCGGGCTGCCGGAGCGTAGCCCTCCAGACCGTGCCCGGAACGTCCTCCACGATTTCCCTCGTGATCGCAAGCGGACCGCTCTCGGCCAGAAGTTTCACGTGTGGCTCCGAGACCCGTTTCATCTCGAAGGTCAGTGCTGCGCCGCCCTGGGTGAAACTGCCTTTGATCGCTTTGCCGGAGGGGGAAAGATCCCCCTGGAAGCTGGGGTCGCCCTTAACGTAGCCTATCGTAAACTCAACTGACGCCCCTTTAAGTACAATCTTCGAGAGGGGGAAACCGTCGACGCCCTGCTCGGGGAAATCGATGTCGCCGATCCACTCGCCCTTGCCGTTCTGCGCGAGGTCGACTGCGATCTTCAGTTCGCGGTCCGGAAACTGAATCGCTCCCTCCCAGTGGCCGAAGCCGGGAGTTCCGCTCTGCGCGGGCGCGGCCGCGGCGGTACATGCCAGAGTCACTGCGACCACCCCAAGGACAGCAGGCCGGATGTTCATGAGACGTTAAGCGCTATTTCTGGTTTCCCGTATCGCCTTTGATTAAATCTCGCACACTGCCAAAGAGCTGAGCGTCGTCGACCACGAAGAACAGCCCGCCTCTACCGTCCTGGCTGCTGTCGCAATTTGGTCCCGACACCGACCCTTGCTGGTTCAGGTCCCCGAAGATGGCGTACTGGTGATTGCCGGTTGACACGCCGATCTTGGCGTGATTACCGTTCGGTACAGCCTGCCCTTCGAGCCCAATCGGCTTTCCATTCCAGGTTCCGGTCGTCGCGATTTCGACTGGACCCGGTTTGCCGAGCGACTGAGCCCAACATGTGACTGGTGTGGTCGCGGTGGTGGTCGGGATTTCGGGCTTAGTCCACCACGTCGCCGCCCGCAGTGGCTCGCCACCCAGCAGCGCCGACACCATCTGCCACGGCGGGACATTCAGGTCGGAGGGTTTCGAGATCAACACGACGCCGCTCGACAGTCGGTCCTTTGTAGCGGTGGTGCTCTTGGAGACTTTCCCAAGTCCTTTGACCAACGCCTGAATGTCCGCGGGCCCACCGTTATTCACAATTTGACGTTTCGTCGGGTCCGTCACCACGCTCGCGTTCCCAAGGGCCCTCAGGACCAGGACGACATCGTCTTTGTTGAGTCTCAGCGCGAAAAAATGCTGGCTCACCAGAACGTCGTTGTCCGACACGCACCCGAGCGTGTTTCCGTCGGTTTTGCGAGGGTTTTTCGAACTGCCCGACGCGGGCCACGATGGTGTCGAGACCTGTAATACGAATCCGTTGCCATCCTTATTCCACGCCAGCATGCCCTTGGAATGGCCCGCCGGCCCGTCCTTGGTCTTGATGGGATCTCCGTAGAATTGATCGTTCCAGAGCACATAAAACAGTTTGCCGTTGTACACCTGGTCAAAGGTGGCGCCTAGCGGATCTGTCGTCGTGTCGCCGGCGCAGCCGTCTCCTTGTTTGAGCGTGTGATCGGCACTGCTGGCATAGGCGAACTGCTGGCCAAAATTCTTGTAGGGCTGAACGGTGCCGCCAAACAGGCATGCTCTTTGGGCATTGCCACAGCTCGGAAAGGATCCGGCATTGAATTTGAACACAAACCACCAGTCCACCGGCTGCCCACTCTTCAACAGCGGCGTCGGGGCATTTGCCGGTTGCGCCGCCGTTGACGCGACGCATAGGAACATCATCACAAACGGCAATAGAAGTGCCACGAAGAACTGCCGTGTTTGGTCACCCCTCAATCGCTTCTGTCTCATGGTCGATCCTCCTATTTAACCAGGAATTCCATTCTGCAATCCTGGCTAGCATCGATTGTACATCCAGCCGCCTACGTTGGTGAATCAGATCGCCCCAGCCCAATCGTTCATCCAACTCGCTATTCGGTGAGCCCTCAGGTCATGCGGCTGACGAAATCGAGCACGCGGAGAAAACCGGCCGGCTCGCGCAGGACCTCGACGGGGCCGTGATCGTCCAAGGCGGGGAGGGCGGTCTGGAGCCAGTCAACTGCCTGCCGCGGATCCTAGCGGACCGGCGCCTGCGATCCGTGCGACCTCCTCCGGGCCCAGCGAGTTCTCGAGCTTGGCTTTGCGAGACGCAACTCTCCCTCGGTCCTGATTCACAACTTGCGTTCCGCGATTCGACTAATCTTTGGCGCCGCGCTTGAAGGTGAGGGGCAGGGAACCCATGCCCTGCGCCCAGGTGCCCACTAGTTCGTCGCCTTTCAGGTCGCCCGTGAAGGTGCCGCCAACCAGCTTGAGCTCCAGCGTGATCGCGGAGCCTTTCTGCGTGATGGTCGAGAGCGGCATCTCCACCGCGCCCTGGTCGAGGCTGTTGAGGGTCCCCGCCGCTGTGCCGTCGGCGCCATTGGCCAGCTTCACGCGCAGGCGCAGCTTGGTTCCGTCCGGCACGGCCAGCGCGCCCTCCCAGGTGCCCTCGAATTCCTTGGTGATCGGAGTGCTCTTGGCCGCGAGCTTCACGTTCGGCTCCGAAACCCATTTCAACTCGAAGGTTAGCGTTGCGCCGCCCTGGGTGAAACTGCCTTTGATCGCTTTGCCGGAGGGGGAAAGATCGCCCTGGAAGGCAGGCTCTCCGGGGATGCCGTTCATGGCGAACGATACCGAGGTGCCTTTCACGGCAATCTTTGAGAGTGGAAATTCCTTCAACCCTTGCTCCGGGATACCGATGTTGCCGATCCACTCGCCTTTGTCGTTCTGCGCGAGATCGACCAGGATCTTCAGTTCACGGTCGGGAAGCTGGATCGCCCCCTCCCAGTGGCCCGAGCCGGCCGGTTTGCTCTGCGCGGGCGCCAGCAGCACCGCAACGAAAACGATGAGTGCCGCGGAAAAGAAAGTCTTCATTTAGTCTCCTGAACGGAATTACGATTTTCGCGAGCGTGCTGTTCCCATTACTCCCGGAACAGGTGGATCTCTTCGACGTGCTTCGGCCGCTGTTCCACGAAAACGCCGGCTCCGAAGGCGACCGCCACCAGCGCCAGCGTCGCGATCGAGATCGCATCCAACCCCCGCCGCCATAGCACTGCGAGCACGCAGACCGCTACCCGCAGCACCCAGGTCAGGGCTTTCGAGTAGGGCTGATTCTGCCGGTGCAGCCTCGCGGCCACCCGGCCAAGAGCGTAGGCAAAAAACACCGCCAGGATACCGAGGGCGACACGCAGCAGTTGGATCGGCACTACTTGCACGACTTCAATTGTAATCGCAGCGAGTTGCCGATCACCAGCGCGCTGCTCGAGAGCATGACGGCCGCGGCCCAGACGGGCTGAAGCAACCCGGCGGCGGCGAGCGCGAGCGCCGTCGAGTTGTAGGCGAACGTCCAGGCCAGGTTCTGCCGTGCGATGCGCCTGGCGCGGCGCGCCAGTTCGAGCAGCTCGGGCAACTGATCGAGGCCGGGTTCCAGGAGAACGACCCCGGCTACCTCCCGCGCCACGTCGGTTCCGCCGGCTACCGCGATTCCGATCTCGGCGGCGGCCAGCGCCGGCGCGTCGTTGATCCCGTCTCCGACCATGGCGACGTGACGCCGCTCGCGGATCCACGCAGCCTTCTCTTCCGGCAGCAGGCCGCCCGCGAAATCGCGGATTCCCAGGCGGATAGCGGCGCTCTCGGCCGCCTGCTGGCGATCGCCGCTCAGTAGTGCGAGCTCGTATCCCAGTCGGCGGCACGCCGCCACGGCCTCGACGGCCTCGGGCGCGACGGGGTCGTCGAGAAGAACCGCGCCCAGCACGCGGCCATCCACCGCGCACCAAACGGAACCGCTCTCCGGTGCGCAGCCTGAAGGCTCGGCCTGGGCGGCCACCCATCGCGGCTGGCCCAGCAACACGCGCCGGCCGTCCTCGAGTTCCGCCGCCACTCCCAGGCCGGGGAAGTCCTGGACATGGTGGACCGGCGCCGGCGTGATGCCGCTCTCGCGCGCCGCCTGCGCAATCGCTCGGGCCACTGGGTGAACCGAGTGGGCCGCCGCTGCCGCCGCCATTTCGAGCAGCGTGGGCGCATCCTGGCCGCCGGCAGGCAGCACCTCCTTCACCTCGACTTGGCCGCGCGTGACGGTGCCCGTCTTGTCGAACACGATCGTATGGACGCTGGCCAGCCTCTCTAGGGCCTCGGAGGAACGTACCAGGATGCCGCGGCGCGCCGCACGAGTGAGCGCCAGTACGTTTACCAGCGGCACGGCGATGCCCAAGGCGCACGGGCACGCCACCACGAGCACCGAGAGCCCGCTGAGCCACGCCTTCTCCGTGCTCGATCGCCACCACCAGGCCGTCACCGCGCCGGCCAGCGCCAGCGTGAACGGGACGAATGCCGCAGCCGCGCGGTCCGTCGCACGCTCGAGCGGAGAGCGCAAGCGCTGCGCTTCCTCCACACTGGCGACAATGCGCGCGACTAGCGGCGTGCCGCCCGCGGCCTCAATCTCAATCAGTCCGTTGAGGCAGACCGAGGCCGCTCGCACCGGCTCGCCCGGGCCGCGCTCGGCCGGCAGGGGCTCGCCGGTGAGCATCGATTCGTCCAGGCTGGTGGAGCCGGAGACGATCCGCCCGTCCACCGGGATTCGCTCTCCGCTCCAGACTTGCACCCGCTCTCCCGCCTCGACCGACCCAGCCTCGGCCATGAACCAGCCGTTTCGCCATACGCGCGCCTGCGGCGGCTGCAATTCGAGCAGCCCCATCAGCGCGCGCCGGCCCTTGACCCGCGCGTTGGCTTCCAGCAACCGCCCGATTGTGACCAGCAGCAGCACCATCGTGGCCGTATCGAAGTACTCTCGACCGGCCGCGGAAAATACCGACCCGCACGAGTACACGAAGGCGCTCCCAGCGCCGACGGCGATCAGGCTGTCCATCGAGAAGCGCCTCCGCCGCAGGTCTCGCACCAGGCCGGCCAGAAACGGAGGCGCAAGTATCGCGAAGACGGGGATTGAAAAGCACAGCAACAGGCCGCGAACGAGAGCCAGCGCAACCGGCGGCGCCGATTCCGTCGAGTACAGGAACAGGCTCAGCACCATGACGTTGGCGCTGAAAAAGCCAGCCAGGCCAATGCGCACGAGCAGGCTCCGGGAGCGCCGCGTCTCGGCATCCGCGCCGCCAATCGCCGCTCCTATGATCGCGCACCCGATGCAGCAGTATACCGGCTCCCCGGCCGTTCGGCCGTGTACCGGCAGCCCGCAATGCGCACAGGTGAGAGTGCCCAGAGACTTCAGCCTTGCTTCAATTCGTAGCCCTTCTCGGCGATTTGCGCCCGCAGGATCTCCGAGGCGTGGCCGTGGAAGGCGAAAACCTGGCGCGCGAGATCGCAGACCTGCTCGTATCCCCGCTCGTAGAAAACCAACACCGACGGTCCGGCGCCGCTCAGCACGCAGCCCAGCAGCCCCGGCGCGCGCAGCTTGAGGATTTCATCAAGGCCGGGCACCAGCGGGGCGCGGTAGGACTGGTGGAAGCGGTCCTCGAGCGCCGTCGGGAAAGCGTTGGTGGCTCCGGTGGCCAGCGCCGCGATGAGGAGCGCCGCGCGCTGCACGTTGAAAACGGCGTCGGCGCGCGAATAGGAGTCGGGCAGCACGGATCGTGCTCTGGTGGTCGGCAGGTCGAAGTCCGGCACCACCACCGCGACACCGAAGTGCGCCGGCAGCACCAGGCGCACCGCCCGTGCGGCGCCTCCGGCATCGATCGCGCTGGCGACGATTCCTCCGAGCACGCACGCCGCCACGTTGTCCGGATGACCCTCGATGCGCGCCGCTTCATCGAGAATCCGCAAGCGCTTCCAACCGAGGCCCAGCAGGTTGTCGGCAATCACCACGCCGGCAGTCAGCGCGGCGGCGCTCGAGCCCAGCCCTTTGCCGACCGGGATGTCATTGTAGATCTCCAGCTCGACCGGCGCCAACGTCTCGCGCAAATCGGCGGCGACGCGCTGCGCGGTCTGCCAGATGAGGTTGTCCTCGCCGGTCGGGATGGCTTCCGCTTCACGCCCCGAGACGCGGATCTCGAGCCGGGCGCTGGCACGAAAGCGGCACTCGAGATAGACCCCCAGCGCCAAGCCCAAAGCGTCGAAACCCGGGCCCAGATTGGCGCTGGAAGCCGGAACTTTGAGGGTTGCCCAGGCCATTCTCTATCCCAGCGTCACTTTCCGGCCCTCGCGGCAGGAGCGGTACACCGAGAGCACGATCTCGAGCGCCTGGTAAGCTGCCTCGCCCGGCACCAGTGGTTCGCGGCCGGTCTCGATGGCGTCGCCGAAGTCCCGGAACTGCCGCTCGAACGGAGCGAGCGAAATCGCCATCGGGTCGGAGGCGCCTGACATAACGTCCCTTTCGACGGGCGCAGGCTCGCCCGAATCGTTCTCGACATCCCAGGCGGTCAGCTTGTCGCCCGAGACGATGGCCGTGCCCTTCGTGCCGTGGATCTCGATCCGCTCGGTGTAACCGGGACGGAAGGCCGTCGAGGCCTGAATGATTCCGGTGGCGCCGTTCGAGAACTTCAGCACGGCATTGACCACGTCCTCCGACTCGATCTTGTGCAGCGCGCCAAGCTGCCAGAAGCCGAACAGCTCCTTCACCGGCCCAATCAGCCAACGCAGCACATCGATCTGGTGAATTGCCTGGTTGATCAGCGCCCCGCCGCCCTCGGTCGCCCAACTGCCCTTGATGGGCCGCGAATAGTACTCGGGCGAGCGATACCACTTCACGTAGGTGTCGGCTTCGAGGATCTTGCCGAGCCGGCCGTCCCGGATGGCTTGGTCCAGGAACCGGCTGGAATCGTCGAAGCGGTGCTGGCTCACCACGCCCAGCACGATCCCCGACTCGCGTGCCGCCGCGATCATCGCGCGTGCCGTCTCGAGGTTCGTCGCGATGGGTTTCTGCACCTGGATGTGCTTCTGGCTGCGCGCGCAGGCCTCGAGCGGCTCCAGCCGGAAGTCCGGGAACGTGCAGACATCCACAAAATCCACCCGAGGATGACGGCAGACATCTTCGTAGCCGGCCACGAATTCGGCCCCGTACTTCTCTGCGAACGCGCGACCGCCCTTCTCGTCGATGTCCGTGCAGACCGTCAGGTCGTATCCGATGTTTCGATAAGCCTGGGCGTGCTTGTGAGAGATGGCGCCTGTCCCGATCATTCCGACCCGCACGTCCGGTTCACCCTCCCGAATCTGGCAGTATAGCGACTCCGGCTTACCCGGCGCTACATTGCGCCATCGCATTGAGCAACAGGCAGACAGGTGTCAATCTGGATTCACCACCGGGGGGGCTCAACGGTCCGCGCGCGCGGTGGCGGGATGGTCAGTACTATGCCGAGGCTCCAACTAAAGTACTACATTGAGTTGCAGGTACCGTTTTGTCCTCCCAGCAGGGTGCCGTGCGCGTGCGATAGGCGCATAATAGTATGCATTAAGGAGAGCTTCGATGCGGGTGCTGATGGCTGTACTGGGGTTATTGGTGTCGGCTGTGCCGGCCGCCCCGGCAGCCCCTGTGCAAGCGGATGTGCTGGTAATCGAGAAGCAACCCTGGACCGGCGCGCAGCCCCAATCGCCGCGCATCGCCCCCGGACGTTCCGGCGTGGATTTTGCGCTCGTCCCGGCTACCGGTTCCAGGGGCCCCACCCTGGCCTTCCTCGGGGCGGCGCGAGTGCCGAAACGCTTCGCGGAGGTATATGCCGGACGGATCGAGGGCGCGGTCCAGATTGTAGCCGTTGATCTCCGCACGGGCGCCATGTTCGAAAACCACGCCGAACCCAGGAATGCGATCCCGCTTTCCAAGGCCCTGAATCCGGACCCGCAACCGAGCTCCTCCGCAACCGGGAACGACCAGATTGAAAACTACTTCAATGTGGACCTGCGGGTGCAGTTGGGCATCCCAACGCACGGCGCCAAGTACGCCGTTTTCGTCTGGCTCGATGACATGGTGTCCCCAGTGCGCATTGCGCAAATGCCCGGAGAGCCCCTCACGGGGAGCGCGCCGAAACCCGTGGATGCATCGGCCATCGGCGTGCACTTCGGGGATTCTGCCCAGACGCCTCACGCGGGGGAGGGCATTGCCCTGCGCAGCGACGGTTCGAGGGTATACGGTTACGTTGCGCGCGGGGCGCGTCAGAGCATGTTCCGAGTGCTCGCCCTCGATTTCCGCACCCGCTCGCTCAGCTCGCTGACTTTTGCGCTGCCTAAGAAGGACAGCGCGTTCGACCTCGATTTGTCCGTTTTGGCCGGTTACGACCCGAACGCCACGGGCGCCCAGAAGACCTTCGTGCTGGTGGGCTGGGGCGCCACCTGGTCCCCGGTGCTGGTTGTCGAGCGCAGTTCCCAGTGATGCCTGGTCAGGCTGAATACACCAGCCTTCCACCCAGATAGGTCTTGGCAATTTCGATCCGCTGGGCGGCCGCATCGAAGGTGAACTCGGCCAGGTCTGCCGTCTCGCCGGGCGCAAGCCCCGCCTGCCGCGCCAGGATTCGAGCGGCGCGCGCCGGGTTGACCGTGGCCATGCGCACCGCCTCCGCCAGGCTGAGCCCCGCCAGGCGCATCAGGTTCCCGATCCCGTCGTTCATGCGCAACGCCGAGCCCGCCAGCCGCGTCTGCCCGGCCAGCACCACGCGATGGTCGGGCGTCAATTCCACATCCTGCTCGCCCAGCTTGTATCGCCCGGGCGCACAGCACGCGGGCATCACCGCGTCGGTCACCAGCACGCTTCGATCAATCCCCTTGGCTCGCAGCGCGACTCTCAGAAACGAGGCCGGCAAATGGATGCCGTCCACTATGAACCCGGCGGTGAGGCGATCATCTGCCATCTGTTCCCAGAGGTAGTTCGGATGGTGTGGCAGTGCCGCGGGCGCTCCGTTACCGAGATGGGTGGACATGGTCGCCCCTGCGCGGACCGCCTCCGCGATCTGGGCGGCGGAGGCATCGGTGTGCCCGATCGCGACCACGATCCCTTCAGCGGCTAGCGTCTCGATGTAGCGCGGAGCCTCGGGCCATTCCGGCGCGAGAGTCACCAGGCGGATCTGCCCGCGCGCGGCTTCCTGCATCCGGTGGAACTCGTGCGTGTCCGGCCGCCGCACCCAGCGCCGCGGATGCGTGCCGCGCGGGCCGTCCTCCGGCGAAATGTGTGGGCCCTCGACGTGGAATCCGGCAATGGCTTCCCCTTCCGCCAGGCGCTCCTTTGCCGCGGCGAGGTTGCGCAACGCGCCCTGCATGTCCTCGGGCGAGCCCGTGATGACGGTGGGATAGAACCGGGTCACACCGGTGGAGAACAACACCCGAATCGAGCGTGCGATCTCTTCATGCGCCGCCGTGGGGGAGTTGTAATCGACCCCGGCGAACCCGTTTACCTGGAGATCGATCCAGCCTGGAGCGAGGTATCGCTCTCCGCCCTCGGCTGGGACTACCGACTCGATCATCGCCTGGAAACTGACCTCGGCCGGACGGCCGGCCAGCGCGTCAATGCCGCAACATCTCATGGCGACTCTGTTTTATCGACAGTTTTCTCACACCGGGAAGCCCCTAACTCACACCAAAAACGGGGAATCAAAGTTGTTGAAAACCCCCGCGAAGACGCTCTTCGCTCTGGCAATCCGGCCCGGCGCCTTGATAAAAAGGGAGTGCCTCTTGCGAGCCCGGTCCGGATAAAAATCTCGGGGGAGGTGGTTGTCCGGACCGTGCTCACAGGGTTCCTTAGCCCATCCGCTTTCCGCCGGTTCCTCAGCCGCTCACTTCGGCGGGTTGCGCCGCGTTCACCATTGTCAGCCAGCCATGGCGGTCCGGTTTGGCCCCGTCGATGACGGCGAAGAACTCCTTTTGCAGCCTCTCGGTGATGGGCCCGCGATAGCCCGCGCCGACCTTGATGTGATCGACGGAACGGATGGGCGAGATCTCGGCCGCCGTGCCGGTGAAGAAGACCTCATCGGCGATATAGAGCATCTCGCGTGGGATCAGGGTTTCGACCAAGGGAATCCCCAGGTCCTCCGCCAACTGGAGCACCGTCGCGCGCGTGATGCCGGGCAGAACGGACGCCCCAAGCGGCGGCGTGAGAATCTTCCCGTCGCGCACCACGAAGATGTTCTCGCCCGATCCCTCGCTCACGTAACCCGCCGTGTCCAGCCCGATGCCCTCCTGATAGCCGTTGGCCAGGGCTTCCATCTTGATGAGCTGCGAGTTCATGTAGTTGGCGCCGGCCTTCGACAGCGCGGGCAGGGTATTGGGCGCCAGCCGGTTCCAGCTCGAAACGCACACGTCCACGCCCTGCGCGATCGCTTCCTCGCCCAGATAGCGGCCCCATTCCCAGCAGGCCAGGTAGACCTCCACCGGGTTGTGGCCGGGGTACACCCCCATCTCGCCGTAGCCCCGCAGCACAATCGGCCGGAGGTAGCAGGCATTCATCCGGTTGACGCGAACCAGCTCGCAAAGTGCGTCGCAAAGGTGCTCCACCGCGAACGGGATTTCCATGCGGTAGATCTTGGCCGACTCGATCATCCGGCGCACGTGCTCGCGCAGCCGGAAAACCGCCGGGCCGGAGGCCGTGTCGTAGCAGCGGATCCCTTCGAATACCGAGCTGCCATAGCTCACCACGTGGGAAAGAACGTGGATCTTGGCCTCGTTCCAGGGGATGAACTCTCCGTTGTGCCAAATCTTGTCGGTGGGGACTAACATGAGGTCATTATAAGACAATAGCCATCGGCAACCTAGCCTGGCGCAGGCGGTTTCGCCTGCATGCGGGGCTTTCGGCTGCCCGATCGACCCTCGGGCCCAGTTCGAGGAATACCGGGGCAGGGGATTCGCCCTCGAGTACCCGGACAATTGGCAGGCCACCGCCGATCAGAACTCCGCCGCTGTCACCATGGCGGCGCCCGATGGCGTGCTGCCTTCTGCGGACGGCGGCTCCGCCATTGGCTACGGCGCCATGGCAGGCTCATTGCGCGTGGTCGAGGACAGCCTTTCGATCCGTGCGGGCGGCCAGTCAGTCAAGGTTTAGTGCTTGCCGCCGTAGCGCTCCACCAGGGAACCCAATGCCGTCACGGCCCGCACGTAATCCGGGTAGCGAAGCTCCCGAAAGGCCTTGTTGGATTCCCCGGCCAGCGCCTCCATCCGCTTCCGATCCTCTGCGCTCACCCGCGACGGCTCCCGGTTCAGGGCCGTCAGTTTCGGGCCCAGCTTCACTTCCCGATCAAGCGCCTCGCTCACCCCCTCCGGCCACCGCGGCAGCCGCTGTTCGGCGGCCGGCAGCGGCGGAAACGCCTTGTGCGGCTCCCTTTGATACCACAACGCGGTCGAGGTGTAGTCGTTCTCGAAGTTGTTCGCGTGTCCGTGTTCGATGGTCACCCGCAGCGACTTCTGAAAGCGCACCGGATCGTTGATGTAGAACTTGTACATCTGGTTCTTTCCGCCGAAGTTCCCGTTCCGGTTCTCGATCAGGTAGAACCCGGTGTAGGCGCCCCAGAACTCCGCATCCGGGCAGCAGCCGGCATTGAACACCTCCTCGTGCCCCGTGCCGGCATACGTCGGAGGCACCCGGTCGCCGTCGACGTAGATCATGTCGTCGCCCTCTCCGTACCACCCGCCGACCACGTTGTCCACCGTCAGGAACAGCCCGACGTAGCTCCCTTGTCCTTCCGCGTCCAGAATGACGAAGTTGTCCTCGCCCGTAAGGTTTTTCACCGACGCATTGCCGAGCTGCGTGTTCTTCGGGTTTCCTTCCCGCACCGGGAGGCCGATCGCCTGGCGCCACTGGGCGTGAAACCGGCCGGTGTTGTCCGGCAGCACTCCGGGGAACTGCTCGTAGTCGATGTGATACCAGAGCGTGAAGCCCTCCACCTTGCCATCGTTTTCGAGCGTGATGCGGGCGCCTTTCTGGAACGGCATCGGGAGCCAGCAGACCAGCCCGTCGAAATCCAGGCTGCGCATTCCCGGATTGACGTCCACTGCCAGCGAATGGAAGTAGCGCAGCGTGCCGAGCCCCGAGCCGAACAGATCGCCCAGCGGAACCTCGACCGAGGGAGTTTGCTCCCCGTCCCAGTACATCCGGAGCACCACCTTGCGATAGCGCAGCCGATCGGCCGCGAGCGGAGCCACATAGAATCGCCGGATGGCGCCGGCTCCCGGAATTTCCGCCAGCGTCCTGGTCTCGCCCGGCGCGATCGTGATGCAGTCCACGTTGCCCCCGCTGCGATCCGCCGACGAGATGCGGGCCGTCTTGCTGTCCCGCAACTGAAAGAGCCGGTCCAGAGGCCCGTCCGGGGTGACCATCCGGTCTTGCGCCCGTACGGCCAGCCCTGCACAGAAAGTGAGCACCACGGCAGCCGGTCCAATGCGCTGCCGGCAGTTTCGCGCGATATTCATGGCCCCCCAAACATACCCCCGGCGAACGCAGGAGGTCAATGCGGTACTGGGTTATCGGTTCACTCCAGTGCAGAGCAGGGGGGCCACGGCGGTGATCGAAGGTCTGCGCACGCGTGAAATGCTCGCCAACCCGCCCCTGACTGGCGAGGTCATCGATCTGCTTAAGTCACTGTAGGGCTATAAGATAGCGCTTGTTACCTCAAGCAACCGATGAGAAATTGAGCCCATCCTCGATCATCTCGAGATCCGCGCTTGTTTCGACGCCCTTGTCTGCGGCAGCAACGTCCGGCGGCCCAAGCCGGCGCCGGGTCCGTACCTGGTCGCCGCCCGCCTTCTCGGCGCGCGAAATCCGCTGGTCGTCGAAGACTCCGAAGCCGGCCTCGCCAGTGGGCGCGCCGCTGGCTTCGACGTCCTGCGCATCCCAGACCCCTCCCTCACGGCAAGGTTGGTGAGCGCGGCGTTGGACGGGGTCGGGCCTCACAGCTAGGTGAAGAAGTAGCCCCGGGGCCGCGATGGGAGGTGCTTAATCTGCAAGAGGTCGCGCTCGAAGTCGCTCGGTGGGCGTGGGCTCCGGAGGGTCGGGGTAGGGCATCTGTATGACTTCCAAGCCGCGTCACGGAGGTCAAGTTCGTAGTAAGTCTTGAGGGGCTCTCCGTTTTCGACGAAGACTGTGATCTCGATCATGAAGCGGCCTGGGCCGTACGTGGGCCGCTGATTCGGGAGTTCGATGGTGGCGAACTGGAGGTTGGGTTCGTCCAGGCTGGTGTCGACGATGGCGAGGTTGTAGAAGTACTGCCTGGCGGGGAGCAGGTATCGTTCTTGTGTCGGCTGGTCGACTATCCCCTTAAGCTCGTCGTCGGACCAGTGGAGGGGCATGGGAACGGGCTGCCCGGCAGAGCCGCCCGAGACGCGGACGAGTGCGGACGGAATCGCTACGCCTGTCAGCACCGGCTGGGCGAACTTCGCCAACACTCTGCCTGAGTTTACGACCGCGCAGCTCATGGTGTAGACGGCGCGGGCGTTATTCGTCGAGATATGGATGGCGTATTCCCCCGGTGTGAGCGTTACGCGGGCTTCCTTTCTTTCGCGATCTCGGTCGTCGAGGGATTGTTTGAGTTGGAGCCAGACAAGGCCGGCGTACACGGCCGTGACGATGGTGACAAGGCTAAGGTTGTGGAGGGTCGTGGTGATCGGTCCAACTTTTGGGTCGGGGCTGGCTTGAAAGAGCGCCAAGGCGACGACAAGGACTATCGGGACTGCTAGTACGACAATGTTGCTGGTCTTCACGCTTGCGGCTCCGGATTCTCTATTGTAGGCGCAAACGGCAACGAAACGCCCACGATTTTCGGGTGGGGTTATCGGCTGTCCCTCCAGCCGTAGTCTCTTTGGAACACATTTTGCCCAGCCCGGACGCGGCGCGGAAGTTCGTGTGCGCTTTTCACGACCAGGACCGGATCGAGCAGGCGCAACGCGAGTTGCCCGCATGGCAAGTGAGTCATGTCCCCAGGCAGAGCGAACCAGTGCGCGCTTTAGCGCGGGTGAACCAGGAGTTGGTGCGCGAGGTGGGGCGGCGCTCGGCGGAGCAGAAGATCGCCGCCGTGGGTGTGGACGCGACCCTGGTCGAGAGCTCCAAGCAGGAGGCCAAGCCGACGGTATTAGGACGCGTATGACGCCCCTTCTGAAGCAGCACATTCGGCGGTTGCCGGAGAAGCTATGGAGGCCCTGCCGGGAGAAAGCCGAGACGGTGAGTGAGTGCGCGAACGTGCTGAACTACCTGCCGGAAGAAGAGGGTCGTCCGGAAGGAGCCGGGCCGCTGTGCTACGTGGGGATCCGGGTACGGAAGCGGCAAGGGGAGTTGTGTGCCGACGGCAGCGAGGCGCACTACTTGGCGGTGGCCACGAATCAATGCAGAGCGGATTCTCTAAACTCGCGACCGCCCAGGCGCTGCCGACGGACTACGGACGGATTACGACTTGAATGGAACGTCACTTTCCATCAGTTTCCGATTGACAGATCCCAATACCTCAGCTAGAATCCGTGCTGATCCTAAGAGCACGGAGGAGTTGGCGTGCGCACCACAGAATGACTTGGTGTGATCGGGTGTGCGCCATTCTTGGCCTGTCCTCTCTTCGAGTGGACTTCACAGGCTAAGAAGGCGTGAAACATGCCACTCTGACGGAGCGTAATCTCTTATGGTTCCGGAGTCTCGCGTGATCTTGTCAGTGCTCGCAGCACTTGACACGGGCCTGAGGCTAGCTGGAGTGGCCCTCGGGGCGGTCAACGTCTGGTTGTTGTGTAGACGGCTGTATCCTCGGGTTGTCGACCTCCGACATCGCCCGTTGAACCTGCTCAAAGGCGTGGCCGAGGTCTTTCCAAAGCTCGAGGTTCTGTACGATGGCGCGAAGGTCGGAGTCCGCAACCATAGGCAGATTGTCTTGGTTGGAGGATGCTTCGTCAACACAGGGCTGACAGCTATCACGCGATCCACGACACAGCGGCTATTGTCGCTGGATTTGGAGAGTGGGACCGGCTGTAAATGGCTTGAGCCGGTGCGGGTTATCCACTCAACTAAACTTGGCGCAAGCGCAAAGGTAGTTGGGGGCACTTCGCTGGTCTTCGCTGCGCGCCGGTTGGGACCTGGCGAGCACATCGGGTACGCCGCCCTTGCGTCGGTCCCTCTTGACGACGGAACAACGGACTGCGAGGCCACGGTTGGCCGGGCTCGGCTCAGCCACAACATCCCGGGTCTCCAGGTGGTGCGCAAAGGACAGTGCTTTCGCGGAGGAACGCGGGCTGTCGCGTTGGCCGCGATGTTGCTCTATTTCTGGGGGATCTGGGCGCTGACTGCCTTCGGCCGCTGCCTGCTCAGAGCCATCCCGACCTCGCCGCAAGATCCCCTGGTGTGGACTTCTGTCCTCCTTGGGATACTGACGGCGTTTGGGATTCTCAAGATTCGGGAGTACTTATGGCTTGACAAACTCCTATCCTCTTCTCCTGGGGCGTGCATCCAATTGCGCGACGCTAGTTCTTCTTAGATCCGACCGAGCCTTCTGGTTCGTCTGCCCGTTGCGCTATCTTCCGGCGAGCAAGACCCCAAGCCAAGTCAACGCGAAGCCAAGCACCCCGTGAACACCGATACCCTCGACCAAATAACTGACGACTACCGTGCTGCTGCTAGTGTCAACGTGGTGCAATCCGAAGAGGCGAGCTGCGGCAAGTCCTGTTACTGTGGCGAGCGGCCAGAGGATCCTCGGCTGGTCAGGGGCCATGAGGGGCAATGCTAGCCCTAGGGCCAACATTCCGGCCATGACTGCTGCGAGTCTCGTCATGTCGTCGATTACGGGTGGCAGCACCTCGTAAGGGTACCACACGACAGTGAAACCCAAGACAACCGTAGTCAACACCCAGATCCGCGTACTGAACTTTGTGGGGCCCATAATGGCCACCGTAGACCGCGAGATAAGTCAATCCTACTACACACTGGATTAAGTTACAAGTGTGTCAAGACTCGGTTGGCGCTGCTCGCACTCACCACCATCCAGACTGGCCGCAAACCGGACGGCATGGAAGAGCTAATAGATTGATTCTGTTGAGAGTGCCTGGCATCAAGAAAGCCAGATCCCCTGTGGCGCTCGATCTAGACGGAGCACTTCGCCTGCTTGGCCGACATTGTCCGGCCGCTCGGCCTGGAACTGACCTGGGAGGACTTCTGCCGCCACTGCGGCGGGTTGATGGACCGCGAGTTCCTGGAATGGCTGGCCAGCCGGACGAATCCTCCTGTGCCAGTCGAGCGCCTGCGCGAGGAGAAACCGCGAAAGCGCCAAATGTTCCTGGAGCGAATGCTCGCCAACCCGACCGTAACTGGCGAGGGCATCGATCTGATTAAGTCTATGCATGACTATAAATTGGCGATTATTACCTCAAGCAATAGGAGAGAAATCGAGCCCATCCTCGACCATCTCGGCATCCGGGCCTGTTTCGACGCCCTGGTCTGCGGCACCGACGTCGAGCGGCCCAAGCCGGCACCGGATCCGTACCTGGTCGCCGCCCGCCTTCTCGGCGCTCGAAGCCCGCTGGTGGTCGAAGACTCCGAAGCCGGAGTCGCCAGTGGGCGCGCAGCTGGCTTCGACGTCCTGCGCATCGGAGACCCCTCACGGCAAGGTTGGTGACGGCGGTGTTGGACCGGGCCAACTCCCGATAACAGATGCGTGGGGCGGATGACTTGGCCAGACGGCGCTGGAAGCCGATGCGCCAGTCACCGATGCGGAGGCGGCGCTGGCCGAGGTACTGGCCTTGGAGGTCCTTGACGTCGGCCTGGCCGGTTTGGGCGTAGCGGGCCAGGTTGCGGAGGATACGCATCGCGGTTTCACGGTCGATGGCGCGGAGGTCGGCGCGGGCGTGGGTTGACCGCTGGATGGTCATTCGTTCAGGCCGAACTCGCGGAGGATCTCTTCATGGGGGATGCCTTCGCCGCGCTCGATTGCTGCGTTGGCCTCGGCGTCGCGGCGCTGTTGCTCTTCGGTATAGAGCTCGTCGTCGAGCGGGGCGGTGAGGATGGACAGCCAAACGGGATCGGCACGGTTCTCCAGGCGCGATTCCAGGGCGTCGATGCGCGCGGTGATGGTCCCGGGGTCTTCTGGCACGGCTGCTGGCTCCGAGTCCATCGTAGCGCGCGGGCGGCAGGCGAGCTCGGGCGTTACAGTCCTGGAGCTGCTTCCCTTTGGGGACGTCGCTGGCTCGCGGCTGTGCGGGGCCGCGCCTTCGTTGAGGGTCTTTCCTGGATCTTGAGGGGTCGCGTTCGTTTTGCGGTCAGGCGCGCTGGTTGGGAGGCCGCTTGCGGACGATGTCGTCGACGACGGCGATGAGGGCGTTGAGTCTCTCCTCTGTGTTGCGCTGCGCGGCGGCGAGGGAGCGTTGGCTGTCGGCGAGTTCGCGCATGGAGTCCGCCATGACGACCTGAGCGCGGAGGAGGCGGCGGAACTCGTCTTCGATGTCGGCCTCGCGGGTGGCTACGGCTTCGATGATGGCCTCGATGCGGTCGAGGCGGGACTGACCGTTGCTTTCTGGCATGGCTGCTGGCTCCGACTCCATTGTAGCCTGAGTCCCCTTCAGAGGCGAATGGGACTCAGGCTTTGTTGCGGCGTCCGGACGTGTGAGGGACATTCGCGCACGTGAGTCGGATGGTTTTGTGCTTTTTCGTTTTCGGGGCGCGTGGCGGAGCGGACCCTTAACGGGGTGGACTCCTCGATGTACTTCTCCAAAAGAAGTACCTCGGACGGTGCTGAGGAAGTTGATCAGGTAGCCGCTCTGGTGGACTGAGCCGCCGCCCCGCATGGTGACGAGGCCGCGGGCGGGGTCGCAAAGCTCCTTGATGGCGCGGCTTTAGGGCTGAGTGGGCCAGGCCGGTGAGGCGTTGGAACTCGGCCCATGGGGCCTTGACGGTGTAGTGGGGTGGTTGCGCGAGGTGCGCAAAGGCGACGGCGAGCCGGAGGGCGGCTTCCTTGAGGTGCTTCGCGACGGCGGCGAGCGCGGCTGTCTTTTGCACTTCCGATAACGAACATTATGTAAACTTTCGGCTGCCGACCACCCGACCCTGATGCGGGATTTTTTACACCCGCAAGCGATTTTACGCCCACAGGTCCTGGGGTGTCAACAGTGTGAACAGCGTTTTGAGCGATCATCACCGCCTCGCCCCGCGCGCCTTGGCCATTCGCCGGCGCGTCTCGCACGGCATCAAACGTCGAGGATTTGGTTTCGTTTCAGTGGGTTTCGCCAGTTCCACGCCTTCTGATCGCCGGTCCGCGGCGGAATAATCGGCGATCGCGGGTTTTTTTTGCGCCGGGGTGACGCGCGATCATCTGGTTGGCGGCGCGGATCCGCGGGTCGGGATGGTTTCCCACGGCTCATCGTCGGAGCTTGCGGCGTACGGCGCCGGCGCCTTCCCGCGCCTGGGTGGCCCACGCCGTGCTTGCCGCGTGCACGCTGCGATCGCCGGCGGCCAGGTGGCATGGGGCCATCACCCGCCTGGTCGACCGCTCCCAGGGCGTCCGTTGGTGTGTGGCGCCAGTGCGACCAGGGGGAGGGGCGGCCGTCTTGAGACTTTGAGGCTTGACACATCAACGTAGATGTGCAACAATGAAACCGTGAGTGTAGAGGGTCACATTGGCCACACCATTTCCTCCACCGGAATCGCCCGTGGCCGCGCGGCCGTTCTACCTTACCGGGACGCGATGCCCGGTATGCAAGCAGCTCTCGAACTTTGTCTGGTGCCGCGCCCGCGGGATCCGGCTTCGACCCCCGCGCTGTCCCCGATGCCTGCGCCGGCTGCTGGCCCAGATGCCCGGAGGAACAGTGGACCCCTCAGAACTTGGCCGCTCCCTGCAAGCGCTACGGCGAAACCACAAAGGCAAACAGAAGGTTTTACGGCGGTGTCCGGACTGCGGCGTCATGATGGGCGCCCGCGAGTTGCGGCAGCACTGGTGCAAGGAAAAGGAGAAAGCCCGTGAACAAGATACTCAAGGGCTGTCTGATCCTCGCGCTGTTCCCGTTCGCGGCGGTCGGCCTGTTGCTACTACTGATGACGCTCGGCTACTGCGTCGACCGCAAGGGCACAGAGAAGGCGATCGATAACGCCGTCAAGGAGTCTTCGCGGCCACCTTCGGCGCCATCTTCAACTGCACCAGCGAAACCACGGCATCCGCGTCCTCGGCCACCAGTCCCTGCGAAAGAAGCCACGCCCGGAAAGCTGCGATTGTACGAACCCCCGCCACCACCGACTGCTCCCACTGAGAGAGAGACAGACCGCGGTCCTGAAGTTTCGCCGCTGCCGCCGCCTCCTTCTTCGCCGCCGCCTGATCCGCCGTCATCTGCTCCTGTAGCAAAGCGACGAGGCTTGCTTGGTCGGCTGCTGCATATCCGAGGTCGGCCAGCGTCGCCTGGTAATCCGCCAGCGGCCGCTGCCCCAGCCGAACCGCCTTCGCCAGATCGGTGAGGCTGATCTTTTTGGCGGTCGCTTTCTTCGCGGCCTCTGCTGCCTTCTGCTGCGCCGCGCGCGTCACGGCGATCTGTGCCAGAAGAGACTGCACCAGGATGTCCTGGTCATCGGCGTTGAATCCCTCGCGCGTGAGCGCGGCCTTGTAGGTCGTAATGTCGGTGACTCCGAGTTTCACCGCACGCTCGAGGTCCACCAGGCTGATGCTCTTTTGCGCCAGCTTCGCGGCCGCGGCCGTGTGCGTGTCCGCGGCCTTCTTGTCGGCCGCCATCTGGAGCTGTAGCAGGCCCACTAGCATATCCACGTCGGACGGCCCGTACCCGTCCGCCGCGAGTGACGCGCTGTAATCGGCAAGCGTGATCAGCCCGTTGCGCGCGGCCTTGTCGAGGTCCGCGAGCGAGACCTTCTTTTTCTTGAGCGTGGCCGCGGCCTTGGTGTGCAGGTCCACTGCGGCCTGGTCCGCCTGTAGCTTTTGCCGCAGCTCGTCCGTCAGAAGCGCGGCGTTGTCGGCGTCGATGCCGCGCGCGGTCAATTGCGCCTGGAACCAATCGACGTTCTGGATCCCCTCGCGCACTGCCAGCTCGAGATCCGCCAGGGAAACCTGCTTCGCCTCGAGCTCGGCTTGCGTCTCGTCATGGAGCTTCTGTGCGGCGGCGGTCTTGTCGAGCTCCGCCTGGAGCATCGACGCCAAGAGATTGCGGTCGCTGTCGCTAAATCCCGCGGCCGCGAGCTGTGAGCGGTACTCGTCGACGGACATCAGACTGAGTTTCACCGCCCGCTCGAGCTGCGGGATTGAGAGCTTCTTCTTCGCGGCCGTCTGTACGAGCGTGGTCTTCGCCGCGGCGTTGTTCGCGGCCGCGTTGATCTTGTCGCCCAGCAACGTGGTGAGGTCGGCGACATCGGCGGCCGGAAAATCGTGGTCACGCAACCATTGGCTGTAGCTGTCCAGCGTCCGGATCCCGCGCGTGACCAGCTCCTCCTCGCGCGCCAGCGACACCTTCTTCAGCTCGAGGGCCGCGAGCGCCGCCTGGCGCTTGGCCTCTGCCGCGGCGGTCTTCGCGGCCGCGGCCGCGGCCTTCTGTTCCGCGATCGCCTTCTTAGCGGCCGCGGCGTCGGCTGCGTTCTTCACCTCGTACAGGAGCTCGAGCTCGAGCGCGGTCTGGTCGTCGGTCGAATAGCGCAGCTCCACCATCCGGTTGCGGAAATCGTCCACGGTCTGAATGCCGTTCTTGACGTGGGTGGCGATTTGCGCCAGGGTAAGGCGCGTGCGCCGGCATTCCAGTATGTGGGCCGCAAGGATCCGCGCGTAGTCCTGCTCGCGCTTGGGCAAGTCGGTCGCTTGCATGAGCGCCACGAAGTCTGGCTGCTCGATATCCTGGTTACCAAACGCGGTGATGAGCTGGTCGACGATGCGGCGCCGCCAGGCGTCGCAGCGCTTGTCGGCCAGCAGGTTCAGCGTGTCGGTGGCGACGGCCTTCTCATAGCCCTGGTCCACCAGGCACTGCACGGCATCGTCAAAGCTGTAGTAGTCGCGCGCGACGGTGTAGTCCAGCTCGCTGGGTCCCAGGCGCACGCGCTGTGAGTTCAGCGCGGCCTCCGTGCGGTCGCTGTCGTAGCCCTGGCGGGCCAGCTCCTCTTGTACCTGGTCGAGGGACCACTTCCCGCGCACGTATTGTTGCCAGGCTTGCGCGACGCCGAGCAGCGTGGGCCGGTAGCGCTTCATCAGGTCCCAGGTGAGCGGTGTCTGGAGGATCACCTGCATGAGCGGCTTGAGCGCTTCGTGCGAGAGCCGTCCGATCCCGAGCACGTGCTCGAGCGTATCTTTCAACTCTCCGAAGCGCCCGAGGACATGGAGGGAAGTCGCGTCCACCAGCCACTCTTCGATCCATCCTTCAATCGCCAGGTGCGTGACAGCCCCAAGGTACTGTTCCGCCGGGCCCGTGCCGGGCGTGAGCGTTCCGGAGCCTTTCATCCCGCCGGCTCCCACCATGGCGTTCATCACCGCGGCGCCAACCTGTCCGTACACCTGCGTGCGGCTGCCGACCTGGCCGCGCGCGCCCATGGCGCCGGGGGACACTGACACGCCGAATAGATTGCTGATGGAGTTGGCCGCCAGCTCTCCGAACTCCGCTTGGTTGCCCTCTTCGCCTTTGGCCAGGATCCCCGCCAGCTTCGCCGCGATCCACATAGCCGCATTGACAACGCAGCCGATCAGCCAGGCGAAGACGTTCTGGAGCATCTGGCCCAGGCCGGCGAGCCACCCTTGGTCTGGACCCGCTGCCTGTCTCCCCTGCTCGAGCTGCTGCCCAACCGTCATGAAGTTGGGCGCGGGCGCCTGTATGTCCGGCAGGTCTGCCGGCGCAGGATCCCCAGGAAGCACGGGCTCGTACATGGATCACCTCACACTGATGGTTGGGACTGCATTTTCTGGAGGGCGTCCTGAATCGACGCGGCATATGGTCCGCTGTCCGCGGTCAACAAATCTTTCAGGTTCTGCTGCGCCGTCTGTCCGGTCTGCTGTAGATCCGGCGGCGCCGGCGCCGCCGGCGGCGTGGCCGGCGGGTTGAAACTCTGGCTGCCCCAGAAGGTGTTGACCACGTCGCCCTGGTAGGCCCAGAGCGTGCGCACGAAGATGGGCCGCTGGAGCGTGTACTGGATGGTGAGCAACAGGTTGAGCCACGAGCCGGCCACCGAGGTATGCCGCAGCAGAGCCAGAATCGGGCTCATCACGCGCCCCTCGAGCCGCGCCAGGCGCGCGTCCAGCCGCTGCGCCCACTTCATGTGGAACAGTTTGAAGATGGCCAGCACGCGGCGGATGGACTCGATGAACTGGATGATCGGCCGGAAGAAGCGATTGTAGATATCCATGATGAGCTGCCGCATCCGCCGCATGAAGTCGAGGTAGGGCTTGAGCACCTTGTCGATCAGGCGGCTGAGCCTAGTGGCGAGCTGCTGGATCTTCTCGAGGATGGGCCGAATGACGAAGATCCACATGTCATGGAGAGCGGTGAGCAGCTTCCCCAGGGCGCGCGCGAGGCGGCAGGCGAAGGTGGTGAGGTTCTGGCCCAGCGTCACCACGCTATCGCGCAGCGAGTTGAGCGCGGCGGTCGGGTCGCTGCCGCCGCCGCCGAAGATGGTCTGGAACAGACTGACGATGGTTCCGATGACCGCGACCACGATGCCGACTGGACCGGCGGCGCCCGCGGGAATGGGAGTAAACCCACCCATATTCGTGTACCTCCTACTGCGACATCATGCGTTGCAGACCGCGCGCGAACTCTTCCAGTTTCGCGCGCGCGGCCTCAGGCGAAAAGCCGGCCTTCGGGAACATCTCTGAGAACGGGCCGTGTGTGCCGACCGTGAACTCCACGCGCAGCATGGTTTGAGGCGTGCGATCGGCTCCGATCGCGGTCACCTCGGAGATGCGAGTTATCTTGACTGGCTGATCGGTCATGACTTACGCCTCCTATGGCACTACATCGAACTCGAGCGTGCCCGGTTCGCAGGGCACTCCCGCTACCAACCACTCCTCCGTCCAGTGGCCGAGCTCCGCATGGGTCATGCTGCCCTGGAGCAGCACGTAGCCGCTGAAGCCCGTACCGCCCATGTCCGCATTCGAGAAGTAGGCTCCATTCTGCGATCCATACAGCGACACGGTCGAGTTGAGCGGCCCCTGCACGGTGACGCGCCACTGATCCCCGACGTGGAACACTTGCCCGGTCTGCGGATTGTCCGGCTTCGGCGTGGTGAGGTTCTCGAGTACTACCAAATACACAGGCGCGCTGGGTTGCCACGGGGGTGGATTCACCGGTCCCGACGTGGGCGCCGGCGGACCCCAGTAGTTCTCGTTTGGCATGTTCTCGGTGAAATCCGGCAGCGGCAGCCAGGCTTCACCGGGGATCTCGCTGTAAGTGTCGATGATTTGCTGGTCGGCGACATCTGCCGCGCTGTTGGCGGCGCTTAAGTCCAGTTCCCCAGTGGATCCGCTTTGAAAGTCGAGCTCTGCCGCGGCGTCATCGAGACCCGATCCAAGCAACTCCTCGACGGGCGTAGCCGCGAGCTCCACAAGAGCTGCCGACACCTCCGCGTGGACCTGGTCCTCGGGGTCCAGGGCGGCCAGGTCCGCCGCGACGGCGTCGGCAAACTCCGGCGGATCGACGATCAGGTCGTAGTCGGCCGGGTCCAGCGGCTTGATGGGTCCCTGTTGCATTTACTTCTTGGGCGGCGGCAGCAGGTAGGCGAGAGCGGCGGCGATGGCCACCGCCAGGGGCTGCCCGATTGCGGGCGGCAGCATATTCGGCAACATCTGAGAGACCGTCTGCACGGCCGCGGCCGCTGCGCCGATGCCGAGCATCTTAAGGGCTTGAAGCCACATGTCACAACCTCCTTGGGGTTAACGTCCGGTGAAAAAGCCGACCACGCGCGCGATGATACCGGGCTGCGCGGCGGGCGGAGTGGGGACGGGCGGACCAGTTGGAAGCAACGTCCGCCCCTTACCCTCCGCCACGATTGCCACGGGGGGAGCGCCCGCGGCGAAGACTGGATTCTCGTTCCGCGCGTTCGGGCGCGGCACGGCGTTTCCCGCCGCGTCGATGCCCAGCGGCGGGCAGACGTGGAAGTACAGGGAACCATCAGGGCACGTGTCCGAGTAGGTTCCGCCGCACGATCCGCACTGGTACATACTCATGGCGCAATCCACTCCTCGACGCTGTACTTGGGCGCGCTGAGTTGGTCGCCGCCGGCGCCAACATATACGTACACACCGAAGGTGTAGCCGGCCGGCAGGTAGATCTGATCCGGCAAGGGTAAGGCGACGATCGGGAGGGCCGGGCTTGTAGACGCCTGGATTGCGATGCCCCAGTTGTAGTCCCACACCAGGCTTTGCGCCTGGCCAAAGGGCGCCATATAGAACACGTAGCTGTTTGTGCCGTCGTGGAGGTAGAACTCGACGTAGCGCGTCACTGCGGTGGTGTTGGTGGTGAGGGTGCATCGCAAAGTGCGCAGTCCCCAGCGGGCGCCGGTCGGTACAGTTTCCAGGATCGGCTGTCCGGCCGCCGGCTGCGTGCCGACGATGCTGCGTAAACGCCCCGGTCCCTCGGCCGGCAAAGTCCAGCGCGGGTAGGGCCAGGCCAGAGCGCCGCCGGTGACCACGTAGCCAAACAGCAGCATCTGACCGATAGGCTCGATGGTGGATTGTCCGCGGATGAGGTACGCCTTGGCGTAGCAAGTGCCGGGCTGCGCCGCACTCTGTGTCGAGACGGTGAGGGCTAGTAACATCCCCTCGGCCAGGTTGAAGTACCAGTAATTCAGGGTGCGGTCGCTGCTGGGCGTGGCCGTCCACTGGTTCTGGGTGATCTGACCGTTGGGCATCAGCATCCGCAGATCGACGCGCAGGGTGATGTTGGTCCCCGAGTTCCACACAGACAGCAGCAGCCGGTCTTGAGGAGTCACGTAGCACGGCGCCGGCGGCTGCACGTTCTGAGTGAGGAAGCTAATCAGCGGCGGCGCGACGACAAATGGAAACGGCTCCGGCTTCGCCGCCGGCGCCTGGCCAGCGGCCGCCAGCGCCGCCAGGCTGGTGTCCGAGGTCAAGGCTGTATCCACTCCTCTAGAAGCATGAGCGCCCCGGAGTATTGATCTCCCACGTCAAGGCCGTTAGTAGAAGTGCAGATCCGAAAGCCCGAAGGTAACCGCATTCCCGTGGGAAGGGGCAAGAGGCGGGTATTGCCTATCATCGCGTTAAAGGGTAGACCGGGTGCCCAGTTGTAGCACAGAACTTGCCCGGCTGTCTGCCACACCTGAGGCTCCAGATGTTGTAGGTTGACGGCTCCATCGTCGATTATGAGAACCGGTAGTCTGTTTCCCGCCACAGCAGATGTGCTTAGCGAGAATAGCAGCCCGAGCAGGTTCCAGAGCGCATTCGTGGGCACGGTTACGATGAGCTCCGCGCCGACCGCCGGCGCGCTGCCGATGTAGTTGTAGATGCGGCCGGGCGCCTCGATCGAGCTGCGCACGAATCCACCGGGCCAACCGAGGCGCGCGGTGCCGGCGATGTAGTCCGCCAGCAGCACGGCCTCGAGGACCCCGTTACTGCCCCTGCCGCGCATGAGGCTCAGCTCACACCAGCACTGCCCGCGCCGGTAGGCCAGGCCGGTGGCGTCGACGATCACTGAGAGGAGCCAACCCTCGGACAGAGAGAAGTAGCTGGTGGCACGGGAGCGGTCGCTGTTCGGCATATGCGACCACCTTAGGGTGTCGATCCGACCCTGTGGCGTCAGCACCCGCGCGGTGATGGTGAGCGCCGCCGGCGCCGTGCTGGACCAGGTATCGATCACCAGCGACTCGTCGCAGGTGACGTAGACCTGGGTTTGCGGCTGTACGCCGGCGGCGGCGAACGACACATCAGGCGGACGTGGAGTAAACACTTCGCTGCCCATGGCTGCTCGCTCCTGTCGCGCTTACGTGCCGAGCGGCGTAGCGTTCGGCGCGCTGCCGATCTCGCCCAGGACCGCCGTTACGCCGACTGCCGTGCCGGCCTGGTTCTGGGCCACATCCACCGTGATTCCGGCGCGGTTGGCAGAGTTGAGAATCGGGATGAGCGGCTTGTTGAGTAGTAGCGACAGACGCATGAACCAGGACGCCGTCAATTCGGGCACGGTGTTTTGGCCAGGTCCAGCCACTCCGACGTTGCCGGTGTCCACGCCAACAAAGCGGACTGCGCCGCATATGGTGTTGACGGTGTAGCCCAGCAGAGCGTAATCCGTATTGGCCTTCAAAAGGTCCGTGTAGGAGTTCAGGGCATGCCCGCCGCTCCATCCGCCGGTGATGCCCGGAGTGCAGGGCACCCCAACAGTAAGGACGTTGACCAGGCGCGCGAGCACGTCGGCCGGAGACGCCAACCGTGCGGCGACGCCAGGGCAGTCGTCGTATGCGATCAGCAGGAACCCCGATTCGATGGCTCCGGCGACCGCACTGCCGCTGATGTCCAAGGTGAGCGTGTCCTGAGGGATCAACTTTTGGCTCACACCCAACGGCCACAGCGGGAGCGGGTTGAGCGACAACGCCTGGAGCCGGATACCTTCCACGTTATCGTGCAGGCGGGGCGATTTGATCCGAAAGGCGCCGCCGACATTGTTGTGCGTCCACGCGGCGATCAGCCGGACGTCTGCGGTGAGGGGCGCGTTTCGGATGGTCGGTGAGTTGCCGGTGAACATCGTGAGATTGACTTGGGGGGTCTGGCCTGGCGCCACGGCGCTGCCCCCAATGCATTCCAGTATTTTTCCCATGGTAGTTTTCCTGTGTGAGATCGGGCGCTACCGGGTTAGCCCGAGACCTTCTTCTTGCGTAGGGCGTCAGTGACGGCCTGGACGCGCGCCATGTTTGCCGGGTCGCCCTTCGGGCGCCGGGGCGGGAGCTGGACACCCGCGATGGTTTGCAAGTACGGAGCGACTCCGCTCTGCCAGGTGCCTTGTGCGCTTCGAACGCCCTGGGGAAAGCGCGATGCGCCGGTAGTGGATGCGTTCGTGGCAAACTTCGCTCCGCCGGCGGATCGCACACCTTTGGAGAAGGACTTGCGCGTGATGGCGTCCTGGATGGCCGCTTCGTAATTCGGTTCGGCGGCTACGGTGCCTGTTTCCCAGTCTTGGCCGGCAGCGGCGACGCCGGTAGCGTAGTCCTGGGCGGCTGCGGCCGCACGGGTTGAGAACTTCGCCGCGCTTGTCGCGGCGTCTTTGACTTTGATAGCCAAGGTATACCTCCTGTTCACCTTGAGCTTGTGCCTGTTCCGCTCGAGAGACAACACTTCATCCCAAGTCGTAGACACAGTGGGAACCGTTCAGTGGCCGAAGTGGTTCTGGATCACGCGTGGAAACCAAGAGTACCTCTTTGGGCCGCTCGGTCGGTTCGGAGTTGCCCCTTCACGGAAGAGTTGGTGTAGAAAACGGCTTAACTCCTCGATGTTGTGACCGTGGAGGGCCGCGACGCATCGGTTCACGATGTCGTCATCCGGTGGTCGAACGGGCCGCGGGTCTTCGCCTTGGTAGTAGCCCCAGATGTGTTTCTTCACCGCATCAAAGAGAGGAGTCGTCGTCGTCGTGGTTTCGCCTTTGCTTCGCTGGGGCACACTTCCCTTCCCCTGACGGGATGCGGTTGGTCCTCCCGACGACGATAACTCCTCTCCATAAGTCCTATACGTCTGGGGGACATTGGCGACACCCCCTGGGGACACTGGCGACACCCCTTCGGGGACATTGGTGACACCCCCTGCGCCCGCGGCGGCGGCAAAGTCCGGGTGCCACAAAAAGACGTGGTGACTGGGCTTGCTGGCGACGCGGCTGGAAGCGATGAAGCCGGCGGCGCGTAGCTCGTGAACCCACCGTTTTACCTGGCGTTTGACGGTGTGTAGGGTGGCCGCCAGGGTGGCGGTGGAGGCGTAGCATTCGCCCGAGTCGCGGCCGTAGCCGGCCATGAGCAGATAACACAGTTTTGCCCCTCGGCTGAGAGTGGGGTTTTTGCTGAGAACCATCAACAGGCGCGTGCTGCCGAGCACACGTCTCCCCTGGATGGTCTGCATGGGCTATCCGGGGCGGGGATAGATCTGGACCACGATGCCTGATTCGTCGATCACGGGCTGGCAGTCCGGGACTACCGCGCGGCCGATGGCGATGAGCGAGCGGACGGGCAGCTCCGGGTGCGCGATGCGCCACAAAGTGCGGTAGCCGAGGAGCTGGCCGAGCGCGCCAAAGGCCACCCGTACCTTCACCTCAATGATGTCCGCTTGGCCGCCGATGCGCGCTACGATGTCCGCGCGCTTCTGGGTGATCAGTACGGACATGTTGCGCACCTCTTGGGTGTATTCCTCCCCCGGATCGGTGCCCTCACCCAGGCGCACGTTGAAGTCGATCTGGTCGTATTCGGCGCCGTGCGCGTTCAGCCACGCCTTTGCGATGTCGCTCTCGACGTAGGTGAGGCCTGGAAGTTGGATCTGAGAGAGCAGTAGGCCGAGGTTGGCTGGTGGGGGCATCAGGGATTTCTCTTGCGGCCGTCGCGGTGGTGTGGCAGTCCCAGGCGTTCGCGCCACTCCCACTCGTTGAGTTGTCCGCGGAGCTGCTCGAGCACAAGGAACTGCTGGAGCAGGTCGAGCATCTCCGCCAGGTGGCCGTTGAGGATCTCAAGTTCGCCCTGGACGGATTCGACCGCAGCGGCGATCGGACGGTTCACCTGGAGCGGAGTAAGGCTGCCGGCGGGGACCGGAAGACGCATGCTTACGCCTCCCTCGCTTCGGCGATCGACAGCACGGCGAACGTGCCCACGCATATTTCTTTAGGGTCCGAGACGACCAGGCTGAGCCGCTGCCCGAGTTCCGGGTGTATCCGATCGGTGATGAGCACCAGGTGGAGGACGCCGTTCTGGGGTCCGAGTAACACATGCTCGATGCGTGCGCCGCGAAGGTGGCGCTCGATGTTGGACAGGCTCAGCGTGGAGAGCCCCTGCATGGCAGTCATTATGGCTTCCGTTTCTTCCGGATGCCGGCCACGCGCAGAGCGTCCGCCGCGGTGGGGCTCTGTCCGGACTGGCGCGCCCACGAAAAGAAGGCGTGCTTGAGTTCGGCGGCGGCGAGCGGTAGCCCACTCAGCTTTTCGATCACCGCGTCTTTCGCCTCCGGGGTCATGTTCTCTTCGCCGACCACCTCGGACATGTCGGTGCTCATTGGTCCTCCGGTGGCTGGTAGGCGCCCATGGCGATCGCGTACAGGCGGATGCGCAGGTCGGCGTTGTTGGTCGAGGTATTGAAGAACTCCGCGGCCAAACAGATGCGCAGCATTCCGGACGGCGCGGTCACGCTGACCATGCCGTGAACGTAAGGCTCCGGAGGCGACACAGAGGTCAGTTTCTCCATGGTCGCCAGAATCGGACCGCCGCACTTGGCGGCTTTGAGGTTGTACTTCGCCGCCAGCGTGGTGATGGCGAAGAAAAGCGAGTCTTCGGGTGGGGACTGAAATCCCGAGCTGTACCAGGGGGGCAGCAGCGGGGACGGTAATGTGGACATGTTCACTTCCTCCGTGTTTGTGGGTGCAGGTAGGCTTTCAGCGTCTCGCGGTCGGCGTGCCATAGTTCGTCGCGCTTCTTGTCGAGGTGGTCTGGATTGCTCAGCCGTCTGGCTGCCGCTTGAATGCACTCGGAGTACAACCCGAGCAGTTGCGCGGCCGCGATGTCTTGCAGGTTGCCAAACTTGTGCGCGGCTGTTTTCAGGTACGCGGCAGCTTTGCAGACCAGCATGGTTAACCTTCCTCGGGCGCGGCGGGCGACGCCGGCGGCTGGTCGGATTTGTCGCGCCAGAGGAGCACGTATCCGCTCGTGAGCACGTGGCCGAAGTTTTGATCCAAGAGCACTATTGGACAGTCCATGAGGCTTGGGGTCTCCTGGCGGAGTGCAAACACACACGGGGTGAACGGCGCCACGAATCCGCACTCGTGGCCACTCGATTGGACCAGGAGCAATTGGTTCGGTTCGCGGTGGTAGTCATAGAAGGGGCAGGGGGGCTGTCCGTTCACGGCTTCACCTCGGGCGGCGCGGCGCCGAGAACTGTAGCGCCCACTTCTGGTGGCGACTCCTCCAGCTCCTCGCGCGTGCGAGAGACTGTTCGTCCATCCGCCAGGCGGACTAGGTACACGTCGACGCTCTTACCCTCCGGCAGGCGGAGCGAGATAGTTGGCTCTTGTGGCACTGACGATCACTCCAAACTGGCCGGTCACTAGGTCGAAGACTCGATCGCCGGGCCGCAAGTCGAGTCCCATGATTTCATGTGAGGTCGCCGGCGCGCCGGCGCCGGCGGCTAGGTCCGCGTTCGCCTGGCGGCGGACGCCTTCAAGCGTGTGGAGCATTGTTCCCAGGCGTTCCACTGTGGGTGACTCCTTGTACGGCATCTCCGAGGGCCGCGCGGATCCGCGCCAGTGCGCGGTCGATGAACATAGCGCGGCACTGGCGGTGCATCGGGACGAGTTCCATCTCCCAGGGGCGGTCTGCGCTCTCGCAGCAAAGACAGGTCATGGTGGTGATGGGCGCCGGGAGGCTGGTGAACTGGTTCGTGCCATCGGTCGGCGGCGGGGCCTCTACGGCCGCGATCGCTTCCGCCTGAGTCCGCCACTGGATCACCAGGCGGGCGCTGGCGCCGCCGGCGATCGCTGCATCCAGGTACATGGCGCGGTAGCCGGGATCCCGAACTTTGTTCAGCTCCTTGGACACGGCCAGGGAGATACGGCCGTCCTTCAGCGCGGCGAATACTGCGTCGTCACCGAGGAGCAGGTTTAGACGGTCCTCGAGCAGCGGCCGCTTGAGTCCGGTGAGTTCGACCAGGCGGTCCACGTCGCCGGCGCAACGCTGGCTGAGCAGCGTGCCGAAATAGACCGCCTGCTCGGCCGGGTTCACATCCTCGCGGAAGAGGTTGGCGTGGATCTTGCGGGCTTCGGCGGCGGCGCCGGCGGTGGCGTAGATCATGGCGTGGATGATCTTGTGGCCGTTGCGCGTGGCGGCGATAAATCGCCGGTGGCCGTCGTCAATCTCGTAGCGTGAGCCACGCACGATCAGGCAGATCGGGAGTATCACTCCTTCCTGCTTCACCGACTGGGTGAGTTCCTCGAGCTTCTGCTCGTCGAAGGTCTGACGCATGGCCAGGGCAGGCGGATCGATCTTGTCCAGGGGCACGAGTGCGTACTGCGGCTGCGCGTCACGCTTCGGCATATGGTTGGTCCTCTGGGTTGGGGCGCCGGAGCTTCAGCTGGGGTTTCACGTCCTGGAGCAGGCGGACGCTGAGCGTGCGGTCCTCGAGGTCGACCGTCACGAGGTCACCAATCCCCCAGCCGAGCTTCCGTAGAAACTCGACGGGGATGGTGATGCCGCGGCTGTGGCCGTGCTTGATGAGTTTACAAACCCACATGGGCGAGCTCCCGTGTGCCGGCCACGGCGTCTATGCACTGCCGGACCAGTGTGCCCGTGTTGTCCTGGGCATAACGCTCGATCAGTGTGCGGTAGGTGATCGCGGCCAGGATGGGGCCGTGTGGAACCCTGAGTATGAGATAGCGGGGGTGTGCCTCGAGCAGAACGGGGGCGCCGTTATACAGCGCGTCGGTCTTGAGCGTGATGTGTTTCGATCCGGTGAGCTCTCGCGTAGCTGGCCTCCTCTCGGTCTTTCCCGCTGTTGACCAGGTGCGCCAGGTGCCGGCTGCGAACATTATGTAAACTATTGCGGTAGTGGGTCAGTTTGAAACTGCACCCGCCCCGTTGTAGAATTCTTGAAGAGGCTAAGGCACGTGGACCGAACCATGCTGCTGAAACAGTGGTGCAGAGCTCAATTGACGGCGATGCAGGACGAGATCAGTAGCCTACGCGCAAGCCCCGCAAAGTACCTTGACGCAGCGTTGACGGCAGAGCCAAGTTCTGGTGTCGAACTCTACGAGCGATACGAGAAACTCCTGGATCAGAGCCGACGTGACTTCCAATGCTGGGCCAGCCGGTTTCCGGCGGAGACGTACCGAGCCGACAGAGATGGATCGCTCCGACGGCGGGACTTAGCATCCCTAGAGCGAGACATCGAGGCATTTCGGGCCGTCATAGACAGCACGCCATGAAGCGGTTAGGGATAGGATCTCTTCTCTGTGGCGTTGGGCTCTCCGTTTACGGGATGCTCAACTTCACGCCTTCACGTGGCCGCGAGGTTATTGGGGAATACGGGCCGGCTTACGGCTACTTCTATAACACAGAAGCGCGGGCAGAGGCGGCTGCCGGGGCCGTGCTTACTGTGGCAGGGCTGTTGCTCTACAAACGTAACAGGTCAAACTGACTCGCTGCTCAGAATTCGGGCGCGGAGGATCGGGCTGGGGTCTTCAACGCACTTTTCAGACATTATCCTCTGCCCATACTTGAGCGGGTAGGCATGGTACCATCGTGGCATGAAAGAGCCAATAGAGACATCCCCACAGGTGGGCGACTTCATAGTTGTGGGCGGTCCAGATGGTTATGCGATCGAGCGAGTCCGCGCGGCAGGAAGCCGGGAAATAGTGTCTACCGAAAATCATCGCCTGCCCGCACTTGAAGCCGCACGAGCCTTAGCGCGATCCTCAAATACGCAGGCGTGGACCTACGAGTTGGACAATCAGTTTTCCAGGCTCCCAGACTGACCCACTACCACTATTGCCTGCGCCCTGGAGTCCCCCTACACCTCTGCCGATCTCCCTGCTGAGGCCCGCATGACCACAACCGCATGCATCCTCTCCGCTGCCGTTTTCGTGGCTGCTGCCCTGCTCGCCTTTCAGTCCCGCCGCGCCGAGGACTTCGACACCTCCGGAATGCCGCGACGGCCCACCAACTTCATCGAGCAACAAATCTCGGAGATGATCGCCAGCCGCACTTGGGGTGACCTCGAAGACGCCGCCCGGATTCAGCGCAAGCTGGGCCGCTACTACGCGGACCGGGGCGACGGGAGGCGCTCAACGGCCGCCTTCCTGGCCGCGGCGGCTGCCGAGCAGCCGGCGAAAAAGCAGGCCGATCAGGCTCTGCCCCCGCAGGCCGTCCCGGGTCAGCCCCCCGCTCCCGCTCCGCCAACGAGGCCGAGCCTCACGGGCAACTACTTTGGCTACGAGGGCCGAACGCTGCACACCTGGGACTTCAACATCAACGGTACCTATCTGCACACTTGGATCGCTGCGGGCGCGGGCGCCAGCGTCCGGAACTCCGAGCGCGGCGCTTTCGCGGTTTTCGGAGACGAACTCGAGCTGAGGCCGGCGTCGGCGGCCGGGGGTTTCGTGACACCGGGCGCAGGGGGTCGAAGCACGGTCGTGGGAGGTGGTGAGGACAGCGGCTCGCCGCGGCGCCGCCTCAAGTTCGTCAGGTCGGAAAACGGAATCCTGCTGGACGGGATGAAGCTGAAGCCGAAAAGTTGGTGACGTCCCCGGGTTCAAAAAAATGGCCTGCTCGATGGTGGGCTTCCAGGAGCAGGCCTGAGGGAAGAAACTGTGTAGCTTGGCTCAGCGGGAACGCCCGCCATGCCCTCCGCTGTGGCTCGAGCCACCACCGCCGCCGCTGCTGCGGGACCCGCCGCCACCACCGCTGCTGCGCGGTCCGCTCTGCGCTGCGCGACTCGCGCTGCCCCGGCTTTCGTAGCTCGGCGAAGAGCGCGCGCGCACAATCGGCGGGTTGATGCGGATCGACTCGGAGCCCGTCACGCGGCTGCTCTGGTTCCGCCAGCTCGGAGATTGACGCGAGTCGCTGGTGCCTCTCGGAAATGATTGCCAGTTGCCTTCGTTCCGGGGCCGCACAGCCGGGGACGCCGACTCGCGGCTCGAGGCCTCCCCAAACTGCCGCCAACTGGAACTCCGGTCCGCCGGGGCGCTGCCCGGCTGGTCGAGGCGCCGCCATCCGCTGGAACTTGGCGTGGCTGCCGTTCTTGCGCCAACCGCCCCATCCCGCACAGCCGCCCCCGGCCGGCTCTGCACTGCGGAGCTGGCCCCGAAGCTCCTCTGCACCACCTGCTCCATGCCCCGGCGCTGCTGCTCGAACGGGATTCGCTGGACTGCGGGAGCTTGGCGCCGTGAATAGAAGCTCGTCGGCCGGCTACGCGGAATGTTCGTTGCGCGGACCTGGCGGTTGGTGAACCGGAGGCTGTCCCCGACCGGGGTGACCGGTATGGGTCCCCGCATCAGGGAGCCTTCGGTCACTCGAATGGCCCCGGGCATCCGGCCGTGCACGAACGCGTTAGATGCCATCCCGCTTACGCCGTTCGCCATCCGCGCGTTGCGATAGAGGTTGGTGATATTGGTGTTGTTCACGACCACCGTCGTGCGGTTGTACCCGCCATAGTAGCGGCGCCCATACCAGGGGTAGTACGGCTCATAAGGCGCCAGCGGCACCCAGCCCAGGTTGCCGAACCCGATCCCGGCCCCGTGGCCGAACCCGAAGAACGCTACCAGGGCCGGCCGCCAGTAATAGCGCCCATGGATGGGCCCCGGAAACCAGCACCAGCCGTACGCTGCGCCATAGAACCAGCGCCCATAATGGTACGGCGCCCAGCCCCAGGGATCGTAACTCACCCAAGACCATCCGTACCAATCCAGCCAGGTCCACCGGCCGTAGCGGTATGGCGCCCAATCGGCCGCGACGCCGTTCGGACTCCAAACCCAGCCGTACGGGGGCACGTTCACCCAGCGCCCGTAGGAGTCCAGGTCCTCGGCGCCGGAAATATCGGGGCTCACGTATTGGTAGCTTCTGGAACGCTCCAGACCGCGGTCCCGATCCTCATTCCAGCGGTCCCAGTCGTCCGGCTCAGCCGCGCGGGCTATCTGGAACTCCGGGTCTGTCGCAGGACCCCGAACCAGCATGGTACGGCCGGAATGCACACGTTCGGTGCCTTTGGGGGTGGACACCTCGGCCTCGCCTTCCCGAACCGTCACTTCGGATTGGCCGTCGGGACTGACCGCGATCCGGTAAACTCCCCGCTCGACGGGCCGCACCGCCACGTTGGGCGTGTCCACTTCGATTTCCGCTTCGGAGTCGCGGAGGACGGACAACATCGTCGTGCCGCGCGCCACCTGCACCTGGTAGCGCCCGTTCTCCAGTTGGGAGATGCGAACCTCGGTGTCCGAGCCCAGGCGAAGCATGTTGGCATAGTCGAACTGGATCTCGGCTCGAGATCCAGGGCCCGTGAGCAGACTGTCCTCGATAACCAGCGGGCCGTTCACGGCGGCCGCCACCCAGTCTCCTGAATCCCCGCGGCGCACCGACACGTCGCCGTTAATCAGGCTGATGCGAGCCACCCCACGCTCTGGGGCGTCTTCCTGGGCCCAAACCAGACCGGGGAGGAAGAACCCCACAGTGAAGAGCCTCAGCAGGATGCGCTTCATGGTTGTTCTCCTTCCACTTCGCCGGACACAGGGGCACTTTCCGGTCCAAACACGCAACTTATTGATTTTAAATCGCATCGCATACACCAGCCAACACCCCCAGGTGGCTGAAAACCACCACCCCGGTCGAAAGCGAGCGGCCGGTTCAGGGCTTGAAGCGCCAGAATGGGCCGCAGCGAAAGCCAACCATCTCCGTAAGACACCGCAGCATGATTCCGCCGATCCGCGCGGGGCGGATCGAGGCGGTCCCCGTCGCCCGCGCCCGGTGGCGCACCGGAACGTTGCAGGGATCCTGGCCGCTCCGGCTTGCCAGGACGGCCAGAAGCACATTCGGCGCGAAGGCGTTTGGAGGGACGTAGTTCAGAAGCCTTGCGAGCAGCGACGAACGCATCAGCCGGAATGGAATGTTCGGGTCCGCGATATCGGTCCCGAACAAGCACCGCAACAGGACACGATGAGCGTTGCTAAGGCCCACCCGGTACCACCGGTCCTGCCGTTGCACTCTCGATCCCAGCACGAACGCCGAGCGCCCTGCGCAGGCCCACAGGCGGTAGAAATCGTCCGCGAAGAATTGACCGTCGCTGTCCACCTGGAACACCCATTCGCAGCCCGTCGCGAGCGTCGCCCGGTAGCCGCAGAGGATCGCCGGGCCGTGCCCGGCGTTCGGCTGGTGAATCACGGTGAGGGCGGCCTGGTTTGCGGCCAGACCGTCCAGAATCTCCCCTGTTCCGTCGTTTGAGCCATCGTCGACCACCACCAGTGCCGCATTCCCGCGCGCCTGGATTGTTGCCAGCCACTCCGCGCAGACCTCCCGAATGCAGCCTGCTTCGTTGTAAACCGGCATCACCACCACGCACTCAAGGGCCACTTACCGCGCCCCTCCTAGCGCCGCCCCGGCGGTGAAACCGTCCCGGAGAGAATCCGCGATCCCCTGGAACTGCCACTTCCCGTATCTCCCAGCCATCACGATTCCCTGCCCGCCCAGCAGGTCGAGCGCGCGCTCGCGCCAACCCGAGCCAGGCAGCGACCACGTGTACGCCACCTCGACCCAAGTCGGACTGACGGCCTCGACATCCTCAATGAACCTCCATTCCCGCAGCTCGGCGATCGCTGCGGCGGTGTACGCTGCCAGCTCCTCCTGAGATGGCTGGCAGCCGTCCCGATAGGCCCGCTCGACGTACAGGCTCACTCGTCCGGAGGCGCCGGCCGGAAGGAAGTCCGCGTCGACGTTGCTGTAGAATCCCACCCGGTAGAAGCCCGATCGGCTGCCCGGCACATAGACCCAATGCGCCTCCGGGCACTCCGCGCCGCGCACGGCGCCCAGGTTCAGCACCAGCACCGAGGTGCTGGGATCGGCTTCCTCGCCGGCGCTGAGTCCGGTCAAGCCCAGCATCCGGTTGAGCGGCAGGGTCGAAACCAGGCGCCCGTACGGAACCGTTCGCCCGTCCGAGAGCGACACCTCTCGCCGCGGGATATCGATGGCGGCGACTCGACATCCATACTCTACCCGAGACCGCGCCGCCATCCGCGCCGCCACCGCACCCAAGCCCGGCTCGGGATACAGAAACTCCGAGTTGTAGCCGGCCGCCTGGTTCAGGGGCGACTTGTAGGGGTCCTGGAGGCGGATGGATGTCCAAAGGCCGGCCGTGTAGGCCGCGTGGAACGGAGCGAAAAACAGCTCTGTCAGCGTTGGACCAAACGAATTGACCAGCCAGTCGGACAGCCGCTCGGGGCGAGGTCCCTCGGGCCGCCGCATCTCCTCGAGAGCCTTCGATGCGATCTCCGGCCCGAGATGGTCCAGGTGGTTTTGCAGGGGATATGGCACCAGGAGCTTCCGCTCGGGAAAGAACACGGCCGCGCGGCGGCGGTAGGACTTCAAAGGAGCCAAATCCCCGAGAAAATCCACCACTTGCGGGTCGCCGCCAAAGATCCAGTGGCCCCCGCCGACTTCGAATCGATAGGCGTCGCGCTCCGCCGGAGCTATGCGCTGACGTTCGGCGGAGCCAGCTCGGACGTAGTAGGATGCACATAGCCCGCCAGGCCCGTCCTGGGCCTCGAGGACGTGGGCGCCGGACGCCCACGCTGCCGCCAGCCCCGCGACGCCGGCGCCGAGGATGAGGTTATCTTCCATCGGGTCTGCGAGCCGATCTTCCATCATACCCGCAGGTCGGCTGAATTCGCCGTTCTGAGTTATGATGGGTTTCCCGTGCAAGTGGCCGCAGACCACCAGCTCAATCGAAAGGCGGCGCCCAAACCGCTGGCGCGGCTTCTCGGCCCCCTCCTGCTGGCCGTCATCGTCCTGGGCTTCTACTGGAAGCTCACGCTGACCCGTCAGTACACTTGGCTCGACAATCCCGACCTGGTTTACCAGGCCCTGCCCTGGTTCCAGTTTCAGGCCACGGAGTTTCATCATGGCCGTCTGCCCCTATGGGATCCGAATCAGTGGGGCGGCCAGTCGCTGATTGGGCAACTCCAGCCCGGAACCGCCTATCCGCTCAACTGGATCCTGTTCTCGCTGCCCCTGCGCGACGGCCGGCTCCGCTTGGGGTTCCTCGACGGCTACTTCCTGGTGATCCACTTCCTGGCCGCGTTGTTCGCCTACTGGCTGTTCCGCGACCTGAAACGGACTCGAGCGGCTTCCCTGCTCGGCGGCGCATTCTTCAGCTTAGGGGGCTTCCTGGGCAGCGTCACCTGGCCGGGGATTATCAACGGCATCGTCTGGGTGCCGCTCGTCTTTCTGTTCTTGTTGCGCTCTGCCCGCGGGCGGCGTCCGTTGAGCAATGCTGCCCTGTCGGGAGTGTTCACCGGGATCGCGTTCCTCAGCGGGCATCACCTGGTCCCGATGCTGACTCTGTTGGCTGCGGCGGGAGTCTGGCTGTACTTGGTCTTTCGGACCGGGAGACTGAGCTGGAAACTCACCCGCCTGGCTGCCATCTCGTTGCTGTTCACTGTCCTGGTGGGCGCGCTACAGATCCTGCCGGCATACGAGTACGGGAGCCGGGCCATACGCTGGGTCGGCGCTCCGGACGCGGTGGGCTGGAACCAGCCGGTTCCCTACAGTGTCCACTCTGAGTACTCTTTACACGCCTATTCCCTGCTTGGAATCCTGGTACACGGGCTCTACCGTCACGAGAACCCATTCATCGGTTTGACCGCAGCCTCGCTGGCCTTTCTGGCCCTGGCCCTGAGCTGGAGACGCCCCCCGGTGCGCCTGTTCGCCGCCCTCGCACTCGGCGGGCTGTTGTTCTCGCTGGGCCGCGACAACGTGTTTCACGGCCTCCTCTACACCCTGGTGCCGATGGTAGAGAAAGCCCGTGAGCCCGGCAGGGCAATCTTCATCTTTCACTTTGGAATTGCTGCCTTAATCGCCTGCGGAATAGATGCATTGCGGCGCGGTGCACTCTGGCTTCGCCGCGTCGCGATGATCCTGGCCGTCCTCGGATCTGCGACGATCATCTTATGTACTTACACCGTACTAGCAAATAAATCTCAAGTAACGTTTGATGATAGGGTGGTCCTGACCGCCTTCGTTTCCCTGCTCTTGGCCGGCATCTTTTACGGGATCTTCCGCGGCCACCTCTCCCGGGGCGTCGCGACGGTCTGCCTGCTCGCTCTGCTGCTCATCGAACTGGGCAACGGTTCGAGTCCGGCTATGAGCGAGAAACAGCGGGCCGGAAACCTCAACAAGCTGAAAGAAGCCCCAGACGTGGCCTGGTTTCTGAAGGCGCAGCCAGCGCCGTTTCGGATTGAAGTGGACGATCAGGATATCCCTTACAACTTCGGAGATTGGAACAACTTGGATGACATGGGCGGATACATGCCCAGCGTTCCGGCGAACGTCTGGCGGATGGGCGCTTTGGCCGACCGGCGGGTACTCTGCGGCGTGCTCTACACTGTCACCCGGAAGCCGGCTTCCGGCGCCCAGGAACTGGTTTTCTCCTCCTCCAGTGGCCTGAAGATCTACCGCAATCCGGGCGCTTTCCCGCGGGTCTGGTCAGTCCACGAGGTGGTGGCCGAAGTTCGGAGCAATCTCGACCTTCGCCGGACGGCGTTCCTGAACGGTCCCCTCCCCGCGCTCGAGAGGTGTGCCGGCGAAGACCAACTGCGCATCCTCGAGCGTCAGCCCTCACGCGTGGTGATTGACGCCGACATGAAGTGCGGCGGCATGGTGGTTTTGAGCGACAACGACTATCCCGGCTGGCGGGTAACCCTGGATGGCCGTTCCACCCAGATCTTGCCGGCTTACCTTTCGATGCGCGGCATCGTGGTTCCGGGCGGCCGGCATCGGATCGAGATGGCCTACCAGCCACTCTCGGTATACCTGGGCGCGGTGTTGGCCGGATTGGGCCTCCTGGCCGCCTTGGTGCTCGTGCTTCGAGATCGCTCGCGGGTGGTAAACTGCGATTAATCCTTCTTCACGCAACCTATGAGCCGCACTAACGAGCAGTCGTGGTCGTTGCCCGAGGTGCACGGCTCGGTGGGCGTGTCCCAGCACTCGATCTGGCGTCGCATGTTTGCCTTTGCGGGTCCAGCCTATCTGGTCAGCGTAGGCTACATGGATCCCGGCAACTGGGCCACGGACCTGGAGGGTGGCGCGCGTTTCGGCTACCAGTTGCTCTGGGTGCTGGTGATGTCGAACCTGATGGCGATCCTGCTCCAGACGCTGTCGGCTCGACTGGGCATCGCGAGCAACCGCGATCTGGCCCAGGCCTGCCGCGAGAGCTACCCCCGTCCGGTGAATCTGACGTTGTGGGCTCTCTGCGAGATCGCCATCGCCGCCTGCGACCTGGCCGAGGTGTTGGGCGCGGCCATCGGACTGAACCTGCTGTTCGGACTGCCCCTGCTCCCGGGGGTCCTGATCACTGCCTTGGACAGCCTGCTGCTGCTCTGGCTGTCACGGTTCGGCATCCGGGTGATCGAGAGCTTCGTCCTGGCGCTGATCACCGTGATGGGAGGCTGCTTCTTTGTGGAAATCGTGATGGCCAGACCGGTGTTTTCCGAGATTGCCACCGGCCTGATTCCCCGGCTCACCAACCAGAGCCTCTACGTCGCCATCGGCATCCTGGGCGCAACGGTGATGCCCCACAACCTGTACCTGCACTCAGCGCTGGTGCAGACCCGGCGCATCGGGGAGAGCCACTCCGAGAAGACGACTGCCTGCCGGTTCAATTTGGTGGATTCGCTGGTAGCGTTGAACGGCGCGATGCTGGTGAACGTCGCGATCCTGATCCTGGCGGGCGCCGTGTTCTTCAAGAACCACCTTGTAGTCACCGAAATCAAGCAGGCTTCTCATTTGCTTACGCCGCTGCTGGGCACGGCCCTCGCAAGCGTCTTGTTCGCTGTGGCGCTGATGTGTTCGGGCCTCTCCTCGACCATGACGGGCACCATGGCCGGCCAGATCGTCATGGAAGGATTCCTCTCCATCCGGATGCGCCCCTGGCTGCGACGCCTCACCACGCGCCTGGCGGCGATCACTCCGGCGGTGCTGACCATTTACATTGCGGGGGAACAGGGCACCTATCAACTGTTGATTCTCAGTCAGGTCATTCTCAGCCTTCAGCTTCCGTTTGCGGTGGTCCCGCTGATCCACTTCACCAGCGACCGTCGGCGGATGGGTGCCTTCGCGAATTCCGGCTGGGTCCGGCTGCTGGCCTGGCTGGTCGCGGTGATCATAGTTGGCCTGAACATTCGGCTGGCCTGGCTCGCGGTGAGTGAGTGGCTCGAAGCTGCGGGGGGCTACCGGCTGCTGCTGGTGTTCACGGTGATACCGCTGCTGGCCGGTTTGTTGGCGCTGTTGCTGTGGATCACCCTCCAGCCCTGGCTGCCGCGTTGGAGAATGAAGCGCCGCGAGGCCGTGGCCCTGCCGGAACCCACCGGGGGCGGGTTGGCTGTTCCGGTGTATCGCACCATCCTGGTCCCGCTCGACCACTCGGCGCGCGACCGCGCCGCCATCGCGCACGCCGCCGGCATGGCGAGGCTCCACAACGCCAAGCTCTATCTCCTTCACATAGAAGAAGATGCCACCAGCCAGGTGTATGGGCCGCTGGCCTCGACAGCGGAGGTCGAGGCGGGTGCCCGCTACCTGGACGACATCCTGGAATCCCTGCGCGCACAGGGGATTCAAGTGGAGGTCGCCGTCGGGTATTCTCGCGACCCGAAGGAGGAGATTGTACGCTTCGCGCGCCAGATCAAGCCAGACCTCGTAGTGATGGGCGCCCACGGTCACAGAGGCATCCAGGACTTGGTCTTCGGCCAGACGATCAACGGCGTGCGGCATGCCCTGGATACCCCCATCCTGATCGTGCGCGACGAGTAGGAGCCCGTGGCACGGACTTCAGTCTGTGCAGGACTTTCACCACGGGCTGGTAGCACCTGACCGGATCGGAGTAGGATTGTCCCGGTCCTGTGTCGGGTGGACACAGAGCGGACGCATCCCCGCCTGATTCTGCATCATCTTTAGTGGCAACCGGATTGCTCTACGACTGCCGGTGCTTTCATGCGCAGAATAGCTCTCTTTGCAGTTTTGGCTCTATCGTTGGCCGCCCTGCTGCCGGCCGCCACCCTCCAGAAGCTCAGCCTTGGTGACATGAGTCAGAAATCCACCGCCATCGTTCGCGCCCGGGTTCTGAGCTCCTACGCCCAGCAGCATGGTTCGCTCATTTACACGCACTACCGTATTCAGGTATCCGAGTGGTGGAAAGGGAGTGGGGCGACGGCTCTCGACGTGGTTGTACCCGGCGGCCTGGCGGGCGGCCTGCGGCAGACGTTTTCGGGCGCCCCCCAGCTCCCCTCGGGCGGCGAGCTCGTGCTCTTCTTGTGGACCGGATCCAGCGGGCTGACGCATATCATTGGCCTCTCGCAGGGGCTTTTCAAGGTGCAACGCGACGCGAGCGGAGAGATCATGGCCACGCGGGCAGCCTCGACCGAGACGATGCTGGACCCCGCCAGCGGCCGCAGCGTGGGCGATGAGGCGCTGGCGTTTCGCCTGAGTGACCTGCACCAGCGCGTGAGCGCCGCAATTTCGTCGGGAGGCCAAAAGTGAACCCGGCACCGAGAGCGATCAGGCGTTCGGCGGTATTGGCGCTGGCGATGGCCGGGCTGGCTGCAACCGCTTCCGGCTACTACCATTTCCTGCATTACGCGACTGCGGCCGGCTCCTACACCCCCATCCCGGAGAAGTTCGACCTAGCCGCCCTGCACAACAACACGCTCTATTACTTTGTTTCCGATTCGGGCCCTGCCAAGCTGGCCCCCGGGGACAGCTTCGCGGCGCTGCTGAGCCAGATCCGGCTGGCCGGCCAAACCTGGAACGGGGTCCGCACCTCGGATCTGCGGCTGGCCTATGGCGGCTTGTTTCCGGCGGGCGCCACGCAATCGACGCCCCGCATGGAAGTGGTTTTCGAGGAGTTGCCTCCCGGCTTGCTCGGGATGGGTGGACCCACCGCCCGCGCCGACATCGCCTCCGGACCCAACGGGTCCTTCGTTCCGATCCTTCGCTCGACCGTCGTCCTGACCCCCGATTTCTCCGCACTGCCCAGCTACGCCAGTTCTCCGAACGATACTCTGCTGACCGTCATCCACGAGATGGGTCACGCGTTGGGTTTGCAGCACACGCTGACTTCCAGCGCCATGTCCACCGAGGTCACCCGGGCGACCACCAAAGCCCTGCCGCTGGCCGCTGACGACATCGCTGGCCTCTCCCTGCTGTACCCCAATGCGGCGTTCGCGGCTCAGTTCGGCAGCCTTTCCGGACGGGTCACCATGTCGGGCAGCGGCGTTCATCTGGCGTCGGTCGTAGCGATAAACCCCTCAGGACCGGCGGTGAGCGCACTGACGAACCCCGACGGCACCTACCGCATCGACGGGCTGCTACCCAGCGAATACTACGTGTACGTTCATCCCCTGCCTCCCTCCGTGCAATCCGACCTCGGCCCCACGGAGATCGTGCTGCCCCTGAATTCCGATGGCCGATCGATCCCCGCAAGCGATCCATTCGGCACGCAGTTCTATCCCGGCACTCAGGACCAGAAGCAAGCCCTCAGGGTACGGGTTGCGTCAGGGGCCACTGCTTCCGGAATCGACTTTTCGGTCGACCGGCGGGCCGCTCCCAGGATTTACGGCATCACGACATACAGCTTTCCGGTCTGGAATGCTGTACATCCGGCTTTCGAGGACTTCGACATCCCCAGCCGATGGCTGGTGGCTAGCGGATCGGGACTGTTGTCGAACGGCGCTGTGATGCCGGGCCTGGGCGTCTCGGTGCTCGGCGATGCGGCCACTGTGCCGCCCAAGGGCGTCTACCCTTACTACCTGGACCCCTACGACTATCTTCAGGTGAATCTCTTGTTTACCCCGTTCTCCGGGGAAGGGCCCAGGCACCTGGTGTTTTCGGCCGGGGATGAGGTCTGTGTATTGCCGTCCGGCATCACCCTGGTGAGCCAGTCGCCGCCCTCGGTCACTTCCGTCACCCCGGGCGTCGATTCCACAGGCAGTCGAATCGTTACCATTTCCGGCAAGGCACTCACGGCGACTACACGCATTCTGTTTGACGGGCTGCTCGCCGCGGTAGACAGCTTTGATGAGTTGGCTGGCGAGATGGTCGTCACGCCGCCTCCGGGCGCTTCCAACTACCGGGCCAACGTCGTCGCTTTGAACGCCGACGGCCAGACTTCCCTGTTCGGCCAGGACCCGCCCACGTACACCTATGATCCGAGCGCCGCGCCGTCGATCTCCCTATCGCCGAATTCCCTTCCCGCTGGCGCCGAAGCGATGATCGAGGTCACTGGTGTGAACACGAACTTCACCGACGGCGAGACCTGGCTTGGTCTTGGCTCGAGCGATGTTTGGGTGAAGCGGCTGTGGGTGCTTAGCCCAACGCAGTTGCGCGCCGAAGTGGTGGTCTCCGCTGCGGCGCCCGCCGGCAACACGCTGGTCAGCGCAACCTCGGGCTTCCAGGTGATCTCGCAACCCGCGGCATTCCAGATCCTGCCCGGCAACCCCCAAGCCGTGGTGGCCAGCTCCGACCTGGTGAACGCGGTGACCCAGGAGCCATGGGTGTACCCCGGCGCCATGGCGAAGCTCTCGGTCTCGAATCTGCCTGCCGACGCCAATCCGACCGTGACACTTAACGGCGTCGCCGCCAGTGTCGTTGCTCTGGGCGAGAAACAGATCACTTTCCAGGTGCCGGCAAGCCTCAGTCCGGGTCAGGCGGTGCTGCAGCTCCAAGTCGGCGCGTCAGCGAGTTATCCGATTGTGGTTTGGATCGATCCCCCGCCCCCGGTAGTCACCGCGGTGCTCGACTCCGGCGTGCCGCTGGATTCCAGCCTCGCCGCCCGCGCGGGCGATCTGCTGACTATCCAGGTCTCTGGTCTTGCGGATGCCGGAGCAACCGTTGCCGAAAGCCGCCTCCACGTGAGCGTGGGTGGCATCGACCAGACGCTTGGAGGTCCGGCCCTGCCCGCGCCCGACGCACCGGGCCAGCATCAGATCCTGATCCTGCTGTCGGAGCTGGTTCCGGCCGGCCCGCAGCCGCTCACCGTATCCATCGACTACCGCACCTCTGCGCCTTACACCATAGCGGTACAGGGCCAGTAGGGCGGCTGGAATGCTGTTCGTTCTCGCGATGGCCCTGCTGGCCGCCAATCCGCTGGCAGTTGTGCGCAAGCCGGCCGCAAACATGTATTCCGCCGCTACCGAGCAGGCCGACGTAGTGTCCCAGGCCATCTACGGCAGCAACGTTGCCCTGCTGGAGGAGAAACGTGGCTGGGCCAGAGTCCGCACCGCGGACGATTACGCCGGTTGGATGCCCGAGACGTCTTTCCAGCGGCTGCCGGCAGGCCAGGAGCCCTATGCCACAGAGGGCCGCGTGGCGCAAGTCCAGGCCCTGTTCGCCAACCTGTACCAGGAGCCGGACGTCACGCCGCATCAGCCCGTGCTGACCGTCCCGTTCGAGACGCGCTTGCTGATTCTCGCTGAGCCGAAGGACAACCAGCGCTGGCTCGAAGTTCGCCTGGTCGATGGTGGAGCCGCCTGGGTCCAGCGCGGCGACGTCACCTTCGAAACTGCCGCGATGCCCGTACCCGCCGTCATCACGCTCAGCAAGCGCTTTCTGGGCTTGCCGTATCTCTGGGGCGGGACCTCAACCTTCGGTTTCGACTGCTCGGGCTTCGTCCAGATGCTGTGCCGCCGGCGCGGCATCCTCATCCCGCGCGACGCCCAGCCGCAAGCCGGCTGGAGCGGCTTCGCGCCGGTGGAGCGCAAAGACCTGCAACCTGGGGACCTGCTCTACTTCGGCCAGCCCGCCGGGAAGATCACCCACGCTGGCATGTACCTGGGCGACAACCAGTTCATCAGCGCGACGACCCATAACCAGCCGGCAGTCCGCATCGATCGCCTCGATGATCCATACTGGTCTCAACTGTTCGTCGCGGCCCGGAGGCTGAAGTGAATCGCAGAGAGTGGATGGGAACGCTGGCGGCCGTCCCGCTGGCCGCGCGCGGGGCCACGCAGTCCACGACGGTCGAATCCAAGGTGGTGCGACTGAACCTGCGCCACACCTGGACCACCACCATGTCCTCCAGCCAGTACCGGGAAACGCTGCACCTGCGTTACATCCGGGACGGAGTCACCGGCGTCGGCGAAGGCGCACCCATTGTCCGCTACAACGAGGACGCCAGTTCCGCAACAGCGGCCGTCCGCTCCGTGCGCGACCTGCTCGGCTCGGCCGATCCCTGGCAGTTCTCGAAGGTCATGGCGCAAGTCTTCAGCCGCATCGATGGCCAGTTCGCCGCCAAGGCCGCCATCGACATCGCGCTGCTGGACTGGATCGGCCAGAAGCTCGGCGTGCCGCTGTACCGCTACTTCGGCCTGGACCCGCGCGATGCGCCCGTAACTACTTTCTCCATCGGAATCGATACGCCCGAGGTCACGCGCCAGAAGGTGCGCGAGGCCGAGCCCTTCCCGATCCTCAAAATCAAGGTCGGGCTGGATACCGACGAGGCCACCATCGCGGCCGTCCGCAGCGTCACCCACAAGCCCCTGCGCGTGGACGCCAACGAGGGCTGGAAGGACAAGGAGGAAGCGGTCCGCAAGATCAACTGGCTGGAGAAACAGGGCGTCGAGTTCGTCGAGCAGCCCATGCCCGCCGCCATGGCCGAGGAGATGCGCTGGGTGCACAGCCGCGTGCACATCCCGATCATCGCCGACGAAGCCTGCCTGCACCCAGCCGATATTCCCAAGCTGGCCGGCATCTACGACGGTGTGAACGTCAAGCTGGACAAGTGCGGCGGCATCCTGGAAGCCTGGCGCATGATCCAGGTGGCCAAGTCGCTGGGCTTGAAGACCATGCTGGGCTGCATGATTTCGAGTTCGGTCTCGGTCACAGCGGCGGCACACCTCGCACCGCTGGTGGACTATGCCGACCTGGACGGCAACCTGCTCATCGCCAACGATCCTTATTCCGGCGTCCAGGTCGAGCGTGGCAAACTCATTCTGCCGGAACGCCCGGGTCTGGGCCTGAGGCCGGCGTGACCAGGGCGCGCGGCACCAGATCGATGGTCTGGAGCGGTTCGATTTCCTGCTCCGAGCCGGCTTTCAACTCGCGGAACCTGCGCGCACTCACAAACACGCGCTTTTCCAGGGAACCCACCGCATCGTTGTAGGATTCCACGGCTTTCCCCAGCCCCTTGCGAAGACCCTCGAAGTGCCCGGCCAGCGTCCACAATCGGTCGTATAGCTCTGTGCCCAGATCGCTGATCGCCTGCGCATTCTTCGCCAGGCTCTCCTGCTTCCATCCGTAGGCGACGGCTTTCAACAGCGCAATCAGAGTTGTCGGCGTGGCCAGGATCACTCGCTCTTCCGCGCCGAATTCGATGAGGCTGGGGTCCTGCTCCAGCGCCGCGCTGAAGAACACCTCGCCGGGCAGGAACATCACCACGAACTCCGGCGCGGGCGTGAACTGCGCCCAGTAGGTCTTGGTGGCGAGCGCCGCGATGTGCGCCCGCACCTGCCGCGCGTGCTCCTTGAGCCGTTCGGTTCTGGTGGCCTCGTCGGGCGCCTCCAGTGCGTCCAGATAGGCCATCAGTGGCGTCTTTGCGTCCACCACCACGCGCTTGCTGTTGGGCAAAGAGATCACCATGTCCGGGCGCAGCCGCCCGCCCTCCGCGCTGGCCGATTCCTGCTGCACGAAGTCGCAGTATTCGATCATGCCGGCCATCTCGACCACGCGCTGGAGCTGGATTTCGCCCCACCGCCCGCGCGCCTTGGGCGTGCGCAGCGCCGAGACCAGGTTGGCCGTCTCCGCCTGCAACCGCAACTGCGCACCCGCCATCGACTCCACCTGCTGTCGCAGCCCGGCGTAGGCGTCCACGCGGTTCTTCTCGAGCTCGCGGAGTTCCCGATCCACCTTCTCCAGCGATTCGCCGATGGGCTTCACCAGTTCCTGAACCGCCGTCTGCCGGCTTTCCAGTTCGCTCTTCGCGCCAGCCTGGAATTTCTCGAGCGTTGCCTTGGCTAGCTCCAGGAAGGCCTGGTTGTTGCTCTTCAACGCGTCGCCGGACAGCGCCTTAAACGCTTCGCCCAGCTTCTGCCGCGCGTCCTCGAGAGCGTCGAGCCGCGCCTTCAGCTCCGCCTCGGACACCTTGAGCCCGTTGCGCTCCTTCTCCAGCGCGTCCATCCGCACCTTCGCTTCCTTGAGCTGCGCATCCAGCTCCTGAATCTGCCGCTCTCTGGCCAGCAGCCTTTCTTCGAGCACGGCGCGCTGCGAGCGAAAATACAGCCACGCGGCGATCGCTCCACCGACCGCTCCCCCGAACAGCCACAGTAGTGTTTCCATCAGGACGGTGTCCAGCGCCATTCTACTAGATTTCGGATGGAATGGCGGCACCCGTGCCGGGCTCCCGACGGTTGACTTCCCTCCCCCGGCGTGCCATCGTAGTCATGACTGGCATGAGCTGCGATTTGGCGAACGGGAGGGATTCATGAGTCTCAAACTGGACACTCGTCAAGTGGGCGATGTGGCGGTAGTCGATCTGAGTGGCCGGATTACCCTTGGGGAGGCGGCCGGCGAGTTGCGGGAAAACCTCAAGGAATTGCTTGCGCAAGGCCACAGCAACATTGTGCTCAACCTCGCCGATGTCGGCTACATCGACAGCTCCGGTCTCGGCGAACTGGTCGGCGGCTTCGCCAGCGTCAGCAGTCGCGGCGGCCGCCTGAAGCTGCTGCACCTGAAGGGGCGCGCGTTGGAGCTCATGCAGATCACCAAGCTGTACAGCGTCTTCGAGACTTTCTCGGACGAGGCTGAGGCGGTGCGGAGCTTCCAGGCCCGCGCGACGTCGGCATAGCCTCGAAATCCCGGCGCAACCAAGCTCTTCCATCGGCCACAGGGCGCTTTGAGACGCCCTGCGCCTAAGACCCCGTCCGAGATGTGCCGATTCTTCTAGCAGGGATTTCGTCCGGGCGGCCACTGGCCTATAATGCCATTCAACATGCCCGATACTCTCGACCCCATGCTCAACCGCCGCATCGGACACTACCGCCTCACCGAACGCATCGGCGAAGGCGGCATGGGCGTGGTCTATCTTGCCGAGCGCCAGGATGAGTTCCGTCAGCGCGTGGCCATCAAGCTGGTGCGCTGGGCCGCCGAGTCTCCCGAAGTCGTCGCCCGCCTCCGCGCCGAGCGCCAGACCCTGGCCGCGGTCAGTCACCCGAATATCGTCGCCCTGCTGGACGGCGGAGCCACCGAAGATGGCATGCCCTACCTGGTGATGGAGTACATCGAAGGGACTCCGATCGACGAGTACTGCGTGGCGCACTCGCTGGACCTAACCGCGCGCCTGCGCCTGTTCCTGCGGGTCTGTGCTCCGGTTGAGTACGCACACCAGCACCTCATCGTCCACTGCGACCTCAAGCCGTCCAACATCCTGGTGACCGCCGACGGCACGCCCAAACTGCTCGATTTCGGAATCGCCAAGTTGCTCGCGCCGCAACCCGGGGCCGGCGCCTACCTGACCATGGGCGCGCAGCGGCCCTTCACCCCCCAGTACGCCAGCCCCGAGCAGTTCCTCGGGAGACCGGTTACCACCACCACCGACGTGTATGCTCTGGGCACGGTTCTCTTCCAACTGCTCACCGGCCACTCGCCCTATCGCTTCCAGACGCACTCCGACGCCGAGATGATCAGCGCGGTGTGCGTGCAGGAGCCGCAGCGTCCCAGCACGGCATTGGAGACTGCGCCCGAGGCCCGCCGCCTGGAGGGCGACCTCGACGCCATCATCCTCAAAGCGCTGCGTAAGGAGCCTCAGAATCGCTACAGTTCGGTCGAGCAACTGGCCGAGGACATCCGGCGCCACCTGGACGGACGGCCGGTCACGGCCCGCAAAGGCACCTTCCGCTATCGCGCCTCGAAGTTCATCCGCCGCAACCGCGTCACCGCTGCCGCCTCCGCGATCGTCGCCCTGGCCATCCTGGGGGGAGTCGGCGGCGTGGCCTGGCAGGCTCGTGTCGCGCTGGCTGCCAAAGCCCGCGCTGAGCGCCGCTTCAACGACGTCCGGAGGCTCGCGAACTTCCTTCTGTTCGATTTCCACGACGCAGTACAGAAGCTGCCCGGGTCAACTCCCATTGAAGAAATGCTGGTCGCGCAATCGCTCGGGTATCTCGACAGCCTGGCTCGCGAGGCGGGCGGGGATCCGGGTCTCGAGATCGAGATGGTCGAGGCCTACGTCAAGCTCGGCGACGTACAGGGCAATCCTTACAACCCGAACCTGGGTGACACGACGGGCGCGCTGGCAAGCTATCGCAAGGCGCTAGCCATCGCCGAGCCGCTGGCCCGCTCGGATCCCGGAAGCGCCCGCGCCACACGCGCTCTGGCCCGCGTTCATTTGCACCTGGGCGATGTGCTTCTGCTGACCCAGCAGACTCAGGATGCCGTCGCGCATGCCCGCCAGGCCACGAACTGGTTCGAGAAGCTCGCCACGGAGCACCCCGCCGATCTCGAAGCGCGCGCCGACATTGCCAGCAGCCTCGAGGGCCTCGGTGACCAGCTTGCCAAGGGCCTCCGCGACACTGCTGGAGCGCTCGAGAGTTACGAGAAGTCACTCACCCATTGGGAGACCGCCCTGGCGCTTGACCCCGGGTACATCCGCGCCCGCCGCGCCACTGCGGGGCTGAATATGAAAATCGCCGACTTCGAGGCAACCCGGGACGCGCACGCCGCGCTGGCCAGGCTGGAGAAGTCTCTCCGCATTCTCGGTACTCTGCCGGCCGCCGAGCAGGCCTCGGTGGCTTCCCGCCGACTCGAAGCCACCATCCGCCGGCGCATCGCCGACGTACTCTGGGAACTCAACGACACCAAGGGCGCGCTGGAGGCCTACCGCCAGGCCACCGAAAGCTTCGCTGCGCTGGCTGCGCTCGACCCCAGCAACACGCGCGCGCAGTTCGATCTCATTGTGGTCCTCAGCAATGCCGGGGAGACCTACAACGAAGCCGGGGACCAAGCCGGCGCGCTGCGCAACTACGCCCAAGTCGCCGACAATCTCGAACGCCTGCTCAAGATCGACCCGGGCAACCTGACCTGGCGATCGCGCCTCGCGGAAACCCGCGTGCGCATCGGTGGGCTGCTGGTGAAGACCGGCCAGGCGGCGGATGCCAGCCACCAGACCGCCCGCGGGCTGGAGGCGGCCCGGCAGATCGCCGAGAACCCCGCTGCCCCCGCCAGCGAACTTATCGGCGCCGCCCGGCTGCTAGTGGTGTGCGAGCCCAAGGAGCTCCGCGACGCAAGCGCCGCTCTCCGCTATGCGCAGCGCGCCGTGAATCTCACCAAGGCCAGTGACGCCTACGCTTTGGATACCCTTGCCGAAGCCCAGCTCCAGACCGGCCGTCGCGAGGCGGCAGCCGAAACGGTCAACAAGGCACTGGCTCTCACCGGAGCCTCCCAGCCCGCACCCTGGATTCGGCGTTCGCTCGAAGCCAAGCTGGCTCGTTTGAAGTGACCTGAGTCAGCATCGTGGCGCAGGCCTTCAGCCGGTGCGGTCAGGCCGTGGGAATCTCCAGTTTTCCTTGCCGGTAGGCGCGGAGATAATCGACGCAGTACTCGTCGCGACCGAGCAGCGCTTCCGCGGCCGCGACACTGGCCATCAACTGCCGGTCGCAAGGATCGACAATGGCCGCATCCAGCCCCCGCGCCATCAGCAGCATCAGGAAAACTTCGTTCACCAGTTTCCGCACCGGAAGACCGTACGAGACGTTGCTCAACCCGGCGCTGATGTGGACCCCGGGGTAACGCCCGGCAATCCGGCCGACCGCCTCCAGCACCGAGGGGCCGCACTCGGGGCCGGTCGAGATCGGCAACACGCAGGGATCCACGTAGATGTCCTCCAGCGCGACGCCCTCGGCCGTGAGATGGTCCACCAGGCGGCAGGCGGTCTCCACCCGGTCGTCCACGCCGGTGGGAGTGCCCGACTCCCCCATGCAAAGCGCGACCACCTGGGTCCGGTATTCCCGCACCAGCGGAAGCACCGCCTGGAGCCGCGCCGGTTCGTCCGTGATGGAGTTGATCAACGGCCGCCGCTGGCACAGCGGCAGCGCTGCCCGCAGGGCCTCCGGGTCGGAGCTGTCGAGTGAGAGGGGCAGTTCGGTCGCCTCCTGCACAATTCCCACCAGCCATGCCAGGCACTCCGCTTCGCGCCCCGCCAGGCCGCCATTGACGTCCAATATGTGCGCCCCGGCCGCCACCTGCCTCAGCGCGACGTCCTTGATGAAATCCGCGTCTTTCTTCTCCGCTGCCGCACCCACTTTCTTGCGCGTGCAGTTGATCAATTCGCCGATAATAATCATGACTCTTCCTGTTTGCTCTCGCCTGCCTGAAGCTGCACTCTGTTCGGGAGGTTGTCCAGCCCCACCAGCCGGTTGGCCAACGCGTTGGTACGGTCCAGCCGCCAGTCTCTGGGCGGGATCAGGGTGCGCGCGAATTTCCTGGGATCGTCGCCCAACGCCCGCGCGCCAAGGTAAACCTGGTTCCAGATGCAGGGCAGCTCGGGACGGGCCTCGCAGCTCCCATCGACGCGTGAGCCGCCGCAGGGGCCGTTGCGCAGTTCCTTATAGCACCAGCGCATCGAGCAGCCTACGTAGTTCAAGTGCTCCTGGATGCAGTCCCCGCAACTGGCGCAGCCCAGCGCCCACTTTCTGTACAGAGACGACGGCTCCAGCAGCCTGCACCACAGGCCGCGCCGCCAGGCATCGTCGGCCGCCGGCGGCTCGGGCCGCTTCAGACGCTTCGCGAAGAACCGGGCTCCCAGGGAGCCCTCCGCAATGAGGTGGCGGTGCACCGCGCGCGAGAGCCGCTGGGTCCAGGACGGCCGCCGCCGGGTCTCGGCAACCTGGTAGCTGCCGCTCGCCTCGCTGAGGCCATCGCTGGCAGGCGGCAGTAGGTAGAACTCGTTCGGGGTCGCGAAGACCAGTTCGTCCATCCTCTGCCGCCAGCCGCCGCCGATCACCGCGGCGCGCTCCAGGATGCTCGTGAAATCGCCGTGCGAAAGCCCGAAGCCGCCGATGTGAGCTCCGGCGAACCCGAGGCCCTTCACCGCCGCCACCATCAGCGCGGCGCGTTCCAACCGCTGCGGCTTTTTCTCCTGCTCCAGCCGCCGGATCAGTTCCTCGCTCACCACGCAACCCGCCAGTTCGCCGCTCTGCATCATCCGGGCGATGGTGGCGGTTGGGACGTACACGTTGGCCAGCACCGGGACGTGCCCCAGGCCCTCCCGCCGCATGTACTGCTGCAGCTCGTCCAGCTTGCGGAGATTGAAGCCGATCTGGGTGATGATGAACCGCGCGCCCGCCGCGATCTTCAGCTCCAGCTTGTAGAGCTGCATCATCAGATCCGGCTCCCGCACCTTGAACGGATTCACCACCGCTCCCGGAAAGAACTCAAAGGGCGTGGTTTGCACGGCTCGCGTGCCCAGCCGGTACTCCAACCCGCTGCGCAGGGCCCGAATCAGCCACAGAATCAGCACCGAATCCAAGTCGTGGACCGGCTTGGCTTTCCCCTGGAACCCGTCCTTCTGCGCGTCGCCGGTCAGCGCCAGGATGTTGGCCGCGCCCAACCGCGCCAGAGCGTGCAGACGGCCTTCCAGCAAGGAGCGGTTGCCGTCCTTGCCCGTGAGATGCGCGATCGGCGTGAGACCGCGATCGATCACCGAGGCCGCGAAGGCTTCCGGCGGCAGGGCCGGGTTGCCGCCCGGCAGGTCCGTCAGGCTCAGGACCTTGATCCCGTCCTGTTGCCGGGACGCGGCCTCGACGAAGTCCTCCGCCTCGCTCACCGTATGGTCCCGGCCGAGCACCAGTTCCGCGGAGCAGACGAACCGTCCCTCTTCTAAAGCAGATCGTAGGTAGTTACCGTTCACAACCGTTCGAAACATGATACCGCATTGGTCTCTCGCGGCCCCGATCTGCTATCATTCGTGCGCATGGGTGAATATTCGATTGGAGTCGATCTGGGAGGGACCAACCTTCGCGCGGCGGCCATTGACCGCGGCGGAACGATGCTCGAGAAGGTGGAAGGGGCCACGCAGCTTTCGGCGGGGCGGGATGCCGTGGTCGCCGATATCGTGGCCTCCATTGTGAAGCTGCGCTCGAGCGGCGGCGCCGAACACCTGGTCGGCATCGGCATCGGCACGCCTGGGTTCATCGTCATCGAAAAGGGCATCATCACCGAGTCGCCCAACCTGCCCGGCTTTCAGAATTTCGCCATCCGGGATGAGATCGAGCGCCTGCTCCAGGCCCCGGTCCTGCTGGAGAACGACGCCAACGCGGCGGCGTTGGGCGAGAAGTGGATGGGCGCCGGCCGCGACGTCGACGACCTGGTTCTGCTCACGCTCGGCACCGGCATCGGCGGCGGCATCATCTCGAACCGGAAGGTGCTTCACGGCTTCGTCGGCATGGCCGGAGAGCTCGGGCACATGACCGTGATCCCGGGCGGCAACCCGTGCGCTTGCGGAAACAACGGCTGCCTGGAGAAACACGCTTCCGCTACCGCCGTCACCGCCATGGCCAGGATGATGGGGTTAGGCGACAACCCGACGGCCAAGGACGTTTGTGAACTGGCTCTCGCCGGCAACCTCAAGGCCCAGGTGGTCTTCGAGAGGATGGGCAGCGCCCTCGGAATTGCGCTGGCCACGCTCGTCAACATTTTCAACTTCCCGCTCTATCTCTTGAGCGGCGGCGTCCTGCCCGCCTGGGACCTGTTCGCCCCCGCCATGTTCGATGAGCTCAAGCGCCGGTCCTTCGTGTTCCGCCATACCACCACGCGCATCGAAAAGGCGACCCTCGGCAACGAGGCCGGGTTGTTCGGCGCCGCCTACCTTCCCTTTCAATCGCGCATCATCGCCCCCTGAGCTAAGGCTCGCGGACGCGCGCGGCTCGGCCACTGCTTGCAGGGACAAGGCGTCGCAGCCGAGCCGCGACCGCGAGGGAGCGGTTGTCAGCGCTCGGGCCACTTGTGCCGCGGGTAGCGGCGGCTGAGCTGCCGGCGCAGCTCAGGATACAAGCGCTGCCAGAAGCCCGCCAGGTCGGTCGTCGTCTGCACCGGCCGGTTGTTCGGCGCGAGCAGGTGGATCACCAGCGGCACCTTCCCGCCCCCGATCCGCGGCGATTCTTCCATGCCGAAGAATTCCTGGAGCTTGGCGGCCACCCAGGGCGACTGGCCGCGCGCGTAGTTCACGCGCACCTGGCGCCCGCTCGGCAAACGCAGCCGCGCCGGCGCGTATTCCTCGAGCAGACGCCGGCCGCCCGGTGGCAGCCGCTCCTCGAGCGCGCGAGCGAGGCCTCCGTGCCGGGCCGCCGCCTCCAGTTCCGAGAAGCTCGCGAGGCCGCGGCACAGCGCCACCAGCGCCTTCCGAACGTCGCCGTCGCCCACCTCCGGCAGGCTCGAGTGCTGGGCTGCGAACGACGCGCGCGCCAGAAACTGCTCCAATTCCTCCGCGTCCGCAAAGCGCGCGATTCCTTCGCCCAGCGCGCGGTCAGCCAGCATCCGCGCAGCCTCCTCCCGATCCCGCGGCGCGCCGCGGCACTCCTCGATGACGAGCTTGTCAAACAGCAGCAGGCTGGCCTCCTCGACGCGCTCGGCCGTACGGTTCCACTCCAGGCCGCTGCGCTCCGTCACGCGATCGGCAAACAGGTCCAGCAGCCACTCCGGCTCGATCCCGCTCGCCAGCCTCACCAGCGGCAACCCGCCTTCCGGGCGCTCCTCGACGTCCACCGCGACCAGGTACTCGCGGTCGCGAACCACGCTCGCCGGCGACAGCACCGCCGATCCGCCCGACCCGAGCAGCAGGTCGTTGCCTTTGCGCCGCCGCGCCACGCGGTCGGGGAATGCCGCCAGCACCGCCTCCATCAGCGCCTCGTCTCCTCCACGCCCCCGCCGGCCGCGCGGAGCCGCGCGCCGGATCTGCTGGTAAAGTTGCCGCGTGCGCGGCTCCCAATCCGATTCGAGCAGCAGCAGCAGGTCCGACGGCCCCGCGCGGTCGGTCTCCGGCGGCAGCCTCTCTCCGGCGCTCAGCAGAGCCGCCAGCGCGCATCCGTCCTCCACCGCGCCGCGGCCGGAGGCTTCCAGGATCAGCCGTGCCAGCCGCGGATGCAGCGGCAGGCGAGCCATCTCCCGCCCCGCCTCGGTCAGGCATCCGCTGCCGTCCAACGCGCCGAGCCTTCCGAGCAATTCGCTCGCCGCCTCGACCGCCGCCTTCGGCGGAGGCTCCAGCCACTCCAGTTCCTGTACTCCCATCGCGGCCAGCGCCAGCACCACTTGGGAGAGCTCTGCCCGCGCGATTTCCGGCGCATCCTGCGCCGGACGCCGGTGGAAGTCCTCCGCCGGATACAGCCGAATCACGCGCCCCGGCGCTGTTCGCCCGGCGCGTCCGGCCCGCTGGTTCGCCGACGCTTTGCTCACCCGCGTCACCACGAGCCTTGGCAGCCCGGACCACGGCGATTGGCTCGCCACCCGCGCCAGCCCGCTATCGACCACCGCCGTCACCCCCTCGATGGTCACCGAGCTCTCGGCCACGTTCGTCGCGAGGATCACCTTCCTCCGCTCCGCCGGCGCGATGGCGCGGTCCTGTTCCTCCGGCGGCAGGTCGCCGTGCAACGGGAGCAGGAGCAACCCCGCCCGTTGCGCCAGGCGCTCGCAGACGCGCGCCGCCCGCCGGATTTCCGCCGCGCCCGGCAGAAAGACCAGAACATCCCCGTCCAGTGCGTCCCGCACCAGTTTCTCGACCGCCACAGCGACCTGCCGCTCGAGCGGCTCCGGCGACGACGCCCGGTATTCGATCGATAGCTCGAAGAGCCTGCCCTCCGAACGCAATACCGGACAGTCCCCCAGAAACGCCGCAACCGGCGCCGTCTCGATAGTCGCCGACATCACCGCCAGCCGCAGGTCCGGCCGCCCCGTCTTCTGTAGACGCCGCAGCAGCGCCAGCGCAAGATCCCCCTCGAGATGCCGCTCGTGGAACTCGTCGAGCACCACCACCGCGACGCCACGCAGCTCGCGGTCCGCGAGCAGGCGCCGCGTGAGCACGCCCTCGGTCATGAACTTCAGCCGGGTGCGCGGCCCCGCCACCTCCTCGAACCGGACCTGGTAGCCGGCGGTCTCGCCCACGCGCTCGCCGAGCTCGGCCGCAACACGCCGAGCGGCCAGCCGCGCCGCCAGCCTCCGCGGCTCCAGCACCAGCACCTCGCCGCGCGCCTCGCCGAGCAGCGCCGGGGGAACGCGCGTCGTCTTCCCCGCCCCAGGAGGCGCTTCCACCACCACCGCGCGCCCGTGCCGCAACTGCTCCAGCGCATCCGGAATCAGCGCATCAATCGGCAGCCGCGGATTTGGCATCGCTCTCAAATCGTACCGCGGTCTGTGCACCGCAGCCGCGGCATTGACATCGCTTTCCCAATTCGCGGACCATTACGCATATGGCCGAGACCCTGCCCCCACTTCGTCCCCCCAAGCGCCTGTTGATGGGCCCCGGCCCCAGCATGGTCGAGCCCCGCGTTTACGAGGCCATGCGCCAACCCATCGTGAGCCACGTCGATCCGTACTTCTTCCAGGTGGCTGAGGACATCCACCGGCTCCTCGCGCTGGTCTTCGGCACACGGAATCCGTTCACCATGGTGATCTCCGGAACCGGCAGCGCGGGCATGGAAGCCGCCATCACGAATTTCAGCGATCCGGGCGCGCGTTTCGCGGTCTTCGCCAACGGCTACTTCAGCGACCGCATCACCGACATCGCCCGGCGCCAGGGCGCCGATGTTGTGCGTTTCGAGAAGCCCTGGGGCGAAACCTTCGGCGACGCGGAAGCGCGAGCCTTCATCCTGCGCGAACGGCCGGATGTGGTGGCGTATGTTCAGGCCGAAACCTCCACGGGCGCCTGGCAGAACGGCAAGGCCATTTGCGACGCGGCGCACGAGATCGGCGCGCTGGTGATTGGGGATTGTGTCACGTCGCTCGGCGGTATGCCGGTCGAGGTCGACTCGACGGGCATCGACATCGCCTACAGTTGCACGCAGAAGGGCCTGAGCTGCCCGCCGGGCCTGGCCCCCATCACGCTATCCCCGCGCGCGCTCGAGAAGCTGCGCGCGCGCACCCTCCCGGTCCGCTCGTTTTACCTCGATCTGAAACTGCTCGACGACTACTACCAGGGCGCGCACCGGTACCACCACACCGCACCCATCACCATGTTCTACGCACTGAGGGAAGCGCTCGCCGTCATCGCCGAGGAGGGCATGGAAAAGCGCTTCGAGCGGCACCGCCGCAATCACCTCGCGCTGGTCGCCGGCCTCGAGGCAATGGAATTGCGCATGCACGTTGCCGATCCCGCGGACCGCCTCTGGACCCTGAATACGCCCCGGGTTCCCGAGGGCGTCGACGATCTCAAGGTTCGCAAGCGGCTGCTCGAGGAGCACGGCATCGAGATCCTTGGCGGCTTTGGCCCGCTGGCCGGGAAGGTGTTCCGCATCGGCCTGATGGGCGCCTCCTCGACCAAGGAGAACGTGCAGACGCTGCTCGCGGCCCTGGATTCCGCGTTGCGCGCCTAGTAGGCCCAGCGCCAGAGATTCGCCCCGACCGTATAACCCGCGCCCACCGCCACGAACAGCACCACGTCGCCCTTCTTGATTTTGCCGGCCGCGATCGCGTCCTCGGTCGCCAGCGGGATGGTCCCGGAGGTGGTGTTGCCGTACCGGCCAATGTTGATGATCACCCTGTCGGAATCCACGCCCAGCCGGTCGGCGGTCGCCTTGATGATCCGCTGGTTGGCTTGGTGCGGTATGAATGCGGCGACCTCCCGCGGGCTGATCCCGTTTCTCGCCAGCAAGTCACGGGAGACCTCGTACATCTTCCTTACCGCGTACTTGAATACCTGCTGCCCGTCCTGGTGGACGTAGTGCAGGCGTTTCTCCACCGTCTCGGCCGACGCCGGCATGCGGCTGCCACCCGCCGGCATGTTCAGAAACGGGGCGCCCGATCCGTCGATCTCGTTCAGGAAATCCACGAAGCCGACCGAGTCATCCTCACTGGCCTCGACCAGCATCGCCCCCGCCCCGTCGCCGAACAGGATGCAGGTGGCGCGGTCGGTGTAGTCGATGATCCGCGACATGGTGTCGGCGCCAATCACCAGCACCTTCTTCTGGCTGCCCGAGGCGACCAGTTGGGCCGCCGTGGTCAGCCCATACAGGAAACCGGAACAGGCGGCGATCAGGTCGAAGCCCCACGCGCCCTTGGCCCCCAGTTGGTTCTGCACCAGGCAGGCGGTCGAGGGAAACAGCATGTCGGGGGTCACCGTACACACCAGGATGGCGTCTAGTTCGGACGCCTCGATGCCGCGTTGCTGGAGCGCCCTCTTCGCCGCGTTCACGGCCATATCCGAGGTCGCCATCTCCGGAGCCGCGATGTGGCGCTCCGAGATTCCGGTGCGTTCCAGGATCCACTGGTTGCTGGTTTCCACCATCTTCTCTAAGTCGGAATTGGTCAGCACGCGGGGTGGAACATAGCACCCCAGAGCGCTGATCTTGGCTTTAGGCACGAACCCTCCCGGTATGAGCTAGAAACAGTAGTAAGGCGATAGAATGCCCATCTTGCTATGGTAATACTAGCCCGCCCTTCTCACACAGGATCGTGGCGAGGAGCGGGAGAGGCCTGCGGATACGAGGCGGGCGAGAGGCGACGCCCGCAGGCCCGCTAACGGGCTGAGGACGTCGCCCGAGTGCAATGAAGTAGACGCGGGCCTATCGCGCTCCGCAGCAGGTCTTGTGTGAGAAGGGCGCGTTGGAGCCATGCCTGTCGAGAGCGCCCTCTTCTTCGAGACGCCGGAAGGGATTTTCGCCCGTGTTTTCAAGGACTTGAAGCCCAGGACGGCGCCCCCGAGGATCACCGTCGAGTTCTGTCGCTTCGCCAATCCCGACAGTTTCGCCCGGATGGAGGACGGCTGGATCCAGGTCCGCATCGGTGACTTGCTTCAGGGCGCGCCCGCGCCGATCCTGGAGGCCCTGGCCTACATCCTCCTCGGAAAATTGCTGCGCCGCCCCGTCCCGCCGGCATACGCCCGCCGCTATCGGCTCTATCTGAACCGCCGCGATATCCGCCGCAACGTCCACCTGGTCCGGCAGATCCGGGGTCGCAAGTTTATCTCCGGCCCGCAAGGCGAGCGCTTCAATCTGGAAACGGTTTTCGAAGACCTCAACTTCCGGTACTTCCACGGACTGATGGCCCGCCCACTCCTAGGCTGGAGTCGCCGCCCTTCGCGGACCAGCCTGGGGCACTTCGATCCCTCGCACAACGCGATCATCATCAGCAAGCTGCTCGATAGCCCGGCGGCGCTGCCTCTGGCGCTGGAGTACGTACTGTTTCACGAAATGCTCCATCTGCGCTATCCCACGCAGGCGCGCGGCGGCCGTCGCAGTGTGCACACCAAGGAGTTCCATGAGGCGGAGCGCGCGTTCCCCAGCCTCCGGGAAGCCAAGCAACTGCTGAAGAAACTGTAGTTCTGGAAGACCGCCGCTGGAGGGGATTTCGGGGGACAACACAAGCGAAGGGCCGACCGCGCCAGTCGGCCCGCCGCTGGCAAGAATCAGATCTCGGCCACCTGCGCTTGCTGCGTCAACTGCCGCAACTGGTCCCGCATCGCCTCCAGAGAGGAAACCAGCCGGCGCACATCCACCCTGCCGATCCCCAACGTCTGGAGCCCCAGCCGGAACTCCACCACCAGCATGGCGTAGCTGAACAGCAGACGCTGCTTCAGCAGCGTGGTGGCCAGATCCGGGCGGTCCTGCGCGGCATGCACCAGCACCGTCTTGGCCGCCGTGGACAGCCGGTCAAAGTCCCGGCGCAGACAGCGCAGGTAGTGCCGGAACACCCGCCGCCGCTCGGCCTGCAGTCTCCTGGAGATCCTAGGATGGAATCCGGGTTGCGCCGCCAGAAAATCGTAGTCGTCCTCGACAAACAGCCGCTCCATCGGCCGATATCGCGCGATGGAGAAATCACGGCACCACTCCAAGTCGGCGTCCGCCTCCTTGGGCCGCGAAATCAGCCGCCGGAACAGGAAGAAAAACGCCACGGCAGCCAGGACGGCCAGCGCTGCGGCACCCGCATAGGCGAAGTTCATCGGTGGCGCCTCCCTATTAGCGCCGAGTCCAGCATAATCTACACGCCACCGGAATTGCAATCGATTTCGGAGGTTTACAGACTATTCTTATCTCTAATGTACGATGTATTACTTACGAGCTGCCCGCAAAAGGGTGGAGTTGATGGCCGCCAGATGCCCTACCAGCTCCTCCTCATGGCCCTCCGCCCAGCGCGGCCGCAGCCGCACCTTGGCGCTCTCCCCTGCCCGGTTGAGCAAGCAGACCCACACCACCAGACACACCAGCGTCACGCAAGACGCCAAAACGCTCACCACTTGGGTCACCCCGCTTCCCGCCAGGTTCCGCAGCAGGACCACCAGCGTCACACTGAGGAAATACCCCGCGTAGACGATGCAGTGCACCACCACATTCCGGCTCAGCGGCACCGGATACCACGCCAGGAAGCACGAGATGACCAGCAGGAAAATCACCAGGCTGGAGGCCACGCTGCGGTCGATCGCCAAGAACAGGCGCACGATCGGGTACTTCTCGGCCGGATTGCTCAGGTCCGCCTGCAATGTCAGGACGGAAATCGCGACTCCAATCGCCAACCCGGTCAAGAGCACCCATCGCCCCAGGCTGGCGATCCCTTTGTAGTTCTGGAGCACCAGCGAATACAGCTCGAGCACCACCACGACCCAGAAGACCCACACTGCGGGGTCGGTCAGCAACCACACCCAGCCGTACGCATTCGTCGCGAACGGGGTGTTCGGCTTGCGCTCGAACAGCCTCACTCCCCAAGGCACGGCGATCAGCAGCACAGCTCGCAGGACTCGGAACAGCAGGTAGGCGGAAAAGCAACCGTAACTGCGGTGCAGCCCGGTCATCCGCAGCCGCAGGAAGAGCAAAAGGTGGCCCGCGATCGTCAACCACCAGACGTACTCCAAGACCAGCTCGAGCCTAGACATGGCCGGCGCCGACACGCACAATCCGATTCTAGCATCGGCGAACCGGTTCACCACCAGAATCTACTCAGGGGATTTGCTCTGAGGGCGCCCCGCAGGGCACCTTAGGACGCACCACCAGCGCCAGCCTGGCGCGGGGCTATCTCGGCGGGCCACCTCGTGGTCTGTGGTGGGCTTACCTCGCGTCCGGGCAGGGGAAGCACTGCGGAATCGGATCATACTGTCGATCCACCATCACGCCCGCCATGCCCAGGGCCAGAATCAATGCGAAAACGGCTTTCAGCAACATGGGTTGTTTCTCCTTTGATATTAAGGGCTTCTACCTATACAGGAACAGCGTATATGCTTCCGGCCCCCGCGCCGTCCCGGCCCTCCATATTTTCTGAATTCAGAACAGAACTGCCCGCCCGGCCCACTCCCCGGATATTGCTAGGGGAATCTCGGTTTTCGTGTAGAATAGGGAGTAAATCAGCAGCGCGCTGTATGAACCGTTATCCGTCCAAGGGGAGCCTGGAACGAGGCGCCGCTTCCGACCTGTGGCGAAACACGCTCTCCCAGATCCCGAGCGTCTTCGGCCGCTTGGTTTATCTCTGTTCGCTCCGCGACCCCAACAGCGGCCTGTATCAGCACTACGGCCTGGCCCAGGTCTTCAGTGACGAGGAGGCCGACCGCGTGCTTCGCCAGAGTCACGAACAGACCTTCGCCGAGTGGCTCTGTTTCAATTTGGAACAGCAGAAGGCCGACCTCGACCTGTACCTGGCGGGCCTGAACGGCAACCGCCGCACCATCCTGGACACCTGGATTCGCCTGACGCCGTACCGCGGCCTGATCCCCTCGGTGGTCCGCGAGGTCGAGCGGCGGCTCTATCTGTCCGACCTGGAAACGATCCTCGAGCTGCTCAAGAACGAGTACGGCGTCGCTTCCCCTGATCCAGACGCATAGCCACCGCGGTCACCTGGCCAATCACGTCGATCTCGTCGGGATACAGGAACATCTCCGGACTGCACTGGGATGCCGGGTGCGGCTGCAACAGCAGGTGGTTGCCCGTCACGTTGCACCAGCAGCAGGCGTAACCCTTCCGATGCTCGAAGAAGTAGATCGGCCGCTCGAATTCGCTGGCCCAGACGCTCTCGCTCACCTTGCGCCGCGTCTCGTCGATCACCACCAGCGAGCCGGGCTGCAACAGCGGGTACATCGACCAGTCCTCCGTGCCCACAAACCCGTAGCGGTGGTTCTTCAGGTCCATTCCGTCCAGCAGCATCAGCGGCAGCTTCCCCCAGCGCTGGATCAGCCGGCTCAAGTACGTCGTGCGCCGAAGGTCTATGCCGGGGTCCAGGGAGAGCGGGACCTGAACCTCGCCGTGCGAGTTCGGCTGGAAGCCGATCGGGTGCGTGCGCTCGATTTCGACCACGCTCACCGAATCCCCGGCCAGCGCCACCAAATCCACCCCATACCATTCCAGAACCTCCGTCACGTCCAGCCGGTAGATCGCGCACAGCGAGTAGAGCCGGTAGATCGTGGGAACCGTGCCCTTGTTCTCGATGTCCGCCAACCGGCTCAGCGCAATAATGAACTCATCGTTCTTGTGCCGCTCGGCGAGGCGCAGACTCGCTTCCTCGACGTCCCGATAGCGGAGGTTGAGCCGTTCTCGGGCACGTTTGAGTTTCTGTCCGGCTTCCTCCATGCTATGATCCTCTCTCGGCGGGTTCTGCCGCCCGGAGAGCGTTCCCCGTGGCCCGGGGCTGGATGCCGCGAACCAGGAGCCCGTGGTCACGGTCCCGGCGGGCACAGGCGCAAACGCCTGCGCCACATGATGAATCAGTGGCTTGGCTGCCCACCCGGACAGCTTTTCGCCTGTCAGGAGCCTCGCCGCGGGTTGCTGGCTTCGGTTGAATTATAGCGGTGAGAAGGCGGCAGGGCAAGAGACTTGGAGCATTTCTGTTCTGAATTCAGAACAGAATCTTGGGGAGAACTCGTTTTGCGCATCATCGTGGCCATCAGCGGAGCCAGCGGCGCCATCTATGGGGTACGGCTCGTGGAGAAACTCCGCGCCAATCCCGCCGTCGAGCTGCACTTACTTCTGAGCCGTTCCGCGGAACGCACCCTGCACCTGGAAACCGGGTGGAGGGCCGCCGACCTCCGGGCGCTCGCCCATTTCTCCTACCCGATCGCGGATGTGGGCGCCCGGCTGGCCAGCGGCTCCTTTCCAATCCACGGCATGGTGGTGGCGCCCTGTTCCATTCGCACCATGTCTTCAATCGCCGCAGGCATTAGCTCCAATCTTCTGCTCCGCGCCGCGGACGTCACCCTCAAGGAACGGCGTAAGCTGGTCCTCATGGTCCGGGAATCCCCGTTTCACCTGGGGCATCTGCGTTCCATGGTCGCTCTTACCGAGATGGGGGCCATCATCGCTCCCCCGATTCCCGGCTTCTACCACAAGCCCCAGAGCATCCTCGAGCTGGTCGACCACAGCGTGGACCGAGTGCTCGACCTGCTGGGATTACCCGCCCAGGATGCCCGGCGCTGGGACCCCCACCCGGGACACCCCCCAGGCCACCCGCAAGGAGAATGAGATGAAGAAGACCGTCCCCCGAGCTGCCTTCCAGGGCGAGCCGGGAGCCTTCAGCCAGGAGGCCCTTCAAAGGCTCCTTGGAGAGCGCGCCGAAGCTGTCCCTTGTCAACGATTTGAAGATGTTTTCCTCAAGCTAAAGGATAAGTCTGTGTCCGCCGCCGTCATCCCCATCGAGAATACCCTGGCGGGCTCGGTCCACGAGAACTACGACCACCTCCTCCATTTCGACTTCCAGATCTGCGGCGAGACCAATGTCCGCATCAATCACAACCTCATCGCCGCTCCGGGCGTGCGCTTCCGTGACCTTCGCCGCGTCTACTCCCACCCGGTCGCCCTGAACCAGTGCTTGCGGTTCTTCTCCGAGCACCCGGGGCTGGAGAAGGTCCCTTTCTATGACACTGCCGGCAGCGTCAAGATGATCATGGAGGAACAGCGCACCGACGCGGCCGCCATCGCCTCCGCTGTTGCCGCCGAGATTTACGGTGCACGCATCCTGCGCCGCTCGCTTGAGGACGATCGCCGCAACTACACCCGCTTCTTCCTCCTTCGCCGGCCCGAGGATATCGATCGCGACCCGCGACGCGCCAGCCGCGGCCAGGAGTGGAAGACCTCGCTGGTATTCTCCACCCGGAACACCCCCGGCGCACTGTTCCGAGCCCTCAGCGCTTTCGCCCTTCGCGATGTCAATCTCACCAAAATCGAATCCCGCCCGCTGCGCGGAAAGCCCTGGGAGTACCTCTTCTACCTGGATTTGCTGGGGCGGGTCGACGATCAGACAGTCCGCAACGCCCTGGGCCACCTCCAGGAGTTGGCCGACTTCCTCCGCGTCCTCGGATGCTACCCAAAGGGCGACTAAGGCGTGCAGGCTTCCCGCTGGGTCCCCACGGCGTCGATGCTCGCCGTCTCTCTCATCAGTTACATCGACCGCAACACACTGGCCCTGCTCGCCCCCACCATCCTTGAGAAAACGCACCTGTCCGGCTTTCAGTATGGGTTCGTCATCTCGGCGTTCTCGGTGGCCTACACCATCGGAAACCCGGTCTGGGGGCGCGCGCTCGACCGCTTCGGCCTGCGGCTCGGGATGCTGGCCGCGGTGTCGCTTTGGACCGTCGCCTCGGTGTCCCACGGGTTCGCGACGGGTTTCGTGAGCTTCGCCATCGCGCGTGCCTTGCTCGGTTTTGGCGAGGGAGCAACCTTCCCCGGCGGCCTGCGCACGGTGATGCAGACGCTCGAGCCCACCCAGTACGCGCGCGGTTTGGCGGTCGCTTACAGCGGCGGCTCGCTCGGAGCGATCATCACCCCGCTTCTGGTGAATCCCATCGCGGTGAAGTGGGGTTGGCAGGCTGGCTTCTGGTTCACTGGCCTGGTCGGGCTGAGCTGGCTGGCCCTTTGGCTGGTGGTCAGCCGCCGCCCCGACGTGCGTTCGCCTATCCACGCCGACGCGCCGCCGGCCCGCGCCAAGGCCGCCCCCCGGTTCACGGACCGCCGTCTCTGGGGTTTCATGCTGGCCTATGCTTTTGGCGCCCTGCCCCTCGGTTTTGTCCTCTACCAGGCCGCGATCTACCTCAACCAGGCTTGGGGCATGTCGCAGACCGAGGTCGGCAAGGTGCTCTGGATACCTCCAGTCGGCTGGGAACTCGGTTATTTCTTCTGGGGCTGGCTCTGCGACCGCATGTGCCGCGCCTCCGCCGACCCGCTCCGCGCTCTCCGCCGGCTGATGGCCGCTGCCATGCTGCTGGGCCTCCCTCTGGCGTTAGTGCCCTGGACCCACAGGTTCAGCCTGGTCCTGTGCGAGTTGTTCTTGGCCATGTTCGTCGCCGGCGGGTTCATCATCCTGGCGATGGCCTACGCTACCGAGACCTACTCCGGTGCGCACTCCGGACTAATCGCCGGCCTGGGAGCGGGCGCCTGGAGCGGAGCGGTCGCCCTCCTCATGCCGTTGTTCGGCCGCCTGTTCGACCTCCACCGCGCGGACTCAGCCTTCGTACTCGCCGCCCTCTCCCCCGTGCTGGGTTACGGCCTCTGGCTGTGGGCCAGCCGCCAATCAGCCGATAGACTATGGATATGAGGAACTCAAGGCTTCCCGTCGCGGCCGCGGCGATCCTCTGGACCGTCATCGCGGCCGAGTCCTGCGCCGCCCCTCCAGACTGGACTACCCACAAGGACCGGAACGGATTCACGGTGTCGCTTCCTCCGGGCTGGAAGGCTGCGGCGGACCGCAAGTCTGGCCGCGTGGCGATCGATGGCCCGGCACGCCAGCAGGTAGTGGTGTGGCCAGTATTCCTGCCCGCGGGCCTCCAGCGGGCATCCGCCGGGGCCGTCCTGCGCCGGCTCGCGGCGTCGGCCGGCTTCGGCTCGTACGCTTGGCGAGAGCCGCTGGTCGTCGGCGATGCCACAATCCGCTTCGCGGGCTCCTCCGGCGACCGCGCGGCCGTGGCCTCCTTCACATGGGCGGCCAGCGCCAAAGGCACGGCCGGCTACCTCTTCATCACCGCTGCGCCGTCGGCTGCCTACTGCGGCCAAGAGGCGGCCTTCACGGGGATTCTGGAAAGCTTCCGCGCCGCGGGCGCACCCGCCAAGGATGTGCCGGGTGCGTTGCCGTTCGTCCAGTGGCGCGACCCTCTGGAAGGCGCGTTCACCGCGCAAGTGCCCTCCGGCTGGACGGTCGAGGGCGGTCTCTTCCGCGTCGCCTCGGTGGACGTGCGCTCCGCCCTGGACATCACCTCCCCCGACCGGCAGGTCCGCATTACCTTCGGCGACCGGAACATGCCCCCGTTTGTCGAACCGGACCAGATGCTGGCCATGGCGGGCATCCGCGAGGGCTCGCCCTACTCGCCGGGCTACGGCGTGGTTTTCCTGGTACAGCGGTATCTGCCGGGCGCGGAGTTCGCCCGGCAGTACGTCGCGCTGAGGCCGGCCAAGGGCTGCGCGAATTTGGTGTTCACGGAGAACCGCAGCCGGCCGGACATCGACAACGTCGTCAACGGGGTCTACCGCCGCTTCGCGGCGGCGGGCATGTCGCTTGAGCTTCGCTCGGGAGACGCCTCGTTCACCTGTCAGGAGAACGGGCAGCCCATGGCGGGATACTACTTCGCCGGAACCTTGCGAACCCGCGCCGCATCCATGCCCGGCGGCAACTGGCACGTGGAGCACCTGCTCGGGTATGTGGCTGCTCGCGAGAAGGCGGCGCTGGCGCAGCAGGTCATGGAACGCATCGTGGCCTCCATCGCCATCAATCCCGACTGGGCGCGCCGCCAGCAGCAGACCACCATGGAAACCTCGCGCATTGTGGCCGAGACCAGCGCGGCGATCTCCAAGGTCTCCAGCGACACCTACTGGAGCCGCCAGCGAAGCAACGACGAGCTGAGCCGCCGCCGCTCGAACGCGACCCTGGGCGTCGAAGACGTGATCGATCCCGCCACCGGGCGCCAAATCCAGGTGGAAAGCGGCTCCAACTACTACTGGATCGACGCACGGGGCGCCATCGTGGGCACTGAAACCCACACCCTGCCCAGTATCGATTTCCGCGCCCTGACCCGGCTGCCCTGAGCCCCGCGCTTGCAGCGGCTCACCGCTGCATTACCGCGCGAATGGAACGGACCGCCAGATCTTCCGTGCCCGAACCAACCACTGCGCGGAATGCCCGGTAGTCTCGTGCCACTGCGATCACAATACCCACGGTGACCAGCACGACCAGCGCCCTGTAGTCGGACACCGACAGGCCCCCCCGTGCCAACGACAGCAGATACCAGAGACCAAGGCCGGCCAATAGACAATACGTGCCGTCAGCCGGGCTGATGATCCGCAGGTATTGGAAATTGGGAACGAAGCTCGCGAAGGCAACGAAGCCCAAGGCGATGAGCGCGGCCACCTCAGCGGCCCGCGGATCCACAATCTGTCCCACGCCTTCTGCGCGATGCAGCAGTCGACGGGGGAGCACCGCCACCACCGTGCCGACCAGCGCGAGCGCTGCCGTGGCCGGACCCACGATCCAAAGCAGGTAGAAGAACTGGTACCAGGGGCCGGAGTAGTATTGCGTGGGATACGACCCAGCGGCGGAGTGACCCGACAGCACGTGATGGAGAGCGGAGAGCGACGGGCGAATCCCGTTGGCTAGAATGCCCCACACCAGAAGGGTTCCGGCCAGGCAAGCCACCCCTCCGAGAGCCAGCAGAGCAACGGCTTTCCAGGAGCGTTCCTTCACCACCAGCACCCCAAGCACCCACGCGGCGCACAGGCCATAGGAGAGGACTCCCGACTCCTTGGTCATCAGGGAATACGCGCCAGCCGCGAGCCATGCGGCATACAGCAGGACTCGCCGGGGGCTGCGGGTGATCTCGCTGGTGAGGTATGCCAGCAGCAAGCCGCAGAAGCCAAGTGGGGCGTCCAGCCATGCCCGCTGCGCCATGCCGAGTTCGCCCACCGAGAACGCCAGGAATGTCACCGCGAACACCGCAATCCACGGGTTGAAGAAACGCCACCCGAACCACGCCACGAGCGCTAGCGACAAGCAACTGAAGAGGCAGGACACCGCCGCGCCCGCGCTCTCGTCCCCTACCCCGCTGACTTTCATCGCGGCTGCGACCAGCCATACGTAACCGATGCGCGTCGGGGGCGGGTAGACCCAATTGCCGGGGTTGCGTTCGAACTCCGCGATCAGCGCCGGGGTAACGCCGAGGCCTTGGTCCGCGATCCGGCTCGCATACCGGGTGTACACCTTCTCGTCCGGGCTCCGGGAAGGCACGCCCGCCAGGTTGATGACGCGGAGGACGACTCCGACTGCGATCACCACCGCCAGCGCGACGGGGACGACCAGCCGTTTCACCGTGCCGGTTCCCGCAGCCGGCTGGGTCTTGGTGGCCGGGATCTTCTTCGGACGCTTAGTCTGACCCACGCCGCTTCTGCTCCTGTGCCCGGGCCAGGTTCTCTCTGGCCACAGGGTCTCCCGGCTTGAGTCTCAGCGCTTCCTGGCTTGCCTGAATTGCCTGGTCCCACATTTTCAACGAGGCGAAAGCGACGCACATGTTGTTGTAGGCGTCGACCGAATCCGGCTTCAGCCTCAGCGCCGTACTGGCTGCCGCGATGGATTCCGGGAACCTCCCGCCGTTGTACTGGAACGCCGATACCCTTAACCAATCGATCGGGTCGCGGGACTGAAGCACCCGCGTGCGGTCCGCGCTCAAGGGGAGAACATCGATAGTCTGTCCGCAAGCAAGGCCGCTTAGGATCAGCAGACAGGCGCACCCCGCGGGAACCAACCGCCGCGCCAACTCAGACAGGAGTTCAACTATTCTGGCGAGCGCTAGCGATGCGGCCAGAGCCACACCAATGCCGGCGGGAAGAGGCTCCCCGGGGGCGGCCACCACCAGGATCAGAAGCCACCACAGGCCAAAGGACACCCCACTGGTCTCGCGCCACACCGCGGTCGAGACCGCAACCCCTACCAGGATGATGAACAGCAGTCCAACGCCCGACCCAGGCGGCCCGGCGGGGCCAAACGCAGGCAGGAAAGCGGCCAGGGCCTGCGCCGCGCCAGCCGGCGGCGTCTCCCCGGGGATCACTGGACCTGCCCTGACCGTAAGCAGCGACAAGAGGGACACCAGCAACCCGGGAATGCACCTGAGGAAGACTCCGGCAACAGCGCGCCATTCCCCCCTCTTTTCGCACAGCAACGCGAACGCGAAGAGCAGCGCAGCGAAGGCCAGCGTCGCGCGATGAAAGCAGGCCGCCGCCGCAACGGGCAAGAGGTAAATTCCGTACTTTCGCCATCCAGGCCGCCACTGATACACCACGAGCCCCGCCACCATCCCCAGGGTGCTCCAGACAATCGGGCGGCGGGTGAAGTCGAACAGTATCGAGGCATTCGTGGGATCCAGCCCGTACCACGCCACCGCGAACCCCGCCGCATATCGGGCGCCTGGACCCGGCATGGCAGCCTCGAATACCCCGAGAAACAGCGGCAGCAGCAAGATCAGCAGGGCCAGGAATGAGTAGAAGCTGAGAGGGTCGTAGTACCCAGGCCCCGAATATGCCAGCCAAACACACGCCAGCACGGCAGCGGTGAGAATCCCCGTCTGTCGCTGGTCCGTTCTCATCCGGGGTGGATTATAGCACGGGGCACCCGGAAGCCATTCAACCCCAGAAATCCCCGTACAACCTAGAAAGCAAGCAGTTTGATGCTACCAAGGTGTCCCGCGGGCCCGGTTCTCCGTATAATCACCACTGGCTATCTTTGGCATGTCCCAGGAGGATTCGAGATTGAGCACCCAGGTCTTTTCGCCCACCACCGCGAAGGGTTTTAAGGTCATCCAGCCCGAGACCACCTACGGCGGGTCCCGCATCGACCCCATGCGCAGGGGTTTGCCGAAGATCACCCAATCGCTCTGCCCCGAGTGTACCCGCGTGATCGAAGCGCGCATCTTCGAGGAGAGCGGCAAGGTCCTCATGGAGAAGACCTGCCCGCAGCACGGCTACTTCAGGGACACCGTCTACTCCGACGTCAAGCTCTACCTGAAGATGGAGGAGTGGAGTTTCGGCGATAGCCGCGGCGTGAGTAATCCCGCCATTCCCAGCGCCAGCCGTTGCCCCGACCAGTGCGGTCTGTGCTCCATGCACACCAACCATACCGTGCTGTCCAACGTGGACCTCACCAACCGCTGCAATCTCACCTGCCCGGTCTGCTTCGCCAACGCCAACGCGGCCGGCTACCTGTATGAGCCCAGCCTGGAACAGGTCCGCCGCATGCTCTCAGCGCTGCGCAATGAGAAGCCCGTGGCCAACCGCATCGTCCAGTTCTCCGGCGGGGAACCCACCATCTACCCCCACTTCCTCGAGGCCTTGCGCATGGCCCACGAGATGGGCTTCTCCCACATTCAGTGCGCCACCAACGGCGTCATGTTCACCGACCTGGAATTCGCCATGCAGGCGAAGGAGGCCGGCCTCCACACCCTCTACCTCCAGTTCGACGGCGTGTGCGAAGACATTTACATGCGCACCCGGGGCGAGTCTCTGCTGGCCCAGAAGCTCGAGTGCATCGAAAACGCCCGTAAGGCCGGCATGAAGATCTGCTTCGTGCCCACCATCGTCAAGGGCATCAACGATCACCAGATCGGCGACATCATTCGCCTGGCCCTGGACAACATCGACGTGGTCAGCGCCATCAGCTTCCAGCCGGTGGCCTTCACCGGCCGCATCTCCCGGAAAGAACTCGAGGCCAAGCGGCTCACCATGTCCGACGTCGCTCACGCCGTGCACCAGCAGACCGGCATCTGCGATCCCTACGACGACTGGATGCCGCTTTCTTGCGTGGCGCCGTTCTCGAAGTTCCTGGGCGCGCTGCGCGGCGAACTCATCCCTACGCTCAGCTCGCACCCGCACTGCGCCATGGGGACCTACATGTTCGTCGACCAGAACAAGAAGGCGACCCCAATCACCCAGTTCGTCGACATCGGCGCGTTCCTCCAGGACCTGGACACCATGTCCCGCAACCTCGCCAAGCAGCGCATCAAGTTCTTCTCCAAGATGAAGACCTGGAACTCGCTGCGTAAGCACTATCGCGAAGATCGCGCCCCCGAGGGGCTCACCTTCAGCAAGTTCCTGGAGACCTTGCAGGGCCTCATGGACAAGGAGTACGGCCGCGGCAAGAAGGAGCAGGAGGGTTACACCTACAAGACCCTCATGGTCGCGGGCATGCACTTCATGGATGCCTACAACTACGACATCGAGCGGGTGAAGCGCTGCGTCATCCACTACGCCGCCCCCAACGGCCTGATCTACCCGTTCTGCGCCTACAACTCCGGCCCGACCTACCGCGAGAAGATCGAGCGCAAGTACTCGATGCCTTTCGACAAGCAGCTCGAGCTGCTGGGCCTCAACGGCGCCTGCGGCAACGGTTCCAAGCCCCCGCTGGTGAACCTGAAGTAAACAGCACCGGATCCCCGGACCGAGCCGCGACCGCGAGGGAGCGGAAGCCGGCCGTGCCGCTCGCCGCCGCGCTACCATGGGATACGCCTATCCGGCGGAGCCGGCCTGCCGCGCGGATAGCGCCGCGCCATGGATTTCGTCGAGCAGCTCAAGTCTTCTATCGACATCGTCGAAGTGGTGGGGCAATACGTGCGCTTGCGCAAGGCGGGCACGCGCTTCGTCGGTTTGTGCCCATTTCACACCGAGAAGACGCCCTCGTTCGGCGTCCACGGCGTGCACCAGTTCTACAAGTGTTTCGGCTGCGGCGCCGGCGGAGACGTCATCAAGTTCGTCATGGAGATCGACGGCCTCACCTTCTACGAGGCGCTCAAAGTCCTGGCCGATCGGCATGGCATCCCCATGCCCAAGCGCGCCGAGTACTCCGACCCCCAGACCAAGCTGCGCGCCGCGCTCTATCGCATGCACGAACTCGCCCGCGACCTGTTCTGCTCGGCCTTGAAATCCTCTCAGGGCGCGGAGGCGCGCGCCTACCTTGCCAAGCGCGGCGTGGCGCCGTCCCTCATCGACGAGTTCGAGCTGGGCTACGCCGAGCCCTCCGGCCATTTGCTGGCGCGCGCCTTCGAGGCGGAAGGGTTCACCGCCGAGCAGATGGAGGCCTCCGGCCTGGTGCTCAAACGCCAGGAAGGCTCCGGCTTCTTCGACCGCTTCCGCGGCCGGCTCATGTTTCCCATCCACAACGAGCAGGCGAAGATCATTGCGTTCGGCGGCCGGGCGCTGGCCGCCGGGCAGGAGCCCAAGTACCTGAACTCGTCGGAGACCGAGATCTATCGCAAGGGCCGGGTGCTGTTCAATCTGCATCGCGCGAAGGAGTCGATCCGCAAGACCAACCGCGCGGTCCTGGTCGAGGGCTACATGGACGCGATCGGCGTGTGGAGCGCCGGCGTGCGCGAGGTGGTGGCTTCCTGCGGCACCGCGCTGGTCAGCGAGCAGGTGCGTGCGCTGCGCCGCCATTCCGAGCGCATCGTGGTGAACTTCGATCCCGACCAGGCGGGCGTCAAGGCGGCCGAGCGCTCCATTCAGATGCTGCTCGAAGAAGGCATGAAAGTGCGCGTCCTCGAGCTCGAGGGCGGCCACGACCCCGACGAGTACATCCAGCAGAACGGCGCCGAGATGTACCGCGCGCGGGTTGAAAAAGCGCCCGGCTACTTTCTCTGGCTCGCCGACCGCGCCCGCGCCAGCTTCGACATGCGCACCTCGGAAGGCCGCATCGCCGGACTGCGGTCTCTGGTTCCGGCAGTTCAACGCGTCCCAGACAAAATGGACAGAGCAGCGATCATGGTTGAGCTCGCGGACTATCTGCAGGTTGATCGATCAATCGTGGCTGATCGGCTTTACAAGGACGCCATCGAGCGCCGTGAGAAATCTGTTGCCACCGTGAAGGATCTGCCGCGCCGCCACGTCGAGCGCATCCTGCTGAACGCGCTGCTGACCAGCGAGGACGTTCGCCGCGCCGTTTTGCCTCGCCTCAAGGCCATGCCCGCCTGCGAGCAGTTCGTCACCCGCCGCATTTTCCAGGCCCTGTTCGCCATCGATGAATCCCAGGCCTCCTTCCGTTTCACGGAGCTCGAAGCGCGTCTTTCCGACCCCGACAAGGAGCTGCTCGCCAGCTTGGTTTTTGCCGATAAGCCAGATGACGAGGAGTATTCGTTGGAGAAGGCGGTCGAGTGCCTGCGCAGGCTCGAACAGGACGCCCGGGATGCCCAGCGCGCCGCCCTCAAGGCGCGCATCAAGGACGCCGAGCGTGCTGGTATGCTGGAGGAAGCTCTCCGCATCGCGGAGGAGCTTGCCCGCCTCGAACGGACCTGAATGGGGGCTGATGCAGTGTTGTACAATGGCGGGAAGTTGACAGCAGGGTGATGGGGTTTCCGTGGCGATCGACGACAAGTACGACCGTCTGAAGCAACTCATGGAAGCGGGCAAGGAGAAGGGCTACGTCTTGTACGACGAAGTCAGCGAGCTCCTTCCCGACGACATCACGCCCGGACCCGAGCTCGATGACCTGCTGGTGAACCTGGACGGCGCCGGCGTCGAGATCCTCGAAGAGCCCAAGCTGGAGAAGCTGGGCGAGGCCGAAGACCTGGTCGAGCTCGAGATGGGCCAGGAGTTCACCGACAAGACCAACGATCCGGTGCGCATGTACCTGCGCGAGATGGGCACCGTCCCGCTGCTCACCCGCGAAGGCGAAATCGAGCTGGCCAAGCGCGTCGAGCGCGGCCAGAACGCCGTCCGCAAGTCCTTGTCCCGCTCCGCGCTCATCACCCGCGAGGTCCTCAACCTGGGCGACGACCTGATCCGCGGCGCTGTCTCGGTGCGTGACATCCTCGTTCTTCCGGACCTGGTCGTCGCGGAAGATTCGCTCGATACGCAGAAGCAGGAGATCGTCGAGATCGTCGAGGAAGTGGAGCGTCATTATCGCAAGGCCCAGCAGTTCCGCCAGAAGATGCTGGCCATTCCTCGCTCGATGAAGCCCAAACAGTACCGCACTCTGCGCTACGGCCTGGCCCGCGCCACGGTCCGCATCTCGCGGCTGATCCGCTCGATCCCGTGCAGCCCTCAGGTCCAGCGCAGGCTGGTGGATTGCGTGCGCCGCGCCGTCGAGGAGTTCAAGCCGCTGGAGCGCGAGATTGCTCGCATCCAGCGCCGCCTCGAGGAAGCCGCCAGCTCGCAGTCGCCCTCGCTGCGCGAGCTGCGCAAGGAATTCCGCCAGCACAACCAGCGCATCCAGCAGCTCGAGGAAGAGTGCGGCGCCTCCGCCACCGAGCTCCGCCGCACCTTGCAGATCGTCGAGCGCGGCGAGCTGGAAGCCGAGACCGCCAAGAAACAGTTGATCGAGGCCAACCTCCGCCTGGTCGTTTCCATCGCCAAGCGCTACACCAATCGCGGCCTTCAGTTCCTGGACCTCATTCAGGAAGGCAACATCGGCCTCATGAAGGCGGTGGACAAATTCAATTACCGCCGCGGCTACAAGTTCTCGACGTATGCCACCTGGTGGGTGCGGCAGGCCATCACCCGCGCCATCGCCGACCAGGCCCGCACCATCCGCATCCCGGTGCACATGATCGAGACCATCAACAAGCTGGTACGCTCCCAGCGCAGGCTCCAGCAGGAGCTCGGCCGCGAGCCCACCACCGAGGAACTCGCCAAGAAGATGGATCTGCCGGTGCCCAAGATCCGCAAGGTGCTGCGCATCGCCCAGGAACCTATCTCGCTGGAAACCCCGGTGGGCGAGGAGGAAGAGTCCCATCTCGGCGACTTCATCATCGACCGCCGCGTGGTGTCGCCTTCCGAGGCCGTCATCAATCTCAACCTGCGCGAGCAGACCGCCGAGGTCCTCAAGACGCTCAGCCCGCGCGAGGAGAAGATCATCAAGATGCGCTTCGGTCTCATGGACGGCAGCGAGCACACGCTCGAGGAGGTCGGCCAGCACTTCGCGGTCACCCGCGAGCGCATCCGCCAGATCGAGGCCAAGGCTCTCCGCAAACTCCGCCACCCCAGCCGCAGCCACCGCCTCCGGGCCTTCCTCGACGCCACCCTTCAAGAGTAGGCGGCCACCCACGATGAAACGCGCAGTGCTCATGGCCGGCTTGGCGATGGCAGTCGCCTTGGCGGCGCCGCCCCTGGCCAAGACCGAGGCGGAAAGAAGGATTCTCGCCGTGCTGGACCAGGCGCGCAACGCGGGCGAGGTTTACCTGGAGGTCCCCATTACCGACGGCAGAATACTGCGTCTGCTCACCGAGGCGGCCGACGCCAGGAACGTGGTCGAAATCGGCACGTCCACGGGATACTCGGGTCTGTGGCTGTGCCTGGCGCTCCAGAAGACCGGTGGCAGGCTGACGACATTCGAGATCGACCCGGGCCGGGCAGCGGAGGCTCGCAAACACTTCCAGAAGGCTGGTGTCGGCCAGATGGTCACGGTTGTCGAGGGCGACGCCCACGAGAACGTGAAGCGGCTGAAAGAGCCCATCGACGTGGTCTTCATCGACGCTGACAAGCAGGGCTATGTGGACTACCTGATCAGACTGTTGCCCCTCCTACGCCCGGGTGGCCTGATCCTGGCCCACAACGTGGATTCGGCGCCCGAGTACGTCCGGGCAGTCACGACCAGCCCGGACCTGGAGACCGTCTTCTACATGCAAGGCGCGGGGCTGGGCGTGACACTGAAGAAACGCTGAGCTGGCTAGTACACCTGTTTCACAATCCCCACGATCGCTTCCGGCACCAGATGCTCCCACGGCTCTCCGCGACGGATCCGCCCTCGCACCTCGCTTGCCGAGAGCTCGTCGTACTCCTGTTCCATCGGGAGCGCGTGTATGCGGCCGCGCATCCGCGCGGGCGGCTCGTACACCCCCTTGCGCGGAGCCACCAGCAGTTGGAATTCGCCAAGCTGCTCCAGGAAGGCGCCTGGCTGCTCGTAGTCCCAGTTCACGACGCGTTCGGCGGCATCCCGCCCGCACAGGAAGTACAATTCGGCGCCCGCGCCGTAAGCCTCACCGCACTCCCGCGCGATCTCGATGAACAGCCCTTTCTCGCTGGCTGCGATTGAGAATCGCAGGTCCTCCCCGATCGCCGTTTCGAGCAGCCGCAGGCGATCCTCGAAGCGCGCGCCCTCCCAGCCCTTGTGCGGAAGAATGCGCGGCAGCACGAACACTACCTCATCCACCACCGCCAGACCCGCGCCCGCCAGCGCCAGGTGCGCCCGGGTTGGAGGATTGAACGTCCCCGGAAACACGCCCAGCCGCCGCGCCTCGCCCACCGCCCGCCGCAGAAACTCCATGCACCTATCCTAGTAGGATAAGGCTCTGCCTTGTCCCGGTTGCGAGCCTGCTGCGCTCCTATCTCAGGAATGCCTGCGGTAAAGTAGAAGTGAAATGTTCAACTGGATCTGCCCGAAGTGCGGGAAAGAGGTCCCTCCCTCGTACTCGGAATGCCCTAACTGCGCAGCCAAGGACCAAACCCCGACCGAACCCGCCGCCACTCCCGCTCAAGCGCCGCCGCGCCCGGCGCCTCCAGGGCGGCGGGGCCCGGCTCTTCCAGTGTGGCTCGTGAGCGTGCTCATCGCCGTCGCGTTGATCGGCGCCGGAGCCGCGTTTCTGCTGCTCCGCCCGGCGAAGCCCGCGGACGCCCCGTCCGGGCCTGCCGCCGTGCTCGAAACCCCGTCCGCGCCGTCCTCTGCCGCAGCGCCGGCCAGCGCGGTTGCCAAGAGCCTCGAACTCACCGGGTTCCGCCTCACCGAGGACTCCAAACAGAGAGCCGTCTTGCAGTTCGTCGTCGTGAATCATTCCGCGGCGGACCTTGGCGACATCGGTGCGAAGGTCAATCTGAACGCCCTCACCACGCAGCAGAAGCTGCAGCTCGTCGGAACCTTCGCGTTCCGGGCCACGCTCGGCCCTTACGAATCCAAGGAGCTCAAGGTCCCGGTCGACACCAAGCTGCGCGTTTACGAGCTTCCCGACTGGCAGTTCCTCCGCGCCGAGATCGCGGGCCAGTAGGCCCCCCATGCCCACGCGAACCCGAGCCAAACGTCCCAAGACCGCCGAGGAGCGCAAAGCCCGCGTTCGGAAGATCCTCGAGATCCTCGACCGCGCCTATCCACAGGCCACCTGCGCGCTGGTCCACCGCAGCCCCTGGGAGCTGCTGGTTTCGACCATCCTCTCGGCTCAGTGCACCGACAAGCGTGTCAACGAGGTCACACCCCTCCTGTTCCGCAAGTACCCCACCGTCGCCGATTTCGCCCACGCCAACCAGGCCGAGCTGGCCCAGGACGTCCGCTCCACGGGCTTTTTCAACAACAAGGCCAAAGCCCTCATTGGCGCGGCCAGGAAGATCCTCGCCGAATTCCGCGGCGAGCTTCCCCGCAGCATGGAAGAAATGCTCACCATCCCGGGTGCGGCCCGCAAGACCGCCAACGTCGTCCTCGGCGCCGCTTTTGGCATCCCCAGCGGCATCGTCGTCGACACCCACGTCCAGCGTCTCGCCCGCCGCCTCGACCTCTCCAAGCAGACCGACCCGGTCAAAATCGAGCAGGACCTCATGCGGAGCATCCCCAAGGAGAAGTGGATTCTCTTCTCCCACCAACTCATCCACCACGGCCGCGCGCTGTGTATCGCTCGCAAACCGGACTGCGCCCGCTGCCCGCTCGAAGCCCTCTGCTACTCCGCGGACAAGACCGCGGGCTGACGCTCAGGGTCCGCTCTTCCCCGCCCCGCGCCGGAAGTCGTACAAGTAGATCGAATACCCGATCTTCGCCATTGGCTTGCGAACTCGCAACCAGGCAAACGCACTTTCGCCTACGTAGGCCCCCTGCAATTGTGTCGCGCTGATGGCCGCCACGCAGTCCATCTCCTCCCGCTTGGCCGTCTCCGCGGTCATCGGCAAGTACAAGAAGTCGATCTTGTAGTACTGCAAGCTCGCGCAGCCGAAGTAACAGATGCAGAGTCTCTTCATGTCGTGCGCAGCCAGGTACTTCTTCAGGTTGACGAGGTCCTGCCCCCAGTCCAGATTCGAATCCACCAGATAGCGTGGCCCGTTCTCTGGACCGCCCGCGAACCCATTGAAGAAGGCAAGGTAGTGCGGGTAGATTGCCACCGACTCCACCGCCAGCACCAGCACCAGCACCGCTAGCGCCCGCTTCCCCCATGCCTTTCGCACCAGCGCAGCCGCGAGTGCGATGAACAGGAACGGGTACACCGGCAATATGTGCCGTACCCCGATGTTCACGTGACTCCGCACGCAAAACGCGAAGTACACCAGGGGAGGCAGTAGCAGCACCACCCACTCGAACGGAGCCTCGCGCAGGCGCCAGCGCCGTGGCCCCGCCCGGGCCAGCGCCACCAGTCCGGTCACCATGCACAGCGCCAGCAGAATCAGAACCGCCGCGGGCGTCTTCACCGCGAACACCACCGGGAAGTAATACCACCACCCCTGGTCGGACCGCATACCCATCAGGTACGCACTGTGTCCCCCGCTGTCGTGCAGCGCGAAGTCGTGCAACCCCACCAGGTACGGATGCGCGGGCAGGCCGAGCCGCTTTCCAACCTGAGCCATGATCGCGCCCGTGGTGGTCGAGAGGTCCACTACACGCCGCAGTTTCGGCCCGTGGAAGGAGCGGATCGTTTCCGGACCGTACGCCAGCCCTATGATCCCCACACTGATCGCGCCCGCCACCGCCACGCTCGCTGCGAAGTGGAGCGCCGTCAGCCGCCCGCGCCCTTCCTGCCAGCGCCGGATCCAGTACAGCGCCGCCAGCACCGGCAGTAGAAACACCGCCGAAAACTTGCTCACCAGCGCGAGGCCCAGCACCGCCCCGGCGATCGCCAGGTCGCGCCAGCGCTTCGTCTCCAGGAACTCCGCCCAAGTGATCGCGGAAAGGAAGATGAACGCCGTTGCCGCCACATCGCCGGTCACGTATCGTCCGTGCGCGATCAGGTTCGGATCGAACGCGTACAGGCACAACGCCGCCACCCCCGCCGCCGCGCCGAACCTTCGGCGCGTCCAGAGCGCCAACACCAGGCCGAGGGCGAGCGTCAGTGCGATGGTCACCGATCGCGCCGCGAACAGCATCCGCTCCGCCGGGACGCGGTTCTTGTACAGGAAAATTTCGCCGAAAACTACCTGATCGTCCTCTTTCCACGACGCATCTTCCAAGGGCAGTCGCGGGTCCAACGCCAGGAGCGGCAACGCGCAGAGCAGCTTGAACAGAGGCGGATGTTCGCGGTTCAGCCTGAAGTCGCCCGTCTTCAGGTAGGAATAGCCCGCGGCGAGGTGGATGCCTTCGTCCCAGGTCTGGGTTTCCTGGAGCGCGGAGCTCACCTGCGCCGCGCCCATGGCCAGTAACAGCAGCCCGGTCGCCAGCCAGAACCAGTGTTTCCCGGTCATCGCGAGGCTGTCCGTGAGAACCGCAGACGCGCCATCAGCGCCAGGGTCTTTAGTACGGTCCGCGGCACGTTCATTTTGCTCGCTCCTCCCTTCAGGTCGTAGCGCAGCACCATCGGCGCCTCCGACATCCGCGCTCCCAGCCGCGCTAGCTTGAGCAGGATCTCGGCCATCGACGCGAAGCTCCGTTCGGTCACGAGCTGGTCCCGGTACCGTTCGAAGGCCTTCGTCAGAATCCCGGCGCGGTAGGCGCGGAATCCGCAGGTATAGTCCCGCACGCCACGAATCGGGAAGAGAACCTGGTACAGCACGCGCGCTCCGAAACTCATCAGGCGCCGGAACCCGCTCAGCCCCACCACGCCGGCGCCCGCGCGATAGCGAGAGGCGATCACTACGTCGTAGCCGTCGCCGATGCGTGGAATCATCTCCAGGATCAACTCCATCGGGTGCGTGTTATCGGCGTCCATCGTGACGATGATGTCTTCCGGCGCCGCCGCCCTCGCCGCCAGGTCCAGCGCGTCCCGGATCGTCTCGCCCAGGCCGCGGTTGCGCTCGTGCTTCATCGTCGCCAGCGGCAGCCGCTCGCGCCATTCGTCAATCACCCGCGCCGTTCCGTCCGTGCTCCCGTCGTCCACCACCACCGCGCGAATGCTGTATCCCGCGCCCCCAACCACGCGCTGAAAGCTCTCCAGCACCTGCGGCAGCGCCCGCTCCTCGTTGTAGGCCGGCAGCGCCAGCACGATCTGCACTTACCGGGTCCTCCCCTTTCTCAAGTCGTAGACGTAAATCGAATACCCCACCTTGGCTAGCGGCTTCTTCTCCCGCAGCCAACTGAACGTCCCCGGAGCGACGTACACGTCGTACAACTGCGTCACGCTGATCGCCACAATGCAGTCCATGTTCTTACGCAGCTCCACATCCTTGGCCTCGGGGAGGTAGAAGTGCGGAATAAAGTAGTACGGCAGACTCGCCGTCCCGAAGTAAGTGAAACAGACCCTCTCCTTCGGGGCGGTCGACTCCAGGTACTTCCGCAGCTTTTTGAGATCCTGCCCCCAGTCGATGTTCGAATCGGCCAGGTACCTCGGCCCGTTGCCCGGCCCCCCCGACACCGTATTGAAAAACGCCAGGTAGTCGGGATAGATCCGCACCGTCTCGAAAAGCTGAACCGCCACCACCGCCACGATCAGCCACACCTTCGGCTTTAGCATCACTATCGCCGCCAGCAAGATGAACAGGAACGGGTACACGGGCAGCAGATACCGCACGCCCAGATTCACGTGGCTGGTGAACAGCATCGCGCCATAGACCACCATGGGCGCCGCCAGCGCCACCCAGCGGAACGGCAGCGTTCGCAACCCGCTCGTCCACCTTCCCACGCCACCTTTCCGAGCCGCGACCGCGAGGGAGCGGTACACCCCGATTCCCAAACACGCCACCACCAGCAGCAGCACCGCCGTCGGCGTCTTCACCGCGAACACCACCGGAAAGTAGTACCACCATCCGAACATCGATGTCCTGCCCAGCAGATACGCGTTGTGCCCCTCCGTATCGAACTCGCTCACGCGATTCAAGCCCAGCAGGTACGGATGCGCAGGAAGATCGAAGAAGTAGCCCATCGCCCGCAGCGCCGAGTTGATCGGATTCGCCTCCTTCGCGGGTCTCATCTCGTCGATCAGCGCCGGGCCGCCGAGCGAGCGCAGGGTCTCCGGGCCGTACACCGCCCCGATCACCACGGCGCCGATCACCGCCAGCACCGCCAGCGATACCAGGCAATGCTTGAGCGACAGCTTCTTACTCACCGGGGATTCCACTGCGCCTTCCTGCCACCATCGGATCAGGTACAGCAGCACCACGACCGGGATCAGAAACAGCGCGGAGAACTTGCTCACCAGCGCCAGTCCCAGCAACAGCCCCGCCGCCACCAGGTCTCGCCGCCGTTTCGTCTCCAGATACTTCGCCCACGCGATCACCACCGCGAACGCGAACAACGTCACCATCAGGTCGTTGGTGACGTAGCGGCCATGCGCGATCACGTTAGGATCCGTCGCATACAGGAATAGCGCCCCCAGCGCCGCGGCGGTCCCGAAGTGCCGCCGCGTCCAGACGGCGATAGCGACCCCCAACAGCAGCGTCAGCAGCATGGTCGGAATGCGTCCGTACCTCAGGATCTGGTCCGGCGACACCCGGTTCAGGTCCATGAAGTCGCGGCTGAACTCGATCTGCCACCCGTTCTTCCACGCTTCGCGGTCCAGCGGCAGGTCCGGCTTGAGCAGCAGCAGCGGAACCGCCGCCAGCAGCTTGAACAGCGGCGGGTGCTCCCGGTTCATCTTGAAGTCGCCGGTCTTCAGGTAGCTGTAGCCGGCCGAGAGGTGAATCCCTTCGTCCCAGGTCTGCGTTTCGCCTGCCGCCGTCACCACCAGGACAACACCCATCGCCGCCAGGAGCGCCGCTACCGCAATCGGAAACCGCCAGTCCTTCGGAATGGTCACGGTTTCTCCGCCAGCGCCGTGCCGGTCTCTAGGTCGCGGAAGAGCGTCCGCAGTTTCCGCTTCTCAATCAGTCCGGCATCTTCCGCCAGCAGGTAATAGTAGTCGAAATCCCCATCCGCGCCCGTCCGGTCCACTGGCTTCATCCAGTCCAGGCGGAAGCGCCGCCGGTAGAAATTCGAGGCCGCCTCCAGCGGCCAACTCGCTCCCAGTCGCACCTCCCGGCCGCCGTGCCGGGCCTCGATCAGTCGCATTACCTCCTTGGTCTTCCGCTCTCCGATCCACTCGGGATAGTAATCGGTCGTGAACCCGCCGGCGAACATCACGACCGAGAACACCGCGAACACCAGTGCTGGTATTTTCACGTACTTCTTCCCGATGAGCAGCAGCACGGCCAGCGTCACGAGCGGTACCCAATAGATCCCCGTCCTGCCCGATGGATAGAGAACCCCGAACAGATGCCGGGCGGCGACAATCATGAGCAGCATCAGCGCCATGGCCGCTCCCAGGAGCAGCAGAACCCGATCGTTCTTCTCGACCGCCGCAAACTGCCGCGACCGCACCCAACCCCGCGCCGCGATCGCCCCCGCAATCAGGGTCGCCAGCAGAAACGCCGGCACGATCCCCGCCCAGATCACCACGTACCACGACCCGAATCTGGGCAGGTGTCTCCCCACTATCCAGACCCTCGGGCTGTGGTAGTAGCTCAGGTTCACCAGCCCCGACACAAAATCCGTGATCGTGCTCACGCCGTAAAAGACGTCCTCCCGTTTCGCATGGCTCAGCGGCAGCACCAGCAGCACGAACGCGGTGATGATTCCCGGCCCCACAAACTTGTCCACCGCAACCCAGAACCGTCGCCCATCGACCGCCAGAATCCCCGTCACGATCGCCGCCAGCGCCGCCGCCGGATACAGGAACGCCAGCATGGCGGCCACCGACAACCCCAACCCGATCCCCGCCTTGAACAACCGCCGCTCGTCCTGGTCCCCGAAATACAGCGCCAGGTGGGTGAACGCCCACATCAGCAAGCCCAACCCCAGGCCATATCCTCGCGCCGCCGACAGGTAATCGAGCACAGCGGGATTCACCCCCAGCGCCAGCACCGAGAGCGTCAGGAGCCAGCCCGTCCCAAACAGATACCGCGACAGCCGGTAGCACGAGACCAAGTACAGCAACCCGCCCAAGACGCTCGGCAGCCGTAGCGTGAACTCCGACAACCCGAACAGCATGATCGAGATCTTCGAAAGAACCGTCTGAAGCACGTGGTTCGTCGCATCGTGGAAGGCAAACATCCGGGACATCGGTTCCGAGATGAACATGTTGTAGTTGCGCGCCTCATCGATCGTCACCGACTGCGTCCAGGCCCGGTACACATTGGTCGCCAGCAACAACACCACCACCCCGATCGCCACCGCCTCCGGCGCCGTCACATGTATTCGCTCTTTTGACACAGGACCACCATTGTACCGATTCCTCACCACCGCATCCCTGTGCATCGCCTCTGCCGAAATCCCCACGTCGCGTGACCACACGGTGCCCCACGCCGAGCCGCGACCGTGAGGGAGCGGTTGGCACGTTTGGCCGCCGGCGACTCATTGCTCCAGGCGATAGTGCCTCTGCACTTGCGGAAGCAGAGTCAACCCGATGATCGCCATCCCCCATGCAACATAGAATGGCTGCAACACACTGATGTACCCCAGCATTAGCATCTGGACCGCGATCCACAGGATCGGAATCCCGCCTGCCGCGAGGGAGGCTGCCCATACCCAATGCGTGCCGTGGAACAGATTGATGCGTTCCGGCAGCGCCCATCCGGGACGCCTTGCGAGGCCATAGGCTGCCAGAGCTGGATAGGCGCCCAGGAATGTAAAGAGCAGCGCGCCCGGAACCAGGTAGGTCGAAAACGGTGTGCCTGCAAGCATTTCGACGGGAAGCGAAATGATTTCGCCACGGGGATCGAGCATGAGCGCGGCGCCTCCTGCCAACGCCCCCAATGCGAGCGGCAACTGTGCGGCGACCAGAACCCAGACAGCAGCAGAAACCTTCGACACTCTTTGCACCCTACGAACCCTCCTTCTTGCCCCTGTTTCTTGCAGCATCGAGCCGGCCGGCCCGCTCAATCCCCATGGTCCCGCCGGCGACAGATCATCTCGCCCTCGACGCATTGCGAGCGGGAACGGAATGTCGCAACAGCGATGCGGGGGCTGCGCCGAACATGGCCGCTCCCCGATGTCGAAGTCTGACGGCTGCGCGTGTCAGCCGCGCGCCGGTTGCATGCGCCTGGTAGGCGGCGCTTCACTGCGCACTTTGCCGGCTGCGGCAGTGGTCCTTGGACGGCGTTCCGGCGTGCCGTGGAGCAGGCCTTCTACGCTGATGTCCTCGTCGAGTTCAGGTTGGTCTGAACATCCCAGGCCTCAATGTATGCGCGACGACCATCGTCATTCGAAGCAATATATCGAACGCCCCGATGAACTACAGGCTCTGCCTTTGCCGGCGCGGCACGCTTTGCATTTGTCAGGCTTGGCAGCAACGTCGTAAAAACTATAAGGATGAATCGCGACATAAACGTGAAGCGGCCTAACTCCTGTTTAGGCTGACCTGCATAAACCGCCACCGCGGTCGGCCTGAGACTGGAAACCCGCACGAGCCCTATGGGGACATGGGCTTGCCACGTCACCCCTTCCGGTTCTTTCTGCAAGCAGTCTCCGCCCCCGCTTGGTCGCCTGATGTCGCAGCACCCACCGCCTCCGTCAACCCCGTCGCCACCGGCAAGACGGCAATCCTTCCTACCATCGTCCCGAACAGCCGCCGCCTCAGACGGCTCTCTGCCAACAGCAGCCAGCAGTACCGCCAGAGTCGCTCGGGATGGAAAGGATGGAAAGAACGCTCCGACGGAGGCAGTTGGATGTACAATCGATGTTGGCCACGGTGGCAAAACGGAAATCCTGGTTGGATGTATACTGAATGGCAGTCGAGAGCCAGAATGGGAGTTTTGGGTCGGTAGGACGGAGGAACGCTGTGCTGAAGGCGGCTCGCGCCTGAACGAGGACACAATGAACTCAAGATGGGGAATCGCTCGCTCTCCGGCTGCTGTTCCGGCACTGGTGTTGACCCTCGCTGTTGCAGGCTATGCGGGGTCGGAACGCGCGGCGCGGCCGATGATCACGCACCGCATCGACGCCAGCAAAGTCGTCGCGCTCGCGGGCAACACTCGCCCCGAGGCAAGCGCCCAAAACGATCGCGGGCGGGTTGCCGAGAACTATCCCATGGATCACATGCTGCTCCAGTTGAAACGGCCGCCCGACCTGGAGCAGGCCCTTGAAGCGTTCATCGACGAGCTTTCCACCCCTGGCTCGCCGAATTACCACAAGTGGCTGACCGCGGAGGTATTCGGGCAGCGGTTCGGCCCGGCCCAGGCGGACCTCGACACGATCACAGGCTGGCTCCAATCGAGCGGCTTGGCGGTCAATGTGGTCTATCCCAGCGGCATGGTGATCGACTTCTCGGGCACCGCGGGCCAGGTCCGCAAGGCGTTCGGAACGGAGATCCATCACCTTCAAGTCAACGGCGCCCAGCACATCGCCAACATGAGCGATCCCAAAATCCCGGCTGCGCTCGCTCCCGCTGTGGTCGGTATCGTCTCGCTGCACGATTTCATGCCTCGCCCCATGTACAAGCCGCGCGCGGAGTACACCTTTGCTTCCGGTTCGTACACCTATTACGCGGTGACACCCGGAGACTTGGCGACCATCTACAACCTGAATCCTCTGTTCAGCGAAGGCCACTCGGGACAGGGCCAGACCATCGTCGTGATTGAGGACACAAACGTTTACACCACTGCCGACTGGACTACCTTCCGGAACACGTTCGGTCTCTCCAGCTATACCTCGGGCTCCTTCACGCAGGTCCACCCGGCGCCGCCCAGCGGGCACAACAACTGCAAGGACCCAAATGTGAACGCCGACGATGGCGAGGCCATTCTGGATGCGGAGTATGCCAGCGCCGCAGCGCCGAGCGCGGCAATCGAGCTGGCGTCCTGCAGGAACACGGTCACCACATTTGGCGGGTTGATTGCTCTCCAGAACCTGATCAACGGGAGCAGCCCACCGGCCATTGTGAGCATCAGCTACGGCGAGTGCGAGGCGTTTAACGGCGCTGCGGCCAATGCGGCCTATTCCTCGGCGTACCAGCAGGCGGTAACCGAGTCCGTCTCGGTCTTCGTCTCCAGCGGCGACGAAGGTGCAGCCAGTTGCGACGCCAACCAGCCCTATGCTACACACGGCATCGGCGTCAGTGGCTTCGCCTCCACTCCGTACAACGTGGCCGTGGGCGGCACGGACTTCGGCGACACCTACGCCCACACCACCGGCGCCTACTGGAACTCCACCAACACTCCCACGTACGCCTCCGCGAAGTCTTACATTCCGGAGATCCCTTGGAACGATTCCTGCGCCAGCATGCTGATCGCCAATTACGAGGGCTATGCCACCACTTATGGCTTGAGCGGTTTCTGCAACAGCACGGCGGGGGCGAACTTTCTAACCACGGCGTCCGGCAGCGGCGGGCCGAGCGGCTGTGCGACCGGGGTGCCTGCCACTTCAGGTGTTGTCAGCGGCACCTGCGCGGGATATGCGAAACCGTCCTGGCAGTCGGTCTTCGGCAACCCAAGCGACGGCGTGCGCGACCTTCCCGATGTCTCCCTGTTCGCCGCCAATGGCGTTTGGGGCCACTATTACCCGTATTGCTACACTGACATCCCTAATGGCGGGGCCTCTTGCGCGGGTGCGCCCAGCACTTGGGCCGGCGCCGGCGGAACATCGTTCTCTTCGCCCATCCTGGCGGGCATCCAGGCGCTGGTGAACCAAGTGTGGGGACCGCAGGGCAATCCCAACCCGGTCTACTACAGGATCGCCGCCAGCGAATACGGATCGGGTGGCAACAGCGCCTGCAACTCCAGCAGCCTGCCGCCGCTGCGCAGAGGTCTGGCAAGCACCTGCGTGTTTTACGACGTGACGCAGGGAGATCTGGACGTCAATTGCCTCGCCAACGGAGGCACCCTTTACAACTGCTACCTGCCCTCGGGCACGAACGGCGTGCTGTCTTTGTCCAACGGCTCGTACCTTCCGGCCTACGGAACTGCAGTGGGCTGGGACTTCTCCACGGGAATCGGAACGGTCAACGCCTACAATCTGGTGCACAATGTCAACTGGTAAGAGGTTCAGCGGCATCCTGGCCGTGGCGCTTGGAGTGTTGCCCGCGCTTCCGATCTCCGCTCAGGAGAACTCGGGCGAGGCCCACGACTGGAGTGACCACCATCTCGTCTTTTCCAACCCGGGAACGGCGGAGGAGGCGATCCGGAACGGCACATATGACCGCTGGCTAAGGATCGCCGGCGATCCCCGCTTCAAACTGCAGCAGAGGAGGCGCCAATCCGCGCAAGCCGCGGCGGTGCTCGGGACGCTCCATCCGAACCCTGAGCCGCTGGACGTCGTCACGACACCGCCGGGCGCCGGCAAGCGAGTTCCTGCGGGCCCGTTGCCGCGCGGGCTGGCCCTGGCGCCTTCAGGTCCCTCGCGCGGACGGCCCTTCCAGCAACCCACGCCTCGCGGCAGCAAGCGCCTGCGCGCCGACTGGAGCGAGGACATGGGCGGCGGCGCCTCGGCGGGCTTGGGCGTCTTTCCCGCCAAGTACTCCTTCCGCACGGACAACGCGAATTGCGGGTATGCCTCACAGCCCGATTTCGTGGTCTACAACACCGGGCTAGCGGGGACTTCGACAGCCGCGAGCATCATTGCCTACGACAACCTCTATGCGGGATGCGGCGGGATAGTGCCCTCGGTCTATTGGGCTTTCAACACCGGCGGGACGATTGTCACCTCGGTCGTGCTATCGCCCGACGGCTCCCAGGTGGTGTTTGCCCAGAGCAGCACCGCGGGCGCCGCAAGCCTGGTGGTCCTGAAGTGGCAGGCGTCAGCCAGCGAGTCTCCCTCCAGCCCGGGCACGCCGACGGCAGTCCTCGCGAGCGCCTATCGTAGTTGCAGCGCACCCTGCATGACCAGCCTGGCTCTGAGCGGCGGCGCCAACGATGGCGGATCCTCGCCCTTCTACAACTACGGCGCCGGCTCGGATACGCTGTACATCGGCGACGACAGCGGCAAGCTCCACAAGTTCACCGGCATCTTCCAGGGAACTCCCGCCGAGGCGGCGAGCCCGTGGCCGGTCGTGGTGAGCTCGTCGGCGCTCAGCAGCCCGGTGTACGATTCTGGTTCCGGCAGAATCTTTGTGGGCGACTATCTGCTGAACCTGTCGTCGACGTGCGCTGCGCCGGGCAACCCCTGCGGCTACCTTCACTCCATCCTTGCCTCGACGGGCGCCACGGCCGGCACGTCCGCCCGGCTGGACGCCATCTTTGGGCTCGTGGACGGCCCGCTGGTGGATTCCGCGGCCGGCATGGTCTATGCCTTCGCGGGAGCGGACAGTCACACCGGCATCGGATCTCCTTGCGGCTCGAATCTTCAATGCAGCGGCGTTTTTCAGTTCCCCACCAGCTTCACGAGTGGCAGCGGCACGGAGACCACACTAGGAGCGGGATACGAGTTTCTGCTGGCCGGTGACTTTGACAACGCCTACTACACCTCCTCTGCGTCGAGCCCTTCCGGCCACCTCTACGTCGTCGGAAACACCGGCGCAGGGAATAACACCCTGTACCAGGTGTCCGTCAATTCCAATGTGATGAGCCCCACCGCCTCGGCGGGACCCGCGCTCAGCAACAACTACACGAACGGCCTTTATGCCGCCGGCCTGCAGGCCACCGAGTTCTTCAACGGCGGCAAAGACTACGTTTTCGTGAGCGTACTTAGCTACGGTCTGTTCGCGAGCTGCGACAACAGCCTGACCAACGGTTGCGTCATGGGCTTTGATGTCACCAGCGGCTCCCTGAGCGGCAGCGCTACGCCGACTGCGGCGACAGCCGAGGCCGGCGGAACCAGCGGGATTATCATCGACAATTCGGCGACCACTCCCACGGGCGCCTCCAACATCTACTTCACGACGCTCGGAGACCAAGCCTGCACGACGCCCGGCGTGACCGGGGGTTGCGCCATCCAGGCCTCGCAGGCCGCGCCCTGAGGCGCCCTGAGGTGCTTGACTCGGACCTCGAGCTGCCGTTTAATCGAGGACTGTGCAGGCGGGGACCGCCTCCACCGGCACGCAGAGCCGCTCTGTGCGAGGGGCACACGGACGAATCAGGTCCGCGCAGGTCTGCATCTCCGTGAAGACCCGCGACAGCGTGCCGAGGTGAAGATCAGCGCCCGGTGTCGCGCTTGGGCCCTTTTTTTAAGGTTGGGGTAGACCCGCCGGTGCCACCGGTCCTGCTCCTTCGCATCGGCCCGCGCCAGCACGCGCCGCGGCCGCTGCACGGAAGAAGCCCAGGTCGTGCAGCAGCTTCCGCACGTGCCCCGGATGGTAGGTAGGCCACGCCGAACTCTTCCTCGATCACCCAGGCCAGCATAGGCGAGGTCCACAGGCCCGTATCCAAACCGTACGCTACCGGACTACTGTCCAGAATGTCGCCGAGATGGGCGCGTTGCTCCGCTGTCAACAGCGGCGGCCGTCCACTCCGGTATCCTTCCAGTAGTCCCTCCACTCCGTACCTCTGATACAGGGACAACCACTCGGATACCCGGGATCGCGGCGCTTTCAGAATCCCCGCCAGTTCCCCGCTCCTCC
>JBEKMO010000060.1:0-31846 GCA_050008465.1 Bryobacteraceae bacterium
ACGCCCGGAAAGTAGTCGCGGTACCAGTCGAACATGGGCGACTTGTGGTACACGTACGGCTCCTGGACCGGCTTGCCGTTGAGGTAAAGCTGCTTCTGGAGGATGCGCAGCCGGTCGCCGGGAATGCCGATCACGCGCTTGACGTAGTTCTGCCGGATGTCGCCCGGCCAGCGGAACACGATGATGTCGCCGCGCCGCACCTCCCGGTAGGGAAGCAAGTACTTGCTCAAGATGCCGGCGGGGGCGTAGGCCAGTTTGTCCACCATCAGGTGGTCGCCGCGCAGAAGCGTGTCCTCCATGGAGACCGTCGGGATCACGAAGGACTGGATCAGCGTGGTGATGGCGAACAACAGCAGAACGAAGGTGAGCGCGAACTCGGCAATCAGGGCGCGGCGAGACTCAGCCGGTGGCGCGGGGCTGGTCTCGACGATCTGGGCCACCTCTTCGGCCACGCTATTTTCCCGGGTATCCGCGCACCAGCAGGAAGGTGCGGCGCCAGCGCGTCTTGGTGAAGAAGTTCTGCGCCAGGTCCAGGAGATGCGCCGGGCTGACCGGGTTGGGGTCGACCAGTTGCTCGGTAGGCGCGTCGTAGGACCACCAGATGATCAGCGGCTTGCCCCGGATGTTGTCGCGCGGCACGAAGCCCCAATAGCGGCTGTCCAGCGAATTGTCGCGGTTGTCTCCCATCGCGAAGTACTGTCCCGGCGGCACCACCAGCTCGCCGCCGGCCACGTGATCGCGGAGCATCTCCTGTCCCCTGGGAGTCACCAGCATATTGGGTTCGCCGGGGAAATTATCGCGGTAGGGTTCGATATAGGAGGTGATGTGCTGGACGTAGGGTTCCTCGAGCTTCCGGCCGTTGATGTAGACCTGTTTGTCGATGAGGCGGAGGCGGTCGCCGGGCAGGCCGATCACGCGCTTGACGTAATCCTGGCGCGGATCCGGCGGCCAGCGGAACACGATGATGTCGCCCCGTTGGACCTCCTTGTACGGGAGGAGATGCCGGCCCAGCCCGCCCGCGGGCGCATACGCCAGCTTGTCCACAAACAGATGGTCGCCGATCAGGATGTTGCTTTCCATCGAGCCGGTCGGCACCACAAACGCCTGCACCAGGGTGGTGGTCCCGAACAGAAGGATGAGGATGGTGACCGTCCATTCGGCGATGAAACCGCGGGGTGGCTCCGGCGCGACCCGTTCCTTAGTGTCTTTCATTCCGATTCGCTCTTAGTAAGTCGAATACCCCCGCACCAGCTTGAAGGTGCGGCGCCAGCGGGTTTTGGTGAAGAAATGCTGCACCAGGTCCGCGAAGTGGTCCAGGCTGATGGTCGGCCCGGCCAGCGCTTCGGTGGTGGCGTCGTAAGACCAGTAGATAATCAGCGGTTTGCCGATGATGTTCTCGCGCGGCACGAACCCCCAGTAGCGGCTGTCGAGGGAAGAGTCGCGATTGTCCCCCATCGCGAAGTAGCTCGCGGGCGGCACCACCACCTCGCCGTCCATGACGTCGCGCTCTAGCATGGCCAGCCCGCGCTCTCCCACCTGGTAATCCGGCGCGCCGGGGAAGTTATCCCGGTACCGGTCGATATCGGGTCTCTTGTGGTAGACGTACGGCTCGTCGATCTTGCGGCCGTTGCGATAGAGCTGCTTGTCCACCAGGCGGATGCGGTCGCCGGGGAGCCCGATGACGCGCTTGACGAAGGTCTGCCGGATGTCCACCGGGTAGCGGAACACGATGATGTCGCCGCGCTGGACCCTATCGTACGGCAGCAGGTGTTGGGCGAAAGAATCCGCCGGCGCATAGCTCAGCTTGTCGACCAGCAGGTGGTCGCCAATGAGCAACGTGTCCTCCATCGAGCCGGTGGGGATGACGAAAGCCTGCAACAGCGTCGTCGTCCCGAACAGCAGCAAGAGGATCGTGACCGTCCATTCGGCGATGGCGCCGCGCGGCGGATCGCTCCTGGCGGAGGCCGTGGGTCGCGGCGCCGGTTCGATGACGGCCGATTCGGTTGGGTCCAAAGCTGTCCTCAATTGTGGGATACGTCACTATTGTAGCGAACGCGACGGATCGGAAGTCTTGGAGAACCGCCGCAGGCGGAACACCTCGACGAACGAGATGCCGATGTCCACGACGCCGAGCCCGCTGATGGCGCCGCGGAGATAGGGGCTGATCCAGATCTCGTACCAGCCCGGCGTCAGCCCGGCGAAGAAGCTCTTGTGCCAGGCGGGGGTCCATGGGAACAGCAGGAGGAAGGCGCCGACTTCAAAGCAGAAGAAAATATAGAGCAGCGCGCCGACTCGGCGGGTCCAGCGGTGCGGGCGGTCTCCCTCGGCGGCGGCGGCCTCGACCGGGGCGGGGTTCTGCGGGACGGTCATGAGCGCTCGTCCGCCTCCCAAAGATACCCGCTGCGCGCGTCGTGCACCGGCTCGAAACTGAAGCGGTGCTGAGGGCTGGGACCGTGGGCGATCAGCGCCTTCAGATGCTCCGGGGTGCCGTAGCCCTTGTGGCGGGCGAGCCCGTACTGCGGGAACACCTGGTCCCACAGCCGAAGGCACTCGTCCCGGCGCACCTTGGCGAGGATGGACGCGGCCGCGATGGCCTGGCAGCGGGCATCGCCGTGGATCACCCGCTGGTGGGGCAGGGGGATGTCCAACCGGACGCCGTCCACCAGCGCGTAGTCCGGAGCCGGCGCGAGTTGTTCGATGGCCTGCTTCATGGCCAGACAGGAGGCGTTGTAGATATTAATGCGATCGATGGCCGCGGCCTCGACGGCCGCCACGGCCCAGGCCACCGCCCGCTCGCCGATGACGGCGGCAAGCTCTTCGCGCCGGCCGGCGGAAAGCACCTTGCTGTCGCGCAGGCCGTGAATGGGGCGGTCCGCGGAGAGGATGACGGCGGCCGCGAACACCGGGCCGAACAGCGATCCGCGTCCTGCCTCATCGGCGCCCGCCACGCGCGCGAAACCCGCGGCGCGCGCCTCTCGCTCCAGCGTACCCAGGCACCGGAATTGTCGCGTCCGCGGAGCCGGCAAGTTCTACTCGCGCTCTTTCAGCCGCGCCGCCTTGCCCTTCAATCCGCGCAGATAGTAGAGTTTGGCGCGGCGGACCTTGCCGGTCCGCACCACGTCGATGTGGTCCACCACGGGCGCGTGCAGCGGGAAGATGCGCTCGACGCCGTGGCCGAAACTGACTTTGCGCACGGTCAGAGTTTCACCCAGCCCCACGTTCTTTCGCGCGATCACGGTGCCTTCGAAGGCCTGCAACCGCTCCTTGTCGCCCTCCCTGATCTTGACATGCACCCGCACGGTGTCGCCCGGGCGGAACTCCGGCACGCTCTCGCGCTTCTTCTTACTGGCGTATTTGATCAATAGCGAATTATTCATTGTGCTTCCCTGCTTCCTGTCCCACCAATTCCTGCTCGGGCGACCGGCGCGTCACCAGGTCCGGACGCAGCCGCCGGGTCTTCTCGAGCGCAGCGCCCTGGCGCCAGCGGCGGATTTCCTCATGGTGCCCGCTCAAGAGCACCTCGGGCACGTTCCAGCCGCGAAACTCCGCCGGCCGGGTGTACTGCGGGCAATCCAGCAGGCTCGCCTGGGAGAGGCCCGCCTCCGCGAGGCCCGCTTCCTCGATCCCGCTGAACGACTCATTCACCGCCGACGCCTGGTTGCCGAGCACGCCCGGCAACAGCCTGGCAACGGCGTCAATCACGACCGCCGCGGCCAATTCCCCGCCGCTCAGCACATAATCGCCGATGGAGACCTCCTCATCGGCGAGGTGCTCGGCGACGCGCTCGTCCACGCCCTCGTAGCGGCCGCAAATCAAGAGCAGGCCGCTGAGCGCCGCGAACCGGCGCGCAATCCCCTGATCGAACAGCCGGCCCTGCGCCGAAAGCAGCACCACCCGCTGGTCCGGTTGGCGCTCGGGCCAGATCGATTCCACCGCTTCAAACACCGGCGCCGGCTTCAGCAGCATTCCTTCCCCGCCCCCGAAGGGCCGGTCGTCCACGGTCCGGTGGCGGTCCGAGGTCCAGTTGCGCAGGTCGTGGACACGGATGTCCAGCACGCCCGCCGCGCGCGCCCGGGCGACCACGCCGTGCTCGAACGGCCCCCGGAAGAACTCGGGGAAGATCGTGAGCACCTCGAACCTCATGGCAAATCCTTCAAACCTTCCGGCAAGTCCACCACGATGCGCCGGCCCGCGACGTCGATCTCAACGCAGATCGAACGCGCGAACGGGATCAGCAGCGGCTCGCCCTGCCGTTCCACTTCCAACAGCAGCGGGCCACCGTACTCGCGGCACGCTGCTACAACGCCAAGCCGTTCGCGGCTGTCCCGCTCGACGACCTCGCAGCCCACTAGGTCGGACTGGAAATACTCGTCCGGCGGGAGCTGGCGGCGCGCTTCCCGGGGAATCCGCACCTCGGCGCGCTGCAAAAGCTCAGCCTCCGCGATGGAGTCAATCCCCCGGAACTTGAAAATCAACCCGCCCCGGTGCTCCCAAACCGACTCGATCTCCAGGGTCCGTTCCTCGCCGGGGGCGCCGAAGACGTGTACTTCCCGCAGATCCTGGAAGCGCTCCGGCCCGCTGCTCAGCGAGACGGCGAACAACTCCCCATGCCTGCCCCAGATCCGGGCAAGCACGGCGAGAGCCACCCACTGCCCTTCCGCCTGGGAATCGCGCGACTCCAGAAGCTTACTCCAGAATCTCCAGTGTAAACCGCCGGTTGAGTTTCATCCCAGCGGCTCCTAAAATCGTCCGGATCGACCGTGCCGTTCTTCCCTGTTTGCCGATCACTTTTCCCAAGTCACTGGGGGCCACCCGGAGTTCCAACACGGTGACCTGTTCGCCCTGGACTTCCCGGACGGCAACTTGGTCGGGCATGTCCACTAGAGCTTTCGCGATTTCCTCTACGAGTTCTTTCATGCCTGACATCCCAACGCCTCCTCGATGACTCGATGATAGCACTGTAAGTACAGGGATCGCGCCATCCGGAACCAGCCAGAGCGGGTCGGAGCACCCGAGTTTACACCGCCGGCGGTGCGGCCGGGGCCGGGTTCTTCTCCAGCAGCCGCGCTACGGTTTCCGACGGCCGCGCCCCCTGTTTCAACCAGTGGGCAATGCGCTCGTGCTCCAGCTTCACGGTGGCTGGATGGCTCACCGGGCTGTAGTACCCCACCACTTCCACCGAGCGGCTGTCCCGCGCCCGATCCTTCTCGATCACCACCACGCGGTAGGACGGCTTCTTCTTCGCGCCAAATCGCGCCAATCGAATCATCAGCATAGGTTAATCTCGATCCACTCCCGGTCACTGGCGCTGTCCCAGGAGGTCGGGCAGCTTCATCTTGCCCAGCTTCCTTCCTAGGAACCCGCCGGAGAAACCTTTCATCATTTTTCGCATTTGCGTGTACTGCTTCAATAACTGGTTGACTTCCTGCACGGTCGTCCCGCTGCCGCGGGCGATCCGCCGCCGCCGGGCGCCGTTGATGATCATGTGGTTCGCCCGCTCGCGCAGCGTCATCGAGTCGATGATCGCCACCACGCGCGTGATCTCTTTCTCATCCACTTTGACGTTCTTGAGGTCCTTGAGCAGGCCGACCTGGGGCATCATCCCCAGGATCGACTCCAGGGGGCCGAGCTTGCGGAGCTGCCGGAGCTGGTCGCGGAAGTCCTCCAGCGTGAACTCGTTCTCGATGAGCTTGCGCTGCATCTCCTCGGCTTTTTTCTGGTCGATCTGCTCCTCGACCTTCTCGATGATGGAGAGCACGTCGCCCATGCCCAGGATGCGCGAGGCCACCCGGTCGGGGTGGAACGGATCGAGGGCGTCGAACTTCTCGCCGATACCCACGAACTTGAGCGGCTGGCTGGTGACGCTGCGGATGGAGAGGGCCGCGCCGCCGCGCGCGTCGCCGTCCATCTTGGTGAGGATGACGCCGGTGATGCCGAGGCGCTTGTGGAACTCGGCGGCGGATTTCACGGCGTCCTGGCCGGTCATGGCGTCGGCCACGAACAGGATCTCGGTGGGGGCGAGCAGGGCTTTGAGCTCCTGGAGCTCGTTCATGAGATCGTCGTCGATGTGCAGGCGGCCAGCGGTGTCGACCAGGAGCACGTCGCGGCCGGTGTTGGCGGCTTCCCGCCTCGCCGCCCGCCCCAGGTCGGCCGGTGTGGTCTCCTCGGGCGCGCCGGCGTAGACCGGCATCTTGACGTCGCGGCCGATGACGCTCAACTGGTGCCGCGCCGCGGGGCGGTAGACGTCCACGGAGACCATCAGGGGGCTGTGGCCGTTCTTGGAGAGCCAGCGGGAAAGCTTGCCGGTGGTGGTGGTCTTGCCCGATCCCTGCAAACCAACAATGAACATCACCGTGGGCGGCTCGTTGGCGAAGCGGAGCTTGGATTGGTGGCTGCCCAGGATCTTGATCAATTCCTCGTGGACGATCTTGACCACCTGCTGGGTGGGAGAAAGCGCGGTGAGCACCTCCTCGCCCATGGCCTTCTGCCGGATGTTCTCGACGAGCTGCTTGACCACGCGGAAGTGGACGTCGGCCTCCAGCAGGGCCACCCGGATCTCGCGCAGAGCGGTCTCCATGTTGGCGGCGGAGAGCTTGCCTTCGCCGCGCAGGGTCTTGAAGACGCGCTGCAGCTTGTCGGATAAGTTCTCGAACATGATCGGAGCCCAAACTTCTGGCGTGCGGTGGGAACCGGCACACTACCACGACTCGGCAGTTCTTACATTATAAGCTATCCGGCTGAGGCTTGAAGGGGAGTGTCCGCTCGGAATGGCGCCCACAGATTATTACAGGTGTTACGCGGGATCCCGTGCTAAAATGCCATTAAGCAGGCAATCCATGCTGGGATCGAGTTCTCTTCTAGCGAGCGTCGTTCGTGGCGCCAGCAGTGCCAGTCGACACGACTACGGCGCGAACCGGGTCGGAAATTCGCGCTGAGGGCGCTAGGACGATCCAGAGGCGGCAGGCAGAGCGGCCAAGCGGCGTCGGAGCCTGCTCCCCTGCCGCCGCCTCGTGGTGCAATGTGCCCCGCTCCCGCGGTCGCGGCTCGGCTACGTTACTGAGCCGCGCGCGCGAGCAAGCGGTTACGCAGTTCAATGGCCAGCGCGGTGGGGCGCCGAGGGCTCCGGGGCCTTGGCGGCTGGCGGGCCTAAGTTGGCCGCGATCCTGGCGGCTTCCTCGACGGCGCGCGCCAGCACTGAGCGAATCCTTCCATCCTCGAGCATGAGCAGACCACCGATGGTGCAGCCCGCCGGCGTCGTGACGTCGTCGCGGAGCGCCGCGGGATGGCGGCCGGTGGCCTGGACCATTCTAGCCGCGCCGAGGACGGTTTGGGACACCAGGGTAAGCGCAAGCTGGCGCGGGAGCCCGACGCGAACGCCGGCGTCGGCCAGAGCCTCCATGATCAGGTACTGATAGGCGGGGCCGCTGCCGCTCAGGGCGGTAATGGCGTTGAAGTGCGTTTCATCCACGGGAAGGCACTTGCCCACCGCCTCGAAGATGTGCCGGGCACGCGCCAGGTGGTCCGCGGTGGCGTGCGTGCCCCGGCAGATGACGGTCATGCCCTCGCCGACGATGCAGGGCGTGTTGGGCATGGCGCGCACCACGGGATTCTCGGCGCCCAGCAGCGATTCCAGCCGCTCGGTCGAGGCGCCGGCCAGGATGGAGATGAGCAGCGTTTCGCTCCGGAGTCCCCCGCTCTTCAACGAAGCCAGGGCTGCCGCGGCGTCGGCCGGCTTCACGCAGATCAGAATCAAATCGGCGGTGGGCACTCGGGCGTGAAAATCGACCTGAACCGAGACCTCCAAGGCCTTCCTGGCGCTCTCGCAGGTGGCGGCGTTCTTGTCGCCCGCCCAGATCCGCTGGCGCTCGATCAACCCGCTGGCCAGCAGACCTTTGATGAGGGTCTGACCCATCACACCGGCCCCGATCACCCCCAGCGTCATGCCGTCGGCGATGACCGGGGTTGGAGTAGACTTAGGCTCTTTTCGTTCTTTGGACATATTGCGACCCGGACTCGACTTCTGAAGATACCACAAGAGCCTACAGAATCAGCATGCAGTCGCCGTAGGAGTAGAAGCGGTAGCGGGATTCCACGGCGTGGCGGTAGGCCGCCAGGACGAGATCTTTGCCGGCGAGCGCGGCCACCAGGAGCAGGAGGCTGCTGCGCGGGAGGTGGAAGTTGGTGAGCATGGCGCCGGTGGCCTCAAAGCGGAAGCCGGGATAGATGTAGAGGTCCGTGTCGCCGCTGGAGGCGACCAGACCTGGGCCGCGGACGGCGCTTTCCAGTGTGCGCACGCTGGTGGTCCCTACGGCGACCAGGCGGCGCGCGGTGCGGAGTTTCGCTGCGTCCTCCTCGCCGATCTCGAAGAATTCAGGGTGCAGGCGGTGGTCCTCGACGCGTTCCGTGCGGACCGGCTGGAAGGTGCCCAGCCCGACGTGCAACGTGACCGAGGCGATCTCGGCGCCGGCGGCGCGGCATTGGCGCAGGATGTCCGGCGTGAAGTGCAGGCCCGCGGTCGGAGCGGCCACGGAACCGGGATGGGAAGCGAAGACGGTCTGGTACCGCTCGCGGTCCAGGGGCTCGTCGTCGCGCCTGATGTACGGTGGCAGCGGCACATGGCCGATGCGGTTGAACTTCTCGTAGAGGTCGCCGGCGTAGTTGAAGCGCAGGGTGCGCTCCCCGAAAGTGCCGCGGCCGGTGATCTCGGCCTCGAGTTCCTCATCGAACCGGATGCGCTCGCCGACACGCACCTTGCGGCCCGGGTGCACGAGTACCTGCCAGGAAGCGGGATCGCCGGCCAGAGGGCGTACCAGAAAGACTTCGACCTCGCCTTTCAGGTACCACTTGCGGGTGGGGTTCTTCTTGCCGATGGGCAAAGCGTGTACGCCGGCGCGATGCCCGTAAAGCCGGGCCGGGAAAACCTTGGAGTCGTTCAGGACCAGGCAGTCTCCCCTCCGCAGGAATTGCGGGAACTCGCGGAAGAGGCGGTCTTCCCAGCGCTGCTCGCCGCGGTAGAGGACCAACATGCGCGAGGCGGCGCGGTCCTCGAGCGGGCGCTGTGCGATCAGCTCCCGAGGCAAGGGATAATCGAAGTCGGAGAGGTTCATGCCTGTTGAGAAGGATAACAGCCGTGTGCGGATACTAGGGATCGAGACGTCGTGCGACGAGACGGCGGCGGCGGTTGTGGAGGACGGGACGCTCATCCTGTCGTCGGTGGTGGCGTCGCAACTGGACACGCACGGCAAGTACGGCGGCGTGGTGCCGGAGCTGGCCTCGCGGGAGCACCTGCGGGCGATCGTGCCGGTGGTGGGGGCGGCGCTCGAGCAGGCAGCGACCGACTACGATGGGCTTGCTGCCATCGCGGTGACGGAGGGGCCGGGGCTGGTGGGCGCGCTGCTGGTGGGCATGACCTACGCGAAAGCCCTGTGCTTTGCGCGCGGCCTGCCGCTGATCGGCGTGAATCACATCGAGGGTCACATCCACGCGGTGATTTCGCAGGCCCGGCTGGGAGGAGAGCCGGTAGAGTACCCGGCGCTGGCGCTGGTGGTGAGCGGCGGGCACACCCACCTGTTCGCGGTACACGAGGGGCTGCGCTACCGCCTGCTCGGCAAAACCCGGGACGACGCCGCCGGCGAGGCCTTCGACAAGGTGGCCAAGCTGCTGGGTTTCAGCTACCCCGGCGGCCCGGTCATCGACGGGCTCGCGCCCTACGGCGACCCGGCGGCCGTACGGTTCACGCTGGCGCGGATGAGGGGCAATGCGCTGGATTTTAGCTTCAGCGGCCTGAAGACGGCGGTGCTGCGCTGGGTCCAGCAGCACGACATGGACGCGGAGATCGAGGTGCGGCGCGAGTTGCTGCACGTCCATCGGCAGCCCTCGCTGGAACAGTGGCTGGCGCTGACGCCGCAGACCACGCTGGACCTGCTGGCATCCTTCCAGCACACGGTGATCGAGGAACTGCTGAGGCGTGCGGCCACGGCGGCCGAGGAGATCGAAGCCCGCTCGGTGATTGTCTCAGGCGGCGTGGCGTGCAATTCAGGACTGCGCGCGGCAGCGCAAGCCGCGCGGCTTCCCTGCCCCGTGCACTTCCCCGCCCCGGCGCTCTCGACCGACAATGCCGCCATGATCGCCGCCGCCGCGTTTCCAAAATTCCAGCGCGGCGACTTCGCCGATTTCTCGCTGGCGGCGCGCGCCAACCTGGCGCTGGCGGAATGAGGGCAGACGGCTCCCTTGCGGTCGCGGCTCGGTTACGGTCGCGGCTCGGAAGAAGCGGCCGGAATGGTCCACAGGAACAGCGTGCTGTGGTCGGCCTGGATTTGTTTCTCCGGCTTCCAGTCGCCCATGTCGAATGCGTGCGAGACGACGCGCGTGCCGGGCTTGAGGTCCTTGAGCAGCTTGGGGCGCAGCTTGAGATTCACGTCCGGAAGCAGGTACAGCGTGACCACGGTGGCGGCGTGGATATCGGCGTCGAAGAGGTTGCCTTCGATGAACTTCACGCGATCGGCGACGCCGGCCTTGCGCGCGTTCTCATTGGCTTCCTTGACGCGCTCGGGATTGAGATCGACGCCCACGCCGCGCGCGCCGAACTTCTCGGCCGCCATGATCACGATCCGGCCGTCGCCGCAGCCGAGGTCGTAGACCGTATCGGTCTTCTTGACGTCCGCGAGCTTGAGCATCTGCTCGACCAGCTCCGGCCGGGTGGGGACATAGGGGACGTCCAGCGACGGGGTGATGTCTTCCTGCTGAGCGGGCGCGGCCGCCAGTAGAGACCATCCCCAGATGCCGCTCCACAGCAGGATGGGCGCAGCAAGCAGTCTGTATCGCATGATCGGTTCTCCTCCCACTCTCAGTCAGTTAAAGCTTATCGGGAATGCGCGGCGGGGTGCAACCGCGCGAGAATCTCAGTATGGGTACAGTGGGGAACTTACCGCCGGGGCGGATACGCATCGGGGTGATCGGCGCCGGGGCCGTCGGTTCGACCATCGCCTATGTGGCGATGATAAGAGGCATCGCGCACGAGCTGGTGCTGGTGGATGCCCTGCCGCACAAAGCGGAAGCCGAAGCCAGGGACCTGATGCACGGCTCGATGTTCATTCCCGCGGTGACGGTGACCTCCGGCACGGTGGAGGATTGCGCGGGAGCGGCGATCGTGGTGATCACCGCCGGCGCCAAGCAGAAACCCGGGCAAAGCCGCCTGCAACTGGTGGAGACGAACGTCGCCACCTTTCGCAAGCTGATTCCGCGGGTGCTGGCAGCGGCGCCCAACGCGATCCTGCTGATCGTCTCGAACCCCGTGGACGTGCTGACGTACGTGTCCCTGAAGCTGTCCGGCCTGCCCAGTTCCCGGGTCTTCGGATCGGGAACCGTGCTGGACACTTCGCGCTTTCGCTTCCTGCTGGCGCAACGGCTGAACGTGGCGGCCGCGAACGTGCACGCCTACATCGTCGGAGAACACGGAGACAGCGAGGTGCCGCTGTGGTCGAGCGTTCACATCGCTGCCACCGCACTGGAGCTTTTCTCCTCGCCGAACGTGCCGCCGCTCACCGAAAGCGACCGCGAGGAGATCTTCCGCAATGTGCGCGACGCGGCGGCGCAGGTGATTGCGGCCAAGGGTGCGACGAACTGGGCCGTGGGACTGGCCGTGGAGCGCATCCTGGAGGTCATCCTGCGCGACGAGCAGGCCATTCTCACCGTGAGCAGCCTGCTTCAGGAGTATCACGGCATCAGCGACGTGTGCGTCTCGGTGCCATCCATCGTGGGGCGCGGCGGGGTGCGGGAGACGCTGCCGCTGCACATCAGCGACGACGAGCTGGCTTTGCTGCGCCGTTCCGCCGGCATCCTGCGGGATATCGCCGGTCGATTGGGATTCTGAGTGGGGAGCCAGTTCACCTGACCCGGAGCGCGCGTGGCGTGGACCAGCGGCCCGGGGCGCCATTGGCGTCGTTCCCGCGCACGCGCCACCACACCGTTCCGTACGGTAGCGGGGCGATGGCGAGGCGTGAAGAGGGAACTGTCCGGCTGGCGGCCAGCGGCCCGGCGAAGCTGCCGGTGCGGTCTACCTCGATGGTATAGCTTGCCGCCCCCATCACAGCGAGCCAGGCGAATTCAACTGGCCCGTCGTACGCCACGCTAGCGCCTTCCTCCGGAAGCAGTTGGAAGGGCGCCGGCAGCAACTCCGTGCTAGCAGCGCCGGTGAGGCTCACGGTCGCCGTTCTGACGGTGTCTTCCAGGGAGGCCGTGATGATCACGCTGCCGGATGTGGTCCCGTGCGCCGTTTGAACCGGGAAGTCCGCCGTCGTGGCGCCGGCCGGGATCCTGACCGCGCTAGGCAAGGACACTCGCGAGGCGTCGCTGCTAGCAAGCTGGACCGTGGTTGCCGAAGGCGCCAGGCCCGCCAGTGTCACAATGCCTTGCGCCCGGTCGCCGGCCGTGAGGATGGCGGGGTTGACGGCGACCGCCGCAAGCGGCGCGCGCGAACGCCCCGACCGAAGCGTCAGTGTGGCCTCCTTCGTCTCACTCTTTGAGGCGGCGAAGATGCGGACCGGAGTGTCCCCGGTCACCGGCACGGTGGCGATGGAGAACGACACCGCGGTCTTACCCGCTGCAAACAGGATTCCGGCCGGCATGGTCACCTTGGTGGCGTCGCCGCTCGAGAGCAGCACGGTCGCGCCGCCTGCCGGGGCGGCCTGCTCGAGAGTCACCAGCCCCTCACTGGACTCGCCCCCAGGCACGCTGACGGGAGTCAGCATCAACCCCAGCACGGATGCTGCCAGCGGCGGTTGCAGGATGTCCAGTTTGCGGGGAGCGGACCACGGGCCAGGCGTGCCTTGCGAATCCATGGCTCGCACGCGCCACCACAGCGGCCCGGTCACAGACAGGTCGACGTGGTAGAACGGCTCGCCGGCCTTGGCGTCGACCACCAACGGCCCGCGGAACCTCTCTCCGCCGGCGATCTGGATGGCGTAGGCCACCGCCCCGGGCACGGGGGACCACCGGAAGGTGACCGAATAGGGCACGCGCGCATCGGGGGCCGGGCTGATGAGGCTGGGCGCACGGCCCGGCCGGATAGCCGGCCTTCAACCGGGGGCAGCCGCCTCGGCAAGTTTCAGCGGCCGGCCGCCGAGCAGGGCCTCCAGATCCGCCTCGGTGAGCTGCTGGAGGCTGGTGATGCCACGCACCTGCCCCTTTGCGTCCACCAGGACCGTCTGCGGGACCGAATCGACTCCGTACGCCTTGAACGTCGCTCCGGCCGGATCGAGCGCGATCCATCCGGCCATCGGCCGCTGCGTGAGGAACGTGGCGATCAGCTCCGGATCTTCGTAGCCGATGGCGATGAACTGGATCGGACGGCTCTTGAACTTCTCCGCCAGCGCGTTCCAATGGGGGATCTGCTCGACACAGGGAGCGCACCAGGTGGTCCAGAACTCCAACACCACCGCCTTCCCCTTCAGCGACTGCCAGTTGGCGGCCGTCCCCTGGGGCGCCTGCAGGAGTTGCTCCACCGTCAACGGCGGTGCAGGCTCGCCGACGTTCACGACGGCCGCGGCTAGCAGCAGTGCCAACATACTGTAAAACGATACACCGGCCCGCTGGCAAGGACAAGATCCGGTTCTGTGTGTATGACGCGAAAAGCCGTTCGCGCGTGCACCCGATCTCGCAGAAGGGCCCCGGCTCGGCGGTGGCGGGACTGAAGAGGTACTTGCAGAATTCCTGGAAACCGCTCCCTCGCGGTCGCGGCTCGGAAACGGGGCACTGATTCTCAACGGGTTACAGAGCCGCGCGCGTCAGCAAGCGGACGTTCTACGAATTCTGCAAGTACCTCTGAAGTCCCGCGCGGACTGAACTCCGCCCCCCATCAGTATTGGGGTTAAGGGAGGCGGCGGATCTTGAGGTTGCGGAACCAGACCGTGTCGCCGTGGTTCTGGAGGCCGATGGGGCAGTCGCGTCGGGGGCGCTTGGTGAGCAGGTCGTACACCGCCGGCGCGGCTTTCCAACGTTTCGCGATGTTCTCGGTCACTTCCTCGGAATCCAGGCTGGCGTCGACGACTTTGACGCCGTTCAGCCAGTGCTGGATGCGATTGCCGCGCACCACGAGGCGCGAGTGGTTGAACTCACCCACCGGCCGGGCGGCCGCCTGCGTTGGCGCGACCATGCCGTAGAGCGACCCGGTCTGGTACTTCGCGCCGCGCCTGGCGTCGGGGTGCCGGTCGTTGTCCACCAACTGATACTCGAAGCTGACGACGTACTCCTCGGCGCGCGAATTCGCACCCAGCTTGGAGCGATCCGCAAGGTGGTGTTCCATTTCGTAGCCGACGGTTTCTTCGAAGCTCCTGGCGCCCGGCTTCAGCTTGTCGTGATCCAGGAAGACCGTTCTCTGGATGAGGTACTTCAGGCCGCTGTTGGAGCCCGACGCGATGCGCCAGTCGAAGACCATCTCGAAATCGCGGAAAGCGGCGGTGGTCATGAGGTCCTCGCGGATGCGCGGTCCGGCCACGGCCTTGACGCAGCCGTCTTCGATGGTCCAGGAATCGCCTGGCGGCGTGCGCGACGCGGGGTCGTCCCAGCCGGCCAGCGTCTTGCCATCGAAGAGCAGTTGCCAGCCGGCGGCACGCTCGGCGGGCGTGAGGGCGTTGGGGGGCGCCTCCTGCGCAGAACAAACCGGACCGAGGGCGAGCAGAAGAGCAATCGCGAGTCTCATATGCAACCTTTCAGGCCAGCGGCCAGGAGACCAGGATCTGGGCCAGGATGATCTTGGCGATGGTGGCGACCGGATACATGCCCGCGTAGGCGATATTGGGAGCATCGGAGCGGGTATGGCTGGTGGCGAAGGCCAGGCAGGCGGACTGCGTCTGCACGCCGGAGACGATTCCGGTGAGCGCGTCGAAGGGGATCTTCAGGAGCTTGTAGCCGATCAGCATCGTGGCGAGCGTCACGGAGAACGTGAGGACCGCGCCGGCGAGCAGCAACTGAGGGCCGCTGGAGCGGAGCGTCTGGACGAAGTCGAAGCCCGCGCGGGTGCCCACGCCCGCCAGGAACAGCAGCAGCCCGATCTGGCGCAAAGTGAAGTTGGCGCTGATCGGGATAGCCCAGGTGATCCTTCCGGTACGCTCGAGCTTGCCGAGCGCCAGGGCCATCAGCAACGGCCCGCCGGCCAGGCCCAGCCGGATGCTGTTGCCGCCCGGCATTGGAATCGGCAACATGCCGAAGAGCACGCCCAGCACCATGCCGATGGCCACCGATCCGAAATCCGTCTCGGACATGCCCCGGACGGAGTCGCCGAAGAATTTCGAGACCTCGGCGAAGCGGTCGCGGCTGGTGAGCACGCGGATCTGGTCGCCGTACTCGAGCCGGGTGTCCGGCGCGGGCACGATGTCGACGTCGCCGCGGCGCAGGCGCGTAATGGTGGCGTGGAGGCGGTTCTGGAGGTCGAGATCGCGAATGCGCGTGCCGACCACCTCTTTGGCCGAGACGTAGACCCTCCGGTGATCGAGCTGGGAGCGGTCGAACTCGATGTGAGCCGAGGAAGGCTCGCCGAAGATCTGCACGGCGCGCTCGAGCGCTTCCTCGTCACCCACCACGGCCACCACATCGCCGAACTCCAAACGCGAGTCGGAGGTGGCGATTTCGATCTTGCCGTCGTGCTGGATGCGGCTCACCACGAAGCCGTAGTCCTTGTGCACCCGCAGGACCTCCCCGATGCTGCGGCCCGCCACCCCCGGGTTTCGGACCACGAAATTGCGCACGACGATTTCGGGCGCTTCCTCCAGCGGCTGGGTTTCCTTGCGCCAAAACCGGCCGAACAACTGGAAGCAGAGGATGACGCCGATCACGCCGAGAGGATAGGAGATGCTGTAGGATGCCACCGGTTGGTCGGCCTCCGCCCGCGCACGCTCCTCCGGAAACCCTCTGCGCACCGCCACGTCATGCACGGTTTCCCGCGCGGCGGCGAGCGCCGGGGTGCTGGTGAGGGCGCCGCAAAACAGCCCGGCGGCGCGGGGGCCGGGGATGGAGAACGAATACGACAGCGCAACGGTGAGCACGGCACCGAATATGAGCACTCCAAGCGCGAGCAGGGCGTGACGGTAGCCGCGGTCACGGAACACCGCCGCGAGCGCCGGGCCGGATTGGATGCCGATGGTGTAAACGAAGATGATCAGCCCGAGGGTTGGAATCACTTCGGGCAGCGCAACCGAGCGATCCAGCGCACCGATGGCCAGGCCCACAAACAGCACGCCGGCGACCCCGAAGCGGAATCCGAAAATGCTGGCCTCGCCGACCAGGTATCCCAGGCCGATGGCGAGAAAGAGAGTGAGGATGGGGTAGTGCGCGAGAAGAGTGACCAATGACTGCCGCATGAAAACCGCCGACCGCCCACGGCCAAGAGCGTTCCAAATCGGCGTGGGCCGCCGGCTCTTAGAACGTGAAGGCCAGGCCCGCCGAAACCACGAGTTGGTGCAACAGCCCGCTCGGGCTGATCCCAAAATCCGGCTTGCCCGTGGTGTAGTCCCGAAGGTCCAGCCGGATCATGAACGATTCGCTCACCTTCGCCTTGATTCCGGCGCCGTAGTTGTAGCCGAACTTGGTAATGCCGCTGCCCTGCATTATCGATCCGCCGGGCGGAACGAACGTGCTGAAGTGCGCGCCGCCGGCGGCAAACGGCCGCACCTTGGCGCCCTCCTTGGTGGCGTAGACCAGGAAGTCGTAGAAACCCTGGTGAATGGGCATGCTGTAGTTGGTTGAGCTGAACGTAAAAGACGCGCGGTTGTAAGCGTAGCCGAACTCATGTCCGAAGAACCGGCTATTGTTGAGCGTCATGCGCAGCGCCATGTGGAAACTGGCGTCGAACGGGACGTCCACGCCCCCGCTGGTCCCCAGGGAATTGTTCCGCAGCATGGACTTGCCGAAACTGAGGGACACCTCTCCCATTTGCGCGAAGGCCGTCAGCGCCGAAGCCACGAATAGCAGAGTCAGAATCGAGCGTTTCATCGTGAGACTCCTCTACACTACGATAACGTGAATTTCACCGGGGCCGTGAACGCCGCGAACCAGGATCTGCTCGATATCCGCGGTGCGGCTGGGGCCGGTGATCAGCAGCATCGAACTGCTACGTTCGGCGGGCAAGGGCTCCCGGGCCAGCAGCTCATCGAGGCCGGTGAGGACCTTCCCGCTCGGAACAATGGCAATGTGCACGGGCGGCAGCAGCGAGATCATCCGCGCTTCCTGCTGTGAGGAGAACAGCACCAGCGTGCCGGTGTCGGCGAGCGCATAATCGGCGCTGGTGATGCCGAACTCCGCATCGGCGCAGAGCGCACGCAGTTCCTCCTGGCTGGTGATACCGCTCCGGACCGAGGGCAGGTCCGTGATTCCGCACTCCCGCAGAAACGGGGCGTTGGAGGCGACGGCGGACCGTTCGCCGATGAGCGCGGCGACGTAGGCCCGCGCATCGGCCGGCGAAGAGGCGCGGTGCGTCTTGCCGGCCAGGTTGCGGACATTGGCAAACAGGCTGGCGACGCGGGCCTCCAGATCCGTTTCGGGGATGCGCAGACGCGCCGGCGGCGCCGGGTCGGGCGGCTGTCCAATGCTGCGCCCGAGGGCGGTCCGGGTCCGGTGAAGAACGTACTCGCGAGGCATCAGTTCTCTCCCGCCTTCCTGCGCGCGCGCCACAACTGGCGGAAACTCCGGGCCGGCAGGCGCGGCAGGTCCCGCTGGCTGAGCCAGGCGGCCAGCGGCCCATGGTTGAGCAGCTTGGGCACACGGCGGATCCAGCCCTCCCCGCCACCCAACAGCGCCGAACCCATGAACCCGAGCATCTCGTAGATCCGCGGGCGCCGCATGGCCCAGGCCCAGGCGCGGAAGCCCAGGCGCTCGAGCCTGCTTTGTCCCTCGCGGGCCTTGACTTTGATCACTTCCGAACGCAGCGCCAGCAGCAGCTTGGGAATCTCGATCTTCACGGGGCAGACTTCCTCGCAGGCGCCGCACAGGCTCGAGGCGAAGGGGAGCCAGGGATCGTGCGTCACGCCGAGATACTGGGGCGTGATGATCGCGCCGATCGGCCCTCCGTAGACCCAGGGATAGCTGTGACCGCCCACCTTGCGGTACACCGGGCAGTGGTTGAGGCAGGCGCCGCAGCGGATGCAGTACAGCGACTGGCGCTTCTCCCGGTCGGCCAGCAGGCGCGTGCGGCCGTTGTCCAGCAGCACCACGTAGAACTCCTCCGGCCCGTCGATCTCGCCTTCGCGCCGCGGACCCGCGAGAAACGACGTGTAGACGGTGAGCGGCTGGCCGGTGGCGCTGCGGCCCAGCAGTTTCAGGAACACTGCCAGGTCTTGGGCGCGCGGAATCACTTTTTCGATTCCGGCGACCGCGACGTGGACGCGCGGCAGCGTGGTGGTCATCCGGCCGTTGCCTTCGTTGGTGACCACCACGACCGCGCCGGAATCCGCCACCAGGAAGTTGGCTCCGGAGATGCCGATGTCGGCGGCGAGGAATTTCTGGCGCAGCACCGAGCGCGCGATCTTGGTCTGCTTCTCGATCTCGGTTTCCCGCTCGACGCCGAGCTTCTGGCTGAACAGATCGGCGACGTCGTAGCGGGTCTTGTGCAGGGCGGGGGCGACGATGTGGTACGGCCGCTCGCGCGCCAGTTGCACAATATACTCGCCCAGGTCGGTCTCGACCGGCTCGACGCCGTGGCGCTCGAGCCGCTCGTTCAGATCGATCTCCTCGGTGGTCATGGATTTCGACTTGACCATGAGCCGGGCACCCATCTTCTTGGCCAGGTCGAGCAAAAACTCGACCACTTCGCCGCCATCGCGCGCGTAGATCACCTTGCCGCCGCGCGCCACCACCTGGGACTCGAACTGCTCCAGGTAGTGGTCCAGGTTCTCGATAGCGTGTTGCTTGACGAGATGGGCCTGGGTGCGCAGTTCCTGGTAGTCCGGCAGCACCTCCGGAGCGACCACGGCCTGGCGGTGGGACATGAGGCGGCCGGTGGCGGAGTAGATGGCCAACTGGAGATTGGCGTCGTCCAACGTTTGCCGGATTTTCTCTTGTTGTGGGCCGGTCATAGGCGTCAACTAACGGCAGGCAAGCACTTCGGCGAGGTGCATGGTCCCCACCGGCAGGCCGGCCCGCGAGAGCGCGCCTTGAATCTGGAGCAGGCAGCTCGCGTCGATGCCGACCACCAGGTCCGCGCCGGTCCGTTGAATGGAATCGATCTTGGTTCGGGCCATTCCGCCGGAGATCTCGGGAAACTTCACCGAGAAGGTGCCCCCGAATCCGCAGCACTCCTCGGCGGCATCCATCTCGCGGAGGCTGAGCCCGCGGACGCGGGCGAGCAGGCGCCGCGGCCCTTCCTTGATGCCCAGGTCACGCAGGCCGTGGCAACTATCGTGAAAGGTGGCGACGCGCTCCAAGCGCGCGCCGACGTCCTCGACCCGGGCCACTTCCAGCAAGAACTTCGAGAACTCCCAGATCCTGGGTTCGAGCCGGTGGGCGAGGGCCAGCCACTCAGGCTCGCTCTGGAAGAGCTCGGCGTAGTGATGCGCGATCATCGAGGCGCAGGAACCGGAGGGCACTACGATGTACTCGGCATCGCGAAATACCGTGAGGAAGTGCCGGGCCACCGTGCGCGCCTCGTCGCGATAGCCGGTGTTCAAGGCGGGCTGGCCGCAGCAGGTCTGCTGTTCGGGAAAGTCCACCTGCCAGCCGACGCGCTCGAGCACGTCCACCATCGCCATTCCCACCTTGGGGAAGAGTTGATCGACAATGCAGGTCACGAATATGGAAGCGCGCGGCACGAAACCGAATTGTAGCAGCTTGGCCGCCGGCGATGACGGCGCGGGGTGCAGCCGGCGAGCAGCCGGTACAATGGAGTCGATGAACTGGAGATTCCTGTCTGTAGTTGCCGCGGTGTGCTTGTGCTTCGCGCAGAGTGAAGCCGCTACGCTGCGGGGAAAGCTCGTCGAGCCGGGGGACCGGCAACCCGCCATCGAGACCGCCGCGCACCAGCGGGTCGCTCTCGACGGCGACCCGCAGACGCTGGCCGTGCTGGGAGACGCGCGGCTGGTGGGAGCGGACCTGGAACTGCTCGGCCAGTTCAAAACGCCGGCCCTGTTTGTCGTCGGCCCTTTCTACACTTCGAAATCCATGTTCGTGCACAAGGACGGGAAGAAGTATACGATCAGCTATTGGTGTCCCGTATGCTCGATTCGGAGCTACACTCCCGGCAGGTGCGTGTGCTGCCAGGAGGAAACCCATCTGGATCTCGAAGAAGTCCACTGAGGAGGCTGGCCTGCGCCGTGCTGCTCGCGACCGCCATGTCCAACGCACAAACCTATTCCGCTCGGAAGACCACCGTCGATTCGATTGAGGTGGTCCGGCTCACGGATTCGGCCCGCAGGACGGAGGTCTCGATTGTGCCGTCGATCGGGAACATGGCCTACGAGATGAAGGTGAACGGCAAGAACCTGTTCTGGCTGCCCTACGCCACTCTGGCCGAGTTTCAGGCCCAGCCGGTGCAGGCGGGGAATCCGTTCCTGGCTCCCTGGGCCAACCGCCTGGACCAGGACGCGTTCTGGGCCAACGGGAAGAAGTACCTGCTGAACGCGGGCCTGGGCAATTTCCGGCGCGACGGGAATCGGAAGCCGATTCATGGGCTGGTGACCTTCTCCGCAGCATGGGAGGTAACCGGCCTGAAATCTGACGACCGGCACGCGGAGGTCACCAGCCGGCTGGAGTTCTGGAGGCATCCCGACTGGATGGCGCAGTTTCCGTTCGCACACACCATCGAGATGACCTACCGTTTGCAGGATGGCGCGCTGGAGGTGGCGACGCGCATCGAGAACCACTCGGTGGAGCCGATGCCAGTGGCGGTGGGCTACCACCCCTATTTCCGCGTACACGATGCTCCGCGCGACCAGTGGACGGTGCACCTGGCGGCCCGGGATCACATGGTGCTCTCGGACCAGTTGATCCCCACGGGCGGGCGCAAGCCGGCCAATTTCCCCGACCCGATGCCGCTGGCCGGCACCGAGCTTGACGACGTGTTCTCGAACCTGGTGCGGAATGCGAACGGACGCGCGGAGTTCTGGGTTCAGGGCCAGCGCGAGAAGATCTCGGTGATTTACGGACCGAAGTACACGGTGGCGGTGGCGTGGGCGCCCGCCGGCCGCGACTTCATCTGCTTCGAGCCGATGTCGGCGATCACCAACGCCTTCAATCTGGCGCACGCGGGACTCTACCAGGGGCTCGAATCGATTCCCCCGAGCGGAAGCTGGCAGGAGAGCTACTGGATCCGGCCGAGCGGGTTCTGATGCGAGGCGCAAGCCTGAGGGGCGTCAGCCGGCCGGCTCTTCCCGCCACAGGCGGGCCGGGACGAATGCTCTGAGCGCGTCGTCCAGGCTTGGCCCGCTGAGGCTCCGCGTCTCCTTCGGGTTCAAGGTGAAGACGTGAACCTCGACCAGGTTGTTGTTGCGCTGCTGGAGAAGGTGGTAGGTGCGGCGGTCCTTCTTGGTGTGGACCAGGAGGCCGCGAACGGCCTCGATGGGCACAACCTCGGAGCGCTCCCTCAGGAAGAGCGGCTTGATGAGCCACTCGCCTAGCATGCCACCGCCGAACAGGTTGCCGATGAAGGAGACCTTCCAATGGCCGCTCAAGGAGATGGCGTTTTCCTCCAGTCCGAGCGTCCCGCGCCGTTGGCGGAGCGCGCTGGGCTCCCAAAGCGAAGCCTTCTCGTTGTCGGCCAGTTTCACGAGGGCTTTCGGGACGAACAAGATCGGAAATTCCGCCGGACTCACTTGCGTCTCTCCACCCGGATGGTTCTGCGTTCCAGCCAGACCCCCACCGGAATCAGAGCGATGAATGCCAGGATGGCGCCAACCCAATAAGCGCCACTGTCCTCCCTGGTCGAGTATGCCAGATAGAAGAACGTGGCGAACAGCAGGCCTTCGATCAGGATCACGGTTGCCAGCGCGACCGCGCCGCGCCGGCTCGGCAGATCGCCCCAGGGTCCGGCGCCGGGTGGTGCAGCGGCGGCACTGGGGCCGAAAAACGCGGCGGGGAGGGCCTGCCCGCACAGAGGACACCCGAGCGCGCCCTTGACCTTGACCACCTTGCCACAAGCATCGCACCGGATCTTCACCGCCGCGTTCCTCCTTCCGGAGAAGTATACATCAACGCCTCAATGACCGATTGCCGCCAGCAGTTGCCGGAGCGCCTGGCCGCGGTGGCTCACCAGGAGCTTGCGCTCGCCGCCGACCTCGCCGAAGGAGCAGCCGAAGGGCGGGTAGAAGAACAAGGGGTCGTAGCCGAAGCCGTTCGGGCCGCGCGGCTCGTGGAGGATCTCCCCCTCCACCACTCCGCGGAAGGTCGCGAGCCAGGCGCCGTTTTCCGCCAGCGCGATGAGGCACACGAAGCGCGCCGTGCGCCGTTCCATGCCGCGCAGTTTCTCGACCAGGAGCAGGTTGTTGGCCTCGTCGGTGGCGCCGGGCCCGGCAAATCGCGCGCTGCGGACGCCGGGCTCGCCGCCCAACGCGTCGACCTCCAGCCCCGAGTCGTCGGCAAACAGCGGCCCCGGGGCGTACGCGCTGTAATAGACCGCCTTGCGGACGGCGTTCTCCTCGAAAGTGTCCCCGGTCTCCTCGACCGGATCGATGGAGGAGAGATTCGGGAGCGTCGCGATCTCGATGTTGCGCCCCAGCCGCTCGGCCGCCAGGCGAAACTCGCGCAGCTTGCCGGGGTTGGTGGTGGCGCAGTAGAGCGTCACGATTCCAGGGCCTTGCGCTGAATATCGATCAACCCGCGGACGCCCTCGCGCGCCAGCGCCAGCAAGCGGTCCAACTGGGTATCGTCAAACGGGACGTGCTCGGCGGTCGCCTGCACCTCGACGAACTTCCCGCCGCCGGTCATAACCACGTTCATGTCCACCTCGGCCCTGGAATCCTCCTCATAAGCCAGGTCGATCGCGGGCTGGCCGTCTACAATCCCTACGCTCACGGCAGCCACGCAATCTTTGATCGGAGTGCTGCGGAGCCTGCCGAACTCGATCAGTTGGCGGACCGCCATGGAGAGCGCGACGAAGGCTCCGGTGATGGCGGCGGTGCGGGTTCCCCCATCGGCTTGCAAAACGTCGCAGTCGAGGATGATGGTACGTTCGCCGAGGCCCGCGAGGTCGACCACCGACCGCAACGAGCGGCCGATCAGCCGCTGGATCTCGTGGGTGCGGCCGGAGGGGTGCCCGCGCGTGACCTCGCGCGGCGTCCGGCTCACGGTGGCGCGAGGCAGCATGGAGTACTCGGCGGTGATCCAGCCTCTGCCGCTGCCGCGCAGGAACTGCGGAACCGTCTCTTCGATACTGGCCGCGCAAAGTACCCGCGTGTTGCCAACATCGATCAGCGCCGACCCCTCGGCCGTCAGCAGGTATCCGGTTTGGATCCGGACCAGGCGCATCTGGTCCGCCAGCCGTCCATCAGTTCGCATAGATTCATCTCGGTTTCAAGATCGAATAGAAGAGCAGCATCAGCAGCGCCATGGCGGAGACCAGAAATACGATGCATGGGATGGCCCCGCGCGCATTTGGGACCTTGCGCTTCTTTCGGGACGCGGCCGCCCTAAACTTCGCCATAGCAATAAGGCTAGCAACAATCCAGCCAGGGCGGGCCAGCCGGCAAGCCGTATTTTTCGTAGGCGCGGAACAGGCCTTCGGTGGTTCAGCTAGAATTGAAGGCAAACTGGGACAGTACCTGCTGATGGACTACCTGAACCGAAAAACGCGCACCATTCACTCACTGAAGCCGGGGCGGGGCCGGCTGGGGTATACTTGCAGCTTCCCGGAGTGATGGAGGCGAAAGATGCCAAGGTTTGAGTTGAAGAAGTCGATTGAGGTCAACAAGCTCAACAAGAGGACGGGATTCCCGACGGGCGATCTCCCGACCACGATCCCGTTCGGCGCCATCATTGACGATCCGGAGCTGGCCTGGGATTACGGGAAGTTCACATTCCAGGGGCAGCTCTACCGCTGCGCGAGCGATGTCCTCCAAGCGGCAATGGAGAAGGAGCCGGTGGCGGTTGCGACACCCGCGCCGGCCGCAGCGGCGGCTCCGGCTGCTCCAGCGGCGGCCGAACCCGCGGAGCCGGCTCCCAGCGTCCCTGAGGCACCCGGGCTCAAGTGGGAGACACTCAGGTCCAACCCCGCGGCTCTACGCGCCAAGGTCCCGGGCGGGTGGCTGGTGACGGTTTACAGTTCGGTCGCCTTCTACCCGGACCCGGACCACGTGTGGGATGGGACTTCCCTGCCCTAGGCGCGGATTAGCGATACCAGCCAGTAGATCACCGGCAGCGTGAACAGGCTGCTATCGACGCGGTCCAGCCAACCGCCGTGGCCAGGCAGCATGGCGCCGCTATCCTTGACGCCCGCGCCGCGCTTCATGGCGGACTCGGCGAGATCGCCGATCTGTCCGGCCAGGTTGCCCGCGGCCGCCAGCGCGATGCTCTGGATCGGGCTGACCGACGGAATCAGCCGCGTGAGGTAGAAGAAACCGAAGACGAGCGAGGCGGCGAACGACGCGATGGCGCCCTCCCAGGTTTTGGCCGGGCTGATTCGCGGCGCCAGTTTGTGCCGGCCGAACGCTTTGCCCGCATACAACGCGGCGACGTCGCCTATCCAGTTCAGCGCTAGCGCGAAGAGCAACCAGTGGGGATTCAACGCGCGCAGGGGAATGGCCCAGCGCCAGAGGCCGAAGGTATACAGAACGCCGAGCAGCAGCGCGGCGGCGCGCGGCAGGCCCTTGGGCAGATCGTTCCGCGCGAGGCTGAGCGCCAGCGCCGCCAGGGTGATCAGAGCGAGCGCCAGCGCCAAGGACCCGTCCTGCGGGACCAGCAACAGCACCAGGCCGGCGGCGTAACCGACCGGCCCGGGGCGGTCGATGCCGTAGCCGGAGACGATGCCCGAGTACTCGTGGAAGCAGAGCAGCGCCACCGCCGCGAGCACCGCCAGGAATACGAGGTGCGGCGCCCAGAGCACGACGTAGACGATGAAGGGGGCCAGGACAACGGCGGTCAAAGCGCGCTTCATCGAGTGGGAACACCGAGCTTGGCGACGGCGGGCTGGCCGGAGCGGTGTGGCGGAGACTCCGGCGCGTTCAAGCCTCCAAAGCGCCGGTCACGCCTCTGATATTCCAGCAGGGCGCGCAGCAGTTCGCCGCGCGTAAAGTCGGGCCAGAGCGTCGGGGTAACGTACAGCTCCGAATACGCGATCTGCCAAAGCAGGAAGTTGCTGATCCTCATCTCGCCGGAGGTTCGAATCAGCAGGTCGGGATCGGGCAGCCCGGCGGTGTAAAGGTGGGAGGCGATATCGTCCTCGGTGACGCTCAGCCGGTCTAGGCCGCCGTTGGCACGGGTCTGTGCCAGCATCGCGTTGAAGGCGTCGGCCAGTTCCGCGCGCCCGCTGTAGTTGATGGCCAGGTTGACCTGCAACCCGCGGTTTGCGGCGGTGGCATCGACCACCTCCAGCAGTTCCCGCCGCGCGGGCCCGGGCAGCGCGTCAAGCCGTCCGATGGCCACGAGGCGCACACCGTTGCGCATGAGGTTGGCAAGTTCCCGCCGCAAATAGACCCTCAGCAGCCGCCACAGCGTATCCACTTCGCTGCGTGGACGCTTCCAGTTCTCGACCGAGAAAGCATAGAGCGTGAGGTGCTGAATGCCCAGCCGCGCGCAGGTTTCCACCGTCACACGCACCGGCTCGACGCCCGCCTTGTGCCCGGCTACCCGAGGCAGATGGCGCTGCCGCGCCCAGCGCCCGTTCCCGTCCATGATGACCGCAACGTGTTTGGGCAGCCGGCCGGCGTCCAGGGACTGCGCGAGCGCCCGATCCGGATCGGCCGGGTCGAGGATCTCGAGTAGGGCGTTCATGAGGTGGCTACTTTCTCATGGTACACGACTGCAACCCGCACTCACAGGAACGAAAAACCATCTCCCGCGGCGCAGATTTCCGATACACTATGCTGGCCAAGACCGGGACCCACGCCCGCGCGGGCATCGCCAAGGCGGCGCTCACGCCCAGCGATCTAGTGGCCGGGCGGCTGCGGCTCGGACCCAAACAATCGGAGGAGATCCGGCGCAGCCTGCGCCAGAGCCGCATCCCGGCTACGGAGCGAGCTTCAGCAGCCAGGTGAAGAACTGGTCCTTCAAGAGGGCGAAGACGAGCGCGGCCGCGCCCAGAAAGGTCCCGAAGGGCAGTTCGTAAGTGGAGGCGTCTTTGCGGGCCGCGAAGATGTAGATCAGTCCCAGAACGGAACCGAGCAACGAGCCCAGGATCAGCGCCAGCAGCGCCCCTTGCAGACCCAGAAAGGCGCCGATCATGGCGGCCATCTTCACGTCGCCGAATCCCAGCCCCTCGCGTTCGCGCCACCAGTGGTACGCCCTTCCAACGACCCATAGAATCCCGCTGGCCACAGCCGCGCTCAGCACTGCGTCGATCACCGACAGCCAAACGCGCCCCCAGCTCTGCGGGAGAAGCAGCGTGAACAGGCTGTATTCGGTGGGCGCCACGGCCGCGAACAGGATGCCCAAAGCCGTGCCGCCCAGAGTGAACTCATCCGGCAGGATGCGTTCCTGGAGGTCCGAGAACACCAGCCCGACGATGAGCGCGGCGAAGGCGCACAGCTTGAGCGAAATCGCCGAGAGTCCGTGCGAGAAAACGATGGCGAAGAACAGCAGCCCGGTGAGCGCCTCGACCAGGGGATAGCGCAGCGAAATCGGCTTGGCGCAGTGCCGGCAGCGGCCCCGCAGTACCAGGAAGCTGAGCAGGGGGACATTGTCGTACCAGGCCACCGTGCGCTCGCAGGCGGGGCAGAACGAGCGCGGCGAAACCACCGACAGGTCTCGCGGCAGCCGGTAGATGCAGACGTTCAGGAAGCTGCCGATCAACAGGCCAACCGCGAGCGCCAGGATTGCCTCTAGCATGACAATACCCGATGGTACACCCGTCTGGGAAGCTTGTGGCTTGTGGCCTGTGGCCTGTGGGTCCAACCGCGGTGCCCGAGCTTCGCCGCATAGGGGGCGCGGCCGGTGCGGCAGCGGGTGCGCCGCTGGGGATCACAGGCCACAGGCCACAAGCCACAAGCTATGAGGTCATGTTTCTGGCTTTCGCGTATTTCAGGAACGTGTAGGTGGCGGCCATGTAGGCGATGGTCAGCCCTTCCAGGCCATCCAGAAACCCTAGCTGAATGAAGTAAGTCCGCAAGAAAGTCCAGGTGGGCTCGAAGATCAGGTTCGGCCAGGCGACCTTCTGTTTGTGGGAGACGACTTCCTCCGCCGCCAGCGTCGTGTAGCGGTCGAGCGACCTCAGGTGTTCGGATATCGACTCGCAGGTGTAGTGAAGCAGGTTGGACTTCAGGTGCCCGACGGTTCCATTCACCTGGACACTTTCGTGCACAAAGTCCCCAACCCAGGCCGCTTTCCGCCGATCGTAGAGCCGCGGCTTCCGGTCGGGATACCAACCCGAGTGCAGAATCCAGCGGCCCATATACTGCGCCATGCGCGGCATGGTGTAGGCATCGAATTGCGGGCCGTTTTTCTTCAACTGCCAGATCTCGGCCTCGAGGGCCTCGCTGACAACCTCGTCGGCATCCAGCGAGAAGATCCAATCGTGGGAGGCCTTGGCCGCGGCCAGGTTTTTCTGTTTGGCGTAACCCTGCCAGGGACTGTCGAGCACGCGGGCGCCGAGCTTTGTGGCGATCTCGACGGTACGGTCCACCGAGCCGCTATCCAGCACCAGGATCTCATCGCAGCAGCGCAAGCTCTCGATGGCGCGCGCGATGTTGCGCTCCTCGTCGCAAGTGATGATGGTGGCGGAGATCTTCATGGCGTTCACGAACTGATCGGCGCTGGCATGAAGCACAGCAGGAAGATGGCCAGGGCCAGCCAGCCCAGCCGCTTGCGGCCGGAATCCAGTACGGTGGAATCGAAGATCGCCGGATGCCGCAATCCGATGAACAGCAGCAGCACCGCCCAGAGCAGCCAGGCCGGGTCGCGGTAGAAGACGGCGATGGGAATCAGCGCGGTCACGAAGATCCTGGAGAGCCACTTGTGCCACTCACCAGCCATCGAGTACAGGATGTGGCCGCCGTCGAGCTGGCCGATCGGCAGGAGGTTCAGCGCCGTGGCGAAGATTCCCACCCAGGCGGCGCGCGCCACCGGGTGCAGGTAAATGTCGGAGCTGGGAACGCCCGGAAAAATGGCCTTCTCCATCAACCACAGCAGCGGAGGCACGCCGAAGACGAAATCGCCGCCGTGCGCGATGCCCGGCAGCACCTTGGAATATGCCAGCCCGATCGACAGCGCCGGCAGCAGAAAAACAAAGCCGGCAAGCGGCCCGGCGATGCCGACATCAAACAGCACCTGCTTGGAGTAAATCGGCGAGCGGATGCGAATGAAAGCGCCGAACGTGCCGATCAGCGGCGGGCCTGGAATGAAATAGGGCAGGCTGGCATTCACGCGGTAGTGGCGGCAGGTCAGGTAGTGGCCGAGTTCGTGCGCCAGCAGGATCGCTAGCAGGGTGAGGGAAAAAGGCAAGCCGGCGAGCCAGGAAGCCGGGTGCGACCAAGTCCGAAACACCGCTAAGATGTCCCCGATGCTGAATGCCGGGCGGTTCCACCGGAAGTTCTCGAGCATCCGGGCGCCGACAGCGGAGGTCGAGAAAAGGGTGACGGCGAGCAGCAGCAGGTGCAGCCAGTAACGCGGGCGCCCCGAACGACGCCGCCAGAAGGGCAGAACGCCGGCCCCGGTTCCGTTGGTCGGCGCAGGAAGGTCCGGGCCGGTTGTGAAACCCTGAGAAGACACAGATTCAGACTACTGTAGCGACTGTAGCTCCTTGCCGGGCTTGAACCGCACGGCCTTGCCCGGTGGAATGGAAACCTCGGCGCCGGTGCGAGGATTGCGGCCGATTCCGGTCTTGCGGGGCCTCACGTTGAAGATGCCGAATCCCCTCAGTTCGATCCGCTCACCCTGCCCCAAGGCCTTCTTCATGCTCTCGAAAACGGTCTCCACCGCCATCTCGGCCTTGGTTTTGGTGATTCCGGTTCGATTGACCACTTCGTTGATGATATCCAGCTTGATCAAGCCAGCCTCCTTGGTTATGAGCCGCACGGCCCGGGTCAGGTGCTCCGTCGAACGGCAAACCACATGATAGGATTAGGTTTAATCTGTTGTCAAGCCGCCTCGGTGAGAGCCTTCACCGCCCCGAGCGCAAGCTCGTAGTTCGGATGCTCCCCAACTTCCTTCACGTATTCGATGTACCGGATGACGTTATTCCGATCGAGCACGAAAATCGCCCGGCTCTCAATGCGCAATTCCTTGATCAGCGTGCCGTAATTGACGCCGAAGGAAACATCGCGGTGATCCGAGAGCATTTTCAGGTTGTCGATGCCGAAGGTGTTGCAGTACCGCTTTTGCCCAAAGGGAAGATCCACGCTGACGGTGTAGATGTCCACGCCCGTCAGCTTGCCGGCCGCATCGTTGAAGCGCTTGGTCTGCGCGTCGCACACCGGCGTGTCGAGCGACGGCACGACACTGAAGATCCGCACGTTGTTCCCGGTCCCTGCCAGGGTCACGGGTTTCAGGGTATTGTCCACGCACTCGAAATCCGGCGCCGTGTCGCCCACTTTCAGTTCCGGACCGATCAGAGTCAGCGGATTGCCCCGCAGAGTCACCGCACCTTTCCGTTCCATGGATCCCTCCAAGATGAAGTCAGTCATTGCCATTATCCCAATAATCGAATCAGCTCTTGGGGGTTGCTGGCGCGCAGCCGGCAAGTGTAGCCCTCGCAAACGTAGGCCGTGGCCGCCCCGTTCACCGGTTGCATGGCGGCGATCGCGGGCGAGTAGGCGGAAAGAAAACGGCGGGCGGCCTCGCCGTCCACGAGCAACACTACCTGGTTCGGCGAGAAACGCCGGCGCAGGACCCGCAGGAGCAGGCGCGTGTCTTCGGCGTCCTTCGCGCCCGCCAGCACGATTTGCCGCGACCGGGCGACGCTCGAGGCCAGGCTGGCCAGCATTCGCGGCGCAGCCGTCGGAGCGACCGCCAGAAACGCCGAAAACGCGCGCAGCGCGCTCTCCGCCGTTTCGCGATACGATGAGCGGCCGGTGATTCCCTCCAGGCGCAGCAGGTTCAGGATCGCGATGGAGTTCCCCGACGGCTCGGCGCCGTCGTAGTCGTCTTTCATCCGCGGCGCCAGGCTGCTGTCGCCCGCGAGCGTGGTGTAGAACCCGCCGCGCTCACGGTCCTCGAACCGCGCAAGTTGGGTTTCCGTGAGCTTCACCGCCACCTCCAGGTAGCGCGTGTCGAACGCGGTTTCGTAAAGGTCCAGCAGGCCCTGCACGAAAAACGCGTAGTCGTCGAGGAAGCCTGGAATCGCGGCCTCGCCGTCGCGGTACCGCCGCAGCAACGTTGCCTCCTCCCGGTTATACAAGCGGCTCAACAGGAATTCGGCGGCGCGGCGGGCGGCCTCGAGGTACCGGCCGTCATCCAGGACCTGCGCGCCTTTGGCGAAGGCCGAGAGCATGAGGCCGTTCCAGGCGGTCAGAATCTTGTCATCGCGGTGCGGACGCACCCGGCCCGAGCGCACTTCAAGGAGCCGATTCCTCAATGCTTCGAGGCCCGCCCGGGCGCCGGTCTCGAACAGAATGTTGAGCCCTTCGAATTCGCCGCGCGGGTCGTTGCGCACATTGCCGGGTTGCTCAACGCCGTAGTGCCGGCAGAATCGCTCGGCGTCAGACGGGCCGAGCGCGCGCTCGATCTCCTCGCGGCTCCAAAGATAAAACGCACCCTCGCGTCCTTCGCTGTCGGCGTCCTCGGCGGAGTAGAAGCCGCCCTCGGCATCCGTCATGTCGCGCAGGACGTAATCGAGGATGTCGCGCCCCACTGCGGCGTAATGCTCGTCGCCGGAGACCTGATAGCCTTCCAGGTACGCGACGGCAAGCTGCGCCTGGTCGTACAGCATCTTCTCAAAGTGCGGCACGCGCCAGCGCTCATCGACCGCATAGCGATGAAAGCCGCCGCCGAGGTGGTCGTGGATTCCGCCGCGAGCCATCGCATTCAGCGTAGCCAGCACGATTTCGCGCGCTTCGGCGTTCCCCGTGCGCTCCCAGTAGCCCAGCAGGAAGCCGTAGACCGCGGGACGCGGGAACTTCGGCGCGCCGCCAAAGCCGCCATGCCGGGGGTCGAATTCGCGACGGAAGGCGTGGAAACCGGCGTCGAGCGCGGAGATGTCCGGCGGGGCTGCGCTGGCCGCCACCTCTGCCGCTTCGGCGAGCTGCTGCATCACGTGACGGCTCGACGCCAGGATTCCTTCGCGGTCTCGCCGCCACGCCTCGGCAACGCGCTCCAGCACCTGGCGGAAGCCGCTCGGCGGGAAGTACGTGCCGCCGAAGAACGGTTTCAGGCCGGGAGTGAGAAACACCGACATCGGCCATCCGCCCGAACCCGTGGACGCCTGGACAAAGGTCATGTAGATGCGGTCGACGTCGGGCCGCTCCTCGCGATCCACCTTGATGGGAACGAACCAGCGGTTGAGCAGCTCGGCGATCTCCTGGCTCTCGAACGACTCGCGCTCCATCACGTGGCACCAGTGACAGGTGGAGTAGCCGACCGATAGAAAGATCGGCTTGTCCTCGTCGCGCGCCTGCCGGAAGGCCTCCTCGCCCCAGGGCTGCCAGTCGACCGGATTGTGCGCGTGCTGGAGGAGATAAGGACTCTTCTCGCGGATCAGTGCGTTGGTGTGCATCGGCCCCTCACTTCCATTTAACCGCATGCTCTGGTATTCGTACAGCATGGACAAACTCCAAGAGATCGC
>JBEKMO010000061.1:0-31752 GCA_050008465.1 Bryobacteraceae bacterium
GCTGTTCCAGCGGCCCTCGTCGGCGTCGATGAAGTAATAGCCGGAATGCTGATCCTGATCGAACCGGATGTTGTCGAAGATGAAGAACTCAGCCTCGGGGCCGAAATAGGCTGTGTCGGCGACGCCCGAGTTCTTCAGGTACATGTCGGCTTTCTTGGCGATCCAGCGCGGATCGCGCTCGTAGTGCTGGCGCGTGATCGGGTCGACCGCGTCGGCGATCATGACCAGCGTAGCCGTTTCGGCGAATGGATCCATGAAGGCCGTCGCCGGGTCGGGCATGAGGAGCATGTCGCTCTCGTTGATCGCCGCCCACGCGCGGATGCTCGAGCCGTCAAAGCCGTAGCCTTCCTCGAAGACGTCTTCGTCCAGTTCGCTGATGGGGTAGGAAACGTGATGCCACAGACCGGGTATGTCGCTGAAGCGCAAATCGATCTGCTTGGCCTCGTGTTTCGTCGCGTACTCTATTGCTTCCTTCGGACTCATTCATCCTCCCTAGGGTGGGTAAAATCTTAGTAGGGATGCCGCAACCGCAATTGTTTCCTAGAATAGCGAGTGGGCCCATCCGGGTCAAGCAAGTCCTTTTTATCGAGCGGATCGCCTTTTCTTATGGAGCAGATTGAGTTCTCCTTCGAGCCCTCCCGCCGGGTGTTCAGCGTCGCCGAGCTGAACGCCGCCGTCCGCGCCCTGCTCGAGCGCGAGTTCCAGGATGTCTGGGTGGCCGGCGAGATCTCGGGGGTGCGGCTGGCCTCGAGCGGCCACTACTACTTCACGCTGAAAGAGCAGGACGCGCAATTGCGTTGCGTCTGCTTCCGCTCCACCGCCCGCTACCTGCGCTTCAAGCCGCAGGACGGCGTGGCGGCCATCGCCCGCGGGCGCATCGACGTCTACGAGGTGCGCGGCGAATACCAGTTGTTGGTCGAGTCGCTCGAGCCTCAGGGCCACGGCGCTTTGCAGTTCGCTTTCGAGCAACTGAAGCAGAAGCTCGCCGCCGAGGGGCTGTTCGATCCCGCCCGCAAGCGCCGCCTTCCCAGGTTCCCTTCGCGCATCGGGATCGTCACCTCGCCCTCTGGCGCGGCCATCCGCGACCTCCTCAACATCCTCGGCCGGCGTTTTCCCGGGCTGCACATCCGGATCTACCCGGCGCAGGTGCAGGGCGAGGGCGCGGCCGGGGAGGTCTGCCGCGCCCTCCAGTACTTCAGCCAGACGCACTGGCCGGACGTGGTGATCCTGGCGCGCGGCGGCGGCTCCCTCGAGGATCTCTGGACCTTCAACGAGGAAGCGGTGGCCCGCGCTATCGCCGCCTGTTCCGTGCCGGTGGTTTCCGCCATCGGCCACGAGACCGACGTTACCATCGCCGATTTCGTCGCCGACCTCCGCGCGCCCACCCCCTCGGCGGCCGCCGAACTGGTGGTGCTGAATCGCCAGGACGTGTTCGATCAGATCGGCGCGGCCGCATCCAAGCTGCGCCAGGCGCTGCGCTACCGTTTCGCCGACGCCGCCCGCGGACTCCACGCCCGCGGCATGGACCGCGCCAGCAGCCTGCTTCACCGCCGCATCGGACGCTGGCTCCAGCGTGTCGATGAGGCGGATTACGTGCTGCGCGCTTCCATGCGCGGCCTGCTGGCGTTGCGGCGGCGGCTGGAGATCGCCCAGGCGGCGGCGATACAGTCGGCGCAGAGACGCTTGGCGCGGGCACGGGCGCGTTGGGAACCGCTGGTGGCGGAACTCAGCCAGTTAAGCCCGCTGCGCGTGCTCGAACGCGGCTACGCCATCGCCACCGACGACTCGGACCGCGTTCTGAAGGACGCCTCCGAAGCCCCGCCGGAGTCCGCAATCCGCGTGCGCCTGGCCCGCGGACGACTCAAAGCCCGGGTCACCGAATCGGAGAGAGCTTGACCCGCCGGAATGTGGTGCAATGTGTGGGAAGGCATGCGTGAAGCCGTCTCATTGCTTCTCCGTACCGTGGTGATCGCACTGCTGGCGCTTTCCGCCGTCGCTCACTTTCGCGCCGGTCTCTGCTCCCCTCCGGATCTCCGAATCGAAGCGCAGGTGGCCAGGCTTGCTCCACTTCGGGATCTTCCCCTGGATCTCCACATCGGGTACTGGTGCGCCGAACCGCCTCCCAAATTGGACACCACTTCCCCGACGTGTGTGGATTCTTTCAGGATGACCCGCTATGCTCTAGCTCCCAGGATCGTGCTGTGGGGGGCCGAAAGCGACTGGGTGATCGGCGACTTCGATCCCGCGTACCGCTTCGAGAGCCTTGCGGAGGCCCGCAACCTCGTCATCGTGCGGAACTACGGAAACGGACTCGTCCTGTTCAGGAGGAAGCGGTGACGATCGGCGTTCGCGTCGCCCTCTCCTTGATCACTGCGCTCGCGCTGGGACATTTCGCTGCCACGCTCTTCCTGCTGGGACATGGAAGCTGCCTGCGGCGCCGGCTTCTCCGCTTCGGTTTCTCCGTGCCGCTTGGGTTCGGCCTCGTTTCGTTCACCTACTTCATCCAGCGGCTGGTCTGGGCGCCCTCGTTCGCGTCGCTGCTCGCAGGTGACGCCGTAATGGTGGCCTGTCTCGCGGCTGCATCCCGCTTCCGGTCCCGGCGCCGCTCCGCTCAACCGGCGGAACATGCCTGCGAGGATTCGCGTTTCGGCGTTGAGTTCTGGCTGCTCGGAACCCTTACTGCACTTCTGGTGGCCACCTCGGTCGCCACCTTCCTGGTTCGCTCGATCCCGAACCCCAGCGGCTACTATGATGCCTGGGCGAACTGGAACATGAAGGCGAAGTTCCTGTTCACTCCGGATGGCAGCCGATGGCGCGGGCTGTTCGACGCGGCGGCGCCTCATCCCGGGTACCCGCTTTTTCTGCCGTGCACCGTCGCCCGGGCCTGGACGTATGCGGGTTGCGAGACGCCGGCCGCGCCGATCGCAATGGCGTTCGTGGCTACCTTCTCGGTGGTGTTCCTGTTGTTCGGCGCCGTTCTGCTACTGCGGGGCCGCACCGCCGCCCTGCTGGGCGCCTCCGTTCTGCTGGCGACGAGTTCCTTCCGGGAGGTGGGGCGGCACCAGTATGCCGACATTCCGTTCGCTCTCTTCACGCTTGGTCTTGGAGTGGTCCTGCTGCTCGTCGCCGGCGGCGATCGCGATCGGGAGTACGGTCTGATCGGCCTGGCCGGGCTCCTGTCGTCGATGGCCGCCTGGACCAAGAACGAAGGGTTTCTTGTCGGTTTGGCGTTTCTCCCATGTCTGTTGGTGGCCGTCCCGCGCGCCTCCCATGGCCGTGCGCGGATCGCCGGCGTCTGGCTGGCGGCCGCCCTGCCTGGCCTCGCGATCGTGATTCTCGCCAAAGCTCAGGCGGCCGCCCCGGTGGATCTGTTCGCGAGCCGCGACTGGGGGGCGGCTCTCCATCTGCTCTCCGTTGCGCGGCTGGAACTCATTGGCAAGCACGTGTTCGGCGCACTGTTGCCGGCCGCCGGTGGGCAGCCCCTTTGGCTGTGGCTGCTCGACCCGGTCGTCCTGCTTGGAACAGCCTGCCTGGCATTCGGTTTCGACGCGCGCCGCGCCTTCAGCCGCCGTATGGCGCCAGTGTTGTGGATGGTCCTGCTGGTGGGAGCCGGATACGTGGCGGTCTACGTGATCACGCCGCACGACCTGGAGTGGCATCTGCGAACCTCGGCTTCGCGGCTCTGGATGCACCTCTGGCCCCTGGTGCTGTGCTGGGCGTGCGCGAGTGTCGGGCGGCCGGCGCCTCCGCTAGGATAAGGCTCCTGCCTTGTCCAGGAAGGGGACAGGGCTGGAGCCCTATCCTACTCCAGTCTGTAGTTCGGCGCTTCCTTGGTGATGATCACGTCGTGCACGTGGCTTTCCCTCAGCCCCGCCGAGGTGATGCGCAGGAATCTGGCCTTCTGGTGCAGCTCGTCGATCGAGGCAGCGCCGCAGTAACCCATCCCCGATTTCAACCCGCCCACCAGTTGAAACACCATCTCGGCCAGCAGCCCCTTGTAGGGCACCCGCCCCTCGATGCCTTCCGGAACCAGCTTCGCGTCCTGCTCCTGGCCGTAGCGGTCGGCGCTCGAGACCGCCATCGCGCTGGTGGAACCCATCCCGCGATAGCTCTTAAATGTGCGGCCCTGGTAAAGGATGGTTTCGCCAGGGCTCTCCTCGGTGCCCGCGAACAGGCTGCCGATCATGACGCAGTCCGCCCCGGCGGCAATCGCCTTGGTGATATCGCCGGAGTACTTGATGCCGCCGTCGGCGATGAGCGGCACTCCCGCTTCCTGGGTCGCACGCGCGCATTCCGCGATGGCGGTAATCTGCGGAACGCCCGCGCCCGTCACCACCCGGGTCGTGCAGATGGAGCCGGGCCCGATGCCGACCTTGACGCCGTCGGCGCCAAGTGCGATCAGGTCGCGCGCTCCCTCGTAGGTGGCCACGTTGCCCGCCAGCAGTTCGACGCCCGGCAGCTTGCTCTTCACCGCGCGCACCACCTCGAGCACCCGCTCGCTGTGGCCGTGCGCCGTATCCACCGCCAGCACATCCACCTTCCGCGCCACCAGTTCCTGCGCCCGCTCCAGGAAGTCCCGGCCCGCGCCGATCGCCGCCCCCACGCGCAGCCGTCCCTGCGAATCCTTGGCCGCGTTCGGATACTTCAACTTCTTCTGGATGTCCTTTACGGTGATGAGGCCCTTCAGCACGTAGTTGTCGTCGACCACCAGGAGTTTCTCGATCCGGTGTGTGTGGAGGATTTGCTCGGCCTCCTCCAGAGTCGTGCCCACGGGAACCGTGACCAGGTTGTCCTTGGTCATCACGTTCGAGATGGGCTGATCGTGGTTGGTCTCAAACCGCAGGTCGCGGTTGGTGAGGATGCCGACGAGCCGGCCGTTGCGCGTGATCGGGACGCCCGAGATGCGGTAACTTCTCATCACCTCGAGGGCCTCGAAGATCTTCTGCTCCGGGTCCATCGTGACCGGATCCACGATCATCCCGCTCTCACTTCGTTTCACCCGATCGACCTCTTCGACCTGGCGCTCGATCGGCATGTTGCGGTGAATGATCCCGATGCCGCCCTCGCGCGCCAGCGCAATGGCCAGGTGCGATTCGGTGACCGTATCCATGGCGGCGCTGACGATGGGGATGTTCAGGCCGATGCCGCGGCTCAGACGGGTGCGGGGGTCGGCTTGCGCGGGCGCCACCCCGCTCCGCGCTGGTAACAGGAGAACATCATCGAAGGTGAGCCCTTCAGGAATGCTGTTGGCAACCATATTCAATGATACGAGAGGCGGAGAGGCGCCGCAAGGATATCGTGTATGCCGTCACCGGCGCGCCGCCGTCGCGCGCTCCATGTTCCAGCGCACGGCAAGGGCGGCTATGGCTTGTTGCTGCTTTTCGAGGAGAGTGTGCCGGAACATGGCGTCCGAGTCGTTCGCCAATCCGCAAGCGACCGCTTCCAGACTCCTGCCCGGATCTCCGAGGAGCAGCCACGAGTGCGCCAGGTTGAGGTTCGTCTGCACATCCCGCGGGTGGATGCGCTGCGCCTGCAGGTAGCATTCATGAGCCTCCTCGGGACGCTCCATCGACAACAGGCAGTCCCCGAGCACATTCCACAACCAGGGGCTGTACCACGGATTCAGTTCGACCGCCGCGCGCGCCAGCTCGAGCCCGGCCGCGCGGTCGCGCAACTGCGTGCCCGCGAACACGGCCGCTTCGCCGATCAATTGCCAGTCCCGCGGATTCCGCGCGATCACCTCGCGAAAACTCTCCAGGGCCTCCCGTGCGTGGCCGCTCTCCGCCTCCCGGCGCGCGCGCTCGATCGGCGCATCGGCCCGCTCGCGCGCGGCGGCCGCAAACCGGGTTTCGAACGCAGCGCGGACGCCGGGCGCTCCACCGCGCAGCAGAAGCCGGGCGGGTATGCGGCGCCCATCGTCGCCTTCCGCCTTCAGAACTTCGACGCCGCGGCGTCCAAGCTGGTCCTCGAGCAGCGGAAAATTCAATCCCATGGCTATCGACGGGCCAAATCGCCGCGCGACGGAGCGCTCGGCCACGTCCTCCCGGCGCACGGGGCCGTAATCGTTCACGAGCACGAACCCATCCGGCTCCAGCAGCTCGAACAGGGCATCCAGACATCCGAGGGCGCCGTAGTTGTAAGCAAACGGCGCGCCGGCCGGCTCGCCCTCCAGAGTCCCCAACCCGGCCGGCGGGTCCGGGCCGATGGGCAGAAAGTCCTTTTCGAACTCGAGGAGTGGAAGAAGCGGCAGGAGCCGGGCCCGCTCCTCCGCCTGGGCGGACCCGGCCAGCGCGCGGATCTCTTCGAAGCTGAGCGGCGTGTACTGCTTGAGCAGACTCGCGTCATCGGTGATCCAGGTGCGAACCCAAAGTTGCTCCCAACCCTGCTCCGCCTTGCGGAGAATCGCCGACGGCAGCACGTCGAGAACATAGTTGCAGATCGCCGCGCGGAGCGGCCCGGCGCCGATCGCCGCCGGAGCATTCGCATCGCAGACACGCGGGAACACGTGCCCGGCGTGATCCCGGAAGATCTCCCTCTCCCGCCATTGCTCTATGGTTGCGGGCGAACCGTCCGTCGCATAGTAGGCCAGCCGCTCGTAGAAGTCCCGCGATTCGCGCTCGCACAGGAGCCGGAACTCGTCCAGGAAGTACCGCGCGAACAGGCCCGTACCGGCCCCCAGTTCGAGTACCGCGATCCGTTCGCAGCCGGCCCCCGGCTCCAGGCAGCTCGCAAACAGCAGCGCTGCCGCATCCGCCGAAACCCGGCCATTGTTGTTCACGATGTAGGGCACGTTGCCGTCGATGAAAGGCAAGACGCCCTCGCGCGTCCAGTGCAGACCGGCGAGCTGCCATTCCAGGCTCTTCGCCAGCGGTTGGTACTCTTCGACGAGCTGCCGCCAGACGCGGGCGCGCCGCAGCGATTCGGCGGGCGCCACGGATTCGCCGGCCAGATGGATGCGTTCTAGCATCGCGGGCAGCGGCAACGGGACTCGAGGCATGGGCATAGCTGTACAGTCTACCTCTTCCATTCGAACGCCATCCGAGCCTATTCCCGTCGGCGAGCGAAGTTGATATACTCTTCTCCGGAACTCGTCAACGCTGAAACAGGAGGACTTGCATGGCTGTTAACTCATTCAGGCTAATGTTCCAGGCGGGAAGCCGTGTGATCGCGGGCAACCTGGCTGGGATATCCCTGTACTGCACTCTGCGCCCGTCGCAAGGAGGGGCGCTCCCGCCGGCTGGCGACTATGAAATCTCGGCTCCGGTGAGCGATCCCATTTACGGGAAGCTGGCACTGATGACGCCTGCCGGAGGGTCAGCCGCGATACCTATCGGCAAGTTCGAGAAGCATTTGCAAAAGTCGGATCATGAGTTGGCAAACACATTCGCGTCGGTGAGCGGCTTCCTAAAGTTCTGGAGACCAGGCGCGAGCGGCGGGCCGTTCTTCGTGATCAGCGGCCAGCCAATAGTGGGGCGAAGCACCATCATCGTCACCGCCGGCTTTGCCGATCTCATGGATGGTTTGCAGACCGCCGGCGGCGCGAACGTGACAGTGGCTTAATGAGCCTTGCGGAATAGCGTGGCTGACTTCACTGTCCCAAGGCGCGTTTTCCGCGCCGCGTGGACGGTGCTGTCTCTCCTGGAAAATTCCGTAGTCTGGGCGGCCGACTGAACCGGGCGCCCGCAACCGAGGGACTGCCTCGGCCGTCCGCTTTGGGGACGGCCCAGGCTGTCCCCGGTTGCCCCCCGAGTACATTTTCATCCCCTCGGGGTAGCGCCTCGCGCCATGGCGCCGGCTGTCACCGCATCTTGCGAGGTTCTGTAAGGGAGCGGACCCCTTCTAGAAGCGCAGCGTAGCTGCCGGTCCAACGCAAGGAATCGAGGAGGCCGTTCTCCAGGCTGGCGCCCAGCTCGCGATAACTGGCGAGCTTCAGCGGCAGCGTGATCCTCTCGGCGTGATAGCCTTCGACGGACTCCATCACGGCCGCTGCTTTGGCCGCATCCAGATCCAGCCCTTTGCCTTGCGAGACCGAGATGGACTGGGAGTTGGGCCGGTGTGCGCATTCATGACGACCTTACAATCCCGCAGTGTGGCGCAGGCGGTTTCGCCTGCCACGGACTTTCACCACAGGCTGCTAACGCAGCACAGCGGCTCTGGTCACCGCAAAAGAAGTGGGCGGGCCTTTCGGGCGGCCTTTCTCGCCGATCAGATAGAATCCGTCCGCGCTCGGCAAGAGGAACTCGCGGCGAAAAGATGGGTTGAGCGTTTCGATCCAACGAAGGTCGCCGGACCAACTGTACCTGGCAAGGAACAGGCCGCCATCCCAGGCCGTGCCGCTCGCCAGGTAGCCGTCGCGCAAGGCGATCAGACACCACGGTTCTCCGGTTCTTCCCGCGACCGAGGGCGGGATGTCCCTGGTCCACTGCCTTGTGAATGAACGGTCAAAGACCGCCAGGTGATAGCGGGCTTCCAGCATCTTGCCTGGCTGATAGTCGTAGTAGAAGACCGCGCAGGCGCCGGCCGGACCCGCCGCCACCGCCCCCAGGTGGCCGTGAAAGCGGGCTTGCCGTTGGAGCGCTCCGTTCTTGTCCAGCCGTAGCAGATGCAGCTCCTGCGGATCTGAAGTCCGCGGGTACGCGGAGCTCACGATACAGCTTTCCCCCTCCTCCATAGCGGCCGCCTGGGGAACGGTCAGCCACTTCCAGAACCGGCGCTGCCAGCGGATTTCGCCGGCAGGACTGAGTTTCTGGACCGCCAACGGCGACTGATCTCCCACCGCCAGGAGGTCCCCGTCAGCCAGGGGAACGATTTGCCAAAAAAGAGGACCATCCACGCCGGAGATGCGGACCGGCATCCCGACCGATCCAGGTTTCAACAGGGGCGCGTAGAAGGCGCCGCGGGACTGGTTGCTTCGGCCACCTATACGGTCCACGTGGACGAGGAAACCCGCGGGTCCGCCCGGCAGGACGGCGGGGTAGTACTCCGCGAGTTCGCGCGTCAGGTCCCGGGAAATCTGCGCTTCAACATCATCCCTCCGCCGCTGGACTCCCGACGCGTCGATTCGGAACAGCGTCTGTTTGCGGCTGTAGTCGCGAGCGCCCGTGAAAGCCTCGGTCAGCACCCACAGGTCTCCCTGTTGATCCACGCCGGCGCCTTGCAGGAAGAACGGGTCCGCAAAATCGCCGAACTCACGCTCCCAAAGCACGCGGTAGTTAGCCGAAGGCTGCGCGCTGACGAGCATAGTGAGCGCCAGAATCCCGCAGAGTGGTGTCCTCAAGTTCGATCCCGCCTTTCGCATCAGGATTGCGCCGGCTCCGGAATCGTGGGCCCGCACGCCAGGTCCTTCAGCACTTCGAGCAGCACGGGGCGATTGCGTTCGCGTGTTGCCACGCGACCCTATTCCAGTATGCCGCGTACCCATAGTAGACTGGTGCAGTGCGTCACGGATGCTGTGCCTTATGTGGGGGGGCAGACGATCGCCTTTTGTCGTCTGCCGGCCTCGCAGCCCACGGAAAACGATGGCCTGCGCCACCACCAGCCTGCCAGAATAAGGTGCATTTCTTGCGACGCAGTAGATCAGGCCCTGAGCCATGAACCGCGACGACAACGCTTGGGCACAGGCCAGCCGCTATCTCTCGCTGGGCTTGATTCTGCCCGCGAGCACGTGCATCGGCTACCTCATCGGCTACCTGCTGGACCGCCTCTTTCACACGAGCTTCCTGGCGGTGATCTTCCTGGTGCTGGGAACGGTGGCCGGTTTCGTGGCGCTGCTCCGCGCGCTGAACATCAAGTCAAAAACAGATGGAAGCTGAAGCCGCGGTTTACGAGAGCGCTCTGCGGCGGATTTACCGCGGCATGAAGTGGCTGGCCTGCGCCGGGGCGCTCGCGGGGCTCTGCTTCAAAGGCTGGCTCTGGGCGCTGGCCTTCCTGCTGGGCGCCGCCGCCTCCTATCTGAACTTCTCCTGGCTCGATCAGATCGTGGCTGCGATCGGACCCAACGCGCGCCCTCCCCGCAAGCGCCTGTGGGTGTTTCTAGGGCTTAGGTACGTGCTCTTGGGCGGGGCCGGCTATGTTATAGTGAAGGTCTTTGGGATGAACGCCATAGCCGCTGTGATCGGCTTGTTTGTCCCCATCGCCTCCGTTCTTTTGGAGATCCTCTACGAGCTAGTCCATGCCCGAACATGAACTCTGGCTTACGGCCCTCATCAACAAATTGTTGGCCGGACCCACCACGGCCGTGCTGCAAAAGCTCGGCCTGCCGCCCGAGAATCCCGCCCACCCCTGGCCGAACTTCGCGGCGATGGAAGTTCTGGTGGCGCTCATCATAATCCTGCTCTTCGCGCTGTTGCGGCCGCGGCTGTCGATGGACCGCCCCGGCAAGTTGCAGCACGTCTTCGAGCTGGTCTACGGCTTCCTGAGCGGCCAGACCGATGGCGTGCTGGGCCACAGAGGACGCCCCTATATCGCGTTCTTCGGCGCCATTTTCATCTTCGTCCTGTTCTCGAACCTGCTGGGGATCATCCCCACGCTCGACTCCCCGACCATGTTCCCCCCGGTTCCACTGGGCTGCGCTCTCGCGACTTTCGCTTACTACAATTTCGTCGGCCTGCGCACGCAAGGCCCGCTGGGCTACCTGAAGCACTTCGCCGGACCGGTGTGGTGGCTGTCCCCGCTGATGTTTCCCATCGAGATCGTTAGCAACCTGGCCCGTTTGCTTTCGCTCACCATCCGTCTTTTCGCCAACATGTTCGCGGGTGAGCAGGTGACGCTGACGTTCATGTCGCTGTTCCCGCTGGTGCTGCCGCTGCCCTTCATGGGGCTGCACATATTCGTGAGTTTGCTTCAGGCGTACATTTTTGCGCTGCTGACTATGGTGTACGTGGGCGAGGCTCTGCCACACCAGAGCGCGCATTCATAACGGCTTTATCCGCTGCCAGCGTGAGCCCGGCTGCAAGAGGATGACGGGAACCACCAACTGGGAGCGAGATTCATCCAAGGAGATACGAAAGTGAAATCGAAACTGCTGCTGCTCATGCTGGCGATGCTGGTGCTCGCCAGTCCCATCTTCGCCCAAACCACCGACGTGGCCAAGGACCCCAATCACTATTGGCTGTGGATCACCGCGGCCTTCTCCATGGCGATCGCTTCGGCGGTCTGCGGTCTGGCGCAGGCCAAGGCCGTCGCGGCCGCGTGCGAAGGCATGGCCCGCAACCCGGGCGCCGGCGATCGCATCCAGTTTGCCCTCATTCTGGGCCTGGCGCTCATCGAGTCGTTGGCACTCTACACGATGATCGTAATCTTCCTCAAGGTGAAGTAGCCGCTTGTTTTCGGGGCAGGGCCGATCCCCTGCCCCACTCCGAATACCATGAAACTCCAAGGAATCTTCCCTCCCATCACGACGCCCTTCAACTCCGAAGGCGAGCTGTATAAGGCCAAGGTCCGCCACAACGTCGAGAAGTGGAACCTGACGGCGTTGGCCGGCTACGTAGTCTGCGGCTCCACCGGAGAGAGCGTCATGCTCACTCCCGAGGAGAAGTACCAGATGTGGGAGTGGGTGGCCGAGTGCGCCGCGCCGGAGAAGCTGCTCATCGCCGGCACGGGAGTGGAGAGCGTGCGCGAAACCGTCGCGCTCACCAATCGCGCCGCCGGGATGGGCTACCAGGCGGCCATGGTGCGCACCCCGCACTACTACAAGAACCTGCTGAACAACGCCGCCGCCCAGACGCTCTACTTCCGCTCCGTCGCCGACCAGTCGAAGGTCCCCATCATGATCTACAACTGGCCGCAGGCCACCGGCCTGGACATCCCGGCCGAAGCCGTCGCCGCGCTCTCCGAGCATCCCAACGTCATCGCCATCAAAGAGAGCTCGGGCAGCCTGGAGAAAGTCATGCAGATGATCCGGGAAGTGAAGCCCGGCTTCCAGGTGCTGGTCGGCTCGGCCCCTACGCTCTACCCCTCGTTCCTGGTCGGGGCGGTGGGTGCGGTGCTAGCCTTCGCCAACGCGGCGCCTTACGCGACCATCGCCATCTGGGAAGCTTTCCGCGCGCGCGAATACGAGGCCGCCGCCGACTGGCAGAGCCGCATCGCCCGCGCCGCCGTGCTGGTCACCACGCGCTACGGCATCCCCGGCCTCAAGCACGCCATGGATCTGAATGGCTACTACGGCGGCCCGCCCCGCCTGCCGCTAACTCCCGCCACCCCGGAAACCAAGCGCGAAATCGAAGACGCCTTCCGCGATCTGAAGGGCTGATCCGCCCGGTGGCGTCACTACACGCTTTCGAAGACCGCCCCCTCGCCCTCCAGCCGAATGTAGTACCGCTCGATCTTGGCATCGCCGAAGCGCTCCCGCAGCCGCGCCGACACCTCCCCGAGATCCTGGATCTGACGGGCGCGCAGGTTGGCGGGCGCTGGAGCGAAGCGCGCGTCCTGGTACCACTGGCAGTCGTCGTGCGCGATCAGGATCACCCGCGCCGCGTGGCCCAGCTTGCCCAGAAACCTCACCCATTGCCAGCCCACCCAGGGGAACTTCGGCAGATCCTCGGACGGCGCGAGCAACTGCGGACCGCCCGGAACCGCCAGCAGCGCGTAGCGCTCCACCCCCAACTGAATCCGCACGAAGTCGCGGAACGCCGTCTGGTAGCGCGGGTCGCTGCAATGGATCACCAACACACCGGATTCGACGCTCATTTGGCTTTCGGTGCCGGCCGCGGCTCGCTCGAGGGCGGCACCAGACCCTTGATTCGCATGTAGGTGACCAGGTTGCCGTAGTGCTCCATGTCGTGGCCGGTGTTCCCGTACAGCGCGCTCAAGCGCGTACGCTCTTGGCCCCACACCTTCACCAGTTCCACGGCCTTGGCGTCGGTCAAATCCGCCGAGACGCCACTGCAGAAAGCGTCGGACTCTTTGAGCGCCTCGATCAGGTCGGCTTTCGTAGTTTTGGTCTTCTCCACCTGCACGTCCGGGCGCGCCACGCCCTTCACCATGGAACACAGGCTGAACTGCGCGTCGGCGATGTGCCCGACGATTTGGCCGAACGAGCGAACCTCTGGCGCGGGCTTGAAGGCGTAGTTCTCTTCCGGCATCTTCTCGGCCGCGCGAAGAATCAAATTCTGGACGTAATCCCGCGCCCCGCGAAGTTCGGAGCTCAGCGGATTGGCGGGGGCGCCCTGCTGGGCCAGGCCCGGGAGGGACAGCATCATGAGACTGATAGCGACGGACTGTAGAATCTTCATGAAATCAGTTTATGACGGGTGGCGCCGCTCATGCCAGCCGCGCGGTGACGGCCTCCGCCACTTCCAGCGTGCTGCTGCTCCCGCCCAGGTCCGGCGTTCGCACTTTCCCCTCCGCCAGAACCGCGGCCACCGCGCCCTCCACCGCCCGCGCGGCCTCCGCCTGTTCCAGATGCTCCAGCATCATCGCCGCCGACAGGATTGCCGCCAGCGGGTTCGCGATCCCCTTTCCGGCGATGTCCGGCGCCGAGCCATGGACCGGCTCGAACAGCGAGGGCGAGCGCAGCGTCGGATCCAGGTTCGCGCTGGCCGCCAGGCCGATGCTGCCCGTCACCATCGCCGACAAGTCGCTCAGAATGTCGCCGAACAGGTTCGACCCCACCACCACGTCGAAGCTCTCCGGCCGCCGCACGAAGTTCATCGCCGCGGCATCCACGAGCAGCGATTCCGTTTCGATGTCCGGGTATTCCTGCGCCACGGCGTCGAACGTCCGGTCCCACAGCACCATCCCGAATCCCTGCGCATTCGATTTCGTAACCGAGCACACGCGCCGCCTCTTGTTCCGCCGCCGCGCCAGCTCGAATGCGAACCGCGCGATCCGTTCGATCCCGCGCCGCGTGAACACCGCCGTCTGGATGGCGATCTCCTCGGGTTGATGGTGGTACACGAACCCGCCCACCTGCGCGTACTCCCCTTCGGTGTTCTCGCGCACTACGACCATGTCGATGTCGCCTGCCCTGTACCCCGCCAGCGGAGATTCCACTCCCGCATGGAGCACCGCCGGGCGCACGTTGGCGTACAGGTCGAACCCGCGCCGGATCGGCAGCAGCAAACCGTTGAGCGCAATGTGGTCCGGAATGTCCGGGTGTCCGACCGCGCCCAGAATCATGGCGTCGAATGAGCGCAGCACGTCTAGCGCCGACGCCGGCATCATCCGCCCGTGCCGGAAATAGTACTCGGCGCCCCAGCCGAACTCCTCGAACCCGAATTCAATCGCGTGCTTCGCGCCCGCGCACTCCAGCACGCGCCGCGCCGCCGCAATTACCTCCGGCCCTACGCCGTCGCCCGGAATCACCGCAATCGCCAGTTTCTTCATTGCTCGCCCCGTCCCGGCCTACCAAGTCCTGCACACACTGAAGTCCGTGCCACGGGCTCCTGAAACTCATTGATTCTGCACCGTGGCGCAGGCATTCAGCCTGTGCGCGCCTACACCTCGGCCTCCTCGCATATGCCATGGCAGTCGCGGCCGCGCAGCCGGTCGAAGAAGCCCAGGGGCAGCCCGCATACGATGCACTGCCGGCGCGCCCGCCGCGCGGATTCCACCCTCTTCCGCTCCTCTTCTTCCCCAAGCCGCTTCGCACCTTCTTCTGCCCGGCGCCGCTCCCGCTCCTCGGCTTCCCGTTTCAGCTCGGCGCCGACGCGATCCAGGCGCGCGGAGATGCCGTTCCACAGGGATTCCGGGGGAATGCCTTGCTCGGCGGGAAAAGGCTCGGATCGCGGACTCTCACTGCCCTTGCAGAAGTTGAAGTGGTATCGGCCTCGGATTCCCGCCAGCCGTGGAAGTGCTTCGGCGTATTCGGGAGCCGAACGCCACTCCTCGCCGAACCGCGCGGCGTCCTCGACCGACGCGAGGGGATAGAGACCCTGGAGTTCGATCGGACGGCTGCCGGGGGGATGCTTCTCGAACAGGCCGACACTGCACATGTCCTCCGAGGCGCTGCCAGAACTCTCCCTGAACTCCACCAGGAGCAGGTCGGCGTATTCCTCTACGATGTCGCAGAGTTCTTCCGGCGTCACCCAGTACATGACTCCGCAACTCGGAGGATACTCCTTGGGAGTGAAGCTCTTTCCAAGGAATGTTCGCAGCTCCTCGAAGGAATACAGCTTCGGAAGATTCTGGGTACGCTCGGAAGCGGGCCTCGGGCGGGGAACTGCGGGAGGCGTTACTTGTCTGGCCGGGGCGGCGGCCTCGCGCTCCTCTCGCACCGCGCCGAGGGCCGAACGGGAAGCGTCGGTGTCCCCGAGCAGGTCTCCGGAAAGGTCTATCCTGCCTGCCTCGGGCAGCCGCTCCCTCGCGCACGGCGGCCCCTCGACAAACATCGGAGAAGCGCAAACCGCCTTGAATTCCTCGCTCGCCGCCAGCGCCGTCCTCACCCGGTCGATGACTGCTGCTTCAGAACTCTGAATCGCCAGGCAGAAGACCCTCTCCTGCCCCGCCAGCGTGGCCGCCGTGTCCCCCTCGTGAAGGAACCCGCCCGCCAGCGCTGGAGGGTCGATCGCGCGCCAGAAGATCTTCCAGCACGCGAACCCATAGTAGCCGCCACCCATCTTGTCGATATCGAATCGAACGCCTATGGCCGGCATGCCCAGTAGCATCGGCTCTCCTCCCCGACTTGGTGATTCTATCTCCTGGAGGCCCTTGCGCACAAGGGCCGCCCAACGCGGTGTGCTCATGCAACGGCTGTCGCCTGCCGATAAGTACCACAGAGAGTTCCCTTGTGGAAGACAGTCAAGGAATCCTGGCGCGCTTCAACCGGCTGATGCGCGACCTCGAAAACGGCGCCAGCACCCGCACCTGCTTCCGTCCCTGGGAGGTCGAACTGCTCCTCGACATCCAGAACTGCAATCTCGGCGCGGCCAACCGGCGCCGGGTCCTGCAACGCTACCGCCGCGCTGTCGAGCGCCGCCTCGAGAAAGGCGCGTCCGAGCCCCTCAAGTTCTCCGAGTACCTCGCTCGTACCCGCGCCCGGAACACCCACGCCGCGGGAACGGCCCCTGCGCTATCCTGACCATTTGGAGGAGAGCATGAGTTCCGAGCACAAGCCAGGCCCTCGCACGGTGTTCTGCGTGAAGTTCCAGCGTGAAATGCCCGGTTTGGAGGAAGTGCCTTTCGAAGGCCATCCGTTGGGCCAGCGCATTTACGACAACGTGTCCAAGGAGGCCTGGAAGATCTGGGTCGAGCGCATGAAGATGATCATGAACGAGTACCGGCTCAACCTGGGCACGCCGGAGGCGCAGGAGTTCGTGCTCCGCCAGATGGAGGAGTTCTTCTTCGGCGAGGGAGCCGCGTTTCCCCCAGACTATCAGCCCCCGCACTAGCCTCCGCACCCCCCTACGCGCCGCGGTAAGCGCCCGTAAGTACGGGACATCCTAGCCGAGCCGCGACCGCCAGGGACTGTGAAAAAATCGCTGGGCAAGCTGAAGCATGCCCCACGAGAGGCTGCAAGCTGTTGATTCTCCGCGTGGGACATGCTTTAGCTTGTCCTCTTCGGTGCCACGAGGCGATTTTTTCACAGTCCCGTCAGGCAGCGGTCCGTTGTCAGAACTAGCGCGGGCTACCCTCCCCGGGGCAGCCGCTCGATCAATTCGTACAGCTCTTGCGCCTGGATCGGCTTGGAGAGATAGCCATCCATGCCCGCCTCCAGGCACCGCTCGCGGTCCCCTTTCATGGCATGCGCGGTCAGCGCCACGATTGGGACGTGGCCTCCCGCCTCCCGCTCCCGGCCGCGGATGGCGGCCGTCGCTTCGAACCCGTCCATGTTGGGCATTTGCATGTCCATCAGCACCAGATCCACAACCTCCCGCCCCAGCGCCGCCACCGCCTCCAGCCCGTCGTTGGCGACCAGTACCGAGTGCCCGTGCCTCTCCAGCAGCCGTAGCGCCAGCCGTTGGTTCACGGCATTGTCTTCCACCAGCAGGATACGGAGTGGATGCTCGGACGCCGGCTTGCCCTCGGCATTGCGGGCGGGCTGCTCCCGGCTGAGCGCGGCCATGGCCACACGCTTCAATTCCGACTGCTTCACCGGCTTGAGGAGATAGCCGGCGACGCCCAGTTCCCGGCTGCGCGCGGCATCGCCGGGCCGCTCCGCCGAGGTCAGGATGATGACCCTGCTCGCGCATAGCCTGGGCGCCCCCCGTAGCCACTCCGTGACCTGGAAGCCGTCCATGCCCGGCATGTTGCAGTCCAGGATCGCGAGTGGAAACGGGCTGCCAGCCTTCTCGGCCGCCGCAAGCGCAGCGGCCGCTTCCGTCCCGCTTTCCACTGCGACTGGCCGCATTCCCCACCGCGCCAGCATCCCCGCCAGCACCGCCCGGTTCGCCACGTTGTCGTCGGCTACCAGCACCGGGACGCTGCCCGGGCCCATCGCCTGCCCGGCCGTTTCCGCCGGCGGCAGCTCCAGCGTAGCCGTGAAGTGGAAGGCGCTGCCCGGCCCGCCCCCGGCTGTCCGCGCGCCCTCCCAGGGACTCTCCAGCCAGATCCGCCCGCCCATCATTCGCACCAGTTGGGTCGAGATCGCCAGGCCCAATCCCGTCCCGCCATGCTTGCGCGTCACCGACCGGTCCGCCTGCTCGAACGGCTCGAAGATCAGATCCTGCTTCCCCGGGGGCACTCCAACCCCGGTGTCCGCCACCGTGAATCGCAGCGTGATCTGGTGATCGCTCTGCGATTCCCGAGCTACCCCCGCCATGATTCGGCCCCGTTCGGTGAACTTGATCGCGTTGCCAACCAGGTTCATCAGAACCTGGCGCAGCCGGCCCGGATCGCCCACCACCACATCCGGCACATCCGCGGCGATGTCGCAGGCCAGATCGATCCCTTTCTGCCCTGTGCGCCACCCCAGCACGTGCAGCGAGTCCGCCATCGCATCCTTCAGGCTGAACTCCACCGGCGCCAGTTCGAGCTTGCCCGCCTCGATCTTCGAGAAGTCCAGGATGTCATTCAGCACCAGCAGCAGATGGTCGGCGCAATCCTTCACTGTTTCCAGGTTCTCCCGCTGCTCGGGCGTCAACACAGTTTCCAGCGCCAGCTCTGTCATCCCGATGATCCCGTTCATGGGGGTGCGGATCTCGTGGCTCATATTGGCCAGAAACTCGCCCTTGGCCTGGCTCGCCGCCTCCGCCGCCAGCCTCGCCTGGTTCAGTTGCGCGATCAGCCGTTCCCGGCTGCGATAGTGGGATACCGCCATTCCCAGCAGCAACAGGATCAGCACCGAACCCAGAGCCGCAATCGTCAGGAAGCCGGCGTTCTTGTACCACGGCAGCAGGACGACAAACTCCAGAGTCGCGGGCGTCGGGTCCACGTTTCCGTTGCGGTCCATCGCCCGCGCCTCCAGCACGTGCTTGCCCGCCGCGAGCTTATCGAACGCGCGAAACGGGTCCGGCAGGGACGGGCTCCAGACGCCTCCGTCCAGTCGCGTAGCGAACAGCAGCCGCCCGCTGGGCGTGCATTTCCACTTGTCGATGCCCGAGAAGACGAACCTCACTCTGCCGCCCGGTGGCACTTCGCGGGGGTTCTGCCCGCTGGCCAGCAGCGTCTTCGGCGGGTCCGTGTCCGCCTCGGGGTGGTACCGGCTGATGCCCAGGCTGGTGGCCGCCCAAATCACCCCCTCGCGGTCCTCGTGTACGCTGTAGACGATCGGGGAAGGCAGGCCTTCCTCGATCGAGTGCGTGATCCAGTTGCCGTTCTTGTAGCGGTGCAGTCCCGTGCCCGACGCCACCCAGATCGATCCGTCGCGCGTTTGAACGATCTTTCGCACCCGGTCCAGCCCGCGCTCGACCAGCTTCCAGGACTTGCCGTCGAACTCCACCAGGTTGTCCCGGCCCCCCGCAAACACCCTGCCGTCCGCCGTGTCATAAACCGAAAAGGCGCCGCTCGCCTGGTAGTCGGGATCCGTGCTGACGATTCGATACTGCCCGTTGCGGTAAACCGCGAGTCCTCCCGTTCCTCCCAGCCACAGTTCGCCTTTCCGGCCCTCGCGGACGTATTTCAGACTCGCGATCCCCCAGTTCGCCCCCAGGTCCAGATAGGGTCGGAAGCTCTTCCCGTCATATACGTCCAGCCGGTAGGGACCCGTGTATTCGCGAGCCTCCGCCCAGATCGTTCCGTCGCTGCGCGGGGCGATCATGAGGATCTGCCGGTTCTCCGGATGCCGTACCTCGGCGAACCTCCGCCGCTCGGGATCGAAGGTCAGCATGTGGCTGATGTCCATCGTGTGGATGGCCACGCGTCCGTCGGGCAGCAGACACAGCGCGGTGGTGTTGTAGGTGTTCGTGCTCTCGCCTTTCGGCAGCGGATACACGCTCCAACGCCCGCCGTCCCGCGAGACCAGCGACTCCGAGCAGGCGAACCACAAACGTCCTTTCTTGTCTTCCAGGATGGCGTGCACCAGGGAGTCCACTCCCGAAACCTCGACCGGAGTTCTCCACAACGGAGGTGCAAAGCGCGCGATTCCTTGCGTCGTCGTCAGCCACAGGGCGCCCTGCGGTTCACTGGCGGTGTTCATGAGCATCCCCGAGAGGATGTCCTTGCGTTCAACCCGCTCCTTGCGGCCGCCCACCAGCCGGAACAACGCGTGTCCCTGCCGCACCCAGATCGCTCCGTCGGCGCCTCGAAGACCTTGCAGTTCCTCGCGATCCGAGGTCGCGATTTCCCGCCAGCGCCGGCCGTCGAACCGCTCCAGCACAGTGGTGCGTCCTTCCCGCGTGCCGGCCGCGAACACCTCCCCGCCGTCGCCTTCCACCGGGGTCTGTAGGTTTCCGATCCCTGGCGGCGGAAGAGTGTGCGCGCGCCACCCCGCCGCTGTCTTCCACAGCTTGGTCAATCCGCGCTCGCCGGCCAACCAGATTCTGCCTTCGCGGCCTCCCGACATCGCGGTGAATCGCCCGATCCCGCCGGCCGCGGCCGCGAGAATGACCCGCGTCGCGCCGCTCGCCGCCCGGTACTCGAACAGCCGCTCCGGCGTCAGCATGAACACCAGGCCGTCCGCGACCGGGAAGGCGGCGAGTTTGTAGCCCAGTTCTTCGAGAGGATGCGTGACCCACTTCCCGCTCCGGTACTCTTCCAGACCTGTCGTGGCCAGCATCCACAGTTGGCCGCCCCGCGTGCTGTAAACCGTCCCCTCGGAGCCAGGAGCGGGGATGCGCACCGCTCCGTATCCAGTCAGTTCCGTCATCGTGCTGACATCGCCATGGCGAATCCAGACGTGGCCGTTCGGATCCACCGAGATCTCGCGCGCAAACGACTCGATCAGCCCGTCGGAAACGTCCCAGGAACGCCACACCGCGGGATTCTGCGCGCCCAGCATCGGGGCAAGAACCAGCATCAGTGCGGCTCCCAACACGAGCGTATGGCGCGGGCGTGGCATACCCTCGTCTCTTCTTATCGGCGCGAACTCCAGCCGGAGTGAGGATTGTCCTCCATGCCGCGGTCTATAATTCGGATGTGTCCTCCCTCCGCCACTCGGTTTGCGCGCTGGACTGCCCGGACACCTGCTCGCTGCTGGTGACCGTTGAGGATGGCAGAGCCACGCGCCTGCGCGGCAACCCTGAGCACCCCGTGACCCGCGGCTTTCTGTGCGGGAAGGTGGCGCGGTACCTCGAGCGGGAATACTCCCCCGAGCGCCTGCTCTACCCTCAGAGGCGGGTCGGAGCCAAAGGTGAGGGCCGGTTCGAGCGCATTTCCTGGGACGAGGCGCTCGACCGGATTGCCCGCGAACTGACGAAAATCGCCGCCAAGTCCGGGCCTGAAGCCGTGCTGCCTTACAGTTATGCCGGAACCATGGGTCTGCTCAACGGCAGCGGCATGGACCGCAGGTTCTTCCACCGGCTCGGCGCCTCGAGGCTGGACCGCACCATCTGTTCCGCCGCCGGCGGCGCTGGCCTCTCCGCGGCGCTGGGCTTCCGCTACGGAACCGAGCCCGAGCAGTTCCGCCACTCGCGACTGATCCTGGCCTGGGGCGCCAACGTCCTCGGCACGAACTCGCATCTCTGGCCGTTCATCGTCGAAGCCCGGCGCAGCGGCGCCAGGTTCTATACCATCGACCCGGTCAGGAACCGCACCGGCGGCGCCGCGGACAAGCACTTCTTCATCCATCCCGGCAGCGACGCCGCGCTGGCTCTCGGGATCATGCACGTGCTGGTGGCCGAGGGTCTTTACGACGCCGATTACGTCGCGCGCCACACCTCGGGATTCGAGGCGCTCCGCGAGCGCGTCGCCCAATACCCGCCCCAGCGCGTCGCCTCCCTCACCGGAATCGCGCCACAGGAGATCGTAACCCTGGCCCGCGAGTACGGCACGCTGAAGCCCGCCGTCATCCGGCTGAATTACGGCGTGCAGCGCAGCGAGCGCGGCGCCATGGCCGTGCGCGCCATCTCGCTGCTGCCAGCGCTCACCGGTTCGTGGCGTCTCGCGGGCGGCGGTCTGCTGCTAACCACTTCGGCTGCTTTCGCGCTCAACCGCCGCGCCCTCGAGCGGCCGGATCTCCAGCCGCGCGAGGCGCGGCTGGTGAACATGAGCGAGCTGGGCAAAGCTCTTACCGCACTCCGCCATCCCCCGGTCAAGGCGCTGGTTGTCTATAACTCCAACCCGGCGGCCATCGCGCCCAACCAGAACCTGGTCCTCCAAGGGCTGCGCCGCCCGGACCTGTTCACTGTCGTGCTCGAGCAGTTCCAGACCGACACCGCCGGCTACGCCGATGTCCTGCTGCCCGCGACGACCTTTCTCGAGCACACCGACCTCTACCTGGCTTACGGCCACTACTACCTGCAACTCGCCCGCCCCGCCCTCACCCCGCCTGGCGAGTCCAAGTCGAATGTGGAAATCTTCCGCCTCCTGGCCCAGCGCATGGGATTCGACGACCCCTGCTTTCGCGATTCCGAGGATGACATGATCCGCGCGCTGCTCGACTCCCCGCACGAGTTCCTCCGCGGCATCACGCTGGAGAGACTGGAGCGCGAACGCTCCGTTCGCCTGGCGCTCCCCGTGCCGTTTCTGCCGTTTGCCCAGGGCGGCTTCGGCACACCCTCGGGGAAGTGCGAGTTCGGCGCGGAGACGCTCGAATACACACCGCCTGTGGAGTCCCGCCTGGGCGGCGGCGCCGGCCGCTATTCGCTCGAGCTGATCTCCCCGAAGAACGACGACAGCATGAATTCGACGTTTGGCTGCCGTCCCGAGGTGGACGCCCAGACCGCGCTGGTTTCCCTTCACGAAAACGATGCTGCCTCGCGCGGCATTTCGGCGGGAGACCGTGTCCGCGTTTACAATGATCGGGGAAGCTGCGTGCTGGCCGCGCGCATCGATGGGTCGGTGGCCCCGGGCGTGGTTTGCGCCAGGGCCGTGCGCTGGAGCAAACTGGCGCCGGATGGCCGCAACGTGAACGCGCTCACGTCGGACCGCCTGACCGACGCCGGCGGCGGCCCGGCCTTCTACAGTTGTCTGGTCGAGGTGGAAAAATGCGCAGACTGATCCCCATCCTGATCGCGATCGCCCTCGTTCCCGCCGCCTGCCACCGCCGGCAGCCGCGCGTGGACACCATCGAGGACCAGAACCAGCCCCCGCTGAGCGCCCTGGCCGCCAACGATCCCCGCGGCGCCGCGCAACTCCTGAACGGCTTCTATGACATCGAGAACGGCGCCTGGCGCTGGACCATGGGGAAGTTCTCGGTGATTCTCCAGCCGCCCGCGGGCGCGGTGCGGAAGGGCGCGCGGCTGGTTCTGGAGTTCACCGCCCCCGAGCCGGTGATCTCGCGCCGCAAGACGATTACGCTCTCGGCCGTGGTCGAAGGCTATGCGCTGGCTCCGGAGACCTACAGCAGGACGGGACTCTGCACTTATTCCCGCGACGTCCCCGCTACGCTCCTCGCGGTGGGTCCGGTGAAGATCGATTTCGCCCTGGACAAGTTCCTGCCCTCCGGCGAGATCGAGACCCGCGAACTGGGGATTATCGTCAGGAGGATTGCGCTGGACCCGAAGCAGCGGCGGGTTTCGAGCCCGCTCCCACCCAGCGGTACACCTCGAAGATAGGCCGGCCCCGGGCGTCTTCGATCACCCGCAGTACCTGCTTGCGGTAGCCCGCCGATTCCGCCGCGGCCGCAAACCGCGCGCTGCGGCCTTTGAGCTCCTCGTTCCCCTCGGTGTGGCCGAGGAAGACCGCCTCCTCGGCCGCGAGCATCTCGTCGACTATCTCCAGGTCGTTCTCATCCATCTTCTCCTTGGCGGCCTCCTCGCTGTCGACCCACAGCGGCAACTGACCCCGGCCCAGCAGGCGCAACGAGTCGATCACCCCCCAATCCATGACGTAGATGCGCTTGACGGGAAGCTGCGCCAGGTATTCCGCCAGAGGGTAAACGGCGTCCGTCCACACGGTAGTGGGGCCTCGCACCACAAGCTGGGCCAGGTGCTGATTCGTCACCAAGAGGCTTGAGCCGCACACCGCGGCGATCAGCACGGCCAGGACCGTGACTGCCGCGCGGCCCAGCGCCCGCGTCGCCCGCGTGAATGCGACCGCCACCACCACCTGCGGAAACGGCCAGAGCAATATGACGTGGTGAGCGCTGCCTCCCACATCTTGGGTGAATGCCATCTGCAACCAGGTCACTACCAGGAACACCAGGGCAAAGAGCATCGGCTTGCGCGCGGGCGAGCTCCACAACCACGGCAGCAGGGCCAGCGAGAGGACCAGGGCGATTCCCAACAGCCCTGCCCGCGGTGCATCGCTCCAATCGCTGAGCGCCACCGACCCCCGCTCGAGCGCGGATTCGGGCCGGCCGGGCCGGGGCGCCGGGTCGTCCTGAACCAGGTAGCCCAGCAGCGCTCCCCCCTCCAGGTTGAGACGAACCTGGTCCACCTTGGCGTGCAGCTCGGCGGATGAGTACTGGGCATTGGCGCGGAAGGTTTCCAGGCCGCTGATGCTGTTGTAAGCCACCAGTGGCCACGCCCCGGCGAGGAAACAAATCGACGCCACACCGGCGTTCCGCCGCGAGAGTTTCGAGAACAACTCGCGCGGGAACACCGTCAGCGTCGCCACTCCGAGGCCGCCCAGCATCCATACGAATAGCGCTTTGTCCCACAGCCCCAGGCCCAGCAGGAAGAACCCGGCGCCCAGGTTGATCAGTCCCCCCCACTTGTAGAACCTCGTGACCAGCAACATCCCGGAAACCAGCAACAGGTGCTGGAAAGCCACCGGACCCCAGTCGAACGTGGTGGTCAGCAGGAACACGGTGTCGAAAGCCAGGAGCGCGCAACCCGCCAGCGCCGCGCGTATCCCCGCCGTATCCCGCAGCAGCAGGAAAAACAGCCAAACCGTCAATGTCCCCGCCAACAAAACCGGGACTCGCACCGAAAACGGCGACGGCGGCCACACCTGGAAGATGACGGCGTATATCCACGTCTTCAGCGCGCCGATGTAGCTCGTTATCATGGTCGGCACGTCGTGGCCGAAAACCCAGGCCATGTGCTCGGCGTAGATCGGCTTGTAGATACCCATCCCAAACAGAGCCTCGTCGGTCTGTATGCCGGCGTAAGGGATGAAAACCAGGCCCTGCATGAAAAACACCAGGCAAAGCGCGACCGCGAACCAGGCTGCCCGAGGACTGCCGCCAACGTCCGCGGCCGGAGGTTCGGGGATGAGGACTGGCTTGGCTTCGTCGGTCATGAGGGGCGGCGCCGAAGAAAACGTATTATCCCACGAGCGGCTGGGAACTGGATGGTACCATTCTAAGGAGCTGCTGAGAATATGCGTAGGGACGGCCCAGCCTGTCCCGGTTGCCCACGACGCCACTCCGCAACCGAGGGACTGTCTCGACCGTCCGCCGTGGGGACGGCCCAGGCTGTCCCCGGTTGCCCATGACGCCACTCCGCAACCGAGGGACTGCCTAGGCCGTCCGCTGTAGGGACGGCCCGGGCTGTCCCCGGTTGCCCCCTTAGGACTGGATAGGACTCCATGAAGCGCGCACAGACCATCGCCTGCTGGGTCACACCGCCCCTCGTCTGCCTGGCCCTCTACTGGCAGGGGCTGAGGGCCTGGTTCCAGCAGGACGACTTCGCCTGGCTGGGGCTCGGCGCCTCCGTCCAGGACGTTCCCACGCTGTTGCGGGCCCTGTTTCAACCGATGGCCCAGGGTACCATCCGCCCCTTGAGCGAGCGCGCCTTCTTCCTGGTTATCCACGGGATCTTCGGCCTCTGGGCGACCCCCTTCCGCGCCGCGGTCTTTCTGACCCAGGCGGCGAACTTGGTCCTGCTCGGCCTCTTGGTCCGCCGAGTCACGCGGTCCCGGCTGGCCGGGTTCCTGGCGCCCACGTTGTGGGCGGTGAATGGCGGCCTGGCCATGGCCATGTCCTGGACCGCCGCCTTTAACCAGGTCTTGTGCGGTTCCTTCCTACTGCTGGCGCTCTATTGCTTTGTCCGTTACACCGAAGCCGGCCAGCGGCGATTCCTCGCCGCGCAGTGGGTCGTCTTCCTGCTCGGGTTCGGGGTGCTCGAGATCAATGCCGTCTACCCAGCCCTCGCGGCCGCCTACGCCCTGTGCTGTGCCCGCCCTTATCTGCGCAAGACCGCGCCCATGTTCCTGGTCTCCGCCGCTTACGCGCTGCTACACTTCTGGATGGCTCCGGTCCAGTCCGCTGGCCCGGCCTATGTCGGACACTTCGACGCCTCCATCCTCGGAACTCTCTGGACCTACTGGCAATGGGCGCTGGGACCGACCCGCCTCGGTCTGCTCCTCACCGGCTTGCCGGGTTGGGTGGGCATCGCCGGCACCCTGCTGCTGACCGCGCCGCTGGCCCTCTTCGTCGCCTGGAAGGTGCGCCAGCGGCAATGGCCGGTTCTGCTGCCGCTGGCCTGGTTTATCCTCGTGCTCCTGCCCGTGCTCCCGCTTCGGGACCACCTCAGCAGCCACTACCTCACCCTGCCGACCGCCGGCCTGGCGTGGCTGGCGGCCTTGGCGCTCGAATGCGCTTTCCGCGAGCGCTGGTACGTCAAGGGGCTGGGTCTGGCGCTGGCCGGCGTGTACCTCGCGGCGGGCATCCTCGGCGGCAGGATCGAGACGCGCTTGTTGGTCCAACGCAGCCACGCCGTCCGAACGCTGGTGTGGGGTGTGCGGCGGGTTCGCGAACTCCATCCCGGCAAGGCGATTGTCCTGACCGGGATCGGCTCGGAGCTCTTCTGGGCCGGCGTGTTTTCCAGGCCCTTCCGTCTGGTCGGCGTTTCCGACGTGTACTTGGCGCCCGAGGCGGTCGCCGATATCCTGCCTCATCCCGAGTGGGGGCAAGTCTCGGATTTCGTGCTTCCTCCGTCTATCCTATTGGATTTGCTGGCGAAACAGCGCGCCGTCGTATACACCCTCGATGCCGGCCGGCTCCGCGCCGTCACCCTGTCCTATTTCGTGGAAGCCCGGCGTCATTGGAACCCCGAGGAGCCGCGACGCGTGGAGGTGGGCGAGGCCGCCTTCGCCCGGCAGCTCGGCCCGTCCTGGTACAGGCTGGAGTCTGGGCATCGCTGGATGCCGCGGCGCGCCACCGTTCGCCTGGGCGGGCCCCGGACCGCCGCCGAGAAGCTTCATGTGTCGGGGTATTGCCCCGCCGCGCAGGTAGCGGGCCGCCCGTTGCGGGTTTCCGTGGGTGTCGACGGCGCGCTGCTCGAGGTTCTCCAGCTCTCCAAAGGCGATGCACCGTTTCATCTGGTCCTGAAGCTTCCTCCGGAACTTGTTGGAAAACAACGTGTTGAAGTGTTTGTGGAGGTCGATCGCACCTTCACCGATCCTCCCGACCGGCGGGAATTGGGCCTCAGCTTTGGGACTTTTGAGATTCGGGAGTAGGCCCCGGCCTACCCTCCTGGCACCCCCCGCCCCTCATCCTAACTAGCGGCCTCCCCAGGCTTTCGCCTATGCCGGAAAATTTTTCCGCGTCGATGTGAAACTTCCGGAGAACATCGGCGTCAAATAATAACTTGTGGAGTGAGGTGCCACTGCGACTTTTTTGGAACCGAAATTGCTCAGTTCGAGTCTTAGTTGAGTATGGAGCTGCAAATGGCCTCGAGAGGACGACCCTCGGTCACCACCACCAGGTGGGTGGCTGATCTGAGCGCCTGTAGCTGATGATTTTATGGAACTTTTTCGATCATGTTTCGCGTCTTATACTGGGCTTGACAACTGGAGAGAGCTTCGATAATAATTGAGCAATGTTAATGTAACGAGGAGGGGGAGACCATGACCAAGAGCGAGTTGACCAAGTTTCGCCAGATCCTGGAGGCCAAGCAGGCCGACCTGGCCAGCATCTTGCGCCGCCGCGACGAGATTGCCATCGAGAAGAGCCCGGATGCCATCGACGAGGTGACTCGCGCCGCCGAGCGTGAGCTCGCCATCCGCAATCTGGACCGGGAGTCCAACCTGTTGCGCAACGTAAGGGCTGCGCTCCGCCGCATCCACGACGGTTCGTTCGGAGTTTGCGCCCACTGCGAGGAAGACATCAGCCCCAAGCGCCTGGCTGCCGTGCCCTGGGCGCCCTTCTGTATCCGCTGTCAGGAAGCCGCCGATCGCCACGAGCGCGAGGCCACCGACACTCTCGAAAGCCTTCTGATGAACGCCGCGTAAACTGGCCGGGGGCGCGGGCCGATGCCCGCGCCCTTCGTGTCTCGGAACAAATTCCCCACCCGGGTCAAGCCCGAACGCCCACCGCCGAGATCATCCGCCCGGGTTTCCCTCCGCTTCGCCGGTGGGAGTAGAACTCCGCACTGTGGCAGGAAGTACACGGCGCGCCCATGTAAATCCTGCCCCCCGAAATCCCCGCTGCCTCCAACTGCCGGCGGTTGGCTTCCGCCAGGTCGACGGTAGTCGCCCGGTCCAGGTCGGTCCGTTCCGGAAACCAGGTCTGGAATCGGGCGGCCACCTGCGCTCCCACGGTATAGCACCTGCCACAGATGCCCGGCCCGATGGCCACGGCCAGATCCTCCGGTCGGCTGGAATACCGGGCGGCGAGCGCATCCACGGTCCTCGCGGCGATGCCTTCTGCGGTGCCTCGCCAGCCGGCATGCACGGCGGCGATCGCCCTTAACCGCTCATCCACTATCAGGATCGGGATGCAGTCGGCGGTCCACACACTCAGGTACCGGCCGGGAGTGTTCGAGATCAGAGCGTCCCCCGTCCCCTCGAAGCCCGCCGGGTCGTCCGCGCACAGGCAGATGCTGGAATGGACTTGCCGGAGCCGGACCACCGGCTCGGGCGGCCAGCCCTCCGACACGCGGGTTCCGAACCCGTGTTCGAGCCACCCATGGCGCTCCAACTCCGCGACCCGGTAGACCTGCTGTCGATCCTTGTAGAACACTCGATCGCCCGCGGCTTTCACGCCGGATGCTGGATCTGGGCGATCATGACCTGCTTCTGGAAATCTTCCAGCATGGATTCGTCCAGCCGGACCTCGGTGGGCCGCCGCGCCAGCGTGCTCATGTGATCGATCTTGTCTTGCAGCTTCAGCAAAGCGTAGAACAGGTTCTCGGGCCGTGGCGGGCAGCCCGCCACATAAACGTCCACCGGCACGATTCTGTCGACGCCTTGCAGCACCGCGTAGGTGTTGAAAGGGCCGCCCACGCTCGAACACGCTCCCATCGAGATCACCCATTTCGGCTCCGGCATCTGATCGTAGAGGCGCTTCAGCACCGGGGCCATCTTGAGGGTCACCGTGCCCGCCACGATCATCAGGTCCGACTGCCGCGGCGACGGGCGGAACACCTCGGCCCCGAACCGGGCGATGTCGAAGCGCGCCGCGCTGGCCGCGATCATCTCGATCGCGCAGCAGGCCAGTCCGAACGTCAGCGGCCAGAGTGACGACTTCCGCGCCCAGTTGAACACGTAGTCCACCGAGGTGACCAGCACGTTCTTCTCAAACTGGTTCTCAAGAAAGGGCATCTCGCGAGCTCTGGATACCCATTTTATCAGACCGATTCGCCCCCCGCCGCGCAGCGCATCCCACCGTCGCCGGACCCACTCGCCACAAGCCACATGCCACAAGCCTCCTCCGCTTGACAAACCCCCGTCTGATACAATGGAGGCAGCAAAGGAGGCCGCCATGAGGTCCATTGGCTTGCCGGAGCTTCTTGTCATTTTGGGCGTCGCCGTTCTCCTGTTCGGTGGAAAGAAGATCCCTGAGGTGGCGAAAGGCTTGGGTGAAGGTATCCGCAACTTCAAGACCGCTTTGAAGGGCGAGGAAAAGCCCGAAGAGAAGAAGCAGGCATGAAGGCTTCCTGAGGCTGCTCGCAATTTGAGCGGATCATCTCGGCATCAAAATCAAGAACCCCGCGAGGGCGCTCGCGGGGTTCATTATTTTCGGAGATGCGGGTTTCGGTCCCGCCCCGGTTCTACTTCTTCTTCGGTGGAACGATCGCGTCCTTGACGGCTTTCGCGACCCGGAACTTCACCACTTTCTTCGCGGGAATCTTGATCGCTTCCCCGGTGGCCGGATTCCGCCCGATGCGAGCCTTGCGCTCCACCCGAACCAGCCGCCCGATGCCCGGGATCACGAACACCCCGTTCTTCTTGGTTTCGCGGATGGCAACCGCCGCGTAGCACTCCACGAACTGCTTGGCGACCTTGTTGTTTACGCCCAGGTTGCCGGCGAGCTCTTTCACCAGTTGCGTTTGCGTCATGCGTTTGACTTCGGCCATAGCCTTCTCTTCAGAATCCTCCCGATTTGAACTCTGCCAACAGAGGCTCGCCCCGTCCGAACCCCGGAAACATTGCTGTCCCGCGCTCCGAATAGGAACGAGTCAAGTCGATCATAAGGAATCGGACGCCCGATGTAAAGAGAAATGTGCACGGAAAGCCCATTTTTCGGGCATTTCGTTACACCACCCCCCGCCGCAAGGCCGGAAAACGGGGCTCGTGGCTCAAAACATTCAGCCCGGGGAGTGTTTTCAGCCCGCCGCCGCGGCCTTCTGCAGCGTCGGGCTCTCCCCGCCGGCCTCCGCTGTGGTGAGTCCCAACAACCTGCGCAACTCCGCATCCAGCCGCTCGCGCGTCTCGGCGTGCTCTTTCAGGAACTGCCGGGCCGCCTCGCGCCCCTGCCCGACGCGCTCGCCCCGGTAGCTGAACCACGACCCGCTCTTCTCCACCAGCCCATGCGCCGCGCCCAGGTCCAGCAGGTCGCCCTCCCGCGAGATGCCCTCGCCGTGGATCAGATCGAATTCCGCCTCCCGGAACGGCGCCGCCACCTTGTTCTTCACGATCCGCACTTTGGTGCGGCTCCCCACCACGCCGTCGCCTTCCTTGATCGAGCCGATGCGCCGCACGTCCGCCCGAATCGAGGCGTAGAACTTCAACGCCCGCCCCCCGGTGGTGGTCTCCGGATTCCCGAACATCACCCCGATCTTCTCCCGGATCTGGTTGATGAAGATCAGGCAGGTGTTGGTCCGTGACACCGACCCGGCCAGCTTGCGCAGCGCCTGCGACATCAGCCGCGCTTGCAGGCCCATGTGGCTGTCGCCCATCTCCCCCTCCAGTTCCGCCTTGGGAACCAGCGCCGCCACCGAGTCGATCACGATCGCATCCACCGCGCCCGAGGCCACCAGCGCGCTGGTGATCTCCAGGGCCTGCTCCCCGTAGTCCGGCTGCGACACCAGCAGGTTGTCCGTGTCCACTCCCAGCTTGCGCGCATACACCGGATCCAGTGCGTGTTCGGCGTCGATGAAGGCAGCCGTCCCGCCGGCCTTCTGCGCCTCCGCCACCACCTGGAGCGCCAGCGTGGTCTTGCCCGAGGATTCCGGCCCGAAGATCTCCACCACCCGTCCGCGGGGGAAACCTCCTACCCCGAGCGCCGCATCCACGGAAATCGATCCGCTCGAGATCACCGTGACCGGAATCACGTTCCTCGAGCCGAGGCGGAGAATCGAGCCCCGGCCGAACTGCTTGTCCAGGTTGGCAAGAGTGAGGTCAATCGCGCGCTGGCGCTCTTTCGGGTCCATGAAGGATTCGTGGCGTGCGGGGGCGGGGAATCTCAGGAAAAAGAGGCCTGTGGCACGTGGCTTGTGGCCTGTGGGTCCCGCGCCGGCGCCCCGGCTTGCGCTCTTCGGGGCGACAGCAGGTGCGCCGTGGCTTGCGATCCACAGGCCACAAGCCACAGGCTACAAGCTGTTACCGCGTTCTCGCCGGTGCCGCCGCGGGCCGCGGCGAGGCCTCGGGAACCGGGCTGGCGTTGGCCGCCGGCCGCACCATCCCCAGCGCCTGCCTCAGCTCCGCGTCCAGCTTCTGCGCTACGTCCGGGTTGTCCTTCAGGAACTGGCGGGCGTTCTCGCGCCCCTGGCCGATGCGGTCGCCTTTGTAGCTGTACCAGGATCCGCTCTTCTCCACCAGGTTTTGCGCCGCCCCCAGGTCGATCAGGTCGCCTTCCCGCGAGATCCCCTGCCCGTACATGATGTCGAACTCGGCCTCGCGGAACGGCGCCGCCACCTTGTTCTTCACGATCTTGACCTTGGTGCGGTTCCCGGTGACCGCATCGCCTTCCTTGATGGCCGCGATGCGCCGGATATCCGCGCGGATGGTGGCGTAAAACTTCAGCGCGCGCCCGCCCGAGGTGGTCTCGGGGTTGCCGAACATCACCCCGATCTTCTCCCGGATCTGGTTGATGAAAATCAGGCACGTGTTGGACTTGGAAACGATGCCCGTCAGCTTGCGCAGCGCCTGCGACATCAGCCGCGCCTGTAAGCCCACGGAGGCCTCGCCCATCTCGCCGTCCAGCTCGGATTTCGGCACCAGCGCCGC